>DATNLE010000314.1:0-1592 GCA_035603035.1 Candidatus Acidiferrales bacterium | reverse complement strand
ACAACGATCTGAAATCCGAAATATGACAATCGCGGGCTTGATGTCATGAACCAAGCGGCGAGTGCTATGACCAGTGTGAAGAAAATCGTGAATCCAGGAATCGAATCGATGTGCGGCAGAATGAATATCTCCGAGCCTATCCCGATAAGAAACCCGCCCACCACGAAGGCAGCGAAGCGCACGATCTGCCTTTGACGAGACGCTCCGACCGTTGAAACGGCCGTCAGCAGGCACGTGGCCATCGCGGGCGCGCCAATGCCCGGCCAGGCAATGGAGTTGTAAATGATGTAACAGCCACTAGCTGCCAAGCACCCTCTCAGTGCGAACTTAAGGTGTTCGGTATTAACGAATGCGTCCTGATGCATAAGTTTCGATCGCGACATGTCGCGTGAAGCGGGCAGGTGCACTTTCATTGACTCAGAGTCCCTAAACGCTTGAGGAATGAAGGAAACTATATTCTGCATTTCGGTCAATAACGGAACATGGGAGAAGGCATGGTCAGAATCAAAGTGAATGGAGCTTGAAAGTCGCCGGTTCATTAGATCAGTGCGAATGATCGCGATGGTGGCTCCCAAAGCACGCAATTGCTTCTCATCGCTCTCGGTAGGCTCGAAGCTAAGTTCAGTCAGGGTGGCGGTAATGTCGACGAGCCTTCCAACCAGCGCAACAACACCACTCATTTGCACCCTGTATTGAGCCGAATAGTCAGAGCGCCGGAGGAGGCGCCGCAAGCTCGATGTTCCAAGCATCCCGAACCTGATGACCTTATTTTTGCTTGCGTTGTCTGGGGGACAGCCCTCGGCGTAGCAAGCTAACAAACTCTCTACCGCGGACAATCGTTCGGCGATGGGCAACACAATATCGTCGCCCGGATTTACACGGGCAAACGCCAGTTCTACTGCGACCGAAATCACGGCTCCTATCGATACCGCCAATGTGAGCCAAAGCGTATCTTCCACATTAGTTTCGGCAGATACATGGCGATCCCATATAGGAACGGCGACCGCGATCATAATGGCGAACGTCGAGGCTGCGCCGTAATTGATCATCGCACTGAGGGCATAAAAAGTCAGAAAGAACGAACCAATGACCCAGAGAAAATGCAGGATCGGAACGCTGATAACAAACCCAGCCGAAATCAAGACATAGGCTGCGCCAATTCCCACAGAGAGGAGTGCTGCTCCAGCTGATTGCAGCGTGGCCCTGGGGCTCTCGCGCAAAACGATAAATGTATAAATCGCGCCTTCGAACGCATAGGGAATACGAAAGGTCACGCAAATAATCATGACCAGAGTCGCAGCCAGCACCATCCGCGCTATTGTTCCTGCTCGCCCCGGATATGGAGCTAACTCCTCCTTGAGAAATTCCAGGAACCAAGTCAGAGCGTGGGGTGATTCGTATAGGCTTTGTGCAGCAGAGGCCATTTTCAATCTCCGCGAATCGTGACGATGGCTGACTCACCAATTCGAAACAAATCAGAAGGTGGGTTGGATACGCGCACACGAACGGGGTATCTTGAGGCCAAATGGACCCAGTTCAGAGTTCTCGGGACGTCCGGGAGACCGGGTTGTAAGGTGCCAACAACGTCCGGG
>DATNLE010000306.1:0-1893 GCA_035603035.1 Candidatus Acidiferrales bacterium | reverse complement strand
CGCTTGCGAGGAATCGAATGCAATCACCGATGTTCGGCGAATTCATGGGAACCATGGTTCTGGTTCTGCTCGGCAATGGCGTAATCGCCGACGTGGTTCTGTCGCGCTCCAAGGCAGAAGGCGGCGGATGGATTTCGATATCCACGGGCTGGGCCATCGCCGCCATGGCTGGCATCTTCACTGCTCTGGCCTGCGGAAGCAGCGACGCTCACATCAATCCCGCAGTGACGTTGGGCGTGGCCGTCGCCAGTGGCAATTTTTCCAAGCTCGTGCCGTACATCACCGCTCAAATGTTGGGAGCGTTTGCCGGGTCGGTTCTCGTCTGGCTTCATTTCCTTCCACATTGGGCTGCCACAACTAACCCCACGTTAAAGCTCGGCTGCTTTTGCAGTCACCCATCCATTCCCAACAAAGCGACAAATCTCATTAGCGAAATTATTCCCACCACTCTACTCGTGTTCGTTGCGGTCTGTATTCTGACGCGCGCCAATTTGCCGGCCGGCTTCGGCCCGGTTTTGATTGCCGCATTGGTATGGGGACTAATACTTGCGCTGGCTGGGCCGACCGGCACAAGCATGAACCCGGCGCGTGATCTTGGTTCCCGGATCGCCCATGCGGTTCTCCCAATTGCGGGTAAAGGTAGCTCCGATTGGGGGTACGCGCCAATTTCGCTGATTGGGACGCTAGCGGGCGGCGCGCTGGCGGGATTGGCCATCCGCCTTCTGCACATTTAGGCGAATCGCGAAACTGATTGAGTCGTGAATCACGCCAGCAGGGAGCATGACGCTTGGCAACCGTTCAGACCGCTCGAGGCCCGGTGGATTCGTCGCAGCTTGGCACTGCGCTGATGCACGAGCACATCTTCGTTCTCGACACCGAAATCCAACAGAATTATCCGGAGGAATGGGGTAGCGAAGAAAAACGTGTCGCCGACGCTGTGACCCGCTTGAACGATCTCAAATCACGTGGAGTGGATACTATTGTCGACCTTACCGTACTGGGTCTGGGTCGCTGTATCCCTCGTATCCTGCGGGTCGCGAAACAGACGGGGCTTCATATCATTGTCGCGACAGGCATCTACACGTATCGAGACTTGCCTTTTTATTTCCATCTGCGCAAGCCCGACGGAACTTCTGGCTCTGAGCCACTCACGGAAATGTTCGTTCGGGACATTCGAGAAGGAATCGCGGATACGGGCGTCAAAGCGGGAATCCTGAAGTGTTGTACCGACGAGCCCGGGCTCACTCCCGATGTGGAGCGCGTCCTGCGTGCTATCGCGCATGCCCATCGACAAACAGGCGTGCCGATATCAACCCACACGCATGCCGGCCTCCGCAGGGGACTCGATCAGCAGCGCATTTTTCGTGAAGAGGGCGTGGATCTGACGCGTGTGGTGATCGGGCACTCCGGAGACACCACCGACCTCGACTATCTCGAGGAATTGATTCGCAACGGTTCGTATATCGGAATGGACAGATTTGGCGTCGACGTCATTCTGGATTTTGAGTCTCGCGTCAATACCGTTGCCACTCTGTGCGAACGAGGGCATGCAGACAGAATGGTTCTGTCTCACGACGCGATGTGCTTTTGGCACTGGCTACCGGAAAGCGTCGTTCGCTCCGCCCTTCCCAAGTGGAATTACCTGCACATCCATGCTGACGTGCTGCCTGCGCTGCGGCGGAAAGGAGTCGGCGAGGAGCAGTTGCACATGATGTTGGTGGAGAATCCCCGAAGGATTTTCGAACAGCAGAACAGGTACTAAGCGGAACGCCGTTCGACGTCCGGCTGGAACTAGCGTTAGTTACTAACATGTGATATAAACACACGTTTGTCACTAAGAAGAGATTTCCACAGTATTACGGCAAATAAATTGAATACCCGACAAATCTTCGA
>DATNLE010000305.1:0-25942 GCA_035603035.1 Candidatus Acidiferrales bacterium | reverse complement strand
GCAGAAGCGAGAAGATCTTGCGAAAGGGCGTTGTGAGTGGAAGGAAAAGCCAGCCGACCTCACCGCAATCGACAATCCGATGGGTCTAACGACCGTACCCAATTACTGCTCGGCCAAACCCTTTTGACAGCGCGAAACGCTGTTGTTGAAGGATGGTCATCCGATCACATTCGCTCTTCACGGTTTCCTCAAGTTCAAATCGCTTAAGGAAATGTTTTCCTATATCGACTCTCAAAATCAGCGCTGGAGATCGAATGCAGGAATCAATGAGAACAGCGCCAGGCTGCCATGCGAGATCTGCTGCGCCGGGGAGTTGAAAGCCGCGTCGTCTCCATGGTCGATGAGGGACCGCTGGAGACGCTGGTGACACACACCCGCGAAGACCTGGTAACAGCGTTGGCAGCTGTTAAAGAACCGGTTCCCGCTGGATATGCCGAGGCGTTCCTTGCGGTACAGGAAAAGTGGAAGCACTCATTGAATTGCTGGAGTGCTTCACCATCGATCGCGGCCCGGGTGCTCTCTAACTGGTATCCCAGTAACGAAGGTGTACATCTCGTCGGCGGACGATGCCATACGCAAGACACTGACCGAGCACCATTCTGACGCGATCTACCTTGGAGAGCAGAATGGGCTTCATCAGCGATGAATTCCGTTCTTTGATGTTAGAAATCTGGCGTGTGAAATATCTGCGGATGGCGCGTTTTCGCGAGGTGATCTCGTCGATTCCGCCGGAGATCCGATTGGAGCACTTCCTGAATGATGACGACTCACCCGACATTCCGATTCCGGTCTATGTTGGATATTTGAACCAGATTCGAGACATGGCCCGAGCGCCCAAGTAATACTCCCGGGTTCCTACCGGTTGTCGCGCGGTTTTTGCTCATCCCCTGGCCAGCCTTCACTGTTGAAATATCGCGCGTTTTGACCCTTGGCCGAAAGTCGGCCAATTCTCGGTGAGCGTAACCTGATTTCGCCAATTGGATAGAGCTCGGGTCGAAATCTCGCCGGTTGGGGGGGCACCTCTGAGTGCCTGGAGGAGTATCGGAAGCCTACCGCCGATTATGCGAGACCGCTTTGCCTCGCAAGTTTCAAGGCTTCTAAGGCCGCGCCTCGTGCCCCGGCGGTGTCGCCATTCGGCATGACGTGGATGGGAATGTTGGCCTGCTCGGCCCGCTGGGTCGGCATCCCGACGCGGATTTCTGCCAGGAACCAGCGCTGGAATTCAAGACTGGTTTCGAGGACACCGCCACCAATGATCAAGGCGTCAGGGTCGAAGGTATTCACCATTTCGTCGAAAAAGAGTCCCAGGGCATGAGCCTGAACCCGGAAAATCTCTGTGCTCATAGGATCGCCTTGATCCGCGAGGCCGCGAACGAGTTTGGCCGCCTGATGCGATCCCACCTTTGCCAACTCATGGCTCGGATATTGCTGCAGATAATACGGCAAGAGAGTCTTCTCGATTGCGGTTAGAGAGCAGAGCGACTCGAGGTCGCCGATTCGTCCACAGTTGCAGTGTGGCTCGATCCCGCCAATGCCGATGATGCTTTGGTAGGGAATCAGCACATGGCCGAGTTCTCCTCCGAATCCGTTTTTGCCCTTCACGACGTTGCCGTCGAGGATGATGCCGCCGCCGTTGCCCGTACCGACGACGTCGGAAACCGATGTTTCGCGGCTGTTGGCTCCGAATATCGAATAGTGTCCCCAGAGCGCGGCTGCATTGGCATCATTCAAGTAGGACACGGGCATGCCGAGCTTGTGCGCCAGACCTTCGCGGATATCGAATCCCGCCCACTTGGGGTGCACAAAATTGGTTGAACCTCGCGCACTGAGCTGGCCTGCGGCACTGGCCGGGCCCGGAGTGTCGAGGCCGATGGCGACTACGTCCCCAAGCGCAACACCCGCCAAGTCGGTGGCGATCTTGAGACCATCTGCGATCTGCTGGAGGCAGATTTCTGGTCCTTGCTTCGAGAGTGCCGGATGCTCGCATAACGTCTCGATCAGAAACTGTTCTTCCCGGTTCACCAACGTATAGTTGATTGCAGTTCCGCCGAGATCGACTCCTGCTACTACTTGCACGGTTTTCCCTCTAATCTCGATTCTACGCCGCTTGGCTTGACACAATGGGCGTAACCCAGCGCCCAGTGGCGCGCAATCTGATAGGGGACCAAAATCATTCGAACGGCACGAAGTGTTCGTGAGGGACGTAGGGCTGAAGTTTGGAAAGCCGGGTCGGGTGTTGTGGATCAATCTTCAACTGCGTGGAACGCAAGATCACAAACGTGAGCGGGTTCTTCGCTCGTGCAAGCGCTGCATCGGCAGTGCGCTAATACGAAGATTGACTCGATACCAACGACGCTTTGGGTCGGCTCTCAAACTGGTGCGAGGAGAAGTTTCCAATGGAATTTTTTACTTGGGTAACTTTCAGGCAGTCGATTTAGCGGATTTGGCTCGCAGACGGGTTCAGGGTGGGCCCGAGTGTCCAAACGCTGTGCGGGGATTTTGGGACACCTTGTCGTGTCAATTCCGCGCCTTAAGTTGCCCCCTCTGCCGTGTGGTGACCGGGCGGCGCTCCGGCACGAGGCCGCGGATTCGAGTCCCTCCGCACCCGTCATTTCGTCGATCCGAAAGGCGTTGAGCCGGCACCCCTACGGGTGGCCTTTGCTCTTCGCTATACTTGCCCGGGTCGGTGACGTCCGGGAGAGTGCCATTGCCAACTGCTCAGGTTTGAATCCAAAGGGGCCAGGTTTGCTTTTGTACGCGATGCGGCCTTGCGAGTCGATCAAACAGATCCGGTCCGGCCACCCCGTGTAGGCTGTTTCGGTCGAATTGCCAAACTCGTCGAGCACGGCCGGAAACTCGATCCCAAGTTTCCGCACGCAAGCCCCGGCGACGAATGCTCTCTCGTCTTCAGTTTTCGGGCTAGCTAGCAAAAAACAACCTTGTCTTTGACATTACTCGCCGTCTGCCAAACGTCACTGGGATGCGCTTCCGTATGTAAACAGCCAAGAACGCAACGCACCCGTGATAGCAACCATTACAATTTCATGACAGGCTGGATCAGCTCTGGGAACTTGATCGGAGGCCGATTCTCTCAACTGATTTGTTTGAGCTGATTTGGCGAGGTGCCAGACTAACCTTTGGATCGATGGAACCCCAGACTGTTTGTCTTGAAGCTACCTTGGATTAGAAAACCTCGGTTTTCCCCGCGGGTGGGTCTGGGACCGGTTTATTGCTGCGGATCAACTTCAAAGGAAAACAGCACGATGGAGTCGGAGCGCCAAGCGCAGGACCTCTGGAAGCGCCCAGTAAGTGCCTTTTCGAGGGCCACCCAGATGAGCACTACCCCGAAGATAACGAAAACGACAAAACCTGCTGTTCGTAAAGCTTATTAAGAGCAGGAGCCTCCCGCCGGAATGGCGGTCATCTGTAGCTGCCGAATACCAAAACGACCGGTTGCTGTTGGCTTATAGTAAGGCGAAGTTTCGATGGATCGCCAGCTCGGCGTGACAATTTACCCAGCATTACATTACAGCTGCTCTCGCGTGCCAGGTGTGGGCAGTGTGTGTGAGCGTGCGTGGGTAGGGATAAGGTGGGGTTATTAAGGAGCTAATCTAATCTATGACCCACCTTTGCGAAATGATGCTCGAGGAACTCGAGCGTTGTAATTACTCTCAGACTACTATAGAGTGTTTCCTGTGTTTCGTTGCCGAGTTTTCCCTACACTTTCCCCCCTCGGAACCACTTAGAATAGGGGCACATCCCCCAGTATCAAGCCCATCTATTCGCCGACGAAAGCTAGCACCGAGCACTGTGACGCAGCACCTCGCCGCTTTGCGATCTTCTAGAGCAAGACGCTGAGGAAGCCATGGAATATCGCCGAGACTCCGTACCCCCAAGAAGGTGCAACGTCTGCCCAGCATCCTGAGCACTGAAGAAGTGGCCCGACCGATTTCGACCGACCTGAAATCTCGCGGGAAGCTTGATTGTCGCGGTACAGTTCTTCGCTTCTTGGATACCGATATGTATTACTCTCCAGCCAGAATATATGTTCGAGCCTTTTGGTGTGGCCTACTTCTATTTCCCACGTTCTTTGTTGGCTGCGGTGGGAGCGGGAGCGGTTCTTCCATCTCGCCTTCGCCCTTGTCGGCACCGAGTTTCACGTTGTCCCTTAACCCTAGTCAAATCGACTTGTCCCAGGGCGCAACGCAGAATGTGCAAGTACAAGTTGCGCCAGAGAACGGCTTCTCTGGGTCGGTGACGGTTACGCTCACGGGCCTTCCATCTGGTGTTACGTCCTCGCCGTCATCTCTGAGTGTAAGCGCCAATAGTCCGGGGGCCTTGATTCTAACGGCCGCCGCGAAGGCAACTCCTGGAAACGTTCAGGTGTCGATTGCTGGAAACTCAGGTTCGTTACAGGCCAGTGCCGCTCTTGCCTTGGACGTGATACAAATGGCCGCTCCGATCTCGGTACCGTTTAACACGACTGGCGGAAATATCGTCAAGGCGTTCTATGACGAGTCGCGGCAACTTTTGTTTGCCACCAATCTGGCTTTGAATGAAGTAGACGTGCTTACCGGCAGTAGTCTGTCAGTGCAGGCTCGCATTCCGATCGCTCAGCCTTTTGGAATTGACCAGATGCCGGATGGCAAGACTTTGGTGGTAGGGACCTTTACACAGGGTTTCTACACCATCGACGAAAACACATTAGCCGTAACGCATTACCTGGCGCCGAACTTTACCCAGCAATTCAGTACTGTAGTGCTCCTTATTCCGGTAGCGATGGCGAACGGCAATGTGCTGTTCATGGGTAAGGACTTCGGAGTTGCCAGCGGAGATATTTTCATATACGGCGGACAAGCCATCATCGAATGGAATTCGAGCAGCGGCCAATTCAGCATGCCGTTTTATGTGCCTTCCCTTTCATTTGAGATTGATAACTTGAAACGGAGCGCCGATCACAATTGGGCGGTCTACGCCGCCGACAAGTTGTACATCTATAGCTCCGCAACCGATAGCTTCATTTCTTCGGCCGGTCCCGTCAGCAGCGCCCCTTTTGGAGTTCAGGACATCGCGGTAAATCCGAACGGGACACAGTTCGCAGTTGTATCCTCGCAATCGGTCTCCTTTTACGATGGCGCTTTCAGCGCTCTGGGAACTGCGAGCCAGGCTCCCGATTCCGGCTTATTTTTTGAGCACTACAATACGCAGTACAGTTCCGACGGCAGCTTGCTTTATTGGGAGCTGTCGTCGGCCGGGTCAGTCGTAGATGTGCTCAACACCAGTACGTTCACCGAAGTCGGTCACATAATCTCGGCCTTTGGCACACAGACGCAGTTCGAATCCGACCTTTTGTGGGTGGGCAACGCACAGCAGGCATTTTTGTCGGCCGTAGCAGGAGTCGGCCTTTTAGACTGCAGCTCACCACGTACCGATGCGCTTGATTTCCTTGGAGGAGTTGGGCCAAACCCGTCGGTGATTATGCTGAACCAGTCGGTTGGCGTCACTCTTAACGGCGGAGGGATTCCTACTGGAACCTCTGTTACCTTTGGCGGCCAGCTTGCACCTTTTGTCTCCGATGGGACCAACAACGCTGCGGTACAAGTGCCTGCGTCGAACGTAGCAGGGCCGGTAAACTTAGTTTTCAGTCAACTGGACGGAGAAACCTTCACGGAACCGCAAAATTTTGTGTATGGAGTTGACGTGGCCGCGCCGACTTCGACGCTCATACCACCCATCGGAAATCCAGTCATGGGTCTATTCGGATTCGGAATGTTGAATGGGCCCTTCGCGGCTCCAACCATAACCGTCGGTGGGCAGAATGTGGCGAATGCGGCCGTTAATCCAAACGCGAACTACATACTGCAGGAACTCTTTCTCCAACTTCCAAATGGGGCGCCTGGTCCGGCCGACATTACCATTACGAGCGTCAATGGCACCGGTACACTGAAAGACGCTGTGACTTATATTCCTTTTGCCAAGATCATTCCCGCGACCAGCAGTTTTGTGCAGATACTCTATGACACACATCGCAGTTTGCTCTATGCGTTGCAGAGCAATGAAATACAGGTCCTCAATCGCACTACTCTTCAGTGGCAGAATCCTTTGATTCCCGGTGGTTCGAGAGGATTTGGCTATGTTTCCATGGCTCTGACGCCCGACGGCACGGAGATGGTTGTACTTGATGCCACGGCCAATACCCTGACGGTCTTTGATCCCGACAATCCCTCCCAGAGCGTTACGACCTCGGTGAAGCCCAACTCAGGAACTCTTGAGAACGTTGTAACGACCAGGACGGGCAAAGCTTTCATAGCGAACGGCGGAGCGCCGATCGCATTCGATCTTGCTACCAACACGTATGCTACAACCAAGCTTTTTAGCGGGGTGCCATCGAGATTTGTTGCGACCCCGGATGGAAGTTATGTCGCAGGCGTCAATCAGGATTCTTCTGGAACGCTTACAACCTGGAGCGCAGCGGCGGGGGCCAGTGCGCAAAGCCTGTCGGGCATATATTGGACCGACGTGGCTGTATCCAACGACGGGAGCCTCTTCGCGGCATTAGAAGGTGACGTGGGCTATGCAGGCAACTACGCGGCGTTCTTTGATCGGAAACTGCACTTCACCGACGTCACGGTTTATCCCGACCTGGCGCCTCCCGATCAGTCTTTCTGCACGGGAGCGATATTCAGCGCCAGCGGAACAACCCTGCTCAATCCCCTGGCTGATTCCATTGATTTTTTCAGCACCCAGACGGCCACCCTGCAAGGCCGGCTTCTAATGCCCGAACTTTTGCCGGTCGGCGACCTTACCGCCGGGACCATTGCACTCGATCCGAATCAAGAGACGATATACGCAATTTCGGCATCGGGTCTTACAGTTGTGACTTTGCCATCCTCGGTAGATCAAATCACGCCCTTCTCTTGGCCCTACGTGGCGAAGCCACCTCACTCGGCTTCGCCAGGCACTCACGGCCAGCTGCGGAGAATTGACACGGCGGCTCGATGATCCGCTTTAGCCAAAGCAATTTTCATGGGGAAAGGTTTCCGCGGCGAATGCTGTGTGCGCTCAATGGAACCCGGTATAGAATGTCGTGCTATTTCGGACGAGGTACGTTTAAGTGCGCCGCTTTGATTATGTAGTGGCAGCAATGGTTCTGGCCGGACTCCTTTGCAGCTGTGGCGGCTCGTCCGGCGGCGGAGGCTTCTCTCAAACTCAAACGCCCGATTTTTCTATTTCGGTAACACCGAGTTCTGCTACCGTGCCACCCGGAGGCGCACTGTTCGCGCAAGTCTCGATCGCTCCGCTCAATGAGTTTTCTGGATCTGTGACAGTTAGCATAATCGGGCTTCCGACAGGGGCGGCGGCCTCACCTTCCTCGCCGTTTATCGTTGCTTCTGGTTCGCAGGGCATCACCATTAGCGTGGCGGCGAATGCCGCTCAAGGAAATTTCACAGTCGGACTCGAAGCCTCGTCTGGGAACCTGCAACACTCGGTGAGCCTCGCACTTCAAGTTCAAACTCAGGCTTTTGCGAGTTTCTCGTTAAGCGTGGATAGTAATCAGCTGTTTTTTTTGCACGGAGGGAGCGCAAATACAACTGTAAGTCCAACTGTTATCTCGAGCGGAAATGCAAACTATGCAGTTCAACTCTCTGTGGTTGGCTTGCCTCCTGGAGTACAAGCGACATTTGGCGCCAACCCATTCGTTATGGGTCAGCCCTCCACCCAGCTAACATTTACTGCGAATTCAAGCGCCACTGCCAACTATGTCTCCGTGATCGTGGTCGCGACTCGCACCGCCGATGGGGTACAGGAAAGCGCACAATTAGAAATAAATGTGTCACCGCCAGTTGGGTCTCTTCCGGCAATCCGAACAGACTTCATTCGCGAGGACGGAACGCCCGCGGCCGCCATCTATGACCCCGTTCACAGTATCTTTTACGCAAGCAATACCCAATGGAGTCGAGTGGATGTCATCTCGTCGACGAGCCACCAGATTCTAAAAAGCATTCCGGTCCCCAATCCCACCGGCATGGACATGAGCCTGGATGGGAAGCACCTCATTGTTACCAGCAACGTGCAACAGATTGTTTCCGTGGATACCAGTTCGCTTCAGGTTGTGCAGCGCTACAATGTCACTCCGATTACGGAGGGTGGGGCCTCTCACGCCATTCCGGATCTCATCGCCAATACCTCGAACGGGACAGCGCTGCTTGGCATGACCAATTTCAGCGATCCGCCATCCTATTATCTGGAACGGTGGAATCCCTCCACAGGGACCTTCACAGCGCTCAGCGCGCCGGGAGTCAGCGCCTGGATCAATCGACTGGTGCGCAGCGGCGACGGCGCCAAAGTCTTGGTGGTTGATTACGGTAGTGATCAAAATCTGGCTGTTTATGATGCGGGCAGCAGCACATTCACGGCCAGCGGACCAGCGGCGGCAGGCCAAGTGCTGGGCGTGGCGGCGAGCCCGACGGCGGAGCAGTTCGCGATCGTTGGCACAAGCGCGTTCACTATCGTGGACGGCAATTTGAAACTGGTCGCGGTGCCGCAACTCGGTGGCATTTTTTGGGGAATGACCTACAGCCCCGACGGAACGAAACTCTATGTGATGATGACGTTCATGCTCGGCGAAGATTCCTATCCAGTAATTTTGACTTATGAAACCACCTCATATTCCCTGATCAATATAGCTCCCGCCTTCCAGGACGGCGGACAGCAGGGGGTTCCGCTCGCGGCCGACACCTCAGGGCTTGTTTATGGGCAGTTCAGTCATGGTTTGGTGATCGACGATGCTACAAATTTTCAAAACGTCCTGAACTTGCCGGTCGGTCCTCCCTATGGACAGGTGGGGCCCGCTGATGAGGCGCCATTGAACACCCCTTTGAACACTGGCCTAGGACAAGCTTCCTTCGATGTGCTTCCCGATATCTGGTTTGGAAATACACGTGGTACGAACATCCAATTTAACGGTCCCCTTGTCAGCGTCATGGCGCCTCCGTCAGCAACGGCAGGCCTTGTGAATTTGAAAGGGGTACTTCCGGATGGCTGGTTTTTCGTTGTACCGCAATCGTTCTCTTACGGTGCGCAGATTTTGTTCGCAGGTGGAAGCGCAGGGTCGACTCAAGGTGGGGCATCGCTTGCACTGATTGGCTATGGTCTTCTGGGAAGCAGTGCCACACCGACGGTCACTATCGGTGGGCGCGCAGCGAGTGTAACCGGCGCAAGCAAGTATGAGGGTTTTAACGATAGTGAAGTGACTGCAACCTACCCGTTTCCGGATATGGACGAAGTCATGGTGACAATTCCGCCAGGCTCGCCAGAAGCGGCAGATGTGACGATTACCAGTTCGGCCGGAACATCTACCCTGTCAAAAGGGTTCAACTACTTGTCGGTCGCGGATTACTCCTCCTCGGACACTCTTACGTATGTGCTTTACGATACAGAACGACACTGGGTGTATCTCAGCGCGGGAGACCACATCGATGTTTTCTCCGCTGACACGAATCAGTTCCTAACGCCAATTGTTCCGCCGTCGGTTTCTGGTGCGCGTCAGATTCGAGGCTTAGCGCTTACTCCGGACAACTCTACGCTGCTCGCTGCGAACTTCGCAGATATATCAGTCGCTCTCATCAATCCGGATAATCCCTCGTCTGGTCGAGTGGCTCGGATTCCGGTGAATCTTGTCAATGCACCGGGCGTGGCGGATGTGGTCGCTACCAGCACGGGCCAAGCTTTTGTGGATGGAGTATCGGGAACCTTTTCAGGATGCGGAGGCCAAGTATGGGAGGTAAATCTTACGACTCTGGCATCTACCCTGCGCACCGATTTAGCGGGAACCGGCCTCCAGGTCGGCGGCAATCAGTTTTCAAGAACCACAACCGGAAACAATGCAATGCTCGCCGGACCAGGATGTGGAACGCTGTTTTGGAACAGCGCCACCGATAAGTTCACCCGGAGCGCCACGGGGGTGATCGACAGCAGCGCAAGCTCCGGCGACGGTTATTGGTTTGCCGCCGATTACACACGGCTCGATAGCCAGATGATTCAGCACAGCCAGACGCAACTTCCCGAATTCTTCACAGCTCTCCTGACCAGCCCAGACTTGCCTGGCGAGAAGATGAACGCGTCTGGCAGCCTGCTGTACACACCCGTCCCGCAAGGTTCTGGAACGGTGCAATCGAATGGAGTCGAAATCACCGACACGAATCTTGGTCTAGGGGTAGGGCAGATTCTTCTCAGCGAGCAGCTTAGATTCGCGCAGAACATAATGGACTTCGACGAAGCGGGGAATCGATTGTTTCTCATCACGAACAAGGGATTGACCATCGTTGAGCTGCCCAGCCCGCCGCTTTCAATCGGGTATCTAAACCCGGCAACTGGCTCAACGTCTGGGGGAACGGCCGTAACAATTCGCGGCAGTGGATTTCAGGTGGGTACCGCCGTTACTGTGGGAGGAAGCGCGGCAAGCGCGACATTGGTTGATTCGAGCACATTGCAAATTAGTATCCCTTCCGGCTCGGCAGGTGGCGCGAGAGTCTCGATTCAGAACCCGGACGGAATCGCCTATTACCTGGACGCTGGATTTACTTATCAGTAAAGCTCTTTTGGGAGCATTTTCTGGCGACATTCCTCGGGCTAACCAGCGGGAAATGTTCCTTGATTCCGAGTTACTCTGACCACTCTCCGAACGCCCAAGGGCGGCCACCGTGCAGACGAGCAAGAGAATCAAAGTGATTTCGAAGGGAGAACCGCTAACACGAACGTTTTCAGCCACCGGTTGGCGGTTCAGGTTTGCGGGGACGTAGTTCAGCTGACTAAAACACTTGTCTCACAGGAGGACGCGGATTCGAGTCCCTCCGCTCCCGTCATTTCGTCGATCCGAATGGTGTTGAGCCGGCACCCCTATGGGTGGCCTTTGCTCTTCGCTATACTTGCCCCGGTCGGTGACGTCCGGGAGAGTGCCATTGCCAACTGGTCAGGCTTAAATCCAAAGGGGCCAGGTTTGCTTTTGTACGCGATGTGGCCTTGCGAGTCGATCAAATAGATCCGGTCCGGCCACCCCGTATAGGCTGTTTCGGTCGAATTGCCAAACTCGTCGAGCACGGCCGGAAACTCAATCCCGAGTTTCCGCACGCAAGCCCCGGCGACGAATGCTCGCTCTTCTTCAGTTTTCGGGCTGGCAAAAACAACCTTGTCTTTGACATTACTCTCCATCTGCCAAACGTCGCTGGGATGCGCTTCCGTAATGTAAACAACCAGGAACGCAACGCGCCCGCGATACTGTTCGTAAAGCTTATTGAGAGCAGGAACCTCCCGCCGGAATGGCGGTCACGTGTAGCTGCCGAATACCAAAACCACAGGTTGCTGTTGGCTTAGGAGCGACAGCTGAACTCGCTCACTTTTGTCCACCTTGAGCAGCGAGAAGTCCGGCGCCCGATCTCCGACCTGAAGCGTTCCGGCGCGAGCATGGATCCAGGCAGTTTCGAATGGAAAGATCAGGAAGGGGATGGGGCCGGGCATTCTGGCCATGACGCGCCCGAAGGTTTCAGGAGGCTGATGCATCGCCCACCAGACGCAGGCGCCGAAACAGACGTAGCCGCTTATCAGGCCGACAAGTAGCCTGAGCAGGAGCCTTCGAACGAATGGACTCAGTTTCAGCATCAGAAAAGAAACTTTAGAGCGACTTGGATCACTCGCGGGCTTACGTCCGACTGGATTTGCCCGAAAGTCGGCGATTCGATATCACTGACCGGCAAGCGAAAATTGGTATGGTTCAGCAGATTAAACAATTCACCGCGGAATTGAAGTTCTTTGGATTCCGTCAGCCGAATGTTCTTGAAGGCCGAGGCGTCCCAGTTCACGTATCCTGGGCCCTGGACCACGTTGCGGCCTTCGTCCCCAAAGACCTCGAACCGGCCTAGCGGATCCGGCTGGAGTTGCTGAAAAGCGCCTACGTTGAACCATTCCTGAGGCGTGCGTGGACCAGAGTTTGGGTTGCCAATCAGATTGGGGCGGTTCGCGGAGAAGCCGGTGATTTCCGGCGCCTGCCCTTGCAGCGAAACATCATTCGAGTCGAATACCGTGAACGGGCCGCCGCTCATCGCGGTCATGATTCCGTTCAATTGCCAGTTGCCGAAAACGTGACCATACCAGGTAGTGGAATGCTGCAAGAAGGGAAGGATCCACTGATAACTCAGTACGAAACGATGGTGGGAATCGAACATGGATCGGCCGCGCTCCGCCGCAAGATCAAAGGGATTCTGCGCCAGATCATTTTCTCCGGCAACTGGTTGCGACGCCGACCCCGTAATGTTGAAGGAAGAAACATCATCGATGGAGTGCGACCAGGTGTAGGACGCGAGTAACGACAGGCCGTGGTTGAACCGTTTTCGCAGGCTGGTTTCCAGGGCGTTATAGCTGGAGTTCGCGATGCTGGCGATTTCACCGACCGAACTGTAGATGCAATTGTTCGGGTTCGCCAAGGTGCACCCGGAGTAGAGGCGCCGCTGGTTCACGTTGTTTTCGGTGGAAATCGGACACGGGGTTGCCGCCGTACAGCCAGGGCTGGTAGTGTCCACGCCGGGGACAAAGACGGGCGGATTCCCTTCAATGAATCGCGGCAGCCTTACACCAGTCGTGCCCACGTACCCAACCTGAAATAGCCAGTTCGCGCCGATCGAGTGTTGAATATTCAGATTCCAATCCTGTGCGTAGGGCAGGTGCAGATTGCGTGCGGCCACGAGCAATGTCATCGGCTCGGGGAAAGCCTGACCGAAAGGATTCGGCGTATAAAACGGATTGGCGAATGAGTTGACAGGAAAACTTATCTGCTGGGTCTTAAGGTAGGGAGGCGAACTGACGGGATCCTGCAACGGACCACCCTCGCCGGTGTAGTACGGTTCGTAGAAAATTCCGTAGGCTGCGCTAACCACCGTTTTGGAGTTGCCACGCGGGTCCCAAGCTAAGCCGAACCGCGGAGCAAACGCTGTCTTCTGCACTGGAATCAGGCCCGCTGGCACGCCCCGATCGCCGGGGTAAAGCAGTCCTGCCGGAGCGTTGGGCACGACCGTCGATTGCGCTCCGGGAACGAAGAGATTCACCTCGTTGTTGTTCTCAGTGGAGGGGAATGGCAGCTCGTATCGAAGTCCCAGGTTCAACGTCAAGCGAGAATTGACCTTGTAGGTATCCTGCCCGTAAGCATCAAGAGCTCGGTCGCGGATCTCACGGCTAAAATTGCCGCCACCTTGCAGAAAGACCACTGGATTGCCGGACAGGAAGCTGGCAAATCCATCGCTGTACGGGAAGTTAGCGAACACGAAGAAGCCGTTGCTGGCGATGCCCTGCAAGGCGTTGATCTGATCGCGCCGGTAGCCTCCGCCAAGTTTCAGCTCGTGGCGGCCGTGGATCCAGCTCAGAGAGCCGGAGAGGTCAAAGGTGTTCTGAACCGTGTTGCGCGGTCCCGTGATGGGGTCGCCCACCGAGGCATATCCGCCGACCTGAATAAAGGGAGGTCCAGCGGCCGCAGGCAAGGTTGGAGCGTACTGAAAGCCCAGGTCCGACGGCGACTCGTGATTCAGGTGTTCGTCCAGCAGGAACGTATTGCGGAGATAGGAAAAGCGGGCGACGCCGATGGTGGTGGACGAAAAGATGTGCGTTTCTTGCGCGACAAAGTTTTGTGCGCGGTTATACTCGCCCACTGGAAAGCCTGGGACATTGGCTCCCACCGGCGAAAGAGGATCCGTCGTCGGGCCACTGCTATACATGTAGCGGAAATTCAGAGTGTCGGCACGCGAAAGATAGTGATCCAGGCGCAGTCCGAATTGGTCGTTATTTTCCCTCAGGGTCTGGGTGGCGATAAATCCATTTTCTCCCTGGTTCGGCAACGGAAACAGCGGCAACACATTCGTCGCAATTGGATCGATAGGTGTAAACAGAGTCATTTGGTTGAACGGAACCGGTGTTCCAAAGAATGTGAGTTGCTGTTGCGCGTTGTTGCAGAGTCCGTTGGAATCAAAACCAGCCGTGCACTGCTCCGCGAAGTTGCCCTGCCTTTCCGCCGCAGAAGGCACGGTTGCAGGCGCGGTCTCGCCTTGCCGGTTGCGAAAGCCTTCGTAGTATCCGAAGAAAAAAGTCTTGTCCTTGAGAATCGGACCGCCGAAGGTAGCACCAAACTGGTTCTGTTTCAATGGCTGAACGCTTTGACTGAAGTAATCGGATGCATCCATAGCGTCATTGCGGAGAAATTCCCAGACGGCGCCGTGAAATGAATTGGATCCCGACCGCGTAACGATATTGGTCGTGGACCCAGTGTTGCGTCCGAACTCCGCATTCGCGTTATGGCTAAGGATTTTGAACTCGGCAATCGCATCGATCGGTGGCTTGAGCACAAATCCACCGTCCACGGAGCTGACATTGTCGGCCCCGTCGATCATGAAATTGTTCGATTCAGGCCGCTGACCATCGACCGCATAGGCCTGGTTCTGTCGTGCCGGGCCGCCGGCTTCGAGCAGTCCGGGTGTTAATGGCACCACGCCAGGCTGAAGGACTCCCAGTTGAGAAAAGTTGCGACCATCGAGCGGGAGGTCGAGAATCTCGCGCTCCATCACGGTTTGCCCGAGACTGCTGACCGTGCTCTGCACGAAAGCCGCATCCGCGCTCACTTCAACCTGCTGCGTCTCCGCCCCGAGCTTGAGGTGAATGTTGACCATCGCTGTTTCATTGACGTCCAACGAGATTCCTTGCTGCAGGTACTTCTGGAAACCATTCGCCTGAACTTCTAACTGGTAATGACCGATCGGGAGTTCGACCAATACGTACTCTCCCTGACGGTCCGAGACCGCGACACGCGTCAAGCCGGTTTCGATCTGCTTTGCAGTAACAGTGGCGAGCTGGACAATCGCGCCGCTCGGATCCAGCACGGTTCCGCGAATGCTCCCTGTGATTTGCTGTCCGGCAGCATCGAAACTTGTAAGCAGGGCCACCAGGAACAACGTCAGCGTCTTCGCGCTACGCATGCTTTTCCCCATTCGTCCTCAAGAATCAAGAGTGATTTCGCAAAACAGTTTCTCGTCGGCGCTTTTGAGAACACGCCGCGAGAGTCGCCTACAGGTTGAAGTGCGGCGACTATAAGGACGCTTTGCAGCCGGGTCAATAATCTGAAAGCAGTACGTGCTTCGATTACCAATTTAAAAGAAGGCCGGCTGCCCGATAGTGTTTTCGCATTATTGCGACGCAATCTTCCCCGTGTATCGGGTTCAGGGCCGACGGCCAAACTGGGCGAATTCCTGGAAGCCCGGCGCTCACAGTCGTTCTAGCTAGCTAGCTAGCTTTGGGGGACGGTCTCGGCGCCGACCGCTCCTTTTTGGCTAGCGTTGCGCGGGATGGGAAGTTTTGCCGAATACAACCCTTGGCTCGCCGATTGATGGCTGAAGAGTGTTTCTCTGTGGGAAACGAGTGTGAACGCGCTCACGACGTTTGATAATCTTCCGGTCGCGCGTTCGAAACGCGGCATGATTATGGCAGGCTTGTGTGCTGTGCTTGGCATCCCTTCTCTTGAGTCCAAAAGCTCTGAAACTTCGCAGGTAATCTTTTCATCCTCAACAGCCAGGGGTGTCACGTCATGTCTGCCACGCTTGCTAGGTTGAGTTTCGTCTGTTGGATGCGATCAACTGCTCTAGCAGCTTGAGAAAGTCGCGTCGAGAAGTCGGTCGTTTCATGTCTTCTCCTGAGACACAAATCGCAATATTTCAATGAACTCTATTCCTTATCTTCACTGCATATAAGGAAGTCCGCGCAAGAACCAATAACGTGTTGCCATCGCTACCCCCAAACAACAGTTGCGATGGCCGCTCTGGAATGTCGATTGTATCGATCAGCTCGCCGGCTGGATTGTACACATACACCTGTCCTGCCGCGATGTAGACATTTCCTTTCCCGTCCCATGTCACGCTTTCTCCGCCTCGTTCGGCGAATAGCTTTAAGTTCGAGATCGTCCCGTCGTCGCCAATGCTGGCAGAATAAGTTTTCTCTCCGTTCTCATCGGTCACGTAATAAGGCCGGCCCGCGACTGCGGGAGCAAAGCCAAAAGCTCGCAGCGTATTATTCAACTTCGAGCCGTAGTAGAGCTCTCCGGTGACGAAGTCCGCGCCCGCGGGCAGGAATGTTGTTTGGTCCGGAGAGATGTATTGATACGGCTGCCCGACTGGAGTCGTTTCCAGGAAGTCATTCTCATTTCGCCAGTAATCGACAGGAAGAACCGGCGTCATTCCCGGACGCTGCGCGCTCGGAACAGCTTTCAGCAAAGTAATATCACCGTCGGTGCTACCTGGCCTGAACGCGTATACCGTTCCCTTGCCTGCATAAGAGACAACGATCAAGTTGCCAGCTTTATCGAAAAACAGTTGGACAGGATCGAGCGGATTGTCACGAACTTTCGACAGTTGCCGCGTCGCGGCTGACCAACAGTAAATGGTCTGCCATTTTGCATCCACGAAATAGACATTTCCCGTTTGGTCCACAGCTCCGCCAAAGATATTAAAAAAATTGCTTGCCACTTTCTCCACCTTCGCGCCCTCTGCGAGGACAGCAGAGGGGTGGCTCGCGCGAACTTCAGGCGGGGCTCCCGAAAGCGTCAGCCAGGAGAATTCGCGCTGCCGTATCTCAATGTTGTGGGTCTGATCGTAGATCGCGCTATCGAACGACACTTTGCTGTCGCTATAGCAATGCAGGTTGCGAAATCGTATATCGCTGGAGTTGGTAATGCTGGCCGCGTATTTGAACGGCTGATAGCTGCTTACCACCCGATACATGTGCAGGTTCGCGAAGGTGATGTTGCTGGAGTCTCGAATGTCGAGCGGCAGAGCGAAGCTGCCCTCGCCGCGCTCCTCTTCCGTCTGCAATGCGTAAATCTGCCAGTTGGAGGCGTGGTCCAGAACTACTTCGTTGCGAACATGATGCTCGCTCGAAAGTTCGTAAATTCGTCCGCCAATTGACGTGTTCGAGATATAAAGCCCGGCTTGTGCAAAAGTGCTTGGCGTCCAAATGTTCACGAACGTGCCGCCGCCGGTGATCCACAGGCTGGGATATTGACTATCCCATCGCCGGTTCGGATTGGAATCGGCCGTATGGTTATCGTTATAAATCTGCTTCCATACTTTGCGCGCCTCTTCCGCAGCGGCGTCAGGATCGATCGTGCCATGACCTCCGAGAAAGCGAACATCGTTCATCATTGAATCGGTGCCGGACATCCACTTCGCCGCGACTGCTCGGGGATTGATCCCGTTGGTGTAGAGGCCGATGCCAGTTACAATATTCGTCCCGCCCTTTGGAGTTTCAAGCAGCGGCTTCGGACCGCCAATGCCCTCAAAGCCTGGAGTTGAATCGGCAAGCAGGATTCGTGTCACGCTGGGATGTAATCCGATGAGCACTGTATCCGGTCGCAGCGTGATCGTATCGGTCACGCGATACTGGCCGGAGGGCAAGTAAATCGTGCGGTGATGGGCGATGGCATTCCGGAGCGCGTCGGTGTCGTCGGTCGTGCCATCGCCCTTGGCTCCCAGACTACGGACATTGGCCCACGTGTCAAGCGGCGGCAGATCGAGAATGTCAGACTTGGCGGGAGCTGGTAAGGCAGTCAGGACGGTCGTCTCATAAACATCTTGAATCGTGGGTATGGAGCCGATGTCCTGATATTGAAGTCCATGAGAAAAAGTCTTAACCGCATATAGCTCGGCGGGAGCCGCCACGCGCTTTCCGCTCTCGCGGTGTGCCGCAAACACGGGAACTTTCCGGCAGACCACGTTCTCCATGTTGATCTCGGTACGAGCACTATTCTCATTGCTGATGACGACGGCGGGGCCGCTGATATCCTCCATACGCCCATCTTTTATCCAGAGCTCTTCGGAATAATGAGGATCGATCGAAATCGCCGTGGGAACATTCTTGAACTGTGGACGGATCAGCGTGAGTCCGGCTTCGTGTTCTCTGATGGCCGCTTCGCGTTGACCCTCAAAACTAACGTCGATCAGGGTAAATTGCCATCCCGGAGAAGGCTTGCGGGTCCAGATGCCGTACTGGCCTCCATAAAAGTGCAGGTCTTCGGCGACGTTGCCGCCATCGTGAATTCCCGCCAGTCCCGAGCCAATGTGGAAATCCATGTGCGCCAGAAAGCAATGTTGGGCATAGTGAGCGCGTATGCCCACGGCACCGGGATTTCCATTTTGAATTTCGATATTGATATTGCTCATTGCGGAATAGAAGGTTCCCGGGTTCGCATCCGGCGGAGGCTGATTGGCGCGAGGCCGAGCTCCGGCGAAGAACACCATATACGCCGGCCCTTGCTGAAAGCCGGGTGTGTTTGCGGCAAGCACAAGACTGGGCCGCGCACTGCCAAACCCGATTAAGCGAATTCCGGGCCAGATGTAGATTGTCTTGGTCAGGCGATAGCGCCCGGGCGGAACGAACAGAATTCCTTGATTCGTCTTCTCCTGAACCGTGTTGATCGCCTGTTGCAAGGCAGCGGAATCGTCGGCGACTCCATCGCTTTTCACAGGAAAGTTATCCGGCGTCAGATAAATTGCTTTCGGATCGTCCAGGCGGGCGGAATAATAGGAAGTCGCGAACAGGGGGAAACCCGACAACAATATCGCGGCTGCTAAAAGTGCTCTCATTCGAATGAAGCGCCGGTGCGACTACTGCTTCTGATTGGTATCCTGGTGCTCGTCTGTGCCTTGCTGCTGATGCAAGTCGCTATAGATGGTCCGGAGTTTTTCTTTCATCTCCTTGTACTTCTGATACTCCTCCAATTCCTGCTTGGCTTGCGCTGGCCGTCCCGTCTGCCGATAGACAGCACTCAAGCGGAAATGCGCCAGAACGCTTGTGGGATCGAGCTTCAGAACTCGTTGCAGAAGCGGCTCCGCTTTCTGCGGCTGATCCATAGTCATAAAAACCTTTGCCAGGCCGATGTTTGCTTCCGGATCGTTAGGCTGCAACTGCAAAGCGCGGCTGTAACGCTGGCTGGCTTCTTTTAGATCATCCTTTTGAAGAGCGATATCGCCCAGCCTGCTTTCCGCCTGTTCATCGGAGGGATTCGCTTCCAACGCAGCCTGGTACTCCTGCTCGGCTTCTCGCCGCCCTTCTGTAGTCGACAAAGTACTGAGCATCTCGGCAAGCTCGAAATGGAGTCCCGGAAGCTGCGGGTCGATCTTAAGCGCCGCTCGATAGTTCTCAATTGCTTCCGTGGCATTTCCACGCTTGGCCAGTTCGTGCGCCATCGCCTGATGTAAGCGGGCAGAATTTGGATTCACTACGGATAGGCTGAGCAAGGACTCAGCGGCCAGATCCGAATAGATCCGGTAGGAGGTATAAAGCACAGCTTCGTTCGTCGGATCCAGCTTCCGGAGATCGCTTACCACAGCCGCAGCTTTATCCAGATTCTCCGTGCCAGAGTAGATTTCGATCAATTCCATCCCGGTCTCAAGTCGGATCTTCTGGTCCTGCACGTTTGGGAACGCTTCCTCCAGATCGCGCCGGGACGCGGTGAAATCTCCCGTCCGCTTTTCTGCGATGCCCAGAAGAGCCTGAATCTTCGATAAGGCAGGCCGTAGCTTCAGCGCCGCCCGGAGCTCTGGAACCGCATTCGTGTAGTCGCCCTGAAAGAACAGCAGCACACCGATGTTGCCGCGCGCATCCACATTCTTGGGATCGAGGGCAACAATTGCTCGAAATTCCGGCACCGCTAGGTCGGGCCTTTTCTCCTTCAAGTATTCCGCAGCCTTGCGATTGTGCGATTCGATTTCCGGCTGCCGGCCAGGATTCGTTTGAGAGAAAGCCGAAAGCAACCCCAGAAAGAGGATGACCCAAAACCAGGCAACAACTTCTTTGGTGCTCATTTCACGATTGTACGGTCGGTCAGGCCCATCCTGGATTTGTCCGCGAGCAAAAAGACAGGTAAGGACAGCAGTCAATGCCGTCCTTACCCTGATTGCGTTCTGCTAGAACGTGACCCGCGCGCTGAGTTGGCCACTGCGAGGAGCAACCGCGACACCGTTGCCAAGGGTTGCATCGTTGATCTGCCCGAAATTAGCTGCGCCGAAGATCTGGCCCGGGATGTTGAGGCTGGGATGGTTGAAGACATTGACCCAGTCGGAGCGCAACTCAAGATGAACCCGCTCGCCGAAGTTAAAGTCCTTAGCCAACGACATGTTAAAGACCACCAGGCGCGGCCCTCTCAGCGAGTTTCGAACCTCATCGCCGAATGCGAACTGGCCGGCTGGTGCGGCGTTGGCAAAGGCCGCAGTGTTAAACCATTCGTTGGGTCCGGGATTGCTGACGCTGGTGCTGGCTATCACATTGGGAAACCAATTGCACCCGTTCGGAGCATCGCCACCGGTGGCAGTACCGCCCTGGGAGCAGCCAGTGTATTTAGAATTGAAGTTGTTACTGTTGACTACGGTGAATGGATTTCCGCTCTGGGCAAGAAATGTTCCTGATACGCGCCATCCGCCCACGATCTCATCTTCCACCGAATTGCCGCTCAGATAGGTTTTCCCTCTGCCAAACGGTAAATCGTATGAAGCGTAGCCCTTGAACGCGTTCGGTATGTCGAAATTCGAGTTCCCATAATTAGCCGCCGGGTCATTCCCAATCTGCCAGGCCTGAGTCCCCCCGCGACTGCCCCATCCGCCCGAATCCTGCTCATCCAGGAAATGCGACCAAACGTAGTTGACACTGAAGCTCAAACCGTTGGAATAACGCTTGGTAGTCTGCAACTGGAGCGCGTTGTAGTTGGATGTGGCGTTGTAATTGTTTCCCGTAAGTGATCCCCAGGCAGGAAACGGCCGATCGGCTTGAACAACTGAGCCATTCGCCACGCTTGCAGCCAGACCCGCTGGACTGGTTATCTGGTTTAGGTCGGTTGGGAACTGCAGGTTCATGGCGTGGCTGCCGACATAGGCAATCGAAGCCATGTAATTACCGAGGAATCGATGCTCAACGCTTAACTGCCATTCATCGATCTTAGCCACCGGCACGTTATATGGCACGTAAGTTTGATTCGAGGGGGAGGCAGGATTGACGTACTGTGCGACATTCTTCGCATTCGGCGAACCAACCACGTAGTTCAGCACGGGAGCAGCCGCAGCAGCAGACTCGGAGAGCGTAACGAGTGGAGTGGAACCGGTCCCCTGCAGGGGGTCCGAGGCGTTCCCCTGGCTGGTCGAGAGAGCTCCAAAGCCTATCCCATTGCCGTAGTCATCCTGACTAAAGTTATAGGAATAAATTCCAAAGCCGCCTCTGACGACTGTATCGTTCTTCACCGACCAAGCGAAGCCGACACGGGGCAGGAAGATGTCGTAAATCGGCTTCTGCAATGAGTCTCGATGATCTTGAGGGGCGAACCACAACGAGCC
This sequence comes from Candidatus Acidiferrales bacterium, assembly GCA_035603035.1. Classification (GTDB taxonomy): domain Bacteria; phylum Acidobacteriota; class Terriglobia; order Terriglobales; family Acidobacteriaceae; genus Sulfotelmatobacter. The sequence goes on along the minus strand of DATNLE010000305.1, from coordinate 4,538 downwards.
CAAGGTGCCGTTGTAGGCTCCGCAGGCAGCGCAGGCAAGCGGGATGTCCGGATCGAATCCTCCCAGACTATTGTTGATCTCGGTGAATCCGGTCGTCGCTGTGTAGCGCAAGCCAAGGTTCAAAGTGAGATTTGGCCGGAGCTTGAAATCATCTTGAATGAACAACTGCGGGCTCTTCAATCGCGCATATGACTTAGTCTGATTGGTCGCGCTCCAGTTTTGAACGTCGCCAAGCAGGAAATCAGCCAAGCCGGCTCCGGTCGTTCCCGCCGTTACGCCATTTTGCGCCGTGTAGTTCCCGGTGAAGGTGAAATTGCCCGAAGTGATATTCCCCCAAGGCGTTACATTGCCCTCGCCCATGAGCACCTCGGCACCGAACTTCAGGATGTGCTTGCCCCGGACCAGGGTTAAAACATCCGATGGATCGTACAGGTTCTCAATGTATATGGCGTTGGTTCCGGGGGCCAGCTGCGAGCAACACAGGCCGGCTCCGCCAACGTTGATCTGGGGGAAAACATTCGCCTCAGCATATTGCAAACCAAGCACACTTGCCGCGTTAAACCCGATGGTATCGGGAACAAACCAGTTGCCTTGTTTGGTATAAGCCATCCGAAGCGAATTCACCATGGTCGGGCTAATTGTGTAGGTGTCTGTAACTTGAGCGTTGTAGCCGTCTATGTCCCCGGAGAAGCAGTTGAGCGGACACGGGAACGGACCGCCTTTATTGAGTGCCGGGTTATCCTTCTGGCTGATTGAGAAACTTATGCGATTCTTTTCGGAGACATCGTAGTCGATGCGTCCAAAAAATCTCTTATTGGGGTTGGGGGCCGGCAGAATCGTGGAAAAATTATTCGTAAGGGCGCCCACGCCGCCGGCGTTAGGACCAGGATAGAAGCTCAGAATCTTCGCCGCCACCGGGTCTACGCGGCTGCCCGGAATCGCGTTTACGCCCGCAAGCGCTCCGGTGTTCTCTGCCGCGAACGAGATGCGGGTACAACCTGGAGTGCTGCAACTGGTGGGGTCGTACAGAGTCGGAAGACCCGGTGCGCTGAAATCGTAGGCACCGGGAAAGGCAGTCCCCATTCCTCGTTCGGCCAGCGTTGGGGTTGTGCCGTTCGTGGCGCTCGTCGCTCCGTTGTTATAGATCTTGTCGTAGACGAAGAAAAAGAACAATTTGTTCTTGAGGATCGGACCGCCAATGGAGCCGCCGTACTCGTCATAGCGAAAAAATGGCGCCTGCTGTGGAGTGAAGCCGGTACCGGTGCTGTTCGGAATGCCGAAATGAGGGGCCGCGTTGAGAATATTGTTCTGCCAATACTCGTAAGCTGACCCGTGAAAGCGATTAGTTCCGCTTTTAGTGATCTGATTGAATACCGCCCCACCAATGCCATATTCCGACGAGAACGAAGAGGTCGTGATCTGAACTTCCGACAAGGCCTCAAACAACGTGTTGTCCACGTTGTTGCTCACCGGCAACTGGACCACGCCGCCGTCCTGCAGATAGTTGGCGTAATTGGGCAGGTTTCCGTTGATCGAGACCGCATCTCCGGCGTTGTATGCGCCGCTGCCTTCTGACGAGGGCTGAGTAGGAGAGCTCCCCGCCCCAGGGAGGAGGATATTGAAGTTAGCCCAGTCATTGCCGGTGATTCCCGCTCCTATCTGGGGGAGCTTGCTTATGGTTTGAGCTTCTAAGATTGACCCTCGCTGGCCGGTTTCGGTTTCCAGTAACGGCGCGCCTTCGGCGGTTACGGTTATAGTTTCTGAAACGTTACCCACATCCAGGTGGGCATCCTCGGTGATCACGTCTACCTGCAGGGTGAAGGGTCCGCGCACAAGTTTCTTGAAGCCCTTGGAAATGAAACTGATGCTGTAATTTCCCGCAGGGGTCGAAACCGTATCGTAGATACCGTCCTGATTCGTGAGGAATTCCTTGGTCTCACCGGTGTCAATATTTGTCAGAATGACGCTGGCTCCCTCTACCGCGGCTCCCCCCGCCGACACCGTGCCGCGAATCTCACCGGTATTTCTGCTCTGTGAAAAGGATGGTGCGGAGATGCCTACAAGAAGACACAACGCAAGCGCCCAGCGAACAAAGCTCGTCATGGAGTTCCTCCCAAGGTAGCAGTCGATCCGTCTACGCGGACGGATTCGTCGAGTTAACCGATTAGATTCCACGGCTGTACCGGGAACCCTGATTTTGCCCCCCGCGGCAGCAAAACTCGGGGAATAGGAATATCGTTGTTCTACTAGCTTTCCGCGCTAGTACTTCTGTACTATTTGACGCTCCACGAATGTTTATCCGTAAGGGCCTTTCGTTGTCAAGAGAAAAATATCGATATTCTAAAGGAGGGTTTCCTTTGGGAGGCGCACCTTTCTTACGGTACAATCCGGTCCGGACTTACGAAGCGGAGAAGTGTAGAAAATCTGCAAGGTCGGGAAGCAGGGACGGTTAACGGATGAAATCTGCCAAGAGAATGACGGGCCCCGGCAAAAAAACCGGCACCGTTACGCTGAAATCAGTGGCAGCACACGTCGGGCTCACCGCCAGCACTGTTTCTGCCGTTTTGAATAACTCGTCAGCTGCGCGGTCGGTCCCAGCGCATACCAAACAACGCGTTCTGACTGCGGCCAATGAACTCAAATATCGGCCGAATCTTCTTGCCCGTTCCCTTCGGGCTAATCGCACCTACACCATTGGTGTGATTTTGGAGGAGATCGGTGATGCCTATGGTTCAGTGGTGATGAGTGGTGTCGAGCATTTTCTGAAGCAGCATAATTTTTTCTTCCTTACCGTGGCACACCGTCACGACCACACACTGCTTGAAACCTACTCGAATATGCTTCGGGAACGTGGAGTCGAGGGTTTCATTACGGTCGATACTCTACTGAGCGAAGAACCTCCTCTTCCAACCGTGTCGGTTGCCGGCCATCGCAGTCTCAAAGGAGTGACGAATATCGTTCTCGATCACCATCGTGCCGCTTCTTTGGCGCTGGAACATCTGGTCGAACTGGGGCACGAAAAAATCGCCTTCATGAAGGGTTCAGCAGTAAGTTCCGATTCCGACGCCCGATGGAATGCCATATGCGAAACTTCTAAAAAGCTGGGTATTCGAATCAGGCCAGAGCTAGTGGTAGAACTGGAAGGCGCCGATTCCACACCCAACCTCGGGTACCCTTTTGCCCAGCGATTGCTTGCGCGCAAGCAACCTTTCACCGCATTATTCGCCTACAACGATATTTCTGCCATCGGTTCGATCTGTGCTTTTCAAGAAGCGGGCCTTCGTGTACCTCAGGACGTGTCCGTGGTCGGCTTCGACGATATTCAGAGCGCCGGCTTTATCACTCCACCCCTCACCACGGTAAGACAACCCTTGCACCGAATGGGCGAGATCGCGGCTCGCACTCTGCTCGAACGCATCGAGGGAAGAATAAAGTACGTCTCGGAAATTTCGATCGAACCGGAACTCGTCGTGCGCAAGTCTACTGCACCCCCCCGGCCGGTAGACTGATAACCGACGGGGTCTGGTTGCCGGACGCAAAACCGTGAGTAACTTAGACGAAGAATGCTCCTCAACCGCCCAGGAGAGGCGGCCAACTTCGTCGAGCGCAACAGCGCCCGCAGATAAGGCACGGGCTGCAGAGTACGAGCCGGAATCCTGTAAGGATTTTTCCGACGTGCTTATAGACTTCGCTTAACTTCGCTTCTATCGTGCCGCCCGAGGCGGATGTTTCCGCAGTCGCGGACGCGATCGTCAAGCTGGTCGATACCCCGTTCGGCAAACGATCTTTCCGGGGGCACATTGGCGCGACTCAGGACGGCGCCGAAGTAGTCAATGCAGTTTCGGATCGTGCCCGCGCCGAGCTACTCTGCAATCGCAGGCAAATTACCGCCGCGAAATATCGTTACTCATTTCCGACACTCGCCGTGGAGACCTTCTAAGCTGCCCGGGCAGGGAACCGATTATTTGATATGCCATCTCCAACTCAGGAGCAGCCACTCTGGGTAAGACAAGGGAAAGCATAAAAGGCCGCGCTTGCCTCGAGCCTAACCGGACTGAGCATGGGGATGACAGTGCCGAAGACTTACAGAAAATCAGAAAAACCTACTCTGCTGTCGTAGATAGAGTTTCAACGACATATGACTGCATGCGCGTGATACGGCACGAGAGCGCGCGGTGCGTCTTGTCCATGGGCATTCCGTGACCGTTGGTCGATTGACTTCCAGCACGAAAGCCTGCCGCATCCTCACAGCAGGCTCCCTTAAGACCAATCGCTGCGCCGCCTTTCTCGGTTCCGCCCTCGCCTTCGCCCATCGTGCTCGCTGTGCGGCAGGGATTTTCCTACGGGCTGAGGCTGACATGGTGCAAGTTTTCCGTAAATGCCTCAGCGCGGCCGAATCACCTGCGGCACTCACGCTCGGCCTTTTGGGCCATCGCACGGCTAAGTAGCAAGGACGGACGCTCCCGCTTTATACGTGCTCATCAAAAAGGCTTGAGCGGCGGCGTGGTCTCCGGGTCGGGCGAAGAAGTAACCCTGCA
>DATNLE010000297.1:0-1709 GCA_035603035.1 Candidatus Acidiferrales bacterium | reverse complement strand
ACAGCGAAACAGCCTGTCTGTAGAGCTCATTCATCCCGCCACCATCGCTTCCAGTTCGCGGTTACAGCGCGAAGTAAGACTACCAGACCTCCAATGCCTTCGAACTAATGCCTTCGAACAATCGCGATCTCTGATCCACCGGCGCACATGGCAAGTCCCGGCGGCGGCCTTCAATGTGCTGGGTCCCATTTTCTTGCGTGATCCGGCTCAACCGAAGAACCGCAGCGGCGGCAGAATAGCGCACAATATCTTTCTTGTCTGACATTGCAGGCACGATGTTCGCCAGCAGGGCCGGATCCCCGCGCTTGGCGATTGCCTCCACCGCGCCGACCGGACACTCCAGTCTTTGTCGGACACTGCTTTCGCAAGCGCTTGGCCGGTACGCGGGTCCGGGTCGCCGGCCAATTCCCGTGCGGCGGCAATCTCCGTTGGCGCAATGCTTCTTTCTTCCAGGCGTGAAATAAGAAAGATATTGTGCGCTATTCCGCCGCCGCCGCGGTTCTTCGGTTGAGCCGAATCACGCAAGAGTGGGACCCAGTCACACTGAAGGCCGCCGACGGGACTTGGCATGTGCGCCGGTGGATCGGAGATCGCGATTGTTCGGAGGCATTGGAGGTCTGGTAGTCTTACTTCGTGCCGTAGCCGCGAACTGGAAGCGATGGTGGCGGGATGAATGATCTCTACAGACAGGCTGTTTCGCTGTCGTTCTTCGCGAAAGGCGCTGCTGCAACCGCCGGAGTCCTCATCATCCACGCCGCGTTTCGCGTGCTCGAAAAAACGCTCCCCCAGCGCTTTGGCCGGGCCGATGCGCGATATAAGGTTCGCAAGCTGATCGTCTTTTCCGGATACTTCTCGATTCTCCTTTTCCTCGCCATCCTCTTTGAAGATCGACTGGGCCGTCTCAGCTTTGCCATTGGTGTGGTGGGCGCGGGTGTGGCAGTCGCCCTGCAGGACGTGGTGGCCAGCATTGCCGGCGCTTTCTCCATCGGCTTTTCAAAGCTTTATGCCGTGGGAGACAGAGTGCAGATCGGCGACACTCGAGGGGATGTGATCGACATCGGGCTGCTGCGAACCACCTTGATGGAAACGGGGAACTGGGTCAGCCGGGACTTGTACAACGGCCGCATCGCTCGCGTCCCCAACAGCATCGTCTTGCGCGGGTCCGTTTTTAACTACTCGCAAGGATTCCGGTTTGTTTGGGACGAGATTAACGTGCTGTTTAAAATAACCAGCGATTGCCAGCTTGCCAAAGCGATGCTTTTGCGGGCAGCCAACGAGGCGATTGGCGAGTACCTGGTCGAGGCGCAGCGCTCATGGAAAGTGATGAGCGACAATTATCAAAGCGCAAATCCTCCGTTGGGACCTACCGTCGCACTCGTCGTAAATGCCGGATCACTGGAATTTACCGTCAGCTACGTAGTCAACTACACGAAACGAACCGCTGTGAAAGATCAATTGTTCACGAAAATCGTAGAGGAAGTCGCAAATAGCGATGGGCGGCTCGAATGGGCATCGTCGGCAGTTATTCCCATGAGCCCGCCCGGCGATGCCGGACACGAATCGAAGGCGCTCCTCCCGTCATCTTCGACTCTTGGTCCGGGCCACGCGGCAGATTCCCGTTAGCGCCAGCCCGCACTTAGGCCACCCTGAAGATTGGGGGTGGCGGCAAGCGCGGACAGATCGTCAAAGTCCGGACCATTTGACCTGCT
>DATNLE010000292.1:0-1490 GCA_035603035.1 Candidatus Acidiferrales bacterium | reverse complement strand
GGGGTATGGATGCGTAGCGTCTTCGGACACGAAGGCCAGGCCGCGAGCCTCGAAGAATGGCTCGACTCTGCGCGCCTCAACGCGGATTACGTGCCCAAGGGCTTCCACCTCGCCCCAGATCCAATTCAAGGTCACGAGTATGGGACTGGGCTATCGCTCGCAGACCGAAAATCGCTTATTGCTTTTTTGAAGACCTTGTAGCGAGCATCGCGGTTTGGCCGCAAAGGGCTATTAGAAACCACTACCGATAATGAAAAGGATTCTATCGGAAGTGCTCCGGCGGGAGGATGGTGTGGTGCAACGGAATCGTCGGGCCGGAGCGCTTCGGATAGAATTCATTGAACGGAGCCGGAACGAGTCCCTGGGTATTGAATGTGTTTTCGCAGTTTCCGGCGGTGACTGCGCTGAAAGAACTGACAGGCCGTTGGATGGAGTGGCGGCTTCCGGCGCGAAAACAAGGGACACCTACGGGCGGCTGGAGAAGTAGCGATGGCGATGCGATGGAACGGAGACAGAGATCTCGTGAGGCTCTGAGCAGAACCGGCGAAGCGGGCGAGGACGGAGTACGTTGCGCCGATCATGAGGAGTCCTGAATCGCCGTGGTTTCGGCGCAGAGGAGTTCGACGACGATCAATCTGCCAAATTTACAGATTGGACAACAGTGCGGGTCTTCAAAGCTGGTGGCTCTGTCGTGAGAGTCGAGGGAGATGGGTGCCGAGGCGGCGAGCAGGGCGCGGCATTGGAGCAGCTTTTGTTTGCGGACGCGATTGGCGAGGAAGCCGAAGTGGCGGATGCGGACCAACCCGGAAGGCAGTACGTGGAGCAGAAAGCGGCGGATGAACTCGACCGCATCGAGGGTCATGGTCTTGGTGCGGGAATGATCAGCGTAGTCTTTCCACTCGAAGCTCACATGGCCGTTTTCCAGAGTGCGAAGACGGTGGTTGGAGATGGCGACGCGATGAGTGTAGCGGGCCAGATACTTCAGTACGCGCCGAGGTCCGCCGAAGGGAGGCTTAACGTGAACGACCCATTCGAGCCTTGCGGCTGCCTCACACAGGGACTGGAACGCGGCCGGCTTAGCCAGATCGCGAAGCTCGCCGGAGAGGTGAAGACTACCTTTGCGAAAAGCCCTTCCCAGAGAGAGCAGAAATAGTTTGCGGAACTGGCGGCTGAGGACTTTATAAGGAAGGAAGAAAGAATCCTTCCGACAAGCGATCCAGCGGCTGCCATCGGAGGAGATGCCGCCGCCGGGCACGACGCAATGCAGGTGCGGATGGAGATGCAGGTTCTGACCCCAGGTGTGCAGTACGGCGAGAAAGCCGATGGAGGCGCCGAGATGTCTGGGATCGGCGGCGATGGTGAGCAGAGTTTCCGAAGCAGCCTGAAACAGGATGGTATAGATCTGTCTCGGGTTCTGAAGTGCCAGGCGACCGATCTGCTGTGGAAGCGTGAACGTGACGTGGAAGTAGGGAACAGGCAACAGCTCCGCC
>DATNLE010000049.1:0-14903 GCA_035603035.1 Candidatus Acidiferrales bacterium | reverse complement strand
CGCTACATGGTCTGAGAGTCAGCGAATCGATAGATCTGCGACGGCGAGACTTTACAGTCAACGGCGACATCATCTTCCTCACGGTCGAACGGTTGAAAGGGTCTGAGAACACAACGCAACGGCTGAATGATTGCCCTGATTCTCTCTCGACGAACGCCCAGTAGTGGCCGAATTTATTAAGAACCTCAAGCCCAACACCTGTTGTTCCCCGACACAGATGGGAGCATGCTCACTCGCTAGCAAGTAACGATGCTGATCCAGAAATACGGCTCATTGGCAGGCATGCCCTAACACAAGCGTTTCATTCATGCGTTGAAGCACACTTGTGGGATTTGCTTGGGTGGGGTGTTGTTTTTCCTCTACCGTCTTTTCTGCTCTGCTTTCATGTTTGGCGTTGCTGTCAATGACGCCGGGCTTGTTGGCAGCCACTCGGTATTCATTTTGCGAACGATGAGGGCGATGTGTGCAATTCCGTGCAGACAAGCTCGAACGTACGTATTAACCTTTCGACACTGGGGCCGTTTTGAGAATGTTGGAATTCGAAGAAACAGCACCTCTTCTTTTTTCCCCCATCCGCTCTCTTCCGATAAGCACGGCAACCTGCCTACTTCACCCGCTAAAAAGGAAATAGCTGAACTGATGGATCGAACCGCTCTCCGGTAACCGAGCCACCAACCCGGTATTCGGAGCATCCGTGCTTTCAGCTTTCGGCGTCGAAACCCCCGTTGGTGCTGGGGCGCGACGAGATACCTTGCATCATCATTATTTTTTCGGCGTAGCATGCCTCATGCACTGCTCGGCCTTGTTCATCGGTCTTGCAATCGTGTAACGAAACTTCCTTGCCGCAGATGGAACATTCGGGGTTGTAGCCGGGTGTGGACGCCAATTGGAGCCTCCAACGCGAAGCGGGCGTAATCACCAGTGCACAGGAGACCGTCGCGGCACGGCGGAAAAGTGTGTACCCTACCGCACATAGTAACATATCCCGTCTAACATTGGCCCTTTTTCGTTCTTCGCTCTGGGACCGGGCGCGCGTCAGGCATTTGTTCGGTTTGCGAACGGATGCGGGCGATGTGCGCCCTTCGATTAGGCAAGAACTTCGCCGGGTACGCTAGACGCCCCGTCTGCTAGACCAGCCGATGGGCATTCCTCTTTTGGTGCAGCACGGCGTTCAGGAGACGGCAGGCTCCTCTAATTCATTCTCAGATTGGCATGGGCCTGCAATGGTCGCCCCGTTTTCCCTAAACGCGTCAACCTGTATAACGTCGAAAGCCCGAATCGGCGCTGCACACTGATTACGGCGTCAAACTTCCTTGCAAGGGTTTCGGTTTCTGTCCTGTTTGACATGCCTCTGTTGCTCCACTTAGGCTGCGGGCGCAGGGTAAGATGGGAGGACTGAAAACCCCGGCATTTTTTGCAATCTAACGCCGGGGCTACTGCGGGGTGGGCGTCCCCTTGGCTGTCAAGCTTCGTACCGCTCCCATGAGTTGTGCATCCGCCTCATCCGCTATGACTACCACGTCTCGAAGCAACCGTTTCTGGTCGAGTTCGCCAAGGTGAAGATGCAACATCCCGAATGTGACAACCTGAAATATTCGCGACTCCTCAACCAGCATTGCGGGAGAGTAGCCTTGCGCTTGCCGCTTCTGTCCGTGCGCTGTAGCGTCGGCGGAGATGGACGGCCTTGCATCTTTAAGGAGTCGAAGGCGGGAAATCAGGTCGGCATACAGCTTAGGTAGATGGCTCGTGCGGTCTGCATCGCTTAGTGGAATGTCGGTTAGTTCTGGAACCAGATTCACCCGCCTCAGCCATTCCCTGACCGTTGGTGCGAGTTCGCGCTCAAGGATGCCGGCCACACTCCCCAACTCCGACTTCTCTGTCATCCTCATCATGTCGTGCAGTTATTGGCAGCATCGCACACTTGACGATTCAACTTGTGTTCAAAAACGTACACCCAAGGGGCTCGAAAGGGCCACGGCTAGGATTGTTCTCTGGCGATTAATCGATTAATCGGCGGTCGCGGTGTGAATCGGTACGCGGTTGGCCAGTGTTAAGTTCGCACTTCTCGCCCGGAGCGGTCCCGCAGGTCGGACAGCGAACCGCGAGCATCTTTTTGGGACTGAGTTCCTTTCTCATACTCATAATATTGCCCCGGAAACACATAACGCGGACTGGTCAATGTAGACCCTATTGCAATTCCTTTCCCCACCGTTCTAGCTGTTGTTGGATCACCTTGTAGCACTCGCAACTGGCATTCTCCAACCCTGCTTGATTGAGAATCGAGACGTGCCCTCGCGCGTAGCGAATCAAGCCAGCCCCCTGCAAAGTTGCAGCGGCCACGGATGCGCTCGATCGTCGAGTCCCGAGCATCTGTGAGAGAAACTCTTGGGTGAGTGGTAGCTCGTTCGAACGTATACGGTCTTGGCTCATCAAAAGCCATCTTGCCAGTCGTTCTTCAACTTCATGGAGACGATTACACGCCGCAATCTGTGTGACTTCCATGGTCGCCTCCTGAGAATACCGGACCAAACTAGCATTGAGCTGCGGGCAAGCGCGAAGAGCCTTGCGCATGTCATCGGCATTTATTCGGAAGGCACTTCCTTCGGCTTGAGTCACAGCTCGACTCGCACTACTGCGAAATCCAGCAATCACGGGTAGTCCGACAAACCCTTCACGACCTGCGAGTCCGACCGTCGTTCATGACGTTCAAAATCGAAATCATCGCGGTATTCGGAAAGTAACAATACTGGATCTTTTGTCCAGCTTCCTGAAGCAGATCATCTAGTCTCAAATTCAAGAAAACCAATCTGGAGAAAACAAAATCACATTCCTTGTTCGGAATGCTGAGCAAGGTTTTGTTATGGACGGCATTTCCGTCCCCATCGTTTCTGGAGTTTCTTAGAGCCGAAGCGGCTGAGGAGCGAATAGCTGAAGGTTTCGTACCCATAACGGCTGCTTGCACAGCGTTGAATGCTGTCAGATTGTCGCAAGGAAACGACTCCCAAAATGGGGTACGGGGGAAAGATGCTAGAAGAGACAACTAAAGCATATCACGATCCATCAGGGGTCCCCGGCTCGGGAGTTCGACATCGGCCAAGGCGCTCCGTCAGGGCGTGCTGCTTATGAGGGCGCGCTGTGTTGGCTTACTTCCCGCCCATGATGAGGGTTCTGTGGTTGGGGTGCTTGGTGCTGGGTTGGTTCTATCGTCCTTCCTCCGCTCCTTCCGTTCTTCGGGAAGTGGCGACCAGTCAACGCCATCATGCAGGACGTCGTAGGGAAGGTTGGCGACGTTCGGGAGCCAGTGATCGTGTCCGTTAGGTGAACTCATCGGGCTTTTCTCTTCCTTGCTGGTTTCGGCGCGGGTGGCGTCCAGACGAACTGCGGCTCCTGCTCACCTCTAGCGGCGCGTTCGGCGGATTGTCGCTTGATGCGCTCCCGAACGCGGTCGTCAAAATCGTTATCGAGGCAGATGGTCATTTGCTACCATGTCCGGGAAATGTGATGAGTTCGACCTGTTCGGTACGAAGAGCGGGCGGCCACTCGCGCAACGAAATGTTCACCGAGCAGTCGGGCGAGGGCTCCCTCAGTTCCGACGGTTCCGCACCGAAACACTACGCAAGGCACGTGTTCCGGAGGACCTGATCGGCCTCTGGCTTGGACACGCGCCGAAATCGGTGTCGGACCTCTACGCAAACGGTCTGCAGCATGACCGTGCGTGGCGACGCGAGTGGTGCGACCGCATCGGGCTGGGGTTCCCAGTTGGGCTATGTGGGGCTAGAAGCGAAGCGTCGCTTGATTTGCAGAGGCGGCGTAAACCTAACACAGGGCGGGAACTAAAGTGGCTCCTCAGGTAGGACTCGAATCAACATTTGAACGTAGTTTCAACGAGATGCAGGTCAGCGGATGACACCTAAGACCAAGAGAAGCATCCTTGCACGCGCAAACAGAGCGCAAATGGAGCGCACATCCTGCGAACGTCCAACGCGGAGACTCGAACTCCTCACCTCTACGCGGAAGTCGCATTAGACGTTAGGTGCGAATTTTGAGCTCAGCCGGCAACCTCGATATTCCGAGCGGGTGCACTGCCACGACTTTTATGCCAAATCTTAAGGTCCAAGTGTGCACGCCTTCAGTTAGAGAGCAGTGGCGGGTGTCTCCAGCGCACCTAATTGAGTTTCTCCAGTTCCGGATAGCCAGGTCCCGATGGAACAGCGTGCCTGATCGTCGGTGGGTGGACGCCGAGACAGGTCAGGTGTGGTTTGGATTTTCAGAAACGCCACTTTGCAGCCTGTTCCTGCTCAACAGACGGCGTTTACTTCAGAATTTTTATTGAGCATCAGTGCGGATTTCGTGTATGATGGAGTGTTTGTCTGATTTAAATCTGGCGACATTTCTACACGGGGAGCGTGACGAATCGCAGCGTTTTAGGGTCTGGCAAAGACTGTAGAGGATTTGGCGTCCCGTTTTCGTAACAAGTAACTGGTTACTGTTGCGAGGCACCTAAGGGAGCATATAGTCCGTAGCGTTATGCATGCCCCGAATCGAACCCGAGTCTTTCTGCTGCTATTTGGACTTGCCATACCGACGCAGGCATTCTCTCAGCTGCTGAGCTGCGCTACCGTCCAGGGCAACTGGACGTGGCCTGCTGAGGATTCGTCCTTCGTCCTAAACCAAGGCGCATCAGGCACGGTTACTGGTTATATGTTAACCTCGACCTGCGCGGGGGTGCAGTTTCCGATCACGGGTACGAACAGCAGCGGATCCTTCACCTTTACAGTCACCGGCTTGTACGGCGTCTGCGGCTCTTTTGTTAATTGGTTAACCTTCACGGGTTACTTGGGCCAGCCTGGCTGCAATTATGCTTACGGTAACTGGAGCAATTCCATTCCCAACAGCGGAGGCTTCGGCCAGGATGATCCGTATCCTCCAATTGGCTCGTCTGCGATTTTCGTGAAGCCGGTGGACGTTCCGACCTCGGAGACGTCCGTAACTCCAACGGCCGCCCAGTGGAGCACCACCTATAGCGCGCCGTGGATCCAGACGCTCGTCGGAGGCCTCGCTCCAAGCGAATTTGAGGGGAGAGGTGTTTACGAATATGCGGGAATTGGCCCTGGCAACGATACCTGTTGGTTCAAGGGATCAACGGTTAAAATTTTCGCCGCGGTAACCACGCCCGGCTTCGAGTGGTATATATCGAGTAAGAACGCGTGGGGCGGGCCTGATTTCATCGGGTGGAATCTCGCCGCGGTTCAGTACTATCGAACCGAGAAGCGAGTTCCTTGCCTGAGCACCTGCACCCAGCAGATGGTTATAGACGCTGCCTATAGCCCGCAGAACCCGTCGAGCTACGGCCCATATACCAATAGCTCCGGCGGTAGTTTTTACGGCGTGCCCTACGAGCTCAACACGTTAGGCGCAGGTATTACAGCCACAACGGCGACTAGCACGCGTAACGGCAAGACTTCAACCAATACAACTTGGAAATAGGGAGGCCAGGCATGTGTCGCGCACTGTTGGTAGTACTATTTTTTGGTGGGGTCAGCATAGTGGCGGCGGCTCAGCATTCAACCACGATTGCCAGCGACCCACGCGATCTGTCGCGTCCAATTTCGACGCTCGTAGACCAAATGCGACAGCGCGAGAATATCTCGATCACGTACGAGGATCCTCGATACGGAAACGCTGCGGACATTGAGGACGTTACCGCTGAGGCCTCCAAGGGATCCGATCTGGAGAAGGCGTACGGTCCCCACATTCTTGTCCCGAAGGGGCGTGCTATCACATTCGTCTACGCATCGCCAGACGTCGGCAGCACGGCGGCTGCGAAGGCCACAATTGAAAGAATGTTGCGCGAATATGCGTCACTCGGCGGCCCGGCCTTCACCGTAGAAAGGGAAGGGATGCGCTTGCATGTCTTTCCGAACGAGGTTCTAAACGCAACGGGCGACCTGGTTAGGCAGGGATCTATCCTCGATACGGTAATCAGCATTCCTCCTGCCCGGCGAGATGGCGGCGAGCTCCTCCAGGCGATATGCGACCAAATCCGGAAGAATACTGGCTATGAAATTGGCGTTGGCCCCAGCGTTCCCGGCAATAGCCTGGCTCGCTACGGAACTAATGCGGGAATCGAGAGCCAGAGCGGCCTAGCAGCTCTCGAGCGCCTCTTGGACGCAGCGACGCTTCCTGGGAGCGTTGTCTGGGACCTGTACTATGGCCCTGACGTCAAGACATACATGCTGAACTTCAGTTACGTTGGGTCTGTTGGCCCCGTAGCGAAATGAACGCTAACTAATGAGCCGGATACTGCCATTTATTTTGGACCGTTGTCTTGCTCCCATCGTAGCTCAGGATTCAGTCACGATTAAGAGCGATCCGAGCGACGTGTCCCGTCCTCGTTCCAACGCTGCTGAACCAGATCCGGCGGCGCGAGAAGATGGCCGTAACCTATGAAGATCCACCGCTACAGCAAGCGCGACGACATGGAAGGCCCAAATATAAGCTTCACCTACTCAGCCCAAGGATTGCACGGCACTGATGGCGTTGAGGTAACGGTTGTGCCGGATGGATACCGGGAGAGCGCGACTTCGGCGGCGAGAAATGCGGAGCCTGTAAGGCCGAGAGCAGGAATACAGAGCCTATGTCTTGTTCCTCATCACCACGCTACATGGTCTGAGAGTCAGCGAATCGATAGCTCTGCGACGGCGAGACTTTACAGTCAACGGCGACATCATCTTCCTCAACGGTCGAACGGTTGAAAGGGTCTGATTCTCTTCTCGACGAACGCCAAGTAGTGGCCGAATTTATTAAGAACCTCAAGCCCAACACCTGTTGTTCCCCGACACAGATGGGAGCATGCTCACTCGCTGGCAAGTAACGACGCTGATCCAGAAATACGGCTCATTGGCAGGCGTGCCCGAACACAAGCGTTTCATTCATGCGTTGAAGCACACTTGTGGGATTTCGATGCAACAAGCAGGCTGCAAACTGGAAGAGATTCAGGCGGCTTTGGGCCACAAGAATCTGAACTCCACAGCGATGTATCTGAGAGTGAGTTCGGACGAAAGTATTGAGGCTCGGGCTCGTGCGTTTGGTGCCGCTGGTGGATTATGACGAAAATACCGATTCGAACTCGGAGTCAATGATGGATCAAGAAAGCGGGCTATCGTTAGGAGTCTTCGTGTTCGCGACCTCATTCACGAACGCCAGCCATCGCCCCATCCTGACGGGTGTTCCTAACGATGGATATTCGTTGGGACACTTTGGGGAGCGGCGGTAACGAAACCGATTCTCTGGTTTGGATTTCGGGTCCGAATGCTCTTCGCCAAATCAATTCCATCTAAACCGGGATGACCGATGTTCGTTAAGACCGCATCGTACGGGCCACGTTTCTTGTAGAGACGAAGTGCTTCGTCCCCATCCCCGTGATATGACATCGTGGCCGACCATAGTGTGAACGGCCACGAATAGCGAGCATTAATCTATATTCTCCTCGACTACAAAAAGTTTCATGCCAGAAACAATGGGCGGCGTGTATTACGATGCCAGGCTCAAACCTATGTATATGACCGGCGGGCGTTGGTACGGGATACCGGATGCGTCACCCGGATGGGTCTACGTCTACCAACAGAGAACAGAGAGACCTCGACCACTACGAACTGATCTCCAAGATAAAGAGTAGACCCGGTTCGGGCACTTCGCTGCTCGTCCCTCAGTCGAATCGCTTTTATGTCGCGTTTCAGGCGATCGGCGATCAAGGAGCCGCGATCCTGGTGTTTGAGCCCGTGCAATAACGATTCTCGCTAGACGTGGATTGAGAATAGATTGGTCTCCGGCAGTCTCATTTTCTCTTCGGGGGGAACTTAGCAAGTAAGCAACCACTCCGCGAGGGATTTCCCGTCGCGCTCGGCTGCATTTTCGACCTCCTGCAGCTCTTCGGGAGTAAGCCGGGTGGCAACGGTTTTGGCACGCAGACCCAGTCGCGCTGTATCGGTTGGAGACGTCGAAGATGGCGGAATGCGGGGAGCGCTCATAGTAAGCCTAAGTCGAAAAGGGCTGGCTGATGGGCGACAATTAGAAATCCCGAGGGGAAATAATAGTTGACGGCGGACAGCTGGCTTTCACGCACTTCACGCATCGAGCGCAGCGTCTTCGACGGAAAGTAAGAACCACAATCGAATCAGTGTGTTTACATGATCATCGGCTGAGAACGACATTTTGTTTACGAACGTAAACGTTGAAATTCACAAAAACAACTTAGTCGCTGATTCAGAAAGCGTTGACGCACCTAAGATCCCGGAGAACTTCAGGTATCCCCTGCAGTTCCCGTTTGGGGGTGACGTGTCACCCTTCAGCCGCTGCGAAGCAGCGTTTCTCAAAACCCAAACCTGACCCGACCATACGTAAGATTCTGTGAGCCCGATCCGGAGATTTCCACAGAAAAAGTTTTGGAGCTCGCGAAAAAAAAAGCCCAGCTCAATCGCACTAGCAGCAGAAGCAGTCTCGATGAAGCTTCCCCAGAACGAACGATGCCCCATCCATAACTCATCTCTCTGCTGCCGCTGGGTACAGCTTTGGAGACAGCGTGAATTCGCCTCGCCGATCCGGCGGGTCGAAGATCCGAGTCACTCTTGCTGTACCGAGAGATACGCTCCACGGCAAGCGATGCGGACTCTCCTCAGGCAGAGAGTGCACGAACACAACGGATGGTGCGCGAATTGTGCCAGGCGAAATGGAGCAAGATAATGAACAGCGCCCTCACGAAGTCTGAAACGAATTCATCCACAGTTCCGACTCCAAGAAACCTTTTCGAACCCTTCGTGTCTGCCGACGCAGTGGCCTGTTACGTCGGCATTGAGCGTCCGACATCTCAGGGGGAGCGGCGGCAGTCCAAGAACGGAGCACACACCGTAAATGAATGGCTCACCAGCGATGAGGCTGCCCGATACCTCAAGATAAACCGGCGCACACTGCTGGAGTGGGCACGGCAAGGCAAGCTAAAAGCCTACAAATTGTCCGGAATCATCAGGCACGTTTGGAGGTTTCGGCAGAAAGACCTCGATGATATGCTGTCGTTGTCATCCGCTGACTCTGCTGACGGGAGGCAGCAATGAGAGTCAGGCGACACGCAAGCGGGTCTGTGCGCTACGACAAGCGGCGCAAGACCTGGAACTACCTTTGGTATGACGGCGCAACTCGCCGGTCAAAACTCATCGGCACCAAGCAAGAGTTTCCGACCAAAGCCGCCGTGTGGAAGGAAGTTGAGCGGCTAAAGGTTCGGCCGACTAAAACCAAGAACACAATCGGGAGCACGGTGCGGGAAGTGATTGCACGATATGAACCAGAGAGAATGCCTTCACGCCTGTCCACGGCGCGGGTGTATCGCTCTTTCCTCAAAAATCACATCCTGCCGCAATGGGGAGACACGCCTATCCGTGACGTGCAACCCCGCCCGTTTGAATTGTGGCTCCGGGAGCTACCTTTAGCACCCAAGTCCAAAACGCACGTCCGGTCACTGATGCACACGCTTGTGGAGTTTGCGATGTGGGCTGGTCTTCTGGAGATGAGCCGCAATCCAATCTCATTAGTCAAGAACAAAGGCGCAACACGAAAGGTCCGCAAGGCACGGAGCCTGACAACGGAGCAGTTTCATGCTCTGTTGAAAGAGCTGCGTGAGCCGTTCGCGACCATGGCTCTTCTCTGTGTCTGCTTGGGCCTTCGCATCAGTGAGGCCCTCGCACTTCAATGGTCTGACGTGGATTGGCTCAGCTCACGGTTGAGCATTCGGCGCGGCATCGTTGAGCGTGTGGTTGACGATGTGAAAACGGAAGGCTCAGCAAAAACATTCAACCTGGCGAGCGAATTGCTGGACCGTCTCAAGTCTTGTAAACAGCTTTCGGAATTTTCGGGAGCTCAGGACTGGGTTTTTGCAAGCCCACTCAAACACGGCAGGCTCCCATACTCCTACACGGGAGTGTGGCGTGAGCTTGTGCGAGCAGCGGAACTGGCAAAAATCGGTCACCTCGGGACACACGCGTTCCGACACACCTACCGCTCGTGGCTTGACGCCGTGGGCACTCCCGTGGCCGTACAGCAAAAGATGATGCGCCACGCGGACATCAGAACCACATTCAACATTTATGGCGACGTTGTAACGGATGAGATGACTACCGCGAGCAGCAAAGTGGCTCAGCTTGCTTTCCAGATGAACGGAGCGCAGACAGAGCGCAAAGAAGGCTAAGCCATTGAAAGAATGGCTCCTCAGGTAGGACTCGAACCTACAACCCTCCGGTTAACAGCCGGATGCTCTGCCATTGAGCTACTGAGGAATATTGAAAACGTGCGCGAAGCGCACGCTTTGCTTCGTTCATCATAACATTTGGGGGTAGGGATGAAAACTGCGGAGATGCTCTGCAATTCTTGATAGGCTATGCGGTTGCGAGGTGAATATGGGTGGAGGTTTGCGTCTGATGGGGATTATTTCTTTGATGGTCTTGGCGGGGATGGTGCATGCGGCGGAGGCGGATGATACGAAGGCAGCTGCGCCTTCGGTTCCTCCAAAGTCCGAGAAGCGGCCGCTGGAGGAAACCCTGCAGGGAGTGAAGATTGTTGATAACTACCGGTGGCTGGAGGATGGGGAAACTCCGGAGACGCAGAAGTGGGTCGCAGAGGAGATGGCTTACACGCGTGGCGTGCTCGATCCGCTGCCGGGGCGCGATGCGATTCATAAGCGACTCACTGAGTTGTTAACTATTGGCAGCCTTACGCAGCCGGAGATTGCGGGGAAATATTATTTCTACACGCGGCGTGAGGGCATGCAAAACCAGCCGGTGCTTTATGTGCGGGAAGGCGTGGATGGAAAAGATCGCGTGCTGGTGGATGCTAACCAACTTGCGGCGGATGGAACGATTGCGCTTGATTGGTACCAGCCTTCAGAGAACGGAAAATATCTGGCGTACGGAACTTCGCCGAGCGGGTCGGAGATGAGCACGCTGCGCATTATTGAAACCAAGACGGGCACTGCGCTTCCCGATACGATTGAGCGGACACGCGCGGCGAGCATTGCGTGGAGACTCGATAACTCCGGATTCTATTACACGCGGTATCCGAAGAAGGGCGACGTGCCCGACGGACAAGAAATGTACAACCGGCACGTGTTCTATCACGAATTGGGAACCGATCCGGTAACTGATCCGCTGATTTTTGGGGAGGGCCGTGATCCGGAGGATTGGCCCAGCGTGAGTCTCGACAACGATGGCCGCCTGCTGTTGATTACGGTGGCGCAGGGCTGGACGAAGAGCGAGCTGTTCTTAATGGATCTGAAAGCGGGTACGCCACCCACACGCATCACTACCGGCAAAAATTTTCTCTATAGCGGATCGGCGTACAACGGAAGGCTCTACATCGTTACCAACGAAGATGCCCCGCGTTACCGCGTGTTCGTAACCGAAGCGGGCAACTATGAGCGCGACGACTGGAAAGAAATCATTCCGCAGACGGGCTCGGTTTTGCAGGGGGCTGCCGTGTGGGGTGGAAAACTTTTCACGCAGTACGAGCAGAATGCGACCTCACAGTTAAAGATTTTCGATCTTGAGGGAAAGAATGTGCACGAGGTTGCGCTGCCTGGGCTGGGTACGGTGTTTGGCTCGGACGGTAAATGGGATCGCGATGAAATCTTTTATGGATTTCTGTCGTTCACAGTTCCACCTACGGTTTACCGATACGATTTGAAGTCGGGTGCGACGTCGCAGTGGGCGAAGGTGGATGCGCCATCGATTGATCCTGCGGCCTATGAAGTGAATCAGGAGTGGTACCACTCGAAGGATGGAACGCGAGTGCCGATGTTTATTGTCAACAAGAAAGGATTGAAGAAGGACGGGCACAATCCCACGCTGTTTACGGCTTATGGCGGGTTCAATGTGAGTATGACCCCGTCTTTCAGCCGCACGGCTTATCTGTGGATGGAGCATGGCGGAGTTTATGCAGTGGCGAATTTGCGCGGCGGGGCGGAGTTTGGAGAAGACTGGCATCGGGCGGGGATGCTCGGCAACAAGCAGAATGTTTTTGATGACATGATTGCGGGCGCCGAACACCTGATCGCGGAAAAGTATACGGACAAGGATCATCTGGCCATTCAGGGAGGGTCGAATGGCGGCTTGCTGATGGGAGCGATGATCACGCAGCGTCCGGATTTGTTTCGCGCGGTGGTATGCCAGGTTCCGCTGCTCGACATGCTGCGCTATCAGAATTTTCAGATTGCCAAGTTGTGGATTCCGGAGTACGGGAGTTCGGACAATCCTGAGCAGTTCAAGTGGCTCTATGCTTATTCACCGTATCACCACGTCAAGGCGGGGACGGAATATCCCGCGATCTTGTTCATGACGGCGGATACGGATACGCGTGTCGATCCGATGCACGCCAAGAAAATGGCGGCAGAGATGCAGACGGAGGCGAAGAACGGCTCAAGCAAGACTCGTCCGATATTGTTAAGGATTGAATCGAAGGCGGGACATGGGGCGGGAAAACCGGTGACCAAGCAGATTGAGGAGTTCACGGATGTTTATTCGTTCTTATTTTGGCAGTTGGGTATGAAACAGTGAAGAGCCCGCCGCCGACAGGCGTGGCGTCAGATTTAAAGATCAATGCGGGGTGCGGTTTGCGGGGAAAAGATTTGCGGGTAAAGATATGTAAAAGGTTGAAAAATATGTTGACCTATTAGGAGGATTCCGGGTACATTATCTTGTTCCACGGAGAGCCGGGAGCCTCAAAGGTCAGTTTTGAGCTACCTCGACCTGTAAGCCCAAATCAGGAAAAGTGAGCATCTTCGGGGTTCGCTCACGCATCTATTCTAGGTAGGAATTGCGCTAACCTCTCACAATCTAAGTAGAATCAATGGGTTAGAAAGACTTTTTAGTTCTAACCAGTTCTATCGGGAGCCCCAGAGGTGGCAAGATGTCCATACTTATAAGGAAGGGGAAAGGCACACATGCGCTCTGATCGTGTGTTTGACGCTTTACAAACATTACGGAATCGTTATATGCTTTGTCAGCTTGCCTCCAAGGCCACGCGGAAGTTCCACCGGCCCAGCACCAGAATTCAAGAAACAATGAATGGAGTTTTGGACCGGATCGCAGGCGCGGAGCGGCAGGAAATCCTGTCGGAGCCGGAAAATTTTGCTGAGGCACAACGGCGGGCTGCTTAAACAGCCCCGCCTGCCCTGCCCGGTTTGCATTGTCTTCCTTAGCTACCCTCCTTTGAAAATCTCCCGAAAACGCTGAAACTCACACGTTTGAGTGGACCGGGGTTAGGTGAATCATGACCATCGCTGAACTGAAAGAAAAGAACATCACCGAGCTGACCAAGATCGCAAGGACCTTGGAGCTGCCCGGTGCCAGCGGACTGCGCAAGCAGGACCTCATCTTTAAAATCCTGCAGGCCCAGAGCGAAAAAGAAGGCCACATCTTTGCCGAGGGCGTGCTGGAAATTTTGCCTGACGGCTACGGATTTCTGCGGTCGCCGGACTACAACTACTTGCCGGGTCCGGACGATATTTATGTATCGCCGTCGCAAATTCGCAAGTTTGATCTTAAGACGGGCGACACGATCAGCGGACAGGTGCGGCCTCCGCATGAGGGCGAGAAATATTTCGCGCTGGTGAAGATCGAGGCGGTGAATTTTGAATCGCCAGACGAAGCGCGCAATAAAATTCTATTCGATAATTTGACGCCGCTGTATCCGCAGGAACGCCTGAAGCTGGAAACGACGCGTGAGAATTCCAGCGCGCGGGTGATGGATCTGCTGACGCCGCTCGGCAAGGGACAGCGCGGGTTGATCGTTTCTCCTCCTCGTGCTGGCAAGACCATGCTGCTGCAGAATGTGGCGAACTCGATTACGACGAATCATCCCGAAGTGGTGTTGATGGTGTTGCTGATCGATGAGAGACCGGAAGAAGTTACCGACATGCAGCGTTCGGTGAAGGGCGAAGTGATTTCGTCTACGTTCGACGAGCCGGCGGCGCGGCACGTGCAGGTTGCTGAAATGGTGATTGAGAAGGCGAAGCGATTAGTCGAGCACAAGCGCGACGTGGTAATCCTGCTGGATTCGATTACGCGTTTGGCGCGGGCTTACAACACGATCGTTCCGCCATCGGGCAAAGTGCTTTCCGGCGGCGTGGACTCGAACGCTTTGCAGCGGCCGAAGCGGTTCTTTGGGTCGGCGCGAAATATTGAAGAAGGTGGATCGCTGACGATTATCGCTACGGCGCTGATCGATACGGGATCGCGCATGGATGACGTCATTTTTGAAGAGTTCAAGGGCACGGGAAACTCGGAAATTATTCTGGAGCGCAAGCTGGTGGATAAGCGCGTGTTTCCAGCCATCGACATTCAGCGGTCGGGCACGCGTAAGGAAGAGCTGCTGATTCCGCGAGAAGATCTGTCGCGGATCTGGGTGCTGCGGAAGGTGCTGAATCCGTTGTCTCCGGTGGAAGCCATGGAGTTGCTGATCGACAAGCTGAGCAAGACGAAATCGAATGGGGAGTTTTTGTCGAATATGAGTTCGCTGTAATCCTGCAGCTTGGGATTTGAGCATTCGCAAGCCTCCGGCCCGTGCTGGAGGCTTGTTTTTTGGGCAAAGCGTTTTACACGTCCGTTCGCTTCGGCATTTTTCGTTGCCCTCTCCAGGGAAAATGGCCATACTTTGATAACGGGCAGAAAGTTCGCGCCCGTTTCAGAGGATACTGTGCGAACGCAGATAGCGTGGAACATTTGTCTGTTTTTGTTGTTCACGATTCTCGGTCATGCGCAAACTCAGAATCCCAGGTCTCCGACCCAGAGGATTGACGGAAATGTGGCGCCCATTGATGGGAATGACGAGAATCGGGACCGTATCGCTCGCGACATGGCCAA
>DATNLE010000281.1:0-1294 GCA_035603035.1 Candidatus Acidiferrales bacterium | reverse complement strand
GAAGCAAATTGGCTTCGATCCTTCGACGCCGCCTCCCGATGCTGTGTCTGACTGGCTACAGCCGGCGTATGCTGTTCGTGCGAGAATGTTTCTTCTTGTGCCGTGGGCCTCCGGGTTACTCCGCCCGGACCGTTGAAGCTCGCGCGCGTCGTCGAATTATAATTATTGATTACCGTCTTGCTGTAAACATTGTGAATTACCGTTACGTTTATGTTGCTCACCGACCGGTTGTAGAAAAAACTTCCACCCTGCCAGTACCCGCCCTCGAACCCCACTCCGCCGTATCCAAAACCGTAATTAACGCCGCCATAGAAGCCGACATGCGGTCCCCAATAGCCCTCGTTCCACCCATACCCTCCGTTGTTCCATCCCCAATACCCTGGAGTCCACAGAAAACCCGGAGTCGGCGCCTCTACCCACGTGCCAGGCACAAAATAATAATCACTATCGTCTCCGCTGTAAGCCCAGTAACCGGGCGTCCAAATATAATTGTCAGCGGGGCAAATCGGTTGGACGTACACCGGCAGCGCGGGAGGCGCTACGGTAATCGAGACTCCAACAACCTGCCCGAAAGACATATTCGGGAGGAATAGAAAGAACGTGGACAGCAACAGCCAACGAACGGAGCGGATCGAGCGCAGCATGTGCATGAGCAACACCTCATTAGAATTTTCGCTAAATAGCCACTAATGGTCAGGCCGACGATAACCGCAGAGCGCAACTTTAGAAGCGTACTTATACCAGTATCCCGTGGGAGGGCCTATAGGTTAAAACCTGTAAAACTCACCACTACGAACCTTAGGCAGGAATAAAGTCTCTCAGAGCGCAGCAAGGCCAATTTCCTAACACGCTTCCTTCTTAATTTCTCGGACGAAACGCGACTACCACGTCTTCCTCAGCTCCTATAGGCTGTCCATCCAAGAGCGTCACTGTGTAGCGCCACTCCCGAACAGCCCGGACAACCGCCGGAATCAGAAGCGCAGGACCGCTGATCGGCTGCACATCCGCAACATCTCCGCTCCTTCCGACTGTCGCTCGCACTTTCACCGTGCCAGCCAGTTCTCTTTGGTTTGCCGTCAACAAAGGATCCGCGTGAAATATCAGAACTCCCGCTTGCAATCTTTCCGGGCGATGACTCGACGCAGAGCCTGGCTGTGCCGGAACCCAGACGAACCGTTGCGCGCTGATCGCAAGCGTCCGCGACGCGCTCACTGCCTGTTCCGTCAACGCCAACCTAAATGGCCCACTCCTTTCATCTGGCGCAGTCACAAGTATTGGGGCCTGGATCTCGCTA
>DATNLE010000263.1:0-71420 GCA_035603035.1 Candidatus Acidiferrales bacterium | reverse complement strand
CCGTTGCCATCAAGAAAAGGGTGAACTGCTTCGAACTGATAGTGAGCCAGCGCAATGATCACGAGCGGCGGAAGGGTCGATTCATGCAGGAATTTCTCCCAGGCCGCGAGACACGGTTCAATCTCTCCTGGAGGGGGCGGGATGTAGGAAGCAGTTGCGATCGTACTGCCAGGCTTGCCAATCCAATTCTGGATTTTCCGAAAACGTCCGGGCGCAGCCCGATTCCCTTGAACGCCCGTCATGAGTTTTTCGTGCAACTCCCGGGCAAGCCTTACGCAAAGCGGAAGTTTCTTGAGGCGAGAAATTCCGTGCTCGAGAGCCACCACGTAATTGCCGACTTCCCGAAGATCCTCGGGACTTCGATCCACGATCGCTCCCGCCTCGGCGGCAAGCAACTCACCTAGCGTGGCCTGTGTGCCTTCAATCTTGCTCGATAGAACAGCCTCTCGCTGTACGAAAGGCCGGATCAAAATATGAGGGTTGGGCAGCCGACCACCTTCGCCCGCTAATCTTCCGACTAGCCGGTCTGCGTCCGAGAGTGCCCCAATCAGCCGGGGTGTCCAGTTCAGTTCAGGAGGCAGGGGCGCCGGCACAAAGGCGGAATAGCTGCCCTGCGATACTTTCTGGCCGGGAATGTTAGTAGCGTGGCCCACATCCGCCTTCTTATGGTCGAAAATAGCGTTCTGCGCTATTTTCACAATCCATGATAATCGAAAATAGCGAGCTTGGCTATTTGCACGGGTGAAACCGTCCCCCGGTGGTTCGTAACGCTCGAAAAGCCACGATGAAAAGATGCGCTGACCGTTGCAATGCCCGCAACGACTCCGGAAAGGTGCTCGGGCGCGAACGTCCGAATGGGGGCGGGTCATCATTTAGAGATGGGGCTATGACTGCGT
This sequence comes from Candidatus Acidiferrales bacterium, assembly GCA_035603035.1. Lineage (GTDB taxonomy): Bacteria > Acidobacteriota > Terriglobia > Terriglobales > Acidobacteriaceae > Sulfotelmatobacter. The sequence goes on along the minus strand of DATNLE010000263.1, from coordinate 70,524 downwards.
TGGGTGGTAAAATCTCACACGGATGTCCTTGTATTGCTTGGCTAGGGGACATCGTCGCCCGAGGAGAGCCCCAAAGCACTTCATGGGTGTCGCAAGGATCTGTGAAAGCCCATGAATACTTTCACATTCACTTGCACAGTTTCACATTCGCTGCTGCGAATGAAAAAGACGTACGGTGTGAAATAAGCTGTAAAATCAAGCATTTCCACGAAGCGCCGGGATGGCGGAACTGGCAGACGCAGCGGACTCAAAATCCGCCGACCTTCGGGTCTTGGGGGTTCGACTCCCCCTCCCGGCACCAGCACAAATCAGTGAAAAGCAAACATCCTGTACTACATTCCCCTTCGCCCATGCTTTTGCCCGAGCAAACGCTCCTGAGGTAAGCAATCAGGATGCGCGTCCTTCCCCGAGCCAAATTCTTTTGATATTGTCGGCCCAACTCCGGGAGGCGGTCGGCATCCGGTGTCACGACACGATTGAGCGCCAGTTGCTCCTCCGAGAGGCACTTGACGGGTACGGTGAAGTTTTTCCCCGCCTGTTGCGTCTCACTGTCAGTGGTAGATAGACGGGTGATGTTGAAACTGTTGATGAAACTCGGTGTCTCCGCTCTGGCGCTGATGTTGCCTGCGCTGCCGGTCACGGCGTGTGTATTGCCGGGTGCAGCAATGACATCGGCCGAGCGCGAGTGTTGCAATGAAGATGGCGGAGCAGTGCGGGGACATGGGGATGGCGAAGTCCCATCCTTGCTGCAAGGCAACCCCCACACCTCCGGGCTTTCATGCTCTGAAGGCCGCCTCTTCGCGTCATGTGCAGGGGCCCAGCGCTTCGACGACGGGTTCCGCGGTTGGAGCCTCAAGGAGCTACCGTCGTCGCCACGCCTTGTTCGGAACTGAATAATCTAATCGTTCAATCCATTGAAACTTTACGCGGCAACACGCGCCGCAGCGTTGTTCCGGCCTTATAGTCAACGTTCAGTGGACCTGCAGGGGTCGCCGATCAGGGGATCGGTTTCAGGACCAACCGGCCGTACGCGATGAACGCCATGAGGAGACCCAGCACAAGGCTCATGAAGATGGTCGTGATTTCGCGGTACGTGGCGTGCACCCCGACAAACACAAGGCTCTCGATCGCGAGGGCAGTGGCGGCGATGACCGTGGGCGCGGGGTACCAGTGGAAAGCGGCGGGAACGATGAGCCCGACCGTGCACACGAGTTCGAGAATGCCGAGGGCCGTCCAGGCTTCCCGCGGCAAGGCCCCAAAGGACTGGACGTCCTTGCTGACTTTGTCGAACATGAAGACCTTCATGACTCCCGACGCGCCATACATGAGCGCGGCTAAGACCTGCAGGACCCACAACAGGATGTTCATCGGAGTAACTACTCCGCGTTTGGGCGTCGGTGCGCGAGGGTTTCTCCCCGCGCGATCCACGTTCTAAGGCCGGATCGCGTCGCCACGGGGATCTCAGTTCAATTCCGTTGCCATGCTGACACTTTGGATTCCGCTACTTCCCCTTGGGCGTCAGCGGCTGCCACAATTCGATCTTGTTGCCGTCGGGATCGTAGATCCACGCGAACCGGCCATAATCTGCGTCCTGGCGCTTGGGATCAATCTTGACGCCCTCTTTCTGCAACCGTTCCAGCAGCGCATCGAGGTCGTCAACTATATAGTCCACCATGAACGCTTGGCCGGGCCCGAAGTAGGTGGTGTTTCCAGGGAACACGGTCCAGACGGTCACATGCTCCTTGTCGGGGTTGTCTTTCTCCCGCCATGGCAGCATGGCGCCCGCGCCTTTATCCGCCAGTCCGAGATGCTTGGCGTACCATTCACGCGTCTGTTGTCGATTCGCGGACTTGAAGAATACTCCGCCGATCCCCAGGATTCGCCCTCGCTCATTCGGAGCGGCCACTCCTTCTTTGGGCGCATTTGCGGTGGTGCTCGCCTGTTGCTGCGCGGGGCAGACCGACAGCAGCAGCTCGAGTAAAGTCAGAAGGAACAGAACAGGCATTGGCTTGCGCAACATACGACCTCGCTTTCTAATGGGACACGCTGTTCCTCGATAGGTATTCCACCGCTCTATCCAAAGCTGCATCGCTACCCTCCCGAATATTTGCAACCGACGGCTTGACAATTATCTGAGGCTGAATTCCGACGCCCATGTAGACACGCCCGTCGGGTGTGCGGGTTTCTTTTGTGCAGATCCGCGCGCTTCCGCCTCCTGGTAACTTGAACGAAAAGGGCTGGCCGGTACTGCCAGCGGTAGGTTCGCCAACGACGAGACCGCGGTGCATGGATTCGAACAAAGCCACGAAATCCTCCGCCGCAGAAAACGTTTCTGCACTTGTCAGCACCACGACTGGCAACCCGAGGTGATGTTGCGCGTCGGGTCGGAAGGCCGGCTTTGGGAGCGCAGTCGGTCTCTGGGCCAACCCATAGGCGCGGTACACGGCCTTGTAGTCGGGAGTCCACTCGCTCTCCCATTCGAAAGGTGAAGAAGCGAGCATCTGGAGAATGCTGACGCCATTTTGGCTGTTGCCGCCCCCGTTATGCCGCACATCGAGGACCAAGCCTTTGGCGGCCTGAATCTCAGACCAGTGGGCATCAATAGTCTTCACTCCGCTGTCATCCTCAAATTCATTGACGGCCACATAGGCGACGCTGCCGGGAAGAATTCTAAACTCGCTCTCCGCAGTCTTGAACATGGGACCGACGGTTTCAGTGGAAAGCCGAATGATCTTGCGTACTTCACGCCTTCCCGAGGCATCTTCAACCGTCAGAACCAATGGATCTTTGATGTCACCTGCAAAGAGCGCATAGTTATACGCGCGAACATCACGATCCTGAGCTGTCGAAGAGCTGACGTATGGCATTACATTGGTCGCAGCATGCTCGCGGATGTCGAGACTTCCGACCTTAAGAATCACGTCTCCAACTTTCCACCCGGCGATGCGCAAATTCGGGTCCAGCACCTGAGTGACAACCACCGAGCTTTCGACGAGTGCCGTGCGAAGGCCCGGAGCAGCATAGATGGTATTGAACAACTGGGGCGGAGGGTAAATATTGGTATGGCCGTCCTTCAGTTCTGCCGCAAAGCGCATCAAGACGCGGTAATAGTCCGCCGTCGTCTTGGCGCCTCGCACCTTGGCGAGATAAGCCATGTACAATGCATCCCAATCCGTCCCCGGTATTCGAGTGAAGAACGGGAAATTGAAACGAGTCTCTGACCAGAATTTGGACAGCCCCGCCACCTTTTCATCCTCGCTCAGGATGAGTTTGTAGGTCGTACCGAGAGCCGCAGTTTCTTTCCATAAGCCTTCCTGGTTCCTGAGCGTCTCGACGAGCTGCTGGAACGCTGGTTGATTGTGCAAGGAGACCAGATCGGGATCTTGTGACAACTGATCGGATGAAACGGCCGCTCCCAATTGCGCCGCCTGTTGGAGTGTTGCTTGCGCTTGCTCCACTTGCCCCGCTCGTGATTGATCGCAGGCCAAGTTGTAAAGAGTATCGGGCCAGGCGGGCAGGAGTACGATCGCAGGGTCCGCGCTCAATTTTTTGAGCACCGCAGCCGCTTGGGAGAATTCATGCCTGTCATAGAGGGCCTGCGATTCAGTTTGAGCTTGCGCGAGCCGGTCGACCAGCCGAGTGTCCTCAGGTTGTGCTCGGCAAAGTCTCAATGCAAAGACGCCGAGAACCAGGATGCGGAAGACAGTTTTCATTTCGCTACTCCCGACCCGACGCTCCTATTAGCTTGAGATTGGGCCCGTCGCGATACAGTGGCTGCGACGGAAGTGTAAATGACTCGTTGAATATATTGCAAACTCTTCAATATGTCGCTTCAAGCTGTAGTGTGGCCGAATGCGGGCGTTTCCGTGACGCGAGGTCACAGGTCGCTTTGCAGCAAGGAAAACAAAAGCTGAATTGATGGAATACCGGAAAATGAGGGTTCACAGGGAATGGCCAAGCTCAAGAAGACGTTTTGGATTGACGATGTCAAGCAGCTGAACGCGCTTTGTGCCGCTCCGCGTCAGGAAGTGTTGGACGCCCTCTCACAGATTGGAACCGTGTCCGTTGCTGAGCTCGCCAGCGTATTGGGAAAGCCAGCAGATTCCCTCTACTATCACCTTCGCGTATTGCTGAAAGTCGGATTGGTTACCAGGGCCGGCCATCGACTCTCCAAGGGCCGTAGGGAGTCGCTCTTCAAGACAATCGCACCGCAATTCGGACTCAAATATCGCACTGGTAGCGAAGGAAACAGCCCGCAAGTCAACGCGATTATAGGCTCGATGCTCCGTCTCGGCCTACGAGATTTCAAGCGCGGTTTTTTGCAGCAAGATATTACTGTTTCTGGCAGACGACGTGAATTATGGGGGCTCCGCAAGACCGGCTGGCTCACCCCTGCCGGGGTTGAGAAGGTTAACGCGCACATCATCAGCTTGATCGGTGCCGTCGGCAAAACCAAGCCAAACGGCCGCCTTTACGGAGTGACGGTGCTGCTCGCCCCACTGGATTCACGCTCTAGCAAACAATAGACCACCTTCACCCCGAGCACTTTTCATATAGTCTGAGTGATCTGAATGGGGAGGGGATTCTGGCGTCGGTTTACAATCGGTGCCCGGGAGCAATCGGTTATGCCGGACGATCCAGTCGGATGCGACAATTCGAGGCAGGTCGATCTTCGGCCGGTCAGGTCATCAACCGCATCCGCAACAAGCAGCGAAAGCTTGGGCATGACCACGATGTCGAGCGGCCTCGACATGGCTACATCTAGTGCAGTTCTAGTAACTGTTTTGATGGCTGTTCGTTTCCAACTTTTGTGCATCTCGCTGCGATTTACTGCAAGACGAGTGTTCCCCATATCATGTTGACTATAAAGCTCTTATGCGGAAATCTGCGACAGATCGCGACAGCGCAAAATGCCCAAAAACGGGCTAAGAATCCGCCGCCCTTCGGTTCTTGGGGGTTCGAGACTCCTCCCGGCAGCAAGATTATTCACGGCCGCGACTGTGCTTGGGTGCATTCCTTGCATGGTTTCCGATACAGTATTGAGTTCCCATGCTCGATCTGAATTTTGTTCGTGACAACCTGCCCCGGGTGGAAGAAATGCTGCGCCAGCGCGGCGCCGACCCGGCTGCCGTGCTGAAAGATTTCCTAGCGGTCGATACGCAGCGCCGCCAGGCTATTACCGAGTCGGAGACCATGAAGGCTCGGCGAAACAAGGCCTCGGAGGACATTGCCAAGCTAAAAAAGGCGGGCCAGGACGCAACGGCTGCCATTGCCGAGACGAAAGAGCTGCGCGAGCAGATTCAGATCCTGGAGAAAACTGCTGCCGACCTCGACGCGCGGCTGCAGGAGATTCTCTCTGGAATCCCCAACGTGCCGCATGAGAGCGTTCCAGTCGGCCATAGCCCGGAAGGGAATGTGGAAATCCGGCAATGGGGCGCGCCGCCAAAGTTTGACTTCACTCCAAAGCCGCACTGGGAGCTGGGAGCGGAACTCGGCATTCTCGACCTGGAGCGAGCCGTCAAGCTCACCGGGGCGCGCTTTGCGGTTTACTGGGACATGGGCGCAAAGCTCGAACGAGCGCTGGCGAATTTCATGCTTGACCTGCACACCCGCGAGCATGGATATACCGAAGTTCTGCCACCCTACCTGGTTAATTCCGAATCCATGTACGGAACCGGGCAGTTACCCAAGTTTGCCGCCGACTCGTTTCGCGTTCCGCATGGAGAAAAAGATCTCTGGCTGATTCCGACAGCGGAGGTTCCGGTCACAAACCTGTACCGCGATGAAGTGCTTGATTCCGCACGTTTGCCGATTTCACTGACGGCATATACTCCGTGCTTTCGCAGCGAGGCGGGCTCCTACGGGAAGGACGTGCGCGGCATCATACGTCAGCACCAGTTTCAGAAAGTAGAATTGGTAAAGTTTGCGCACCCGGAAAATTCGTATGACGAACATGAGAAGCTCACACGAAACGCCGAGACCGTTCTGCAAAAGCTTGGGCTGCACTATCGCACGGTGGCATTGTGCACGGGTGATATGGGAGCATCTCCGACGAAGACCTATGACATTGAAGTCTGGCTGCCGGGGCAGCAGTTATTCCGCGAGATTTCGTCGTGCTCGAATTTTGAATCCTATCAGGCAAGGCGGGCTAATATACGTTACCGGCCGGAAGGTAGGAACAAGACTGAGTTTGTCCACACGCTGAACGGAAGTGGATTGGCCGTGGGCCGCACATGGGTGGCGATTGTCGAGAACTACCAGCAGGCGGATGGTAGTGTTGTGATTCCCGAAGTATTGCGGCCTTACATCGGCGCCGAGCGAATCACCGCTGTCGGGAGATCGCTCAAAGCCAGTAGCTAGAAGCTCAATCGCTTAATCATTGCCAAGAAAGGACGCGGTCACTAGACTTGCAAAGTGTGGACATCAGCACGACCAATAGCGGCGCGCCTTCCCTACCGATGAACGCCGTTTGGCGAACAATCCGCAGCTATATTCTGTGGCAGCATGAGCGTGGCACCCTGCATTACGACGTCATGGTTACGCTGATCCTTATCTTCATCTTTGCTACCCCGTACTGGATTAATTACAACGACAAACCAGTTCCCCGCAAGCTGCATCAGACTGATGTCATTGTCACAACGGACGCGCAAGGCGGCCTGCTGTATGAGATTTCCGCCAGCGCGCTTTCGCCGGGTGATAGCGGCTCCGTGCCCGACCAATTGCTGCGTGTTATTGAACCGATTTCGGGCGCGGTGTCGATCGTGAACTATGAGGGAGTACCGGATCAGGACGGGAAAGTGCAGAACTACCGGGTTTGGGTGAAAAGAAAATAGTGATAAAACCTTTCTTGCGGATCATCGGCCTCGCCTGGATTACGTTGCTGAGTTCGATCGGAACAGCACAAGAGCCGGGCGCTGCTACTCTCGACAGTGTGCTCCAAAAGATGGATGCGGCAGCCGCCAATTTCCAAACCACGCAAGCCGATTTCGTTTGGGATCAGTATCAGAAAGTGGTCGATGAAACCGACCCGCAGAAGGGCACGGTTTATTACCGGCGCTCGGGAAAAGAAATTGAAATGATGGCTGACATCAAGGAACCCGAGCAGAAGTTTCTCCTCTACAAAGACGGCAAGCTGCAGGTGTATCAGCCAAAGATCGAACAGGTCATTCAATATACGGCAGGCGCAAACCATAACGAAATAGAAAGCTATCTGGTTCTGGGCTTTGGGGGCAGTGGGCAGGATTTGAAAAACTCATTTGACATCACTTATCAGGGGGAGGAGACCATTGACAACATAGCGACGGCGAAGCTCCACCTGATTCCCAAGAGCGAGAAAGTCCGGAACTACTTCACGGAAGCATTCCTATGGATCGACCTTAACCGCGGCATCTCGCTGCAGCAGAAATTCATGGAGAGCCAGGGCGATTATCGTTTGGCCAAGTATTCCGCGGTAAAGGTAAATGCGAAGATCAGCAACGACGTATTTCGCTTGAAAACCACAGGCAAGACGAAGATTGTCTCGCCTCGCGGCTAAGTAGTTGAATCGGAAGCAGAAGAATGTTGTTCTGGAAAATGCACTTGGAGCGCTATACTGCCTTGAGAATGCTCAATTGAGTCCACGCATGGCCAAAGTGTTCACCATCCCAGTCCCGCCGAAGTTGGGTCGTTCCACAAAACGAGAACGCGCCTCCGATCCTCGCTACGTTGACGGACAGCGGCTGCTGGTGGAGGCTATGCGGTATCTGGCCCAAACCGATCCAGTCACCAACCGTGCCGCGATCGAACTGATTTCGGAGCACGTTCGGACGCGCTTCAGGATGAGCGACTCACCATTATCGTAAGCGAGTCCACACCTCAATCCCTCGAAGTAATCTGGCTTTGCTGCTTGCTCTAGATCCTGCAGCGAGAATTAAAAGGGGGCGGAAAATCCGCCCCTGGATGAATCTCCGTAGCCGATCAGAAGGTATAACGCAGGCCGAACTCCATCACCCGCGGATTGGAGAGTGTGGAACTGAAGTTTCCAAAGCTGCTGCTGCTGGACAGAGAGTTGTTTCCGTTTATCGACATCGTGCCCACGTCGAAACGTGCCGAGTTGGTTACGTTGAACATCTGCCAGGAGAATTTAACGAACTGGCGTTCCGTGATGTACCAGCTTTTTGCCACACCCGTGTCGATATTAAACGTACCGGGACCGCGCAAGCCGTTCCTCAGTCCTGCCTCACCGGGATATGCCGCCCGGAAAAGATTGATAGCGGCGTTGGGGTTGGTGCCGGCGTCTGTAATTCCAGGGTCTTGAAACACGTTCGGGCCGGTCCCGCCGCTCGCCTGAGCAACGATGAAGCTCCCAGTCTTAGGACGCGCGCTACTCAAGGGCACGGCGGGGGTTTCGAGCTGGTAATTCGTGGCCCATTCTGGACTGAATAGCGAGAACGGGTATCCACTGGACCAGCGCCAGAGACCGGATATTGTCCATCCGCCAAACACTCCGTTGGCGACTCGGCCCATGCCGCTACCGAATCGCTTTCCGCGGCCAAATGGCAGTTGGTAGACCCAGTTTGCGTTGACGATGTGGGTGGTATCGAAATCGGATACGGCGCGATTCTGCTGCGGGATCCATGAATTGATGATCTGGCTGCCGAAACCAAAGCCCTCAAACTCGTTGACTCGTTCGGCGTTGGAGCCGTCATCGATTGACTTGGAGTATGTGTAATTTAAATCGAATTCCAAACCACCCGAGCGATGGCGCAGACTGAACTGGCCAGCGTTGTAGGCGCTGTTACCGACGCTCCGCCAAGCAAACAGTGAAGAAAACTGTGGGCTGTAGTAGGCGTAAGGAGTGGGCGTTGTTTGGCCTTTAAGGGTAGCGCAAGAGGGGAAGCAGAACGCATCAGCGATCGAAAGCGCAGTAGTTTCATTTCCGGAGAAATTGCAAAAAAGATCGTACATCGCCTGGGTGGCCGATAACTGCGTCGTACCCGGGATCCCTCCACCCGTGCAAGTAGAAGTGATACCCGTCGTCGCGTCGGTGGAACCAGACAGTTGACTAGCAGCCGGACCGGCAGCAGAAGGAAAGACGTTCTCCCAGTACTTGGTGCCGATCGTCGCTGCACTTATGTTTTGAATCGGCGTGCCGGAATAGTATTGCCTCGCCAAAGCCTGCGCCGCCTGGAAATAGGTAGTGTTGCTGGCCGGGTCGCGAAGATTGGTGGGTTCGGCCAAGTCCTCTTCCTGTAAGAGACGATGGGCGAAGCGTCCGACATAGGAAGCTTCAAAGACAAAGTTCGAGGGCAGCTCCCGGGTTATCGAAAAATCGATTACGTGGGAATATGGAGTTTTTAGCTTGTCATCGAGCCCCCAGGTAATCGCGAATCCGCCAGGGGTCGACGCGCCGCTCGGGGGAAAGACAGGAAACGGACCGGTGGGCGGCGCTCCGACAAGCGAGCAGGGCGGTGTGCTGCAGCCGTCAGCACTGGTCGTAGGAATGTTATAGAGCCCCGAATAGCGTGCCGAACCGTCCACACTTTGAATTCCGGCTGGATTGACCTCGGAGGTGGTCAAGCCGAAGGAGCCATTGCGGTCGAAGGTATTAGTAATTCCCTCTCCGAAGTGATCGAAGTAGATGCCGTAACCGGCGCGAATCGAGGTCTTTCCTTGGCCGCCCCACAACCGCTTGGCCCAGCCGCCCTCACCTTTGGGAGAATAAGCAAAGGCAACACGCGGAGCGAAGTCCTTGTAGTCGTATCCCCAGTAAGGTTGTTTGCCGTTCGCCTGGCCCGCAAGACCAAAGCCGATGGTCGGGTCATAGACCTGGCCCTGGTAGGCAGCCTGGCCGCGTTGCAAGAACCAGTCGTGGAGGCTGATGGTGGGCGCAACTTGCGTGCCGGTGGTTTCAAAAGGCGGCTGCAAGATCGCATAGCGAAGGCCATAGGTGAATGTGAGGTTGGGCTTGATCCTCCACTGGTCTTGGCCGTAAAACTCGTATTCGTGATCGCGAAAATGCCGGGGAACCAGTTGACCTTGCGGAATCAAACTCAGGGTCTTGGTAAGTTCGTAATTGGCGTTGACTTGGGGAACGAGCCCCACCAGGGCGGCCATGGCAAAGTCATAGCTCGCGGCGAAACCCGAATCGACTGCCGGATAACCGAAGGCCGCCGGATCGAGACTGCTGCCCGTGTTTGCGATGCCGGAATTGTTTGTCCAGTAGACATTGGTCTCCGCAGAAAAGAAATTCTGCGCGTTTGATTCGCGCAAGTTATCCACTTGCCGATAATTTAACCCGAACTGGAAGCTATGGTTACCGACCACTTTCGTGAGGTCATCGACAATGTTCTTGACCGGCACGTGGGTGTTCAGGGTCGGCGTGAAGCCGGTGACATCGTCCATGCCACGGAAATGAACGAAGGGCTGGCTTTGCAGTCCCTGAATGTTGATAAGTTGGCTGATGTAGCCGAAACGGAAATTGTTAATCAGGGTGCTGCTAAATGTCGCCGTGTAGCCCGCGGTAAAGCCCTTGTTATTATCGTGCTCGACTTGCTGCTCGGCCTGGCCGGGAAATTGCTCGCCACCGTCCCCGGTTATCGAAAATGGAGTGCTGAGGTTGCGCTCTGCCGTCCGATCATTATTCATGATGCCGCGCAGAAACAGGCGGTGGTTTGCGTCTCTGGTGAGGTTGTAATCGAGCTTCGCGACATAGGCATTTTGGCTTGCCGGTAATGGCGAAGAGAAAGTGTATCCCACATAGTCGAAGCCATCGCCGACCGTGTTCGTGTTGGCATTTGGATATTGGGTGAAGAGAGCGCCCGGATTGGCTCCGCCGATATTCGCCAAGAGCGGATTTGGCCCCGGTCCCAGCGGGCAAGTGCCATTACCAGAACAGTTCGGGTCCATGCCGGCGATCTGAGCCGCGTTCAATGTTTCCACTCCGCCCGCGGGGCAGGTTGGATCCTGTGTACAAGGATAACTTATCGAGCCGACTTTCATCCCCGCGCTTGGAATCACACGGGAAACCTGCAGGGCTTCCCGCTTGCGCTGGCCCTCGTAAGCTGCAAAGAAAAACAGACGGTCCTTAATGATCGGCCCACCTACGTTCGCTCCGAACGTATTGCGTAACAAAAACGGCGCAGTGTTGGGCTCATCCTGGCTGATTTGCGCGGCCTTGTTGAACCAATCATTCGCCGCGGTGAAGGTGGGGCGGTTATAAATGTAAAAAGAGCCGTGAACGTGATTGGTGCCGCTCTTGGTAACCAGAGATACCTGTCCGCCCGAGGAACGGCCGGAATCCGCCTCAGAATTGCTGGTGGTTACCTTGAGCTCCTCCAGCGAATCCAGAGGCGCACGGATTGCTCCCGCGAAGGCCGTGCCCAGAAGTTGATCATTGTTGTCGACACCATCGAGGGTGATATTGGTTTGGTCACTGCGTGCGCCGTTTACCGTTCCGGCGCGACTGTCGGCTGAATTAGAAATATGAGTACTGTTACCGGTGAATACGACGCCTGTCTGGAGGCTTAGGATTCCTCCGGGATCGCGTCCTTCGAATGGCAGGTCGGCAATCTGGTCGGCTCCGAAAGCATGCCCCATGCTGGCATCTTGCGTGTTAACCAGCGGGGCGGTCCCACTCACCTCTACGGTGACGGTTCCCCCGGTGACTTGCATGTTTACGTTCAACGTGGCGGGAGTAGCGACTTGAAGTACCAAGCCGTCTTGTTTCAATCTGGCGAAGCCGGCGGCATCGACATCCAGGGTATAGGTCGCCGGCGGGAGCTCGAGAAATTGATAATTGCCTTGAGTGTCGCTCTTCGCCGTTCGGCTGAATCCCGTGGCCGGGTTCGTGAGGGTAAGGGAGGCGCCAGAAATGACTGCGCCTTTAGCGTCGTAGACCGTTCCGCGCAGTGACGTGGTTGCAGTCTGCGCAACGACTAGAGTGCCCAACGCAAGTAAGAATCCAACCAACAGAGTAACTACACGTGCGCTCCTACGCATAGAGATCTCCTCCCCCGCTGGGGCGTCACCATCGATTTTGTTTGCCCAGGAAGTTAGCGACGAAAGCGAGACCCTGGGGGACCCGTTGGGGCGCTATTGTGCAACTGCGGGGCCACAAAGTTCAAGCTTAATTTTCAATGTCTTCGGGGTTTGTGAAACGTTTGAATACGGCTTTTCACAGACGGCGTTCCAGATTCAGGAGCGTTCATGCGGGTTTTCAGCGGGTTTTCGATGGATGCGATGCGTTTTGCCGATGAACAGCGCGGCAGCCACAATTATGACTACCGGATAGCATTCCAAGGTGTAACGGGGCTCGGGATTTTCCAGCGTCCCGAGGAACAGAGAGCGCAGGATCAGAAATAAAACGAATAATCCGACGCCGTAAATTCCACGCCAGCCTAAGAACCCGCCCAATGCCGCGACGACGTAAGCCAGATTCACCAGCCCGAACAGGATGCTGACCGCAAGCCAGGTGCGGTCGTCATTGAACTCCCACCAGCGCGGATCGGAAGGCAGCAGCTCGGTTCGAGGACGCAGCCACATGTCGGCAATGCGCAGCACCGGAAGCCAAACGTAGTAACGCAGGGGGGCGGCCCGAATGCGTGCGGCCGCCAGCGCGGCAAAGCGCTGATCGAGTTCCGGAGTTATGTCGTGATCCTGATTGTAGTCGGCGAATAGTTCTGCGGTTTCCTGCCGTTGCTGCGCTGAATCGAAAGCGCGTCGTGGCAGCCGCGAGATTTCAATAGCGGAACCGGGCACGTTCCAGTAGATCTCCTGCACGGACGTATAGTCCGCCATCCACGTTTTGGTCCAGCGATTGAATCCCGCCATCACCGGTTCATCGGAGTCGTTGGCATAGCGCGGAGCGAGGGGCTGGAATCGATGTAGGGTGTGGAGATTGCGCAAGGTCCACGGAACGAGCGGTGCAAGCGCGCCGATCACGAGAATAATTGCCGCGCGCAGTATTGGAAGGAGCACAGGCGCGTGGTCGAGGTTTCGACTTTGCTCGCGAATTACGCTTACAAAAAGTAAGAACAAATATGCTCCGAGCGCCGCGAGCAAGATTCCGCCATCGGGCCGCAACAAGAGACAGGCTCCGACGGCGAGACCGCATGCAAGCCACGGGACCCATTTTGACCATGTCGGTGAGGCGTCCTCTCGCCGCAAGCCGGCAAGTCCCCAGATCGCACAATCCAGGGCGAGTGCAGTGAAGAAGACTTCCAAAGTTTCCGTGAGAACTGCGGCTGAATAGTTCGCAAGAAACGGACACAGCGCGGTAAGCATGAACGCGGCTTTCGCCGCTTGATCAGAAAGCATGCGGCGTCCGAGATCCGCCACCAACAGACAGGTGCCCAGATCGAACACGATCTGGACCAGCAAGACGGCGCGGAAATTGCTCCAGCCGAACACGGCGAAGACCGCCGCGAGAAATGCGGGATAGCCCGGCAGGCGGGAAAGGGTAGGCACAACCTGGCCGGAATTGCTAATCCCGTAGACGCCGTACTGCAGCCAGTTCATGGCGATATCGGCGTACAGGCGCGAATCGTCGACGATGCCGGGAAAGTGCACCAGGAAGATCAGCCGCAATGCCAGAGCGGCCAGGGTAGCCGCAAAAAAGAATCGAACATCCTTACGGACCAGTTCCAGCACGAAGAGAATATAGCGCGTTGCAGTCAACTTTGTGCGCTGCCGGCGCATCTTAGTTGGCAAGCATCACTTGCTGCGTGCCTGTACCCTGTCTTCGTACCTTCAACAATTGACCACTCGCCGCTTGCGGCATACCATGATCGATTAACCTTTCATGCCCGAACCTGTCTTCTACGATCCGAAACGCGCGCGCTGGAAGCGACTAAGACGGCTAGTCGACATTCTGGTAGCGATTTTCACCGCACTGATTATTTTCTTCGTGTACACCACGTTGCGCGACGAGCGCCTGCCCGAACTGCTGTTTTCCCCGCAGAAGCGCGCCTTCAAGGCCCTGAAAGAAAACGAGAAAGAAAAAGCCCGCGACCGTCAGAAGAAGCTGGCGAACCGTTCCCATCGGAAGTCGAAACTGCCGGCCTCTGAGGTCAAGCTCAACCAGGAAGAAGGAATTCGAGCCGCGTTTTATGCTCCCTGGGATGCGGCGAGTTTTTCGTCGCTTCGCGATTTCGCCCGTCAGATCGATTTGCTTTATCCGGACTGGCTGCACGTGCTCACCACCGACGGCCGCTTGCAGGGGGTGGATGATCAAACCAACAAGTTTTTCGACGTGATCCAGGACGATCGCGTGCGCTCCGTCGACGACCGCGTGATGCCGTTTCTCAAGGCAGAAGACTCCAGCATGGAAGTCTTCCCCATGGTCAACAATTTCAACGGCACTGACTGGGTGGACGTCGCGGGGTTTCTGAACAACTCGGACGCGCGCGCGGTTTTCCGGAAGCAGGTAAGCCTGTTTCTTTCTTCCGATCGTTTCGGCGGGCTGATGGTGGATTTCGAGGCTTTCCCCAGCTCGGGCCAGAAGGGTTATGTTGCTTTATTGAATGAACTCTCGTTGGACCTACATGGGCGTGGGATGAAGCTTTATGTGAGCGTGCCCGCACACAATCTGGAATTCGATTACGCCGCCATCTCCGCGCCCGCGGACGGCGTGATCGTGATGAACTACGACGAACACTATCCCGGCGCCGCGGCAGGACCGGTGGCATCGCAGGATTGGTTTGTCGACAATCTCAACTTCGCCGCAAAAATGATTCCGCGGGAAAAATTAATCTGCGCAATCGCCAACTACGGCTATGACTGGGTGCTCAAGCCGAAGAAGGGCAAGCTTCCGCCGGATGCTCATGACAGCTCCGTCAGCGTGCAGGAAGCCTGGCTGGCGGCGCGGGATTCCGATGAAGACGTCAGCTTCGATGACGATGCTTTAAATCCGCATTTCAGTTATCTGGATGAGCGCAGTCTCCGCCACGACGTCTGGTTTCTGGATGCAGTGACGGCGCTGAATCACATGAGGGCGGCGCAGACCCTGGGTATTCGGACCTTCGCCTTGTGGCGATTGGGGGGGGAGGATCGGTCGTTATGGCGTGTGTGGGACGTTCCGGGAGACGCCGGTGCCGCTGATAAAGTGCGCGACGTGCCACCCGGCCAGGATGTGGACATGGAAGGGCAGGGCGAAATCCTTCGGATCGAGGACCGCCCCACTCATGGCACTCGCGACCTCACCATCGATGCGAAGACAAAGCTGATCACCGACGAAAATTTTCAGTCTCTGCCAGAACCTTTCCGGGTGGGCCGTTACGGTTACAGTCCTAACCAGGTAGTGCTCACGTTCGACGATGGCCCCGATCCGGAATGGACGCCCAAGATTCTCGATGTGCTCAAGCGTGAGCATGCCCCGGCCACATTTTTTCTGATCGGCATCCAAACCGACGATTTCTCAGGCTTGGCCAAACGTATTTACAACGAAGGCCACACCATCGGCAATCACACCTTCACCCATCCGGACGTCAGTAATATTTCGCCCACCCACATGAAGGTGGAACTGAATCTTACGGAGCGGCTGTTCGCGAGCTTGATCGGAATTCGAGCAAAGCTTCTGCGTCCGCCCTATGCGATTGATGAGGAACCCGACACCGCCGACCAAGTGAAGCCGCTCGAGTTCGCACAAGACATGGGCTACATCACCGTCGGCAACCGAGTCGACCCCAACGACTGGAGCGATAAGCCCCGGCGGCATACCGCTGAAGAGATTTCTGCCTACGTCCTGGCGCACTTGCCCCCTTGCGGTCCCAACGACCTGCGTTGCGGCAACATCGTTCTACTGCATGACGGCGGCGGCAATCGTTCGGAGACGGTTCGCGCGCTGCCCATGATCATCGACGGGATTCGTGCTCGGGGGTACTCGGTGGTTCCGGTATATCAATTGTTCGGCAAGACGCGAGCCGATGTGATGGCCCCTTTGAGCGCAGGAGAACGATGGGCTGCACGCCTTGATGGATTGGGCTTTTGGCTCTTCGAGGCTGGCATCGTTTCGATCACGTGGATATTTTTCCTTGGCGACCTGCTCATGACCGGGCGCCTGCTTTTTATTGGTGCGGCTGCGGTCTACGACCGGCTGCAGGAGAAGATTTTCGGCAAGCCCGCGGAAGTCGCTTCGTACAGGCCGAAAGTTGCTGTTCTGATTCCGGCTTACAACGAGGAAAAGGTTATTGTGCGCACCATCCGCGCCGCGCTCAACTCCGACTATCCCAATCTGCGCGTGATTGTGATCGACGACGGCTCCAAGGATCGTACTCTGGAGGTAGCGCGAACCGCGTTTGTGGCGGAGGAAAAAGCCGGACAGGTTCTCATCCTGACCAGGCCTAACGCCGGCAAGGCTGAGGCTCTGAATTTTGGCATCGAGCATATTCAGGACGCCGAACTTTTCGTGGGCATCGATGCCGATACCATCATTGCCGATGACGCCATTTCCCGTCTGGTGCCGCATTTCATCAATCCCGCGGTCGGCGCAATCGCGGGCAATGCCAAGGTAGGCAATCGCGTGAATCTGTGGACGCGCTGGCAGGCTCTGGAATATATCACCAGCCAGAATTTTGAACGCCGCGCTCTGGACGTTCTGGGTGCGGTGAGTGTGGTTCCAGGGGCCATCGGTGCATGGCGGGTGTCAGCCGTGCGCCAGGCCGGCTGCTATCAGACGGATACAGTGGCCGAGGATGCCGATCTGACTATGGCTCTGTTACGGCGCGGCTACCGTGTGGAATATGAAGACATGGCGTTGGCTTACACGGAGGCGCCAACCAATGCGAATGGCCTGATGCGCCAGCGGTTTCGCTGGTCGTTTGGAATTCTGCAAGCCGTCTACAAACACAGTGGAGTTTTCGCGCGCAAAGGGGCGTTGGGCTTTGTCGCTCTGCCGAACATCGTGATTTTCCAGATCCTGCTGCCGCTGGTATCGCCGCTCATCGATATTATGTTCGCCTTCGGCTCTCTCTGGTACTTTGTGCAAAAGCATTTTCATCCGGATTCTACAGATCCGGCAAGCTTCCACAAACTCGTCGCGTTCTTCTTTGCATTCCTGGTGATTGATTTCCTTGCATCGGCCCTGGCGTTCGCGCTCGAGCGCCGCCGTCCGGACGACCGGGAAGACGTCTGGCTGTTGAGCCAGGTGTGGCTGCAACGCTTCGCTTACCGGCAGTTATTTTCCGTGGTGCTGTTCAAGACCTTGAAGCGCGCCCTGGAAGGGCGCAGGTTCGCGTGGGACAAACTAGAGCGGACGGCGGCGGTGAAGTATGTACCGTCGGAGAATCGGGATCGGGTGAATGTACCTTAGGCTCCTCCGCGGGCT
The DNA here is from genome assembly GCA_035603035.1 of Candidatus Acidiferrales bacterium. Classification (GTDB taxonomy): domain Bacteria; phylum Acidobacteriota; class Terriglobia; order Terriglobales; family Acidobacteriaceae; genus Sulfotelmatobacter. The sequence goes on along the minus strand of DATNLE010000263.1, from coordinate 53,222 downwards.
GCCTGCTCATCTTAGTGAAATATCAACTGCGCAAATTCCGCGAGATTCCGCCGCCATACCATCCAGGTGTGCATCCCGGGCGTCTCGATATCGGCGTGGTTCACACCCTTGGTCTTCAACCACTCCCGCAGATTGCGGTTGACCGTGATCAGATGGTCCTCCGTGCCGCAGGCGATCCAGAGCAGATGAAGTTGCTGGTTTGCTTTTGCGTCGAGAGAAGGAAAGTCTTTCTCAAAATCGTCAGGGATACCGCCCGAGCTAAAAGCTCCGATCCAGGAAAACTTGTCGAGGTGGTTCAGGCCTGTGAGCGGGGACTCCGAGCCGCCCATCGATAATCCCGCAATGGCGCGCGCATCACGATCTTTTGTGATTCGATATTCGCCTTCGACCCGCGGCATCACTTCGGTGAGCAGCGCATCGCTAAACTTTTTAAAGTTCGCGTCACGCAACTCAGTGTGATTCCAGGCGTCCCACGCCAACCGCAAAAAGTCCATGGTGCCATAGCCCAATGGCATGACCACAATCATTGGCTTGGCTTTACCTTGGGCAATCAGATTGTCGAGAATCACGTGGGCACGGCCGACGGCGGTCCATCCGCTGGCATCGTCGCTATAACCATGCAGAAGATACAGGACGGAATATTTTCGCTTGCCCGAACCCGCGTAGCCAGGCGGCGTGTAGACGTAGTAATCACGCTCATCCCCAGCCACGCTGGACTTGTAGAAATGATGATGAATCTCGCCGTGGGGAACATCGTTCAGTTCCCAAGGCAGTGACCATGGCCCCGGGACATGAACCGCATTCTCCGTCTCCAGAAGATTCGGCTTGAGCAAAGGATTTGAGGGGTCGATCAGACGCACACCATCGGCAACAAATGAATATCCGTAGTAATCAGGCGCGAGCGGCGTAGTGGTCAGGCTCCAGACGCCCTGATCGTCTTTCTGCATCGCCTGCGGCTCCGCGCCCTCGCGCGCAAGTTGCACTTCTTTGGCGTTCGGCGCGCGAAAGCGGAAACTTACACTGCCATCGGAATGCACTTCGGGAGAAACCTGGGGGGCAGGGGGTGAGGCAGTTTTACTCTGTTGAGCACCGCCGTACACCGCGAGGCCGAACAGTAGCGAAAGCACGAGGAAGACACCTGAAGAAAGTCGCATTGCATTCTCCGCAGGGGCACCGGTCGAAGTGTTACGGATTCTTTCCAGCCACATCCAACCGCGTCTCAGCCTTGTGCAATGCACTCAAAGTCCGTTCGACGTCTACGTTGGGATCGCCGCTGGTAAGGCGCTGCTCGGCACGGTCTTTGGCTTTGCGCGCTCGTTCCACATCAATCTCGGAAGGACGCTCCGCGGTTTCGGCCAGTATCGTGACTCTATCCGGCAACACCTCAGCGAAGCCCCAGGCCACGGCGAGCGTATGCTCTTCCGCGCCGGCGCGGTACGTAATTTCACCGACGGCCAATTCGGTGATAAGCGGCGCATGCCCAGGCAGAACGCCCAGGTAGCCGTTCTTGCCGGGAATTTGCACTTCCGTCGCCGCCGTGTCCACCACTTTCTTTTCCGGCGTGACGATCTCGAGTTGGAAACTATCTGGCATTAGTCCGGTCGTTTCCTTGGCCCAGCGGCGGTTCTACGCTGCCGTCTTCATTTTCTCCGCAGCTTCCAGCACTTCTTCAATCGGCCCCTTCATGTAAAAAGCCTGCTCGGGAATGTCGTCATACTTGCCTTCGACAATCGCCTTGAAGCCTTTCACTGTGTCGGCAATTTTTACATAACGTCCGGCTGCGCCGGTGAATTGCTCCGCCACGTGGAACGGCTGCGACAGGAAGCGCTGAATTTTTCGCGCCCGCGCCACAGCGAGCTTTTGATCTTCGCTGAGTTCGTCGATGCCGAGAATCGCGATGATATCTTGCAGATCTTTATAAGTCTGCAGCGTTCTCTTCACCGATTGCGCCACATCGTAATGTTCCTGACCAACGATACGGGGATCAAGAATGCGCGACGTCGAAGCCAGGGGATCGACCGCGGGATAAATTCCAATCTCAGTCAAGGCGCGGGAGAGCACGGTAGTCGCGTCGAGGTGAGCAAACGTCGTTGCCGGCGCGGGGTCGGTTAAGTCGTCGGCGGGCACGTAAATCGCCTGCACCGAAGTGACCGAACCTTTCTTGGTCGAGGTGATGCGCTCCTGCAGTTCACCCATCTCTGTCGCCAGGTTCGGCTGGTAACCTACGGCGCTGGGCATGCGGCCGAGCAGCGCTGATACTTCCGATCCCGCTTGCGTGAAGCGGAAAATGTTGTCGATGAAGAGCAAGGTGTCCGCGCCTTCGGCGTCGCGGAAGTATTCGGCGACCGTCAGGCCCGTCAGCGCTACGCGCAATCGGGCTCCGGGAGGTTCCGTCATCTGTCCGTAGATCAGCGCCGCTTTTGAGTGCGCGGGATCGCCTGGCTTGATCACACCGGATTCGGTCATCTCCAGCCACAGGTCGTTGCCTTCGCGAGTGCGCTCGCCGACGCCGGCAAACACAGAGTAGCCGCCGTGCTGCTTGGCTACGTTATTGATCAGCTCCATGATGATGACGGTCTTTCCCACACCGGCGCCGCCGAACAAGCCGATCTTGCCACCCTTCAAAAATGGCTGAATAAGATCGACGACCTTCACGCCGGTCTCAAACATTTCGGCGGTCGTCGCCTGCTCGTCGAATGCCGGAGCGAGACGGTGAATCGGCATTCTCTCTTTGTATTCGACCGGGCCTAACTGATCCACGGGTTCCCCGATTACATTCATCACGCGCCCTAGCGTGCCGCGACCCACGGGAACCGAGATTGGTCCATTCTGGTCGATGGCTTTCATGCCGCGCACCATGCCGTCGGTGGCCGACATCGCGATACAGCGCACGCGCCCTTCGCCGAGATGCTGCTGCACCTCGAGAATCACGTTGATGGGGGTGGGAACGGTGAAGCCGTCGCTCACCACTCTGACCGCCTCATAGATTGGCGGCAGTTTGCCTTCGGGAAACTGCACGTCGACCGCAGGTCCTGAGATTTGAACCACATGTCCGATATTTTCTGGCATAAAATTCAGCTTCTAGCTGCTAGCTCCTAGCCTTGCTCCTACATCGCGGCCGCGCCGCTCACGATCTCAATGATCTCTTTCGTGATCTTGGCCTGGCGCGCGCGGTTCATGACCAGTGTCAGCGAGTCAATCATGTCGGTCGCGTTGTTGGTGGCGGAATCCATGGCAGTCATGCGAGCCGCGTGCTCCGCTGCCACCGACTCTAGAAGCGCACGGAAGATCTGAACGCCAACATATTTCGGCAGCAACGACCGGAACAATTCCTCCGGCGACTGCTCGTAGATGTAATCCACGTCCGCAGTGGCAAACTGCTCCGCGACTTTATCAGCCGGACTCTCGCTCCGCATTCCCACGCCGGCACTGATCGCAGCTTCTTTAGCCCGCTTTTTCTCCTCTTCCGTCATCTCCTCAGTCATGCGAACGGCCGGCTCGCCCACCTTCTCGATGGGAAGAATTTGTTCGACGATGAGCCGCTGCGCGATCACGGATTTGAATTCATTGAACACTACATAAACCGAGTCGATCTCTTCCCGCTCGTAGCGCTCAATGACGCTTTCCGCTAATTTTCGCGCCTGCGCAAATTCCAGCTTACCGAGAACACCCACGTGCTCTCCCACGATCTGAATGGCTCCCGCTCGCTCCCCGGCCCCGACACGGGTTTCCAGCGATTCCTCAGTCTCGGCCAGGCTTTGCGTCTGCACTGAAGCGACGGGAAAGCGCCTTCGCAAGAAGTCGCGCCCCTTGCGACCAATCGCCTCAATATCAACATTCTTTCCGGCCTTGGAGTCGAGGAAGCGGCTGGCTGCCTTGGTAACGTTCGCGCTGAAGGCTCCGGCCAGGCCCTTGTCGCCGGTGACAACGATCAGCAGAATGTTATTTTCGGCACGTTGCGCCAGCAAAGGATGTTTCGGCTCGCCCGTCTCCGGATCATAGATCTCGGCACGCGCCACCAGCGACTTCAGGACATTGGTCAACATCTTTGCATAAGGACGCGCCGCCAGGGTGCGATCCTGCGCCCGGCGCAGCTTTGCGGCCGAGACGACTTTCATGGCTTTGGTGATCTGCCGCGTGTTCACCACGCTGCGGATACGGCGCCGAATGTCGAGAATGTTGGCCATGGTAAGTACCTAGTACCCAGTCGAATCTTTTGCCCGGTTCTAGTGACCCGATCCTACTTCGCCACCGCTTCCCGCTCGCTCACGAACTGCTGCTTCGCCTGCTTGATTACGTCCGTCAACTGCGCTTTCAGACTGTCATCGAGAATCTTCTTCTCCATGATGGTGCGCAGCAACCCCGAGTTGGTTGCGTCCACGTACTTATAGAGCTCTGACTCGAAGTCGCGGACTTGATTTACCGGAAGGTCGTCAAGAAATCCTCCGGTTCCTGCAAAGATGATCAAAATCTGCTTGGAGAATGGTAGCGGTGAAAACTGGTTCTGCTTGAGCAGTTCGACCAGACGCTGACCGCGGTTGAGTTGTGCCTGCGTGGCTTTGTCGAGGTCGCTTCCGAACGACGCAAAGGCCGCCAGTTCACGGTATTGCGCCAGTTCCAGCTTCAGCGTTCCGGCAACCTGGCGCATGGCTTTGATCTGCGCACTGCCGCCGACGCGGCTTACCGACAGGCCCACATTGACTGCGGGACGGACGCCCTGGTTGAACAAATCGGTTTCCAGATAAATCTGGCCGTCTGTAATCGAAATTACATTGGTCGGAATGTATGCGGAAACGTCGCCAGCCTGGGTTTCAATGATGGGTAGCGCGGTGAGCGATCCGCCGCCATTTTTGTCGCTCAATTTGGCCGAGCGCTCCAGCAGCCGCGAGTGGAGGTAGAACACGTCCCCAGGATAAGCTTCGCGTCCGGGCGGGCGCCGCAACAGCAGCGAAATTTCGCGGTACGATGCCGCGTGCTTTGAAAGATCGTCATAGATGACCAGGGCGTGCCGCTTGCTGTCGCGGAAATATTCGCCCAAGGCAGTTGCCGCATAAGGCGAAATGTATTGCATGGGCGCGGGTTCCGATGCGGACGCGGCCACCACGATGGTGTATTCCATCGCTCCGGCGTCTTCCAGAATCTTGACCACCTGCGCGATGGAGGACCGCTTCTGTCCGATCGCGTTGTAAATGCAGATCAAGTCATTGCCCTTGCTGTTGATGATGGTGTCGAGAGCGACTGCAGTCTTTCCGGTTTGGCGGTCGCCGATGATTAATTCGCGCTGACCGCGGCCCACGGGGATCATGCTGTCGATGGCCTTCAATCCGGTAGCCATCGGCTCCCGCACCGGCTGCCGATCAATCACACCCGGAGCAAGCCGTTCCAGGGCGATGAACTGATCGCTCGAGATCGGGCCCTTGTCGTCGATAGGACGGCCCAGGGAATCTACAATTCGACCGATCATTCCGTCGCCGACGGGCACGCTCATGATGCGCCCCGTGCGCTTTACTTCGTCGCCTTCTTTAATCTCGGTATATTCCCCGAGCAGCACCACGCCCACCTGGTCTTCTTCCAGGTTCATGGCGATGCCGGCGACGTCGTGTGGGAAGGAAAGAAGTTCGCCCGCCATGACTTTGTCGAGTCCATACACGCGGGCGATACCGTCGCCGAGCGTGATGACGGTGCCGGTTTCGTCCACCGACATCTTCGACTCGTAGTTCTCAATCTGCTCGCGGATCAGTTTGCTAATCTCGTCTGCCTTGATCTGTGCCATAGAATCAGCTCTTAGCCTTTAGCGGTTAGCTCTTAAGCTTCCTTGTGCGTGCACCGCGGCCGTTCTCAGCGACCTCCGCGTCCCAAGCTTCTCGGCCTCGACCTGAGCCCGACCGGGTTCAGGATAAAAGCTGAAGGCTTAAGAGCTAATCGCTTCCTTCATTCTTTCCAATTGCCCTTTTACCGAACCGTCGTAAATCGTACTGCCGACGCGAAGCACTGCGCCTCCGAGAAGCGACGCATCCTGCAGGTAGTGCGCGCGGACTTTCATTCCGGTCAGCTTCTGGACTTGTGTCTCAAACTCACGTTTCTCGGCGTCACCCAATTCGCGGGCACTGGTGATGTCGGCCTCGGCGAAGCCTAGGCGGGCGTCGAGTTCCTTCTCGAGCTGCCGGATGACCGGCTCGAGAAAATGCACGCGGCGGTGATCGATCAGCACGGCGACCAAGTTTCGCACTTGCTTTGAAATACCATCCCGCGCCACGATCGCGTCCAGTACGCGACGCTTCTGGTCGGCGGGTATGGCGGGATTCTCCCACACTCGCCGCAGCTCCGAACTCTCCTTCAGCAGGCTGGCGAGGGCGTGCAGTTCGGCAAGGGCGCGATTCGCGTCGAGGTGCGCCCCGAGTACTACGTCCGCGAAAGCGCGGGCATACGTGCTGGCGACCGAAGCCATGTTCTATTGCCTGCCCTTTCCCGGTGCATCTGCCGAAGTCCCGGAAGAAGCGCCTAACTGCCCGGCAAAATTCCGCACCAGCGACTGATCGGTGGCCGCGTCCACCTGAATTTGTTTCTGCGCCAGTCCGACTGCGAGATCGGCGGCGTAGGCCGTGAGTTCGCGCCGCGCAGCTTTGAGGGCGGCCGCGATTTCCAGTTGCGCTGATTCCAGCATCTTCCGGGCATCTTCCTGAGCCGCCGCTTGGATGCGCGCTTCCTCCGCAGCGGCTTCTTTTTCCGCAGTATCGCGCATCATGCCAATTTCAACTTCGAGCTTCATCAGGCGCGATTCGATCTCAGCCAGCCTCCGGCGCGCTTGTTCGCTGGCTTTCTGCGCTTCCTGCATCGCTTTCTGGATGGCTGCAGTGCGCGCACTGAACGCGCCCGGCAAATATTTGCGACTCACCCAGAGGATGATCCCGGCGATCACGGCAAAATTCAGCAACACACACAACAGATAAGCAGTACCGGTACTCGCGCCCGTAATGCGCGCGATGAAGCGCACAGATGGCGACTGCTTGAACTGGGCTTTATCGTCTTTTTCTTCTTCGCCGGCGGCTTCCCGAGTCTCACGGGTCAGTCGTCTGGCAAAACCAGGCTGCCTCGACGAGTCATCGGACTGCGGTGTCTTCGCGGGCGCCGCAGGCTGATCCTGAGCACGGACCGATCCCGTCACTCCGGCGAAACTCATCACGAGAAGCGCCAGCAGAATCGCTCGGATATTCTTTTTGGCGGCAGTCATTTTCGAAATCATCAACGTCCAACCCCGGCCGGCTCCAGCACCCGCCGCATGATCTCCTCCGCCAGCGTTTGCGCCTGAGCCTGCAGACCGTCTTGTGCGGCCTCGCGATCTTTCCCGATGTCTGCCTTGGCCGCCTGCACTTCCGCCTGGGCTTTGCCGCGGGCTTCGTTCATCGCGGCCGCGCGGGCATCCAGGGCAGCTTTCCGGCGAGCCTCCTGAGCGTGGAACAGCTTGGCCCGGGCCTCACGCAAGCGCTGCTCGTATTCGGAGGTACGAGCCTCGGCCGCGGCAATATCCGCCCGCGCCTTTTCCACTGCTCCCTCGGTCTTACTGCGGCGCTCGTCAAGCACGCGCCGCAGAGGCTTGTGAACGATGGTTGTGTAGAGAACGTAAAGCAGTGCCAGCAGGATTACCGTCGGCACAGCTCCGAGCAGTAATTCGCCTAATTGTCGTAACGTTTGATCCATGCAATGTCGCGGTACAGGAAAATGAGGGCTTTGAAAACTGTTAAGTCTAACGTCCGAAGGAGTTTATGTCAACGCAAAGGCGCGATTTTCAGCAGACTCCAGCGCCCCCAGAAATGTACAAAAGGTCCAAAAAAGGAATAAAAACCGGCTATAAAAGCACCTAATAGTGCCATTGCAAAAATCTGCAACTAATCCTTGACTTCCCGAGCAGGAGGATTAGCATGGATGTATCACCTCCGATCCAATTCAGGATCGAATGGGCCGATAGCCAAGGAATGTCACCGCTTCTTGGTTGCCGGCCCATTTAAATTGTGGGCCTCTTTCACCACCCACTCCCGTAGCCTCCTCACCACCGACTCCGGTGCCTCGACTTCCAACTCCACCGCGCCGTCTTTGTATGTCCTTGAATAGACTCGTGCCTGAGCTTCGAGCAGGGCCAGCATCTTCCCTTCCTTCTGCGGGACGCGCAGATGTACTCGGCTGACGCGGTCTTCATCGATCAACTCATCAATGCGCGCGAGCAGCCGGTCCAGCCCTATGCCTTCCGCGGCCGAAACATAAACCGTTTTCGCGTCGTCACGTAAACTCTCGGCCACTTCCACGTCCAGCAGATCGACTTTATTCATCACTCGCAGGCGCGGCTTTTTTTCTACTTCCAGCTCTTTGAGGACGATTTCCACCTGCGCATCCTGCTCGGCCGAGAGGCGACTGCTGGCGTCGGACACATGCAGAATCAGGGAGGCCCGCTGCACTTCTTCGAGAGTCGCGCGAAATGCCGACACCAGAGTGTGCGGCAGGCTGCGAATGAATCCCACCGTATCGGAGAGCAAAACCTTGCGCTTGGAAGGCAGTACGACTGCCCGAATGGTTGGATCGAGAGTGGCGAACATGCGCGGCGAGGCCAGCACTGCGGCCTGCGTCAGTCGGTTGAACAGAGTCGACTTACCGGCGTTTGTGTACCCCACCAGCGCCACCATTGCTACCGGAGCCGACTCCCTCCGTTGCCGCTGCTGGGCTCGGATGCGGCGAACGTTTTCCAGTTGCTGCTCCACATGCCGGACGCGGCGGTAGATCTTCCGACGGTCGGTTTCAAGCTGGGTTTCACCGGGACCGCGCGTGCCGATGCCGCCTCCGAGCTGTGACATTTCGACGCCCCGCCCGGCCAGCCGCGGCAGCATGTATTGCAGCTGAGCCAACTCCACTTGCAGCTGACCTTCCCGCGTACGCGCATGCCGCGCAAAAATATCCAGGATGAGTTGGGTGCGGTCGATCACCCGCCGCTTGACGATTCTTTCTATATTGCGCTGCTGGGAAGCTGTAAGGTCGTGATCGAAGAGAAGAAGATCGGCATTCATGGACGCGGCCGCTCCGGCTATCTCTTCCAACTTGCCCGCGCCGATCAAGGTCGCAGGATCGGGCCGGTCGCGCCGCTGCAGAATTTCGCCAACCACTTTCGCCCCCGCGCTCCCCGCGAGCGTGCGCAGCTCGGCCAGGGACTCTTCTGCGTCAAACTCGGGAATGCTGGGCTTATTACTGGAGGACTTAGCCGAGGCATGAGCCGGCAGGCCAATTTTCTCGTCAGTCGTGACTGACGCGGCATCTCGGGCGGCCTGCGCCTGCGCGGTCACTTTTGCCCCGCTGCGGCGGCGCGTCCGCACTTCGATCCCAACTAAGAATGCTCGCTCCTGCTCGGGCTCACCAGACGCCGGCGCGTTACCGGGCGCCACCGGGTCAGTCCGGGCCGCGCGAACACGAGTCTTCTTGGGGTGAGACTTGCGCAATCCGAAAACGCCTTACCCTTCGGTGCCGGAAGCGCTGGCGGCCGAAGCCGCCGTGGAAGCAGGCGATGATGCTGCCCCGGTTGCAGGCACAGGCTTCCCGTCGGAATGCGTCAGGTGCGGCGCGTGCGGCATCGTCCGGCCCATCACCACCGTCGAGATGGCATGTTTGAAGATTAACTGCTCCTGTCCGTTGGCCTCCAGAACCACCGAGTACTTATCGAAGGAACGAATCCGGCCCGTCAACTTCACTCCACTGAGCAAGTAAATGGTGATGCTCAATCTTTCTTTGCGTGCCGTGTTAAGGAAGGAATCCTGAATGTTTTGTGCCGGCTTACTGCTCTCCATAGCCGATCTCCTAAGTTCTTTTGGACTGCAACCTATCCATTTGCGCCCTCGGCATTTGCCTCAGGACCAGCTCAAAGTAACAGCGTTTTCCTCGCGGCCTTCCGCACAAGGAACACGGGGGGACAATCTGCCTCCTCGCCGCCCCGGTTTTCCGAGGCCGCGCCGCCCGGCAGGTAGCTGCGAGTACCATACGGCGTCTCCTCGCGCTTTTCAACCGTAACTTTGTGCGAATCAGATTTTATGCCGATGTAAGAATTGTTACAGAAATGTGATAGTTCGCCGGAAGCGGGGTTGCCCTCGAGCCGTTGTGTACAATTCCTCGCGTGGGCTTCCTCCCGGCATAGTGCAACCGGACCATTTTCTTGGGATGAACTCCACCGCTGAAATCTTAAGGAGGCATCATGGCAAGCGCCGCTCTCGCACCTTTCTTGGGCTCAACCTTCTTTAGTTTTGGACCCCGAATCAACATTCCTCCAGACTTCAACACAAACTTCCTGATGCTGGTCCGCTGGATTCACTTCGTCGCCGGCATAACCTGGATCGGACTGCTTTACTTCTTCAATCTGGTAAACGTCCCCTTGATGAGGGAGCTCGACGCCTCTACTAAGGGCAAAGTCATGCCTGCGCTCATGACGCGAGCCCTGTGGTGGTTCCGCATGTCGGCGGCGCTCACCGTGCTCGCGGGCCTGGCCTACTTTGGCAATATCGTAGGCGCAGATGCGCACAATGGAGGCGGCTCAGCAGGCGCGGTCATGGGGAGTTTCTTTCTGATCTGGACGATTGTCTGGGGCGTGCTCTACGCCTGCCTGATCCCGGGCAAAGGAATTTTCGACAAGGGAGCGTTTGTCGGCGTGGTCTATGCGGTAGTGGTCGCGGCCGCTTCGTGGCTCTTTCTAAGCTTGAACGACCATGGTTGGGAGAGCAGCCGCCTGCTTGCGATCGGCATCGGAGGCGGTATCGGATGGGTAATGCTGCTCAACGTCTGGGGAGTCATCTGGCGCATCCAGAAGCGGCTGATTCAATGGACACGAGACAATGCCGCCAACGGCAGTCCAATGCCGGACAAAGCCAAAGCTATGGCCCGCCAAGCCTTCCTGGCATCACGCGCCAACGCGTTTCTGTCGGTGGTGATGTTGTTCTTTATGGGTGCTGCCAGCCACTACCCTATGTTCGGGAAGTAGAGGGTCTTCGCAGTTTAAGTCTATGACATGAAAAACGGAGCATCCCTTTCGGGATGCTCCGTTTCCTGTTTACTCCACTAGAAGTATATCTTTGCCCCGAGCTGCACTACCCGTCCGTCTCCGTTTGTCGTAAGCGATCGGACACCGAAGATTTGTCCGAAGGTGGAAGAGCTTGCCGCGGAAGCATCTTCGTTGGTAAAGCCTGGAGTGGCTGGGTTCGTAAAATTCGCGTGGTTGAAGGTGTTAAAGGTTTCAAAGCGTAGTTCAACGTACTTCGACTCGTCGATGTGAATCTGCTTCTCAATCGCCATGTCGCCGTAATTGATGCCCGGGCCATAGAGCGGGTTGCGGTTGGCGCTGCCGATGCCGCTGCCGGCAGCCCCAATCGGAAAGACCGCCGCGCCATTCGTGAACCAGAAATTGCCCGGACCGGAATTGCCCCCGTTGATCGTGCCCTGAAAGGTGCGCGGATTAGCGAACGTCAGCGGCGTGGAACTGCGATCGGGACGGTCTGGACAAGCATAGAACGAATTCTCGAGATCGCACGTGAGCGAGTGGCCCAGCAGGTCGAAGACCGGGACCGGGAACCCATGCTGCAGGGTGTAAATGCCTACCACGTTCCAGTCGTCCGTCAGCCGCCTCCAGCGGTGCCCCGACAGCTTGTAGAAGGGTAGTGTATACCGGTAGTTGACCACGAAACGCTGCGGCGCATCGCTTTGCGACGGTCCATACATGGAAGCAGGGTTGAAGGGATTAATGCCGGGGAAGTTGAAGGCGCTGCCTTCCAGGTTTGAAGTCTGGTCAAAATACCGCGACCACGTGTAAGCGGCCTGGACCTGCATACCGTTGCTGAAATGGCGGTTGAATTCGGCTTGCAGCGCGTTGTAGTTCGAGTTGTAAGCCGTCGCCTGAATGCCGGGATGTCCGTAAACGCCTAAGTTGTACGGTGTCGCGCCCGGCACTGGGGCCCCATTCGTCCAGGTTAGATTGGGATTCTCAGTGATAGGAGTCTGGAGAGGGCAGCTGGCCATTGCGAGACCAAAGGGACAGCCAGAAGCAGCCGCAAGCGGGTTCGTTCCGTCGGGGTTACCTGCCAAATTGGCGTCAAAGGCACCCTCCTCGTGGCGACCAATGCTTCCGACGTAACCCAAGGTGACGACTGTCGATTTCGAGATTTGCCGTTGAATGTTCAGGTTGAAGTTGGTCGACCTTGGCGTAGTCAGGCGAGGGTCAGACACGTTGAAGTCGAGGCCAATGGGGGCGTACGTAGAGAAGTCTATATTGGTCGCCCCTGGCGCCGGTGGAACGAACGGGAATGGGTTGGCTTTGCTGCCTGATCCCAAGGTGCCAATCGGGACAGCGTTTACCGTGGTAAAGGGAGTAGCAAAAGCCGGCGCACTTATAGAACTGGCGCCATTTGTGCCCAGGGCAAAGGGAGGCTGTAGAAGCGTTTGCAGCGCTAATTCCTCTTCCGAGCGGTTGTAATAGAGCCCGATGCCGCCGCGAACACTCCAATCGTGGGAGCCTCCCGGACTCCACGCAAAACCAACTCGCGGAGCAAAATCCTTGTACGGGACGTTCACTCCGCCGTACTTGTTGATTCCGGCATCGCCAGGGTAAACAAAGCCCGGAGGCGCGGTTGGGAACACGGTGGACTGCTGATTTGGCCGCCAGGCTGCCATTATTTCCCCGTTTGCATAAAGGTTACGCCAAGGCGTTTCGATGTCCCAACCGAGACCCAGCGTCAGCGTAAGGTTGGATTTTACCTGCCACTGATCCTGGAAATACGAATAGTATTCGTGCCCCCGACCCCTGATAATGGAACCGCTGCCCTGGGAGTAATTATCCGGGATGCCGAGCAGAAAATCCGCTCCAGGATCGCTCGTAGAAAACACTCCGCCGCCATTGAAGGAAAAGTTGCCGCTCAAGTTGCTGAAAAACGGATTATTGATTTGCAGGATCTCCGTGCTAAAGCCCGCCTTGAACGTGTGGTGGCGCCAAACCTTGCTAAGGTTATCGACAAACTGATAGGTATTTTGGATGCGCGGTTGAGGGCCATTGGAGCTAAAGCCAAGAGTGAATAAGCCCGCAACGCCCATCACGGGGAGGGAGGCGAAAGAGGAATTCTGAGGATTAATGCCGGTGAATCCATAGGTTTGGGGATTGATTGGATCCACCGGGTTTACTGCAACGAAATTGAACCGCAGATACGCAACCCGCGCTTCATTCAAAGTCGTGGGAGAAAAGGTGTGCGTCCACGAAGTCGTATATTCCTGATAATGCCTCTTGGCATTTTCCGCCATGCCCGGCAACGTGGAACCAGTAAACGGCAGAGTGTCGACCGAAGGGGTGCTCTGATTCAAGCCATAGAACCAAATATTATCCTTCTGCGTTAGCTTTTCGTCCACTCGGAAGATGTATTGGTTGCTCGTCTCCGTGGTTATAGGATTGAATTGGAACTGATTGCCGGCGGAATTCGGCAGGGGAACAAACTGATTCATCAGCTTAAGTGACAGGGGGCTTAGATCCTGGGTAGGAATGACCCCGGTGCTGAAAAGATTCGCATAAGTCGAAGTCAACGCGCCGGGCTGACACTGGATACCCCCGCTTACAGGACAAGGCGAGGCGCTGTCCCCAAACATCGCAACCGGAATGGGGTTAGTGCTAAATGCGCCGGCATCTGTCGCGGAGAAGTCACCAGTGCGCTCCGCTGCGCTATAAACCTTGGGTACAGAAAAAGCTTGTGGAATCCTCTCATGCAGCCCTTGGTAAGAGAAAAAGAAAAAAGCATGATCTTTAATGATTGGTCCGCCAATGGTACCGCCATACTCATTTTGGTGGAATGGAGAGGCTTGCTTCTCGAACCAGGACTTGGCATCCAGGAAAGTATCGCGATAGAACTCGAACGCGTCACCGTGAAATTTGTTGGTGCCGTTCTTGATGCCGGCATTGATGATGGCGCCAGAATTGCGACCGTACTCAGGATTGATGGTGCTGGTCACCATGGTAACCTCGCCGATCGCATCCGGGCTTGGAACGACAAGCGGAACATTTAAGGAACTGTCGTTGCTGTCCACCCCGTTGATTAGGAAGGCATTTTGCTGAGTTTCGGATCCATTCGTGGAGTAGGCGCCGACGCCGAAGCGGTCAGAGGAGGCTTGAACTCCGGGCTGAAGCTGCATGAGCTGGGCCCAGTTGCGTCCGTTCAGGGGTATATCAACAATCTGGCTACCCGTGATGGTAGCGGAGAGTTGCATGTCCGTGCTTTCCACCTGCGCGGCATTAGCTTCAACGGTAACTGTGTCACTGACGGAGCCGAGTTCCATCGCCGCTTTCAGAGCGAATATCTGGGCGATATCCAAGTGAATGTGACCTTCGTTGAACGACTTGAACCCGGACTTCTCGATCTTCACGGAGTAATCACCGATCGGTAGCTGCAAGAAGGCAAACGTGCCATCCTTATCCGAAGTGTCCTTGTACGTGAGGCCCGTGGCGATGTTCGTCGCAGTCAACTTCGCGCCCGCTACCACGGCCCCGCTCGGATCAACTACCGTGCCGCGAATACTTGCGTAGAGGTTGTCGGCGTTCGCCGGAGTGGACCATACCATTCCAAATACCAGTCCGAGTGCCAGCAGAATAGCCACGAAGCTGAATCGATTACTGTTCATCAAAAGCCTCCGTACGCAATCTTTAAAATTATCTTTTCGTCTGTGACGCAGCATGAAGATGTGGGGGCAACGGGTGCTGCGCTAATTACTCGGGGGTAGCTAAAGCAACTAGTGTTCCACAAATGTTTCGCCCTAAGAGGTATGCTGGTCAGCTACTTAGGGACATACCGCCACGAACGCCATAACAAAAAACATGTGTTTGTGGAAGATAACTATGAGAAATGGTATAAGCCGGAATGCCTTCCTACCGTTCAGCCTGCTACAATCGCGCTTTCTGTGACTACCTCTCCGACCAAGCCGGAATCGCCGAAGCCTTATCCAGGCGTTCAGCCCGCAGCGAACGAGAAGCGATTCGACTCCGTGCCCTTGCTCGATCTGCATCGCCAGTATTTGCAGGTGCAGGACGAGGTAATGGCGGCGATAGAGAGGGTTTGCTCATCGCAGCACTACATTCTCGGGGCGGAGGTGGAAGGACTCGAGCGCGAACTCGCCAATTTCTGTGGGGCAGGCGATGCGGTCGGTTGCGCTTCAGGCACCGACGCCTTGTGGCTCGCTCTCGCTGCTGCCGGAGTGCAGCCTGGAGATCAGGTACTCACCACGCCATTTAGTTTTTTTGCTTCTGCGAGCGCCATCGTGCGGGCCGGCGCGCGCCCCGTGTTTGCCGATATCGATCCGCGCACCTTCAATCTCGATCCTGATCAGGTCAAATCTTTTCTGCGCGGCAGCAAGCACGACAAGCTCCGCGTCCTGCTGCCAGTTCATCTTTATGGCCAGTGCGCCGACATGGACCGCCTGCAGCATCTCGCAGACGAATTTCATTTATCCGTGATCGAAGACGTTGCGCAGGCTATCGGGGCAACCTGGCGCAATGAATCCGGTAAAGTCCGCGGAGCAGGATCCATAGGGATCAGCGCAGCCTTCAGTTTCTATCCCACCAAGAATCTCAGCGCGTACGGCGACGCCGGATTAGTCGCCACGAGCAGTCCGGAGATGGCGGCGCACATGCGCCGGCTGCGCAATCACGGCAGCTCGCGCCGCTACGTTCACGAGGAGTTTGGATGGAACAGCCGTCTCGATGCTATGCAGGCCGCTATCCTGCGCGTGAAGTTGAACTACGTGGAAGGATGGAATGAGGCCCGCCGCCAGTGCGCTCGGCGCTACGACCAGCTCTTCGCCATGGCCGGCTTAATTTCATCGGCAGAGCAGCCTGCGGCTGGGCGCGGTGAGAACGCCGCACCCATCCAACTCCCGCCCACTGCCGCGCAAGCACAACACGTTTTTCATCAGTACGTCGTCCGCGCCTACCGACGCGACGAACTTCGCGAGTTCCTTACTGCCCGCAAGATTGGGACGGAAATCTACTATCCTCTCCCCCTGCACCTGCAGCCTTGTTTCGTGTATCTCGGGTACCGCGAAGGCGATTTTCCCGAAGCTGAGCGCGCCGCAAAGGAAGTGCTGGCCCTGCCTATGTTCCCCGAGCTCTCCGAAGACGAGCAGCGCTGGGTCGTGACCAGCATTGCCGACTTCTACTGTTAATTGCCGGTCCGACGGCGTAACTTTCTCCCCAGCCAATCATCATCGTATGGAGAAGCATCGGCATCAGGGAGCATGAAGCAATGAAGACTTTTACAGGCGCGGTGTTATCGCTGTTCTTCGGACTTTTCCTTATTTGCTTTGCCTTCGCTGCCAGACCGAAGGCACAAATATCTTCCCAGGAAAGCGGCCGCAAAGCTGTGCTGGTTGAGCTATTCACGTCGGAGGGCTGTTCCTCTTGTCCGCCGGCGGACGGGTTACTGCGGAGGCTGCAAGAGCAGCAACCAGTAGCTGGCGCAGAGGTCATCGCGCTCGAAGAGCACGTGGACTATTGGAATCGCGACGGGTGGAGCGATCCTTTTTCTTCGCCGGAATGGACCGAGCGGCAACTGGAATATGGGACCAAGTTCAAAAACGATGCCTACACCCCGCAAATGGTGGTGGACGGGCGAAGTCAGTTCGTGGGCAATAGCAGTCGAGGGGCCGAACTCGAAATCGCAAAGGCTGCTCGCGCGGAGAAGACAGAGGTTGCCATCACTTCCGCAAAAGCGGATGCGTCAAGCTCGCAGCGCTTCACCGTCTCAGTGGGAAAGCTTACGGGAAACGCAGACGGCGATGTGGCAGAAGTCTGGTTGGCTGTGGCGGAAGACGGGCTGCACTCATCGGTGAGCGCGGGAGAGAATGCAGGGCGAGTCCTGCGTCACATTTCCACGCTGCGTTCCTTGCACAAGATCGGGGTCGCGGGCGCGGGGCCGGTATCCTTCACTGGAAATCCCGTCATCGAGTTCCAATCTCACTGGGATCCTGCGAAACTGCGAGTGTTGGTTTTCGTCCAGAAGAAAAAGAGCCGGGAAATTCTGGGCGCGGCTTCGACAAGCATCAAGGGTCAGGCAAGACAATTGACGATCAGCGCCGCCGACGCTTCGGCACCGGCTTCGGTGTTTCCTTCTGCTCGCCTGGAGCCAGCACTCGACGAACGATCGGTGTGTTCAGTTTATACTTGCGTTCGCTTACATTGCCGCTATCGTCTTTCACGCGCAGGATGAAGACTGGCAACGTGCCCTCTTTGTCGAAATTCCCACTGGTCATCGTCACCGGCAGAACACCCTTGAGTCCATGCTCGCGATAAGCAGTTTCGTAGCGGTGCTTTCTAACGTTCCAGGTGAAGACGCGAATCTGATCGTAATCGTAGGGCAGGCCGTCGTGCGGTTCGGTGATCGCGCACAAGTATTGTGAGACGTTTTTGTCTGCACCATCCTTGCCCTGATCCTGTACCTGATTCAACGCGAAGAAGGCAACGAAACGTTGGCCTTCGGCGTATTGGGCGATCTCGAGCGGGACATCGATGTCCACCATGCGCGCCAACACCCAACCCACACGATTTTCGGAGTCACGTACCAGCCACCAATCTTCGAGAGCGGGGCCGGAGGTCTTCACGCCTGCTTTTGACTGCACCGCAACTCCCGGTTGCTTCTGCGCCGTCCCGCGCTTCAGGACAGAAACTTTCGCGCCGGCCAAAAGCTGATACAGGTGCTCTGTCTCGCGGCCAGGGGTGAGATGCAGATTCGTATCGTTGCGCAGAACACCTGGCGCTTGCACGGGATCGCTGAGGTTTTCTTTCGTCAACTTCTGCAGGCCGTCGTAGGTGGACTGATCCACCAGGTAGCGTTGCTCGATCCAGCCCTCGACGCCGCCCGCGGTGCGCACGCGGGAAAACCGTTTCTCTCGCTCCAGCACTTCCACGCGCTCCCCGTTCTTCACCGTGCCCACGCGACTGTAGACGGTGGCCACCTGATCGCGCAGCGTCGCCTGCACCGCTGCGACGTAGTTCACATCCAAAACCCGGCGCCGACCGCGATTGCAGGCCGTAAGGCCCAACCATACAATCGCGGCTAACCCGAATATCAGAACCGACCGATAGACACCCGATGAGAAGGAATTTTTCACAGTCTTCGCGACGTATTCTTCAGAGCACAGTTTTCACTATAGCGCGTTGCCGATTCGGCTTCTCGGTTCCCGGTTTACGCAGAATGCACCTCCGGCCAACCTAAGGGATCCGCCTGGCCTTACAGGACGCCATCCCTTCGGTTACCATGAAGTGAGAGCGTTGGATTGCGGATTTGCATGTGTGGTCGACCCCGGCGGGATCTGACAATTTCCATGATCAAAAACATACCCATGAACCGGTTTGCCCTTCTCTTACTAACCGTCGGATTGGTCTTCGCGGCTGCCATGTGCGCCTCATCGCAGCAGGTGGTGAATCCCGCCTTGCGTCCGCCCAAAGGCGCGCAAGTGGCGATCGTGGTCTTCGAGGACTTGCAGTGCCCCGATTGCCGCCGTGCCGCGCCGCTGGTCGAAGAAGCCGCCAGAACCTACAAGATTCCAGTTGTGCGCCACGATTTTCCTCTTCCATTTCATAACTGGTCTTACGAGGCGGCGATACTTGCGCGTTACTTCGATACGCACTCCAAGGCGTTGGGCAATGAGTTCCGCGACTACATTTTTGCCAATCAGCTGGAAGTTACTCCGCAGAACCTGCGGGGCTTCGCCGACAAATTCGCAGCAGAGCATAAAGTTGAGCTGCCCTTCGTAGTCGATCCCGATGGCAAACTCGCCGCTCTGGTCAATGCCGACAAGGAATTGGGGAAAGCAATCAACCTGCAGCACACACCTACGCTCTATGTAGTAAGCAACAAACGCTCCGGCAAACCTTTTGTCGAGGTGGTCGACCGCTCCCAGCTGTACGCCCTGATTGACACGATGATGAAAGAGTAAAGACATTTTCAGCCAGTCGTTCGTGAGTTTCAAGTTACACCTTGATGACTGGAGCCGGATAACTTCCCGAGTCAAGATACTCCACCCATGAGCCGGGAAACCCTCGCACAGTTTTGCGCCCGAGCCGCATTCTTCTACCAGCAAGCGCAGCAGTGGATCTCGCATGTGCCAGTCAAGGCGCGGGTTATCCTGGGGTTGTTTCTGGGCCGCGGCCCGCGCTGATGGCGGTGCATACCGGGATCAGCCCGAAGCATGCCAGCCTCCACTTAAAGCTGCAGCACGGCCTCCATGAAGCGCAGGTCTCATTCCGGGTGGAGGGCGACCTCGCCTTCTCGGGCAGAGTCACCGGCTGCGAAAAGAAAGAAATTCGGTATCATTCCTGGCGATCCGATGCAAGTCCGATGCGAGGAAGACTGTCCCAGATCGTCCCAGATCATCGCCGTGCAAGCGGCACAAAACACGTGTGAAGATCGAAGCCGGCGATGGCGCAGCGCAGAAAGATAGCATCAATCAAAGGAGACTTTTCCTCAAAGCCGAACCAGACCTGCTGGTTTCCGCTCACCTCAGTTCCCTGTCGTTGAGCTGGCACGGGACCAGCGGCACTCCGGTAGAAACGTCGTCGAGCCCTACGTGGTTGTCGCGTTATGCTGGCGCCTTTTTCTGACCATGTTGGGACCAGTCATGTCGCCATCGCCGGACATGTGCTGAAGGAACTACCTGCCCGACTCCGCCCCGCCTATGATTCCGCATCGAACTCGGTGGTCAGCAAAGAGGGTTAATGGCTTAATCAATCAGTAATAGGGCCTAATTCCCCCGGGATTTGTGCGCAGCCATTGGTTGACTTCGATTGAACGGCTAAGAAATCCACAGACCACATCCGGAGTTTGTCTACAACCCCTCTCGTGAGCGCGGAATCAGATACCTGACTTAGTTTGAGCAGTCCCGGAGGCGGCATGGACCAGCATCAGATCAGCATACTGATTGCCGTGATCGTGGCAGTCGCAGTGATTGCCGTTATCAGTTTTGTTCTCTCGCGGAAGCGGCGAAGCCAACAATTGCGCGAGCGCTTCGGTCCGGAATACGACCGGGTCGTGAAGAAGGAAGGCGAAGTGCGCCGCGCTGAGGGCGTCCTCGAAATGCGCGCCAAGCGCCGCGAGAAGTTTGAGATTCGTCCGCTCCCCTCAGCCAAACGTACAGACTTTGCAGAGCGCTGGCGGGTGGTGCAATCACAATTTGTCGATGATCCCAAGGGCTCCGTATCGCGTGCCGATCAACTGGTGAGCGAACTGATGGCAGCCCGCGGATACCCCATGGCTGATTTCGAGCAGCGGGTCGAAGACATCTCCGTCGATCACCCCGTCGTCGTTCAGAACTATCGCGCGGCACACGATATTGCCCTGCGGCACAGCCGTGGCCAGGCCAGCACCGAGGATTTGCGCAAAGCCATGGTCCACTATCGCTCGCTGTTTGAAGAATTGCTCGCAGATTCACTACCCGAACGAAAGGAGGCACGAGCATGAGCGTGCCAATGAGGAAAGAAAAATTCGAAGACGAAAATTTGACCACAGCGGATTTGGCTCAGGGCAAACGTCCGGCAGCATCGCACGACCTTTTGAAGGATGGGCCGAATGCTGATCGCCCAAGTGCTGAGGACGTAATCAGTGATCACGCGATAAATGATCGAACCATAAACGATCGAAGCATAAACGATCGAAGCATAAACGACCGAAACATAAACGACCGAAACATAAACGACCGAGCCGTAAACGACCGGCCAGGTCCTGTTCTCGCCGAGCGTCCGGCCGGGGAAGTCGCTCAAAACGCCGTGTCCGAGGTACGAAGCGCTTCCGAAACTCGGAGTGCGCCCGACACCGCCCCGCTCTTTCCCGCGACCGAACTGGAAGAGCTGCGAAACAGCTGGAGCGGCGTTCAGACCGCTTTCGTCGACGAACCCCGCCGTGCCGTCGAACAGGCGGACGGCCTGGTAGCTTCAGCGATGAAACGCCTGGCTGAAGTCTTTGCCGAGGAACGTTCCAAGCTGGAGCAGCAGTGGGATCGCGGCGATAATGTTTCCACCGAGGATCTTCGCATCGCGCTGCAACGCTATCGGTCCTTCTTCCACCGATTGCTGTCCATTTGAGAGCGGTGGTGTGACGGGGGACATCCCGTCACACCGACGTGTGTCAAAGGATGGTCAATGGCGCGTCGCCGGAGGCAAGATCGCTCGGGAAACAGTTTTCTGGAGTTTTATTGTTTTAGGGGTTTAGCGGACGCCAGAGAGTAACCTGGCGAAAAGCAGAACTGACAGTCCGATGGCGGCAATGCTGTTTGCCTTTATTCCCCGATAGCTGGCTGTCCACGGGAACATCAGGACTTCGAACAACGGCATCAGCTTCTCCGGCCACAATAGCCCGGCCACCCCGAATGCCAGGCAGACCTGAACAACTAGACACATTCCCAAAATAGTCATCGATATAGTTCCCTTAAGAAAACGCCTTCGTATTAAAACGTGACCGGGCCATTCCTGGGAAATTACGAGAGTCACTTCCGGGATTCTTGGTTCTTCTCAATCCCCGAAGCCAATGCCCACGGCGCGCGCCGTCCGCACAATTTGTCCACTCGGATTCACAGACTTCAGGTGGCCAATAGCATGGGCCACGTCCACAGAGACTACAGTATCGCCGTGCAAGGCTACCATCATACCGAAACCTCCGGCGGCTATCAGATCCACAGCGGCCACGCCAAAGCGCGTTGCCAGAATGCGATCGAAGGGCGAGGGCGTGCCTCCACGCTGAATGTGTCCCAGGACGATGACCCGTACGTCTTTACCGGAGCCACGGGCAATGGCGTTGCCCAGCAGATTGCCGATCGAACTGGCGCGGCGGTTCTCTTTCAGCTCCGGCGGCGTCTTCACGCCTTCGGCGACCACGACAATCGTGAAATCCTTGCCGACCTTCTCGCGCTCCGCAATGTGACGGCAAACGTGTTTGACGGTGAACGGAATTTCCGGAATCAGGATGACATGAGCCCCGCCGGCAATGCCCGCCTCGAGTGCGATCCAGCCGCAGTCGCGTCCCATCACCTCAACCACCATCACGCGATGGTGCGAGGCCGCAGTGGTATGAATCTTGTCGAGAGCATCGGTAACGGTGTGCAGCGCGGTATCGAATCCAAACGTGACCTCGGTGGCCGAAAGATCGTTGTCGATCGTCTTGGGTACACCTACGATCTTCATTCCCTTCTTGAAAAGCTCATAGGCGATTTTCTGCGATCCGTCGCCGCCGATGCTGATGATGGCGTCGATCCCCAGCTTAGCGGCATTGGCAACTACCTTTGCGGAAATGTCGCGCTGCACTACCTTCCCGCGCTCCACTTTCTTGTAGTGAAATGGATCGCCGCGGTTGGTGGTGCCCAGAATCGTTCCCCCGCGCGGCAGGATGCCGCTGACTTCCTTGAGCGTGAGCTCGAACGATTTTTCCGGCCAGATCAGCCCGTCGAAGCCGTCGGGAATGCCGATAACCTTCCACCCATACTTGAGGATGGCAGCTTTGGTGGCGGCGCGAATGACGGCGTTAAGGCCGGGCGCATCTCCGCCTCCGGTGGCGATACCGATACAGCGAATGTCAGACATAGGGCGATCGTTGGGAGGCCAGATGTAAGTGAATAAGGCCGCTGTTCACGATGATACTGTCGCCATGCAAAATGACAACTTACGAGTGGCCGTGGAGGAGACGGACTTCTGTCACCCGACTGCGCGGCGACGCGGTCACGTGGGAAAATTCAGGATATGGCCTATAGATTTATCCAGGTTTTTTAGGGAAGTTTTGGCTTCGGTGAAACTAATGGTCCAATCCTAAGGTGGAGGCTCACCCGGCGCTGCAAGTCTTCTTTTCTCCATTGACGGACCTTTTCGAGAACGGGGGGCGTATCAAAGATCAGACCGACCGGCATGCGCGGGAGGGGACAGCGCGATTGGGCAGAACAGCACCGGCTGACGCTGTAGGGTGCCGCGTATCTGGAACTCGCGTTGCGCCGTGGGCTGCCGCTGGCGACGCTGGACCGGGAGCTGCACGCCGCCGCGAGTGGAGAGAAGGTTAAAGTTCTGGGCGCTTAGGCTGGGAGGGACAACTCAAAGACCCCACTTCGTCGCTGGCGAGAAGTGGGTACCTCCGGCTTACGGGCCAGTTACCGTGACGGTCACGGTATTCGAGGTTACGATGTTAGTGCCGCTGATGTACTGTGCAACGATCGTCGATGGGCCCGGAGTGGTTAAAGATGTCACGCACATCGGGGTCACGCCATTTTGAACCGTAATAATGCTTGAGTTTCCCGCGACCCAAGTTACGCTCGCAGTGACGTCAACCGTTGTTCCCCCCGCGGTAGCCGTGGCGGTCAAACAGTCGCTCCCGGTCGCGATCGAGTTCTCGGCGAGGCTAAAGGAGGTCACCGGCCCGACAACGATGTTTGTGACGTTGCCCAGGGTAACGGTGGCAGTCGCGGTGGCGCTGGCGGTGCCTGAGGACGCTGTTATGGTGCTGGTTCCAGCCGAAATCCCGGTCAGCAGGCCGCCGGTGGTAATGCTCGCGACGGTGGGCGTGGCGCTTGACCAACACACAGTCGTCCCGCTGCAACTCGTGCCACCCGTCAAGGTGATCGCGTTGCCATTGCTGTCGGTTCCTGCCGCGGTCAATTGCGTAGTCAGCCCTTGGCTCACTGTCGGATTGGGCGGGTCAATGGTGATGGCGGATACGGTGGGGTTCACGAAAAAACCAGTGCAGCTTATGGTTAAGGCTAGCGTTGCGAGAAAGGCGAAGGCGCCGGCGAGGCGGAGTTTGTTCTTCGTGGATGACATAGTTATCTCAGGTCGTCGGTCGCGCCCCGCTTTGATCTTGCTCGCACGGCGCTGCGCTTAGTCAGCGCTAGCCATCTTCCGTTCTGACCACGCTCTACGCGAAAACTGCCGATTCGTTCCTCTTAACAATACTGTTTCTGCGGCCTGGCAGTTGTAAAAAATTGTAGCAGAGGAAGATTTCAATCCGCACCCGCACCTGCACTTTCGTGCACCTACGTAACTAACACCTCGTAGGCCGGGCTCAAGCTTAGAACGTCAGCGACCTGAAGTCCTTGCAAGGAAAAATGGCCAGTGCCGGAAGCAGCACTGGCCGATGGAGTCAATCACGCTACCGTCCCTTAGGCTCTTTCGGGGGAGGAGCGCTTTCGTGCTTAGGCGGCGCAGCTTGTCTTTGCGGCGGCGGAGCGCTGTGGGTCTCCTTTGGCGCACTTGCCTTGGGCGCACTCTCCCTGGGTGCGGGCTTCGGCGCACTTGCCTTGGGCGCACTCTCCCTGGGCGCGGGCTTCGCAGCACTTGCCTTCGGCTCACTCTCCCTGGGCGCGGGCTTCGCAGCACTTGTCTTGGGCGCACTCTCCCTGGGCGTGGACTTCGGCTTACTCGCAGCGTGCGGTTGGGTAGCCGGGCGAGCCGTCTCAGTTCGCGGCGCTTTCGTCGCATGCGAAGCTGGAGCCGGCGTTGCTTTCGCGGCATGAGTTTCGTTAGGACGAGCTGTGTTCTCATGCGCTGTGTTCGCCTTCTCCGGCCGCTTTGCAGTAGTGGATGGCCGGTTGGCCGCCCTCGTCCCGCTCGGCGATGAGGCATGGGCCCCCGCCGGACGGTCTCCGGCCGACTTGTTTTCTACGGGGCGATTCTCTCCAGCATGATTGCCAGCGGGAGCGGTCGCACGAGCTGCCTTCGGCGACATGGCCGGAGCATGATACGCCCCGCCCGCGGCCTTGGCCGCGACCACGCCGTGTCCGCTGAACGCTCCCGGACGTGCTGTGGCAGCTACTGCCGGTCGTCCATGGTTGATCGATGCGCGCAACGCCCGATTCTGACTTGCGGCATGCACATGCTGCACCTGCGCGGCTACCGGCGGATGATGCGATTCATGGGCGTACCGTTCCTGTTCCGGTGTCGGGCGCGCGCTCACCCCACCGTGGCCGCCGTTGAATGCCACGTGCGTATTGTTATTCACGATGACGGTGCGATTTACGTACACATTGGTGATGCGGGTTGAGTCTACGTGCATGACGGCGGTGTTGTAGAAGAAGTGGCCGCCGCGCCACTCGCCGCCGTAAAAGCCATTGCCGCCGTATCCGAATCCGTAATTAATACCGCCATAAAATCCAATCTGCGGACCCCAATAGCCTTCATTCCAGGCGTAGACACCGTCGTTCCAACCCCAGTAACCCGGCGTCCACAGCAAGCCCGGTTCGGGCGCTTCCACCCATGTTCCGGGAACCCAGTAGTAGCCATCGTCATCGCTCCAGGCCCAGTAACCGGGAGTCCAGAGATAGCCGTCTCCGGGGCAGATCGGTTGTTCGTAGACTGGCAGGGCGGGTGGACCGATGCGCACCGAAATGCCGATGCCAATTTGTGCGGCGGACGGAGACGGGAACGCCGCGGGTAAGACCATCAACAGAAAGCCAAATGCTAACAATTGAGCGATACGGGGGAATTTCATTTTATTTCCTCTCGCCCGGTGGGCTTGCCACCCGAAGCGGCAGCACCATCAGCGGGCAACTTTGGCCCAAAAAAATCCTGGCGCGGAACGAATCCACAACCAGCAGTCTAGCCTTAAATCCTCTGTCTAATTAAACCCAGCAGGTTGGAGTATGTTCCGGCCCAAGAAGTTGTTTGGAATGTGAAGCTTTTGGGGACAACCCGGAGACTAATTCGCCCTCTTCGACCGGGCAATGCGCTCGTCAATCAGCTTGCGGCCGGCAAATCCTTCGTCCGTGCCGTGCCAATGAGTAATGGAATTCTCACCCATTTTCCAGCACAACAGCACCGTCTTGCCATCCACTTCACAGGGAAAATCGAGCAGGCCAATATCGATATCTTTCACCTGCACACCAATGGAATCGATCTCCGCGAGAGCATCTTTGGCACGTTGCTCAGCCTTGGCCCGCTCAGCCTTCCGCCGGGCGACGGCCACAACGTCAACGTGGGTGCCGCCATTCAGGAATATGCGATGGCTGAGTTCCTGCAACTCGCCGTCAACTTCTTCCATTAGTGTCTTGCCGCTGACCGCTGTACGCAGAAGCGATTCCAGCACTGGAAGGAGCATTTTGGCTTCGTCGAGAGTAAATGTACGGGCAGGCATTAAATCTATTCTACCGCATGCGGGAGCGTGGCGGCTGCCAATTTACAGCCGGTCAATCGGCACCATGCGGCGAATGCTTTCCTACTGAATTTCTAGCATGCGATCGAGCGCCACCCGCGCCCAGTGTTTCACGTCATCTTTCACTTTGATCTGGTTGACCGCGTTGCCCTCGAGTAGGTTTTCGAGCACCCAGCACAGATGCTGGGGAGAAATGCGGAACATGGTTGTACACAGGCACCCGCAATCGTCGAGGGTGATCACTTTCTTGCCGTGCGCCGCAAACTCCTTGCCCATGCGGTTGACCAGATGAATCTCCGTGCCCACGGCAAAGGTGCTTGGATTCGACTCCGTACCTGCGGGCGCCTCGCGAATGATCCGTAGCAGGCGTTCAGTTGAACCAACGGCGTCGGCTTTCTGGCAGACTTCCAGGCGGCACTCGGGATGCACAATGACCTGAATACCGGGATATTTTGCGCGAACGTTGTCGACGTGCTCCGGCAGAAATCGCTGGTGGACGGAACAATGTCCCTTCCACAGAACTACTTTCGCGGCGCGCAGGCGGTCAGGAGTGACTCCGCCATGAATCAGGTAAGGATCCCAGACCACCATTTCGTTGAGCGGGATGCCGAGACCGTGTCCGGTATTGCGGCCGAGATGCTGGTCGGGCAAAAAAAGCAATTTGGACTTGTTCGCCAGTCCCCATCTCATGGCGCCTGCGGCATTGGAAGATGTGCAGACTACCCCTCCACGCTCTCCGCAGAAGGCCTTGATCGCCGCCGTGGAATTGATGTAGGTCACGGGTGTGACGCCCTCGCCTAAGTCCGTGGTCACGCCGGCTCGCACCAGTTGCTCCCAGCAATCCTCGACCTGCGTAATGTCCGCCATGTCGGCCATGGAGCACCCCGCATTGAGGTCGGGGAGAATCACAATCTGCCCAGGACGGGCGAGTATGTCGGCGCTTTCGGCCATAAAATGCACGCCGCAGAAAACAATGTATTTGCCGGCAGCGTTCGCGGCTTCCTGCGAAAGCTTGTAGGAGTCGCCGCGGAAATCAGCGAAGCGGATTACCTCATCGCGCTGGTAATGATGGCCGAGGATTACCAAATCTCGGCCAAGAGCCTCGCGGGCCGCACGAATGCGGTCGTCCATGGTGTGGTCCGGCAGGACCAGATAATTCTCCAGACTGCAAACGGCACCAGCGGTAGCCATGTCTTCTCACGCTTTCAGCTCCAATCACGCGCCGACAAAAATGCTTCGTGTCAGCTCGCGTTGGAACGGGGTTGTTGAAAGCTTCCAGCGGCACAGCAGGCTCACTGCACGTCGTCGGGGGAATCAGTCCCGATTCAGCGCCCAGCCTGCGGGGATGTTGAAGCCACTTGTTGCTCTTAGAATGGTTGGATGCTCGGATGCGACGGCAAGATACAGTTTCGGCTGAATTCCAGCACGGTTGTGGACGCTACCGGTTGTGTAACGCAAGCTGGCAAGTCAGCGCGTTCTGCCGTTTGAGGGATCTGGTGACGTGGCAGTGTTGACGTCCACATGCAATCGCTGGACCGCGGAAATTCCCGGCGGATAACATTCTCCGTCGCGGCTGTAGCTGGCGCAGTGAGTGGCAACATCTTTACGCTGCGGCGACTGCGCGAACTGCCAGACCTCGGCAAAGCCAACACCGCTTTCGGTGGGGCTGGGGGGCCGCTTGGGAAAAGTACAGCCACGCGCAGGCGGGCACGCGTCGTTAATCGCCCAGTAGACGATCTGCCTTCCGCCGGCGCTCTGACGAATGTCTTTCGCGGTCACGATATTGCCGTCGTCTGCGGCGGGGACGCCAGAGCAGTAGATGCCAGCCCGGAATCCGGCGGCGCTGATGCCGTCGACCCAAGCGTAGATGTACGCCTTCTGCTCGGGCAGCATGCGTCCACCTTGCTCTTGGTCGAGGAAGATAGTGGTCTTCGCGGGAAAGCCTTCGCGGTGGGCGGCGGACGCGGCCGCTTGCGCGTCGGACTTGCCAAGCTTCGCGGCGTTGGCGACTGATTTCAGTTCCCCATAGAGGCGGCCGTTGAAGAGCACGAGGAATCCGAACCCGGCGGATTCGATGGCGGCGCGGTGGCCGGTCCAGGTGTTCGTTCTCTCGCCCGGAGGGTCGTTCAGCCAGTAGCCGGCGTAGGAGAAAGTCTGATGCAGGGCTCCCAGATTAATGTCCCCGGGGTACGTGTTGCGGTCAAAGCCGAGGTAGGACGTAGACGACGTTTGTGCCTGAACGACGGACAACGTTAAGAGGCTAAGGCTTGCGACCAGGATCAGCAGAGTTAAACCGATGCGTCTCGCGCCGGGCATCAGTTCCATTTGGAACAGAGACGAGCAAGCTATTCCTCTATAACGTGTGCCGTCAGCCACCGATATGCACCATTGTCCTCGAAGCCGGCACAAAGTCCGGCTCTCCGATGTGGTGGCGCTCTTCTTTTTTCTGCACGACTCCGCGGATGAAATCCGCCAACTCGTCATCCGACGCGCCGCGGCGCATCTGGGCGTGCAGATCGTGGTCCCACACTGAGAATAAGCAGGTTCGAATTTTGCCGTCGCTGGTAATCCGAATGCGGCTGCAGTGTCCGCAGAAGGGATGTGACACAGGCGCGATGATGCCGATTTCGCCGATGCCGTCGTCAAAGCGATAGCGGCGTGCGGTTTCGGAATGGGCGCGCGGAATCTCGACCAGCGGGCGATATTCGCTCATGCGCGACAGAACTTCGTCGAGCCGGACCACCGTATCCGGCGACCACGAACGCCCTTCTTCGAGGGGCATGAATTCGATGAAGCGGACGGTAACCCCTTCTTCGCGCGCGAACATCCCAAACGGAATGATCTGATCTTCGTTGAAGCCTCGCATCAGCACGCAGTTTACCTTCAGCGGCCATAATCCGGCGCGGCGCGCGGCGCGAATGCCCGCAAGCACGTGCTGGTAACCGCTCGATACGCGCGTGATGCGTGCGAAGCGTTCGGGATCCACGGCGTCCATGGAAACGGTCACGCGCGTGAGTCCTGCGTCTTTGAGGGGCTGCGCGAGCTCGGCCAGCAGATGCCCGTTCGTGGTGAGCGCAATGTCGAGCGAGCCGGAATCTTGGCTTTGAAAGGGCGCGGCTTCAACCGTGCCGTAAGCCCTCGAACAAGATAACGGCTTTAGTCCCTGAGGAGATAGCTTGGCTAACTCACGCACAAATTGCACCACGCCCCGCCGCAGCAAAGGCTCGCCACCTGTAAGACGAACCTTCGTCACGCCCATCCCGACCAGTACGCGCGCCATGCGCAAATAGTCGGCAAACGGCAAGTCGCCGTAAAGCGCACCTTCGTTGCCGGTGCGGCAGTAAACGCACCTGTAGTTGCAGCGGTCTGTGATGGAGATCCGCAGGTCGGTGATGGCACGCCCGAATTTGTCGGCAAGAAGCACGGTCCTCAAATTTGTGGCGGAAGGGAAACCAACAGGCAGGATGATCCTGGCAGCCGATTCCTTTCCAATGCACTCCTCGCGGAATGCGGGAGGCGCAAGCGTTTCCACCTGCACCCTCGGAACTAGCGCCGCCGTCCCGGCGGCTCTTGGGGGTACGATCCTCGCCCCTCACCAAGGCCGAGACGCCCTCAAGGAGCCGGTAAGATACCGGCGCTACAACCTCGCCGCCGCAGCCGGGGTATGCCCGAAGGCCGCAACAGTCGGAAACTCACTGCATTATAGAGCTTCGAGAGAACGAAAAGGTTTCAAGGTTTTGCCGTGACCAGAGCCTTCTCAATCGCCGTCTCGGCCAGCGGCGCCATGATCTTGTATCCCGCGGCGTTCGGGTGCAGCCCATCGTCGGCCAGATCTTTTTTCATGTAGCCCCTGTCATCGACCAGGGCACCGAAGTAGTTGAGATAGAGGCAGGGGGCGTTAGACGAAAGACAGTAATTCTGCAGCCAGCGGTTCAGGTCGAGAATTTTCGCAGGCGAGCGCTGCACAAAAAGTTCTTGTGATTGCGGCGTGTAATTGTGGACCGGCAATACGGAACAGTAGATCACTTTGATATCGTGCGCGCGGGCGAGTTCGGCCAGGGAGGCGTAGTTGGCCTCAATGTCTTCGAGACGCATCGGCCCGGTATTACCAGCAATATCATTCGTACCGGCAAGGATAATGACGACTTTGGGATGAAGGTCGATTACATCCTGCCGGAAACGGACGATCATCTGCGGCGTAGTCTGCCCGCCAATGCCCCGATTGACGTAGGGCTTGCCGGGAAAGGATTGGTCGAGATGCCACGCGTCGGTGATGGAGTCTCCGAAGAATACAACGCGATTCTCGCCAGGCCCCGGCATTTCGAGCGCGGCATTCGCGTCGCGGTAGCGCGTCAGCTGCCCGAAATCCTCAGTGAAGACCGCAATGCGCGAGGCCCGGTACTGGTCGAGACCGGCGAAACCGGTGGAAGGAATGGTGGGCGCCGGCGCCGTGGTCGATGACTGCTGGGCAAAAGCCGAGGCCACCAGGAGCAGAATTGATGCCAACTGCGGGGCTGCGAGTCGCGTCATCATTCCTGTCTTCCGAGGTCGATTCTTGTCATTGTTCACATCCCATCGTAGTTCGGTCCACCGCCGCCTTCCGGTGGCACCCAGGTGATGATCTGGTAGGGGTCGGCGATGTCGCAGGTTTTGCAGTGCACGCAGTTCGAGGGATTCAGGCTGATGCGCTTGCCGTTCGGCTGCGTCGAGTCCTCCACCATTTCGTACACATTTGCGGGACAGAAATTCTGGCAGGGGCTGCCGAATTCTTTCACGCAGCGCGTGTTGCAAATATTTGTGTCGTCAATGACCAGGTGCGAGGGCTGGTCTTCTTCGTGCTTCGTGCCCGAGTGGTAGAGGTCGGTGAGCTTGTCGAAAGTAAGCTTGCCGTCACCTTTGGCGGGCCCCAGCAGGTGGGCTTCGGCGCCTCCATCGGCCGGGAGTTCAGCGAGCTTGTGCATGTGCTCGTGTCCGGCTCGGGCGGGATAGCGGTTGCGCAATCCGCGTCCGCCGGTGATCATCTGCAGCCCGGTGTGGAACATGCCGGCATAAAGACCCTGCTCGAATCCCTGGTGCATATTGCGAACTTTCCACAGCTCGTCTTTGATCCAGCTGGATTCAACCTTCTTCTGATACTCGCCGAGCATCGCGGCTGACGAATCATCTTTCTTCAACGCTTCAAACGCTGTTTCGGCCGCCAGCATCCCGCTCTTGATGGCGAGATGAATCCCCTTCAGCCGCGCAGAATTCAAGAAGCCGGCGGAGTCGCCGAGGATCATCCACCCGTTGCCGGCAACCGGCGGAATTGCCCACCAGCCGCCGTAAGGCAAAGACTTCGCGCCATAGCGGATCATCTTGCCGCCCTCAAGCAACTTCGCGACCATGGGATGCTGTTTAAAATCCTGCAGCACGCGTTGCGGATCGAGACGCGGGTCGGGATAGTCAAGTCCGGTCACGAAGCCCAGCGAGACTAGGTTGTCCCTGCCGCCGTAGATCCAGGCGCCCCCGTATTCTTTTGTGGTGAGTGGCCAGCCCAGAGTGTAGATGACTTCACCCGGAGCCATACGGCCGGCAGGAACTTCCCAAAGTTCTTTCACACCGATGCCGTAGGTTTGCGGGTTGGCCCTGCGCGCCAGGTCGAACTTCGAGATAAGTTGCTTGGTCAATGATCCACGCGGACCTTCGGCGAGAATCGTAATCTTCGCCCGAAGGTCGTAGCCCGGCTCGAAGTTAGATTTCCGATTGCCTTCTTTGTCCACGCCTTTATCGTCGGTGCGGACCCCAGCAACGCGGTCGCCATCAAGCAGAAGTTCCGATCCCGCGAACCCTGTAAAGATGGTAATGCCGGTCTCTTCCACCTTACTGCCCAGCCATTTCACAAAACGATTCAGCGAGATAACGTAATTGCCGTGATCGCGCAGAGGAGGCGGCGTGATGGGAAGTTTGAACCTGCTCCTCTCGGTTAGAAAGTAAACTGCCTCTTTAGTCACTTCGGCATCGAGCGGCGCTTCTTTTTCAAATCCTGGAAGCAGTTCGCGCATCGAGCGCGGATCGAGTAAAGCTCCGGACAGGCAGTGCTGGCCGATCTCCCGCGCCTTTTCGAGGACGTAGATATTTTCTTTGCTGATCTGAGAATCGGGTTGCGCCGCGTTGTGCTGATCAATCAGCTGCGACAAGCGCAACGCGCAGGCCATACCAGCCGGGCCCCCCCCGACAATGACCACATCGGCGGGCATCTGCGGGCGCTCCACACCTTCAATCGGTTTGCGGAAGATCAGCATTTGGAAACGACTGGTTATGATAAATGTTTTGGGCGATTTCAGCGAAGCGGGTGGGGTACGCCAAGTTGTCTGCAGTGGCGTACCGCCGCAGGATTCTTGACTTTCGCGGTGTCTTGGAACCGTAGTCGTGCGCTAAGCGGCGGGATTAAAATAGAAGCCGTGGCTGGCGCCTTCCGGTATCAAAAGGCACCCGTTTCTTTCTATGTGCCGAACTGGGTCTGTTCGCTTCAACAGGACTGACCATGCCATAAGCCCGGTTGTGCATGCGAGGCATGACCTGTGGGAAACTCGCGCATAAGTCGAGAAAGGCGCTGAACAGTCTGCGGATACGTTGCAACTTTTGCCGTGCAGTGCAAGGGTAAAGAGGGCTAAACGCCCGATAAATCGGAGGGAAGTGCCAAGAAAAGCCTACGCGGGCGCGGAGAATATACGAACTCTTGCCGGCTAGCTTGTGCCGATCCTGTGGAGGAAGGGCGAAAGCCGTGGAGGCCGGAGAGAAAGGCGCTACAGCCGATCGAGCGATACGGCTATGGTCTCGCGCGTAACCTTCTTCCCGGGTTTCGAAGTAGCGGTCCTCTGGGCGGTCAGCTTCCAGTAGCTGTTCGATAGCGCCGCGTAGGTTTTCCCACGCTTCTTCTAGAGTGTCACCCCTCCGAAATAGGGCCGGGAAGTTCCTCCGTATACGCGACGGACCCGCCGCCTTCAGCTTTGGGGACTTCTTCGTAGATAGCTGTGAGAACCAGGTCCATGGAAGACATCGTGAACCCAGGGTCGAGCCGGAACACCTTTATCACCAGTTAGCGGGGATCGCGGTTCAAGCGGACCTTGGCACCCGCTTAATTCCGCACAGATTCAATCACGTTGGGTATCTACCTCTCCCCACGAGATCACAGGCGAGACTCTATCCCCGACAACCTGGGCCGTTCCTATCATGTCGCCCACAAATTTCCGACGGCGGCCATGGATCAGGCGGTCATGGATGGTCATGGATCATTGGAACCAGCGCCACCACGGGAACCGCGCGACGCGTAATGCGCAGCGGTCGCCGCGTCCTGTAGACCCGCTCGAGAAGATCGAGCACTGGTGTCCTAAATTCGGAGATCGGAACCTCGCGCAACTCTATTTCAGCGATGCAAAGGTTCAATTGGCAAAAAACCAGGTATCCTTCAACCTCCCGCTTTCGCCTTCTTCACTTCTTCGATCAGCGGAGGGACGATGTCGAAAAGATTCCCCACGATCGCATAGTCCGCAATCTCGAAAATTGGCGCTTCTGAATCCTTGTTCACTGCGATGATGGTGCGCGAGCCTTTCATGCCGACGATATGTTGAATCGCGCCGCTGATGCCGAGAGCCAAGTAAAGCTTCGGCGCAACCGTTTGTCCCGAGGAACCGATCTGACGGTCCATCGGGAGCCATCCCGAATCGCAAATCGGACGGGAAGCTGCCAAGTCTCCGCCTAAAGCTTCGGCAAGCTGTTTGGCGATCTCGATATTTTTCTGTTCCTTAATGCCGCGCCCCACGGAGACAATGATTTCAGCCTGCGTCAGATCGACCGCCTGCTTGGCTTCTTTAAAAACTTCCTGCGGCTTGTTGCGGATTACGGCCTCCGCAATGTCGACTTGCACCAACTCCACAGGGGCCGCGCTGTCGCCGGACTCAGCCTTGTCTCCACGGAAAGATCCGTTCTGGAAAGTTACGAACCACGGCGCATCACTGCCGAAGCTCACGTCGGCAGCCAGCTTGCCCTGAAACATCTGACGGGTGAAAACCAGTTTGCCGTTTTCGTGTTTGAAACCGACGCAATCGCTGATCACCGTCCGCCCCATGGCCGTAGCCAGTTTCGGAACAAAGTCGCGCACCTGATAGGTGTGCGGCATCAGCACAAGCTTCGGTGGTTTGGCGGCGAGCACTTGTTTGAGCGCGGCGGCGAAGGCGTCCGGCGTGTAAGGCTCGAGCTTTGGCGATTCGATGGCATAGACCTTTGCCACCTTCTTGGCTGCGACTTCGGCGGCGACAGAGGCAGCGCTGGCACCCACCACGGCGGCCTCTAGAATCCAGCCCGTAGCGGCGGCGAGAGCTTGGCCGGCGGTGATGGTCTCCCAGGAGATGCGGTTCAGTTTTCCTTCGCGTTGTTCGACTACCACTAAAATCGTATCAGGCATAAAGTCAGTTCTCAGCAGAACGGCCGAGCTTGGCTCGGCGGACAGCCCCTTCGACTTCGCTCAGGGCAGGCGTAGGCGGCTTTCCCTATATCAACGTTCACAGCACGCGCAATTCGTTGCGCAGTTTATCCACCAATTTTTTCGCGATCTCTGCAGGGGAGCCTTCGATGTGCTCCGTCTTCTTGGTCTTCTGCGGAATGTACAGGCGTTCGATTTTCTGCAGATTTTCACCGATCGCGGATTGCACCTCGGCTAGAGCCACTTTCCGTAGCGGTTTATTTTTCGCCTGCTTGATGCCGATCAGCGTGGCGTAGCGGAGCTTGTTAATGCCAGACTGAATCGTCAGCACGGCCGGCAAGGGCATATCGACGAACTGAAAAAATCCCGCTTCCAGTTCGCGCTTCACCCGGATGCCGCCTGCGGTTTTTTCGATATGCATAATAATTGTCGCGTGCGGCCATCCGAGCAACTCAGCCAGAATTACTCCGGTCTGCGCGTACCCATAATCGTCGGATTGCAAACCGGTGAAGATGAGATCGAATTTTTCATCTTTGATGGCGGCGGCGAAGGCCTTGGCGGTGTTGAAGGCGTCGAGTCCTACGAAGGCATTGTCTTCCAGATGGATCGCGCGGTCTGCACCCTTTGCCAAAGCCTCGCGCAATACCTGCTGTGAGCGGGCCGGGCCGGAAGTGATCACCACCACTTCGCCGGTATGCTTTTCTTTCTGGCGCAACGCCTCTTCCAGAGCGTACGCGTCCGGTTCGTTGACTTCGTAGGAAACATCTTCGCGAATCCACGCGCCGGTTTCGTTCAGCTTGAGCGGTGCATCCTTCTGCGGCACCTGCTTCATGCAAACCAGAATTTTCAAGAAGACTCCTTGCCCTGTGACTTTGAACAGCCACGGGAAAACCTTGAAGTATAAATGAGCACCCGCCGCCAGAGGAAATGCGGCCTTATTCATTGATTCGCATTCGTGAGAGACAGCTCGGGAAGCCTACTCGGTGATCACCGTCGACTGGCCGGAAATCTCGAAGCGCTTGCGACAGCGCAAGTTCTTGCACGCCATCATGTCGTCCTTGCGAACCATGTACGATCGGAATTTGGCGAAACGCGCGCGGTCGCGCTCATCCGCGCGCCCGGCAAGCTGGCGTCTTTTCGTACGCACCACCCAGGTCACTTCATACTCTGCCGCCTGGTGGCAGTGGGGACAATTTAGAGTTGCTGGTTTTCTCTCGGTGCGCTCGTCAAAAAAATCGCGTTCTTCCATGAGGTCGTCGCCAGTCGCTAGTCTTGGTCGTCTGCCGGTCCAACCGTTTCTCAACCACGGCCCGGTCGATTCAACCGCGAAGAATCATTATTGCAGTTTTCGAGCGGACAAAGCTATGGCAACATGGATCACGGGGTACACCAGAAAATGGCGCGCAAGAAGAAGATAAAGCGCTTTGGAGCCGTGCAGGCCGTGAAAGAACTGGCGCGAGAACGCCTGGGTGCGCCCCCAGCGGCGAAGGTTGTTCCCCACAAGAAGAAGGACCCGGAGAAGCACAAACCTACGCTGGGGAAGCTGCTGGGGGAGCGCGAATAAAAGATCGAGCGTTCTCAGTTGAAGGTTGCCGTCACGGTGGTATCAAAGTTGAGTACTACGGTACAAGTATCGCCGGTAAAACTACTGCAGTTCGTCCAGGTGACCTGCGAAGATCCGACGGTTGGAGTTGCGGTGAGACCGATTGTGCTGCCCAGAGCGTAGTTCGCAGAGCAGGTTCCGGGACACTTGATTACGCCAGTGGAATCCACCACGCTCCCCCCTGTTCCCGCAATATTTACAGTCAAAATTGCCTCGCTGCAGCTTGCGGTGCCCGCACCGCCTCCGGTAAGGAGTGCCGAACCGGTGACAAGATTCGGACTGTCGTAGAAGCTGGCCGTCAGGTTTCCGCTACCGCAAATGCTTACTGCGGTCACAAGACTGGTGTTGGTGATGGTGACCAGGTTTTGCGAGTCGACCGACCACGTGACTATATCGGTAATATCTTTGGTTTCGGGTGGATGGTCGTAGGTGCCCATTGCCTTAAATATGACGCTCGATCCCACCGAGTTAAACGTCGCCCCCGGAGGAACGACCTGAATCGAAACAAGATGCTGATTGAACCCGCAACTGGACACGTTCAACAGAAATATCGCTGCGGCAACGAGGACGATGATGCTGAACCACTTCCGGCTCATCAACCACTCCTGGGATCAAACGACCCGGCTGATTAATTATGTATTTGGAGGATGGGCCAATTTAGTCAAAAAGCGGAGAAAAAGCAATCGTTAATCGCGCAGTTGGCCAATGTTCATCATCCCTTCACCGCCTCTGCCACCACCTCCACAAACTTGCGGATGTCCTCCTCCGTGGTATCGAAGGAACACATCCAGCGCACTATCGATTCCTCCTCCATCCACATGTAGAAGAAGTAATGCCGCTTGATTTTTTCGATAGAGTGCCGCGGAATCTGCGCGAAGACGCCGTTCGCTTCCACCTTCCATACCACTTTGACCCCGGGAATGCGACGGACTTCTTCCTCCAGCAAACGGGCCAGGCGGTTGGCATGTTCCGCGCTGCGCCGCCAGAGATCGGCCGTCAGCAAAGCCTCAAATTGAGCCGCGATGAAGCGCATCTTCGATGCCAACTGCATGCTTTGCTTGCGCAGGAAAAGGAAGTCCTGGCTCAGTCCAGATTGGAAAAAGACAACCGCTTCGCCTCCCAGGATTCCATTTTTCGTGCCGCCAAAGGAGAGCACGTCTACTCCCAGGTCACGCGTGGCCCCGCGGAGAGTCTGTCCCAGCGAAGCGGCCGCGTTGGCAATCCGGGCCCCGTCCATGTGCAGAAACATGCCATTCTCGTGTGCAAATTGTGCGAGCACTCGAATCTCCTGGGGCTGGTAGACCGTTCCCATCTCTGTCGCTTGCGTGATAGAAATGACGCGGGGCTGAGTGTGATGTTCATCGCCGACGCCATGGTAGGCATGGCGCACGGACTCGAGCGTAATCTTGCCGTCCCGTTGCGGCAGCGGAATCAATTTGCAGCCGGTATGCTTCTCCGGCGCGCCGCATTCGTCGGTGTAGATGTGGGCGTAGGCGCTGCACAGCACCGAGTGGAAGGAGCGAGTCAAGGCTTGCAGCCCGAGAACATTCGCGCCGGTGCCGTTGAACGTAAAAAAAACGGCAATGTCCGCGCCGAAATGTTCTTCGAACTTCTTGATCGCCGACCAAGTGTAGGGATCGGCCCCGTAGGCCACCACGTGACCCTGGTTCGCCCGTGCCACCGCCGCGAGAATCTCAGGGTGCACACCGGCATTGTTGTCGCTGGCGAAGCTGCGAGTAGGATGGGGAAGTTGCTCCATAGCGAAACAATGTAGCAGAGTGAGATGATCGGTGAGGAGAGCAACCATGTTCAAAACCTGCTTGGGCAACGTCAGGCTGGAGTTATTTTGTGCCCGAGGCGCCTAACAATTACACCGTTCCGACGTCTAAGCAGGTTCAGGGCTTTCCTGAGAGCTTCGGATTCGGTATTGTAGTTGTTCATCGTGTTTGGATCGGGTAACCGTGAGTTCATGTTGATGAAACTTCGACGACATTTGGTTCAGAGCCTTCTCCTGTTAACCCTTGCGACCGGTGGAGCAACGCTAGCCTGCTCGAATAACGCCCCCAAGGATGCTCACGCCCAAGCTCCAGCCGGAATGCCGGTCAAAGTGAAGGAGGCGCACGCAACTCCGGTCAATGATGCTACGGAATACGTAGCCACGCTGAAGTCGCGCGATTCCGCCGTCATCATGCCGCAGGTCGAAGGTCAGGTCACGAAGATCCTCGTTCATTCCGGAGAGTCGGTCAACGCCGGTGCCGCTCTGATGGAGATCGATCCGCTCAAGCAACAGGCCACGGTAAAGAGTCAGGAAAGCTCGCGGGCGGCGCAGCTGGCGAACCTGAAGTGGACCACGCAGCAGTACGAGCGCGCCCAAGGACTCTACTCTGCGGGCGTGGTGAGCAAGCAGGATCTCGATCAGGCGAAGTCCGCCATGGACGCGGCTCAGGCCCAGATGGACTCGCTGGACGCACAAGTAAGTGAACAGCAGGTTCAGTTGCACTATTACAAGGTCGTGGCGCCGTGGAGCGGAATCGTTGGCGACGTTCCGGTTCGCGTGGGCGACCGGGTCATCACCTCCACGCAGCTTACGACGGTCGACAAGCCTGGAAGTATGGAGGTGTACGTCTACGTGCCGATCGACCACGCCACCCAGTTAAAGATGAATCTGCCGGTGCAGGTCCTGGACAGCAACGGCAAGGTGATGGCCAGCAGCCGCGTCAGCTTTATTTCGCCGCAAGTGGACAATGCTACGCAAACCATTCTAGTAAAGGCGCGCATCGCAAACAGCAATGAGGCGCTCCGTCAATCGCAGTTTATCCGGGCACGCATCGTTTGGGGTACGCACAACAATCCGGAGGTTCCGATCCTCGCCGTGTCCCGGCTCGCGGGCCAATATTTCGCGTTCGTTGCCGAGCCGCAAAACGGCGGCTACGTGGCGCGGCAGAAGGCGCTTAAGATCGGCCAGACCGTGGGCAACGATTACGAAGTCCAGGATGGACTCAAGCCGGGTGACAAGGTGATTGTATCGGGAACCCAGTTCCTTCTCGATGGAGCACCGGTGATTCCGCAAAGCTGAGAAAGCCGGGTTCGCTTGCGGACTTCAGCTCTCTTTCACAGTTTTTAAGAATGAAGGTAGCGGTTGGCATTTGCCATCAGCCGTATAGCTTTCGTCGCGGCCCATGCAAGATGCCTGCCCGACCCAATCCTAACTCTTAGTTGCGTAGTGTTCCGCCGACGTCCGACCTTCTATGTTCGTTAACTTTTTTATTCAACGCCCGGTGTTCGCCACGGTTTGCGCACTGCTGATTGTTCTGGCGGGCGCTGCTGTAATCCCCACGCTTCCGATCTCGCAATTTCCCAACCTCGCGCCGCCACAGGTGAGTGTTTCCAGCGCTTACATCGGAGCCAGCGCGCAGACGGTGGAGAGTGCCGTCACCATTCCGCTGGAGCAGCAGATCAACGGGGCGGAGGGGATGAAGTATATGACCTCCACCAGCGGCAATGATGGCTCGAGCAGTGTCACTGTCACCTTTGACATAAACCGGGATCCGGACCTGGCCACGGTCGACATCGAAAACCGCGTCAATACAGCACAAGGACGGCTGCCCGCCGCCGTAAAAGCGATTGGCATCACGACCGCGAAGAGTTCGCAGAATTTCGTTTTTGGCGCCGCCATTATCTCCGACAACAACAAATACTCCACGTTATTCATGAGCAACTACCTCGATATTTACGTCAGGGATGCGCTGAAGCGTATTCCGGGGGTGGCTGACGTAATTATTTTCGGCGAGCGCAAGTATTCCATGCGGCTGTGGCTGGATCCGGTGCGCATGGCGGGACGGGGACTGACGGCGCCGGATGTAGTGAACGCTCTTTCCGAACAGAATGTCGAAGTGGCGGCCGGGCAGGTGGGTCAGCAGCCTGCCCCGGAGGGACAGCAATATCAGATCAGCGTGCGCGCGGTTGGGCGCCTCAGCGAGGCTGGCCAGTTCGAGAACATAATTCTCAAGACGAATGCCGACGGCACCTTAGTCCGCCTGAAGGATGTAGGCCGCGCCGAACTGGGCGCGGAAGATTACAGTACGGACCTGCAGTTCAACGGTCAGGACGCAGTCGGCATGGGCGTCACTCAGCTCTCCACCGCGAATGCGCTCGACGTCGACCGCCGCGCCATTGCCGAACTGGAGCGGCTCTCAAAAAAATTCCCGCCGGGAATGCACTACAAAGTCGCATTCGACACCACCGACGCGGTGGGCGAGTCGATCCGCGACGTAGTCTATACGGTAGGTTCGGCGATCCTGCTGGTCATCCTGGTGATCTTTATCTTTCTCGGCGACTGGAGGACGACGATGATTCACTTCATCGCCACTCCGGTTTCGCTCATCGGCACCTTCATCTTCGTGAAATTGCTCGGTTTCTCCATCAACACGCTGACCTTGTTCGGCATCACCCTCGCCACCGGCCTGGTCGTCGACGACGCTATCGTCGTGATTGAAAACATCGAGCGCCATATCGCTGAGGGCGAACATGACTCCCACAAAGCGGCGGCAGCCGCCACTGGCGAGATTACCAGCGCCGTCATCGCCACCTCGCTGGTGCTCTGTGCCGTGTTTGTGCCAGTAGCGTTTTTCCCCGGGACGACCGGCATTCTGTTCCGCCAGTTTGCCCTGACCATCGCATTCTCCATCGCCATTTCCGCCTTCAACGCGCTCACCCTGGCTCCGGTGCTGGCGGCAATTTTTCTGAGCGGCCCCCACCGGCAAAAGTGGTGGTTGCTGCAAAAGTTTGACGATGGCGTCGCTGCCGTCACGCGCGGCTACCGCGGCTTGCTGCATTACGTGCTGGAATACAAGCTGGCGATGATGGTGCTGTTTTTCGCCGGTCTGGGGCTGGCTTATTTGGTGTTCATGCGCGTGCCGAGGGGCTTCGTGCCTGACGAAGACCAGGGGTATTTCATCGTCGTCATCCAGGCGCCGTCAGGGGCTTCACTCGAGTACACGAAAGCAATTGGCAAACAGGTTTCAGATTTGCTGAGTGATGTCTCGGAATCGGAGGGTACGTTCTCGGTGGCGGGCTTCAGTTTTTCCGGCAGCGCCTCGAACCAAGCACTTATCTTCGTTCCTCTCAAGCCGTACTCACAGCGCAAGGGGAAGGAGCATACCGCGTCGGCAATTCTGAACCGCGTTCGACCTCGTCTGTTTTCGATTTCAGGAGCGATCGCATTTGCCACCCTTCCTCCCGCCGTACAGGGCCTGGGACAATTCGGAGGCTTCCAATTCGTTGTGCAGGACCAGGCTTCGCACACCCTGGAGGAACTCTCTGCCGCAACCCACGGCATAATTCAGGCAGCCAGCGCCCGCAAAGATCTGGTCGGCTTGTATACGCCGTTCACCGCGAGCGATCCGCAGTATCTTGTGACCATCGACCGCGAAAAGGCGAAGAGTCTGCACGTGCCGCTCTCGCAAATTACCGACACGCTCGGCGTCTATATGGGCTCGTCCTACGTCAACGATTTCGATTTCAACAATCGGTCCTATCGCGTCTACGTACAGGCGGATAGGCAATTTCGGGCCGAAGCGCAGGACATGAAGCAGTTTTATGTGCGTTCCGACAGCGGGGCGATGATTCCTCTGGACAATCTGATCAGCGTCACGCAGACCACAACCCCGCAGGTCATCAGCCACTACAACCTGTTCCGCTCGGCGGAGATCGATGGCTCGGCCGCCCCCGGGTACAGTTCCGGTCAGGCGATCGCTGCGATGGATCAGCTCGCCAGCAAAATGCCGCAGGGGTTTTCCTATAGCTGGACGGGGCTGTCGCTCGAAGAGTTGCAGGCTGGCGGCACGTCGCTGCTCTTATTTGCACTCGGAACACTGGTTGTGTATCTCACACTTTCGGCACAGTACGAAAGCTTCGTATTGCCGTTCATCGTGTTGCTTGCCGTTCCTATGGCTTTGCTGGGCGCACTGGGAGCGCAATGGATACGAGGCCTCCAGAATGACGTCTTCTGCCAGGTGGGATTGGTGATGCTGGTCGGGCTCTCCAGCAAAAACGCAATTCTGATCGTAGAGTTCGCCGAGCAATTGCGTTCACGCGGGATTCCGCTTGTAGAGGCGGCGGTGCAAGCGGCAGCGATTCGTTTTCGCCCGATCATCATGACATCGCTCGCGTTTATTCTGGGTGTTGTACCCCTGGTGCTGGCCACGGGAGCTGGCGAAAATGGACGTCATTCGGTGGGTACCACTGTCTTCGGCGGCATGATCATGTCGACTGTGCTGAATCTTTTCTTTATCCCTGTGTTGTACCTGATTATCGAGGGCTGGCGGGAGCACGGGAAGAAACCTGCAAAAGTAGAATGACGTGAGGGTAAGAGGGAGAAACGCCGGAGGCTCACTGCGAGCTGGCAAGGATGCCCCTTCTCCTCCGAGGTGTTTTTTTCTGAATCTTTTTTGCCGCCGCCCGCGCAGCCCGCTTTTCCGCTTTCTTTCGTGCTGCACGCCGCAACTTCGCCATCCATTCCCGCGAGTACATCGTTCCCCGACACTTGGCAGAGCCGCAGTGGCAGGGCGCAGGGTCATCGTCGTCGTATAGGTTATAGTCCCAGAGCAGCTCTTCTCCGGCAGCGATTTTGCGGATGGCAAGAATCCACACCCGATTCTTGAGCTCATCGACCTCGCAGTTGGGATCGCAGGAATGATTCAGGTAAGCGCCCATGCCTTCGCCGTCGATGACCGTCTTGCCGTCTTCCAGCCCATACAGATAAGTACGCGCCGCGCCGTCGTATAAGCGGTTGGCCTCCTCCGGACTCAGCCGCGGACCTGAATATTCCACAACCCGGGAACCTTTGCGAATGGGCGCGGTGGTAAATACACCGGCGGCGTGAATGCGTGAGGGACGGATGACTAATGCCATGCAACTAATTTCGCACGGCCGGGAGCGTTGAAGGAAGTCGAAAAGATGGAAAAGCAATTTCTAACGCCGCTGGCGCGGTGTTATGGAGCAGCACAGCGCCATTTTCGCATCGTGAGTATCGCGTCTAGGGATCGTAAACCGAGCTGCCATAGCCTTGTTTGCGGGCGGAATCCTGCATATCGTCTAGGCGCCTTTTCTGATCTTCCAGCTGAGCCCGCATCCGTTCCACCTGCTGCTGTTTTTCTCTCTGTCGTTCATTCCAACCCACGCAATTGGCAGCGCAGTTCGCCGGAGCAAAACGGATGGACTCATTCAGTTCATCCACCTGACCTTGCAGGGATGCTATCTGATTTTTCTGGGTCAGAATCTGTGACTTCCAGTGCTCGGCGGGCTGCTTTGGACCGCTTGCGGCGCCAGGTTGCGCGGTCCGTTCCCCACCATTCGCCGTCGTTGCCCTGGACAGTTCAGGGTGCTCTGGAATCTGTTCGTTGGTAATAACCTTGGACGATTTAGCTTCCTTGCCGGGCGCGGTCTTTGACTGCTCTTTTTGCTGACGCTGCTGGCGCGCCAGGTCGCCCAGAGAAGGCGCATCCTGGCCATTGGCCACTGCGGAGGTCAGCGAAATCGCTGCGGTCAAAAGCAGAAACATCCTGCGTTGTGTGCCCATAGCAAAACCCTCTCCGCAAATGGTATCCGCA
Source organism: Candidatus Acidiferrales bacterium (assembly GCA_035603035.1). Lineage (GTDB taxonomy): Bacteria > Acidobacteriota > Terriglobia > Terriglobales > Acidobacteriaceae > Sulfotelmatobacter. The sequence continues at coordinate 9,389 of DATNLE010000263.1, read as the reverse complement.
AACGCGTACTGAACCATGGTTACGAATGGGGCATGAACGTCTGGTGCACAAGAAGCGGGCTCACTAGAGGTCAGCCCGTTGTTTTTCCAGGTTGGCCGACAGCGCTCCCCGCCCACCGGCACGAACCGAGTGCAGCTATGGCGCAACCATGCTTTGTCCATGAATCCTAAGCCGCCTCGCTATTTCTGAGAGCAGTCGCCGATGAGACGGTCGAGCTTTGCCAGCAGTGCGCCATTTCCTTGTCGCGGATAGTCCGCCAGTTTTTCCCGGTACAGCGGGAGATTGTAGAGGAAAGACTCCACCCGTTCTTTGTTCAACTCTTCCCAATACGCTCCGTAGCCCATTTTCGCCAGCCAGTGCGCGTTAAAGATTTGTTCGAACTGGTGCTTCACGGGAACCGCCAGATACGGCTTTCCCAGATGCAAGGCTTCCGTGACCAGCGAAAACCCGGAGTTTGCTACGATGGCCCTGGCGCTCGTGAGGTCGCGCATGAATCCCTCGAGCGAAGGTTTCTTATAGACCACGTTCCCGTATTCTCCATCCCGGCCGAAACCGTAGGCAACAAAGCGGCCACGCGCCGCGGCTAACGCTTTAGCCAGTGACGGTGCGGGCGCAGTGACATACACCAGCACATGCTCTCCTTGCGTAGGCGCGGCCTCAAGAATCTCTTGCCGCAACAGTGGGGGAAACAGAAACGTGTTTCGCTTTTTCACCGGTGCGGCGAAAAAAGAAATGACCAGGTAAGCGTCGGCGTGCGGAGTCATCAGCTTCGTCACCAGCTTCGCGGCTGCCGCGTCGCTCCGGTACTGCGGCGGATAGGAAACGACCGCATTGGTGAGGCAATGCTGGTTATCGATCGAAATGAGGGGCAGCCCCAGCCTGTGCGCCACGTGGCAACTCAAAGGCTCGAAGTCAGTGATCACGAGGTCTATCTTCCACGTCGCGATCAGGTTCTTGAGCCGATTTGCGCTCTTCGCCGCCTGCGGAACCGTTATTAGGTTTTTGGCGATGGTGCGCTTGTAGCGCACACGATTGTTCACATAGGCAAAGCGGAAACCAAAGATCTCCGTGACTTCAAACTGATCTCTGAGGTTCTGCATCCCGCGGTCAAACGATGCGACATGCAGCGTATGCCCTTGCTCCCGCAGATGGGTGAGAACTTCCTTCGAGCGCGTGGAGTGGCCGGCACCTTCGCCGTTGACTCCATAAAGGATGTTGGCCATAAGTCAACGAAGTATACGGGAGGAACTAACCGGAGTGACGCTCGCGATAAGGCTAGAACACTGGCAGGGGCGCCCATTCCAGAGAGCTGGTTGGCCGTGATCGCCGGTGCGGGCTGAATCTGCACCAGTACGCGGCACCGCGGCCTTATCTTTATCTTTCTTGGTCAGCAGATTAACCGAGGGTATGCCGGTCCGAACGAAGGATTTTTCACAGTCCACGGTAGAAGGTCCGCGCATGTTTCCTTCCCTGAAGGCCAAGCCTGGACAGCGGGTACAGGTCGAACCATGCGCGCTCTAGAGCAACCCGACAGGTCCTTCCAGCGGATCGATCGCACTTCTTTCAGTTGTTCCGACCCGCCCCAGATGTCGATCAAACGCTGCTGTCGCACGTTGCCACAGGCAAGGGGAATTGCACGCAGGGATAAAGCTGGGCGTAAGCCGAAATGGCCGAAATGTAGCAAGCAGTGGGGCCCGCGCCGCCAGGCCAAGGATTCCAGGCTTCGGCCCAGCATCCCCACCCCGCAAAGCATCAGCCGTCAACCTGGAATCAGTCGGGAAGAAGAGATGTAGGAATCTGCTGAGCGATGCCGCGAAGCTCTTCGAACAGTATGGTGCTCAGGTAACGTTCTCCAAAAGATGGGAGCACGACCACGATCAGCTTTCCCGCATTTTCCTTACGCTGTGCGACTCTCAGAGCAGCCGCCACCGCCGCTCCAGAAGAAATCCCCACGAAGAGGCCTTCTTCAAGCGGCATCCGTCGAGCCATCCGAATCGCCTCATCATTGCTGACCTGAATAATTTCGTCGATGTAATCGGTGCGCAGAATCCGCGGAATGAAACCACCGCCGATCCCCTGAATCTTATGTGGCCCCGGCTTTCCGCCGGAGAGCACCGGACTCTCTGCGGGCTCCACGGCAATCGCCTTGAAGGACGCCTTTCTGGGCTTGATGTATTCGCAGACTCCCGTAAGCGTCCCCCCGGTGCCAACGCCAGAGACCAAAAAGTCGACTCGCCCGTCGGTGTCATTCCAAATTTCCGGGCCCGTGGTCTCGAAGTGGATCTTAGGATTCGCCGGATTGTCGAATTGCTGCAGCATGTAGCTATTCGGAGTTTTGGCCAACAGCTCCTCAGCTTTGAGAATCGCCCCCTTCATCCCCCGCGGACCTGGCGTCAGTACGAGTTCCGCGCCAAACGCCAGCAACAGGACACGTCGCTCGAGACTCATGGTTTCCGGCATCGTGAGAATAAGCTTGTATCCCTTTACCGCGGCAACGAAAGCCAGGCCAATCCCTGTATTGCCGCTCGTGGGCTCGATCAGCACAGTCTTCCCCGGCTGAATCTTTCCCGCACGCTCCGCGTCGAGGATCATGCTTGCGCCAATCCGATCCTTCACGCTGCCCACCGGATTCTGACTCTCCAGTTTGGCGACCACCTCAGCAACGCACCCTTCCGTGACCTTATTGAGCCGCACCAGCGGAGTGTGGCCGATCAAATCGGTAATGTCGTTGGCGATTTTCATGCAATCATCCCCTTCGAGTTCCTTTGCGTCTCTACCCGTGCCGTCTCAAAAGACAGCAAGCCTACTACTCTGCTGGTGCCTCGTGCAAGCATTACATGTAAATTCCAAAGAAATGGCGGAAGCAAGTGGCAATCCCTGGAGCTGTCTGCGGCTGCCTGCCGAGCTCTCTACCTCGTGTTTTCTGTCATCTCTTTACCCAGCCCTTCTGAGCACTCCCGCCCAGGCTGGCCGTTTGTGGATTCTGATTCGATTTTTTCGCCGGACAAGCACATGAAGAACTTGCCTTGGCCTGGTTTTTCCGGAGCAGCGCCTCCATGTTCAGAGCACGATCTGTACCAAACCCGCAAAGCACAGCAGAGCAGCGCCTTAGATCTCGAAAAGAGTGTGGGAGTGTAAACCCTACCAGTAAGGACGGACACCGAACAGTAAGAACATCGCATTGGCGCGTGACAGAATCGTCTTCCAGGGCCGGAAATTCGGGATGCAGAGATTCTGTATCAACAGTTCGGGTCATTGCGCATCTGAAACTGCGTAATCCGGAGGAATCGATCAGGGTTCCGACGTGATGCCGATCAGCGTTCCGGTTGATTCCAATCAGGTGATCGGAGCGGAGCGACGCTGGCGAGGTGATTGTGCTCGTCGGCCGAATAAGATCTCCATGACCGACGTGCTGTTGTTGGGCCGCGATCAAAAACTGCGCATAAACGAAGGCGTATCTGGTGTGCCCTCGCCGATCACCAGGACATCGGTTCTCTACGATCGGAAGAATTAATAAACCCTTAACCTTGAACTGCAGGACGCCGTGTTAACAATGCGAGTGTCCAGCTATAATTCCCTGCAATTGCGATTCGGTAACGCTCATGGCTGTTAGTTTCAGCTCAGACAACTCACGTTGAGGACAGAACCAGCAGACCGCCATCCGCGGGAAAGGATTCACATGAAAAACCAGACGCCCAAAGTTATCGCCCGGAATCTCGTGGCTGCGAGACTCTATATGGCTGGAGTCGTTCGCCAGGCACTCGCACTCACGCTTTCGCTGGCCGTTGCTGTTTCGCCTGCAATGGCGGCTTCCAACGGCGTCGCACTGGCCAAGGCAGTGCGCACTTACCCTTCCCACGCAATCCGCAATGTTGAGTATCTCATCGGCGGCACAGGGGGCGCCCGCCGCAAATCTGGCGATGACGGCGGCTGTCATCTTCAGTCCGCGCGAGGCCAAATCCAGCATGTCATCTATATTCAGTTCGACAATGTTCATTTTGAGCGCGACAACCCGAATGTTCCCTCCGACCTAGAGCAGATGCCGCACCTGCTGAACTTTCTGAAACAGAATGGCACGGTGCTAACCAACAGCCATACGCCCCTCATTTCCCACACTTCTGTCGATATACTCACCTCGCTCACCGGTGTCTATGGAGACCGTCATGGCGCTCCCATTGGCAACAGCTTCGGCTACTACCCACTTCCCGGGACAAGCACGGCTCCGGATCTGTTCGATAGCACTTTTACGTACTGGACCGACCCGGTGAGCACCGCTACGCCCTCCGCCGATCCCCTCCCGATTATGCTCGCGCAAGATGGGAAGAACGCCCCGGCGCCGTGGGTTGCATATACGAAGGCAGGCTGCAACTTCGGGGCTGTTTCGATCGCCAATATGGAGTTCGAAAACATCACCAACGACATCTTCACCGTTTTTCCCGACCCGAACTCACCGCAGAATATCGAAGCCAGGAACGCCACCACGTCTGCCCTTAAAGCCACAGCGGTCGCGGATTTCGAAGGCATCGCCATCCACTGTGCGCTCGGCAACGCTCTGTGCGCTACTACCAATGGCGGCGGCCCCGATTTGCTCCCTGATGAGCCGACTGGCTACACCGGCTTCAACGCGCTCTACGGCCACAAATACGTCGTGCCCGCGATCAATAACGGCAGCGCCAGTTTGAACGATATGGACGGCAATGTGATAACCGATGCCAGCAATCCGCCCAACATTGGGTTTCCGGGATTTTCGGGGATTAATGCTGCGCAGACGTTGGGCTACATAGCCACCATGCAGGAACAAGGTGTTCCTGTCACATTTGCCTATATTTCCGACGTGCATGACAACCCCAAAAAGGTGAACCTCCACGCTCCGGCGGCATGCCTGACTGACCCGGAAACGGGCGGCCTGGGACCAGGAGACGTCTGTCACAATGCCCTGGCCGCCTCCTACGATGAAGCTTTCGATAAGTTTTTCAAACGCCTCAAAGCGGACGGCATCGACCCCTCCAACACTTTGTTTGCGATCATGTGCGAGGAACAAGACCACTTTGCAGGTGGGCCTCCCTCCCCAGCGGGTTGTGACGGAGTGAACGTACCTTGCACCTATCAGAAATTGGGCGAAGTCGACGTAAACACGACCGCCCTGCTCGACGCCCTAGATCCCTCGTTGACCGCGACCCCCTTCGACATCCACTTCGACATGGCGCCCGTTTTCTATATCGCTGGCGATCCTGCGCAGACGGCGGCGATCACTCGTCAGTACGAGCGTGACACAGGCAAGCTAACCGCTGTCAGCCCGATTACGGGAAATACAGACAACCTGACTGCGGCCATGGCCGATTTGACAGAGATGAAAATACTGCACATGTTGACTTCGGACCCGCAACGCAATCCGTCGTTCGTCATGTTCGGTAATCCCGACTATTTCTTCCAAACCACCGGCTCACCTGCAGTTGTGGAGAGTCCGGCGTTCGCCTATAACCACGGAGGAATTCAGCCCGAGATCAGCACGGTGTGGGTTGGCTTTGTGGGTCCCGGCGTTCTCAATCGCGGCATCGACGGCAACACCTTTGCCGACGAAACCGACTATCGCCCAACCATGTTGTCGTTGCTCGGTCTCCACGACGAGTATCAGCACGAGGGACGTGTACTCAGCGAGGAGCTTTCTCCGTGGGCTTTGCCGAGGGCTGTGGGCGGGAGCCAGCAGCAATTCGAGGCGCTTGCCGCCGCTCTCAAGCAAATCAATGCGCCCTTCGGTCAACTCGGTAAAGATACTCTTGCTATTTCAACCGTCGCGTTGAACGGCAGCGATGCAAACGATGCCACCTACACTCGGCTCGAAAACGAACTCACCAACATCGGCACCACTCGCGACGCCATAGCCGGGCGAATGCTGAATCTGCTGGAGGCAGCGGAATTCGACGGTCAACCAATCAATGTTCGGGAGGCAGCGCCGCTGATCCTGGAGGCAGATCTCCTGCTAGCCTATACTCACCTGCTCCTGCAGGTGTCCACCAAACAAAAGTAAGCAGATTGCTGCGGGAAGGGCCAAAGCGATGGATGGCTTTGGCCCTTTCCAATTTCAGACTTTCGCGTTCATACTAGGCACAAAGGCTGCTGCCCACTGTGCTCTCACGCAGGATTGCTTTAGATAGTGCGGGCGTGCTGCCTATGCGTGTCATGCAGGTTCTATCGATCTTCCTCGACTCACCAGACATCTCCCTCAGTCATCGAACCAAGACCGCCTTAAACACCTGCATGGCGTGGCTGCCAGCCGCCTTTTTGGCTGCGCTCTGTTTTCCCTTTACCGCTCTTGCTCAGGGAGCCGAAAAAGATATTTGTCCGCGACCCCACGTCGGAAGCATCCTCCCGCAGCCCGAGGATCTACGCAGCGATAACGGCGTTTTGAAAGTTGAGCTCACATACACGAACTTCCACGACGCCGGCGGCCAGATGCGCTACTGCTATCGCGACAAGAATGGGAACCAGGCGCCAAACTTGCGTCTGCATCCCGGCGACTGGCTGATTTTGACTCTCAAAAACAATCTGCAAGGGGCGTCCAGCTCAAGTCCCAGTCACACTCCTGAGATGCATGCCCAGGCCTATGGATCGTGCGGCAATGGAAAGATGGACGGCTTATCGACCAATCTCCATTTCCACGGATTGTCGGTTCCGCCGGTTTGTCACCAGGATGATGTTCTGCATACCCTGATTTCTCCCACCGACCCGCCGTTTGAGTACCGCTTGCAAATCCCGCCGGACGCGACACCTGGAGTCTACTGGTATCATCCTCACATCCATGGATCTAGCAACATCCAGGTACAAGGCGGGGCTTCGGGCGCTCTTATCGTTGAGGGAATCGAGCGCGCAAACCCGCATGTAGCGGGGCTGCCGGAGCGAGTCTTGATCGTTCGCGATCAGGATCTGATCCACCCGAACGCCGTGCCTGCGGCGTCGATGGTGATGCCGCAGATGCCTCCCCTTCGCGATCCCGACGGCGATATCTTGAATGCGGGCAGCGGCGTCGGCATGCCATCGAAGGATCTTTCCATCAACTTCGTAGCCGTGCCCTATCCGGACTATCCTCCGGCGCTGGTTTTGATGAGACCGTCCGAACGCCAGCTTTGGCGATTGCTCAACGCATCTGCCATTACCTATTTGGACCTTCGCATTCTATTTAACGGCGTTCCGCAGCTCCTGGGCCAGGTTTCTCTCGATGGCGTACCAGTCAACCCTTCGGTGGTAAAGCGGCCGGCCGGGAATACTCCTGCCGATCAGACTCTTGCCGATCCGGCCGGAATTGTTTGGCAGAACCACATTGAGTTGCCGCCCGGAGGGCGAACCGATGTCATCTTCACTGGCCCGCCTGAGGGTGTCTATGCCAACCTGATTACTCAGGCCGTCGATACGGGGCCGGCTGGTGAGAATGATCCTATAAGGCCGCTGCTAAATATAATCTCGAAAGCAGGCGTGCCGGAACCACGCTTCATCCTGCCTGTTTCTCGGGCTCCGGTGCTTGCGAAGGCCACGGCTTGGCTTGGTGCCGTGAAGCCGGTACGTGAGCGCAAGCTTTATTTCTCGGAACGGCCCTCGGATCCTGACAATCCCCATAGCCGGACTGTTTTTATGCTGACGATCGAGGGACAACCGCCGACCCCTTTCGATCCCGCTTTCAAGTTTCCGAACATGAGCGTAAGCAATGGAGAGGTGGAAGACTGGATCATCGAAAATCGGACACAGGAACTCCATGCCTTTCACATCCATCAGCTTCATTTCCTGCTCATACAATCGAACGGAGTGCCGGTAGATGAGCCATTCCTGCGCGACACCGTCAACGTCCAGTATTGGGATGGTAAAAGCAGCACTTACCCAAGCGTCAAATTGCGAATGGACTTCAGGAATCCGCGCATCGTCGGTACGTTCGTCTACCATTGCCATCTTCTCGAGCATGAGGACGGCGGCATGATGGGAACAATTCAGGTAACTCCCAGCCGCGATTCAAAATGACTACGAGCCCGTCCTCAAACGCTTTTTTGCGGCTGGGTTGGCACAGAACAGATCACAGTGAGGAATTGGCGTTGGAAGGTGTGAACTCCGAAGTTCTCGAACGTTCTACAGCCAATGAGAATTAAAATTAAAATGAGAATTAAATGGTGAGCGCGGAAGTCTCTTAGTACACGCACCCTCGCACCAGTTGAGACCACCCAGGCGGGGACGTGAGCGCCCCGGCGAGAGCCCCCAGGACGAAGAGTGTAAACCGGCTCCAGAGCCGCTTGCCAATAATGTGTTTGCCATGGGTTACCAAGCCTCCTTACGGGCAGTCAGCATCGAATCCAGGCTGCGCAGCCACAATCCCACAACGATAGGGAATATGCCAAAGCGAGCCCTTCTTGAGGTGAAATTTGCCGGTTAATATAAAACAGCAGGTAGGACAATTCGTCGGCTATTTTGTGGCCTTTGGCCTGGCCTTGTTCCTCCCGGCGGGCACCCTAGCCTGGCTTGCCGGATGGATTTTCCTTGGGTTGTTCTTTGGTTTTCTTTTTGCCATCAATTTCTGGCTATTCCGGCACAACCCCGGATTGCTACAGGAGCGCATGCGCTTGGGCACATCCGATCAGCAAGGCTGGGACAAAGTGCTTTTTCCCGTGCTCCTTGTCTTCTTCTTTGTATGGTTAATTTTCATGTCGTTAGACGCGGTTCGCTTTCACTGGTCGCCCGTGCCGGTCTGGCTTCAGTTAGTTGGGGCGACAGTGCTGTTGTGCTCGTTCTACCTCTTGTTTCTGACCTTTCGGGAAAACTCCTACTTGTCGACGGTCGTGCGTATTCAGGAAGATCGGGGACAAACCGTAGTTTCCACGGGTCCATATCACAATATCCGGCATCCGATGTATAGCGCCATCCTCGTGTTTGCGGTGGGATCGTCCCTCTTGCTTGGTTCCTGGTACGGAGTTCTCTCAGGATTGATTCTCTTGATCTTGCTCGCGAGGCGGGCAATGCTCGAAGAACGCGCGCTGCGCGCGGAACTGCCCGGCTATGCGGCTTATATGGAAGACGTAAAATATCGTCTCATCCCCTATGTCTGGTAGCAACGACCGGGTCCTACAGTCATTCGATCTTGGCATGAGCCAACTACCAACACGATTCCGGGCGTATTGTCGCTAGCCTTAACTTAGGATTACTTCCCGCTTGCCGTAATCCAGCGAGATTCGCAGTCCAGCGCTATCTCCAGCACGCCATCTGAGCTGATCGAGAGGTTCGTTATTGAGCTTTGATTGGCGCATAAAAATCGACAAGATTTCCGTCCGGATCACGGAAGTAAATGGAACGAATTCCCCATGGCTGTGTGGTGGGTGGCTTGACCCAGGTTTTCACAACGCTCTGCAGTCTCC
>DATNLE010000238.1:0-2446 GCA_035603035.1 Candidatus Acidiferrales bacterium | reverse complement strand
CAGCGATTCCGTAAAGCGCCATCTGCCCAATACGGTAGGCGTTGATTTGACATCAGTTATGGCACAGCAGGAAGCTGGCGCAAGTCGGAATGCTCACGGGAGGGGAGAAATCGTTGGAAAACTGGAGGGCGCGTTTGATTTTTCGGAAGGTGAGGAATAACGGGGACAGGGCGTCAGGGCGGACACCGGAAAAGATTGCCGGACAGGTCGAAGGACACCGCGCGGCAGGATCAACTGGTATTGGGCGAAAGACCGATGAACCAGTAGGCTAGGCGCTTGGCGAGCTCATGAAAGGTGTCGCATTTTCGGCGGGCATGGCTGCAGACTTGGCGGTGGTAGAAGACCAAGGACAAGGTATAGGCCAGAAACCGGATCATGGTCAGCACCACCAGGGCTGTGGTTTGGTGGACCGCGGGATGTTTGAGGTGACAGTCGGTGGTGATGGTCTGAAAGACTTCCATGTCGATTCGCCAACGGCTGCGACTGAACTGATGAATGAACAGCGGCGAGATCGAGCCCAACTCGAAATTGGTGGCGTAGAAGTTGGTGCTGGGTTGTGCTATGGAGGTCTTGCCTTTGGTCCGAAGAGCGTCCTTTTGGCGAACTGTGACGCGGCGATGGTGTTCGATACGAACCGTTTTGACGACCCGCACCCGACGATCGGCGACCGGCCAATCGAGGTCCGGCAAGTGCCAGTATTGAATCTCCCGGCCCGGCTCCGCCTGAACGCCGGTGGGAGAGTCCTGGGTGCAACGCTCCGCCTCACGCAATAACTCGGGCTGGTTCTCTTTCAAGGTGAAAGCCCAAACCAGGCCGAGACGCTCCACTTCTTTGACGAAGGGCGCTTGCAGATATAAAGCGTCTCCCACCAACACATCCAGAAAGCGGCGGCCCAGCTGCCCGACCAGGTCTCGCAACAGAGCCAGGGCGCAGGCGACCTCGCTTTCGCCGTTCTTCTGAAAGCGGACACCCAGAGGGATGGGAAACGACGTGCTTACCAGGACTACGACCACGATGCGGTGATAGTACTGGATCTCGGTCCTCATCTCACCGTTCACCTTATGTTGCACCTCGCGCTCCATACAGGCGTCGCAACAGCGGGCAAAGGAACTGCAGATTTCAATGCCATCGACCGCTCCTACCACCAACCCTCGGGACCAATCGGAACGTAGAACGCCGTTGCGTTTCAGGCGGCGGGCAATTTCACAACTAAGCGCGAACATGGGTTCGGGAGCTTGTCTCTCGAGCGAATAGCCGAGGGTGTCATCGCTGATCGGTCCGATGCGTTTGGCCAGCACCCCATGGTGACACTCGGCCTCGATCTGAAGCAGGCTGGGAATCTGCATCGCCGCACCCAAGAAGACGGCGTCAAACACCTTTTTCCAAGAGTGCTGGGGAAACTGCCGTCCCTCGGGTAGAGCGCTCACCAAATCCGAGAAGCCAAACACCTTGTCGAGATAAGCCTCGAACCGGTGCCGGTGCCGGCTCAAACTTGGCGATCTTCCTTTTCTTTGAGCTTCTCTTTGAGAAACCGCTTGAGGTTGACGCCGCAGATGGTGGCGGCGGCGGTATCAAAGCGGCGGCGCATCTCGATTTTTTCGCGCACCTTCTCCACCAACTGCGCCGGAACGTTGAGGGTCTTCGGCTTGCCGTCAATCAGTATCGAGATCTGATATTGCGAGTGCAGCTGTTTGCCGTCGGCGCAATGACAGTTGGGCCGGCCGCAGGCACGTTTGCGTTCGACAAAAGAGCCGGGCAGCATCTCGCGGAAAGCCCCGAGGCTGCGGATGAGCTTGCCGCGTAGTTCCAGGTCGGGTTCTGGGGGCGGTCTCATATGACACCTATTATAGTGTCAGATATGGGAAAAGTCAAGTACCCGCGAAAATTTGCAAAAATGCCCTCAAACTGAAACTGGAATGGAAAACCCGGCCAACAAACGGACTGACGCTAACGCCACCCCCACCTTAAGGAATCACTGGGGAAGAACGGGGAAGAACGCTGGGAAGAACGGGAAGAACCCATACGGGAAGAACCCAGGGAGTGCCTGAATAAGCGTTGAAGACACTACCGGAACCCGGGGATCCGATTTGCCTCTCGTCTGGAGACGTTATCCTGAGCGCAGCCGCTCTTTAGGCGGAGCGCAGGATCTCGCGCGCCGAGCGTCCCCGGGCGTCGATAAACCTAGGATTCGACGCCTTTAGGTCCTGTCGCAAGCTTATTCTGCGCGCAAGGTGGTTGCCGGATCGATTTGCGCCGCACGCCATGCCGGGAAGCCGCAGGCGATCAACGACACGCCCGTCAACAGCACGATGACACCGAAATAGGTCGCCGGATCGAGGCCTGAAACTCCGAACAGCAGCGTGATGAGAACCTGGCTCGCGGCCATCGCTCCAGCCAGTCCGATCACGATACCGAACGCAGTCAGCATCAGGCCTTGGCGAATCAC
>DATNLE010000236.1:0-21590 GCA_035603035.1 Candidatus Acidiferrales bacterium | reverse complement strand
AACAGATACAAGTGCCGGGCTAGGGGTAGACGCCAGCGGGATTGCCTACGTAGCGGGAACAACCACTTCGCCGAATTTCCCCACGGCGGGCGGGTTCCAGAGTGCGCCTGAAGCTGGCAGCGCCGGAACTTCCCACGTGTTCGTGAGTGCAGTCAGCGGACTCGATACGGCGGGCGCGATACCGCAACTAAAATATTCTACTTATCTCTCCGGCAACGGGACCGATATCGCCAGCGGTTTAGCGATCGACAATAATAATGATGTCTTTGTCACTGGAACCACGACTTCTACCGATCAGGCTACCGGCTTCCCTTCAAGCTCCTTCCCAGCTCCGTTTCAGAAGCAGTCGTTGGGCAGCATCCAGTTTTTTGTGACCGAAGTAAGTACCAAGAACAGCGGACTAGGTAGCATTCCATATTCCACATACTTCGGCGGCAGTAACGGGACGATTGCCGTCGGCGGTGGCATAGCCGTCGATACAACGGGAAACATTTACTTCAGCGGCACAACCAATTTCTTTAACAGCGGTGAAAGCCCGAACGGTAGCGGTGGCCTGACGTCTGGCGACTTTCCCATTCTGAATGCCTACGAACCGTGTCTTGACACGCCTCCGCCAACGACCGTCACACCCCCTGTTACATGTACACAGCCCGCGAGTCCCGTACCAACGGATGCTTTCGTTGCCAAGCTGAATCCAATCAATGCCCAGACGGGGGCTTCTCAGGTGCTCTTTTCGACCTATCTGGGTGGGAGCGGAACAGATTCGTCCACGGGACTCACCGTCGATACGAGCGCGGCGAGTATCTACATAACCGGGACGACCAATTCGGGCGATTTCGTCGTTCCCACCGGCACCGGCGCCTTCCAGCAATGCCTGGACACTCCACCTCCGAATCCGGCGACGTGTACTCCAATTCCTGCACCCGCGCCGACCGATGCGTACGTGGCGAAGTTCACGAATCCAACCGAGGCTTCCGGCTCGGTAGCTACCAGCGTAGGTCTGAGTTATTTTTCCTACCTTGGCGGAACCGGCAACGACAGTGGTTTGGCTATAGCCGTAGACACGGCGGCCGGAGCGCTGGTCACCGGAGCGACGAGTTCAGGAACTATCGGTGTTAACAATCCGCTGATTGACTTTCCGGCTACCACCGGAGCACTCCAGTCCGTGCTCAACGGTCCGCAGAATGCTTTCTTTGCCCACATTGATACCACGACGATTTCCGGGCAGAATGCGGTGGGTTCTTACGCAACTTACTTCGGCGGCAATGGTACAGATCGCGGAACCAGCATCACGATCGATTCCTCCCTCAATACTTACTTTGCCGGCGACACGAATTCCACCAATTTCGAAACCTTCGCCCCGGTGCAACCTTCACTGAACGGAACCGGCACAGGGCCGAACACCGATGCCTTCGCCGTCCGGCTGCAATCCGCGACTGATTTGTGCATTAGCTGCGTAGCCCCCGTGATGTCTCCCGCTTCAGGAGCGGTGAGCGCCGGCAGCCAAGTCACTATAACGTTTACCGTGACCAATGAGGGACCGGACTTGGCCACCAACATCACAGTCACTGGCCAGCTTACGGCAGGTCTAAACGCTACTTTTAATAGCGCCACTGCGGGGTCTGGCACGTGCAGCGTACCGAGTGGCAATAACGTGGTGTGCACCATCCCCGCGCTACAATCGGGCTCGACTTCGGCGGTCGCCATGGTGGTGACGCCGAGTAAGGCAGGAGGGGGCTCAATACTCGCCACGGTCACAAACAACAACAATACGAACCCCAGCAACTCTCAGACGGCGTCATTCACAGCAACCGACTATTCGATCTCCATCGCGCCGTCCAGCCAGACGGTAGTGGCGGGTAACCCGGCAACCTATTCCGTATTGGTAAATCCATCACTGACGTTTGGAGCCAATGTCTCCCTCAGCTGCGGGTCTTTACCGGTGGGAGCGAGTTGCGGATTTTCGCCCACCACGCTTACTTTCAACGGGCCTGGTTCGCAATCGAGTACGCTGAGCCTGACCACCACAGCGCGACCCGTGGTCACGATCAGTTCCGCGGGATGGCATGCCCCGTTTTATGCTTTATGGCTGATGGTCCCGGGGGTGGCCTTGTTTGGCTGGGGTGGCAGGGAACGCAGACGTGGTCGTGTGCTCGGATTTTTCCTGCTCTGGACGCTGTTTGCGCTGCTCGTCCTGCTGCCGGCTTGCAGCACCTCCAAGCAGCAGCAGACCGTTACTGGAACGCCCGCTGGGTCCTACGAACCCACCGTGACCGCAACTTCGGGATCGTTCACGCAAACTGCGGGATTCAGCTTGACGGTTCAGTAGACGGGACGGGCCAATTTTCGTAGGGTAAGCTTTCCCTTGCCACCTCGTCGAAGGAACCGACCGTCGAAGGAATTGAGAGCGGGGTTAGGCTCCGGCGGAAAGCTTGTGGTGGCTCTTGGATTCGGCAATTCCATATTGCCGAATCTTGTACAGCAGGGCTTTGTAGCTGATCTGCAAAAGACCGGCTGCCTGCTTGCGATTCCAGTTCGTCTGTTCGAGCGCCTGCCGGATCGCTTCCCCTTCGGCTTCGTCCTTGGCGCTGCGGGCCAGCGACTTCAATCCTCCGCCGGAGTCGTTACCCCGGCTTCCGGAATCTGCGTGAGTGCCGCCACCGCCATCCTGACGTGGTTGCAGTTCTGCCGCGGCCAGGTTCTCGTCCCCCAGGATCAAGTAGCGTTTCAAAAAGTTATTCAACTCCCGCAGGTTACCGGGCCAGCTATGGCGTTGGCAGGCCTCCAGCAGCGATGGGGAAAGGGGAAGCTGCGGCCGCGCGTATTGCTCCGCCATCCGGGTCATAAAATGCTTGAGGAGAATAGGGATTTCTTCTTTGCGTTCGCGAAGCGGCGGCAATTGTAAAGTGAACGCGTTCAGTCGGTAGTAAAGATCTTCGCGCAGCCGCTTGGTAGCCAAGGCTTGAGGAATGTCGATGTTGGTAGCCGCAAGAATGCGAACGTCCACCTTGATAATAGAGCGGCTGCCCAGCCGCGAGAATTGCTGGTCTTGCAGGACATGCAGCAGCTTGGCCTGCAGCGCCGGCGGCATCTCGCCAATTTCATCGAGCAGGATCGTGCCCTTGTTGCAGAGCTCGAACTTGCCCGGCTTGGCGTGGGTCGCACCGGTAAAGGCGCCCGGCTCATAGCCGAATAATTCACTCTCCAGTAGATCTGCGGGAACCGCCGCGCAATTCACTTTCAGGAACGTACGATGGGCGCGCCGTGAGAGTTTGTGAATCAGGCGCGCTAAAACCTCTTTCCCGGTGCCACTCTCGCCTAACAACAAAACTGGAATATCCACATGCGCCACTAAAGCGGCTTGCGACCGGATCTTGCGCATGGCCGGGCTGGCCGCGATGAAGAACACGTCGTCGGCAACTTCCTCAACTTCGCCTCCGGGCGGCGTCTTGCCCTGACCAAGACACTGGTCGAGCACCGCATCCAATTCCGCTTTCTGAAACGGTTTCGTCAGGTAGTCCTGCGCCCCCAGGCGCATGGCCTGCACAACCTTCTTGGTATCGTTTACGCAGGAAAGCATTACGACCCTGGTGCCGGGACGTTTCTGGCGGATCTGCTCCAGCGTTTCCAGGCCATCGATTCCCGGCATCAGCACATCCAGGAGCACCAGATCCGGCTCCATGCCTTTGTCAATGCGCTGGAGAGCTTCTTCCCCGGTTGACGCGGTCTCCACCTTATAATCGTCGACTTCGAGCAGTGTGCGGATGTAGCGGAGCATTGCAGGCTCGTCATCCACTAACAAAATCTTCGCGGTTTCACTCACCGATTCTTTCCTTTGCCAACAGAACTAGAGTTAGGTTTGAAGGGAACAAGAAATGAAAATTTGCAGCCCGAGCCGGGATCGCTTTCCACCCAGACTTTGCCACCCATACCTTGAACCAGGCGGCGTACAATCGAGAGCCCCAAGCCCATTCCGTCCTGATTCTCGTTGCTCGGCATGCGGAAGAAATCGTCGAACACTTCCTGATGAAACTCGGCTGGAATGCCCGGACCCGTGTCAGACACGCTGACCTTGACTGAATTGGGTTGTGAATTCGTTTGTCGTCGTCTTTCGCCAGATGCCGCGGGTTGGGCTGTGGCACGGCGCTCCCACATGTAAGGTTCCGCGTGCAACCATACCGTGCCGCCCGGTGGAACAAATTTAAAAGAGTTCTCCAGCAAGTTGGAAATCACACGCTCAAGTTTTGGGGAATCGACTGGAAACTCCGGCAGCCTGTCATTCGCCAAAAAGTAAAGAGCCAATCCTTTTTCCTGAAAACGGGTCGACCACAATCGGCAAACATCGGACAGGCACTCGTTGATGTTGCCCATCGCGTATTGCATTTTTAGCCCGCCGGTTTCGAGGGCGCTGTAGGTAAGGAAGTCCTGAATGAACTGCTGCAGCCGTTTACCACTAGCCTGCATGTCACTGAGAACTTCCCGCTGACGATCGCTGATCGGACCCAGTTTCTCGCTCTGCAAGAGTTCGACGTATCCGTTCAAAATCGCCAATGGAGTCTTCAAATCATGCGCTGCGGAGCCCAACGCGTTGGTTGTGCGCTGGAATCGCTGCTGCAATTCGGAGTATGCCTGCGGAAGATCTGCAGGGCTGGGCATCCCGGCACCCAAACCTGGAGGCACGGGAACCACCGCGGCTCCTCTACCCGGTGGTGGAACACACAAATTCTTTTGCACGGTAGCCATAAGGAGTAAGGCGGTCTGCACAGAGAGGGAGGCGGCATTCGACCGTCACCGGCAGGAATGCTTTAACAAAATCGTATGCCAGGTTAGTTTTCATTGTCAACGAAAAATGCGATCTGATTACCCAAGTGTAGCAAAAGCTTGCATTCGCGGCCTGCGTTCGTGCGTAATCAAGAGCTCCTAGTCTGGCAAAGGTGACTCACGCGGAAGACTATGCAAAGACGGCACTTTGGCGTGTTTTTTAAGCCCGGGAGTCTGTGCCGGCCCGACTTTTGCTGGTTTAGTATGCATTTGGCCACGAATCTTACTTTTCAGGAAGGATTGGCACCTGAGGTGCTTGGATTGCTGCATCAAAACCCTTAGCAAGGAGTGTGCGTGCCCCCAAAAACTCCAGCGGAAGAGCGTCGGCGGTGGCCGCGCTTGCCTCTGGCCATCCCGGTATTTGTCAGAAGCCGGCTCGAGCAGGAAAAGGAATTCCTGGAGTTTGCCACCGCCCTGAATGTCTCAGCCGGAGGCATGCTCGTGGCCGTCCGCCGCTCCCTGCAGGATGCAGCGGAGGTGTCCCTGGAGATTCCAAGCGCGCCTCTGGCCGCTTTGGCCACCTTTCCCAAGGCCGCGCGCTCCCTTCGTGCAAAGGTGCTGCGTACCGAGCACGCCGACACCTACAACTTGGTCGGCCTGAAATTCCTTCGACCGCTGGTCGAATCCCGCCCCAAATTTCGAGCGCCACAAAGGAAACATTCTCCTGTTGTGTGAAAAACTTTTCTCTCCTGCCCCATTTCACCTTCGCTACCACCCCACGATCGGGATTACTCGCCATAGCCATGCGCTATCTTTAGTAAGTTGCTTTTCCTCAAGAAGATAGACTAGCCTTACCAGGTATCGATACGGGCCCCGGCGTTTGGTTCTTCGGGTGCAAGCTATACTGTGGCCGAGGCCATCAAGCCTTATGAGTTCTTCAACTACAATCAGTCCCCTAGTCCAACCCCTGGGAGAGATGCCTCCCGAGGCGGTCGTGTTCGGGGGCACGGACGCAATGCGAGCTCTGCGTGAGCGGCTCGCGAAAATTGCTGGTGCAAACGTCCCCGTCCTCATTCAGGGAGAGAGTGGTACCGGCAAAGATATCATCGCCCGCATGATTCATGCTTCTTCGCCCTGGAAGAGCGGTCCGTGGGTGAAGGTAAATTGTCCCGCCATTCCGGGGACTTTGCTCGAGAGTGAGCTTTTCGGCTATGAAAAAGGAGCCTTTACCGGCGCCTTCGGCACCAAGCCCGGTCGAGTTGAGATGGCGCATCGCGGCACTCTGTTCCTCGATGAAATCTCCGAACTCGACATGAGTTTGCAATCTAAGCTGCTGCAGTTGCTCCAGGACGGCCAGTTCTGCCGCATCGGCGCCCAGGAAGACAAGAAGGTCGAAGTGCGCGTGGTCTGCGCCACTAACCGTAAGCTGGAAGAAGAAATCGCCAACGGAACCTTCCGTGCCGACCTGTTCTATCGCATCAACGTCGTCAATCTGCACATGCCACCGCTGCGGGAACGGATTTCCGATCTTCCGGAACTCGTCACCTATTTCCTCGACTGCTATAACCGCAAATTTAATTCCCGAGCCAAACCGCTGTCTGCTGAATTGATGAATTCCCTGAGCAAATACCACTGGCCGGGAAACGTTCGCGAACTGGAAAATCTGATCAAGCGCTTCGTCATACTCGGCGTCGAAGATGCCATCTCCGGCGACCTGCAGCCACGACAGCCTGATTTCTTCAGCGCCGACATTAACGTCGACGGACCAATCTCGCTGAAGAAAATTACCCGGCAGGCCGTCCATGAACTGGAACGTAAGATCATCCTGAAAGTGCTGCAACATCACCACTGGAATCGCAAGCAGGCGGCCCGCGCTTTGAACATCAGCTATCGCGCGCTGCTGTACAAAATCCGCGACGCCGGTCTGCCCTCCAATCGCGCCGCTCGCCGCCCTCAAACCGGTGAGTTGCCCCACGTCGTGGCAGCTGACTGACTTTTTCTTTTTAAAAGTGGCATATGAGGGCTTCTCGCTCACGGAGGGACCTACACTTTGGTCCGGCCGGAGAGACGGGGCGAGGGTTTGGACTGCGGCCATCATGCCGTCGGTTCACCCCCAAGAGGTGGGCCAAAAGCCCGAAGACGGCCCAAGAACGAAACAAGATCGTGACATAGCAAAAACCGATTGCTGTACAATTGCCTCCGTTCTAAACGCGGTCGCATTCCGGGATCATGAACGGACAGCCCTAGGTGAATTATGGCCGAGGTCAAAAGGTGGTATCTCTCCGGCTCCTCGCTGCTAATTGCGGGGATCGCTTTGGGCCAATTTTTTGTGTGGGTTAGCGCAGCCGCGGCGCAGGGCAACGTCGAGCTCCGGATGCATGAGGTTCAGCAAAGCTTCTGTCCCGACCTGCAAAAGTTTGTGGTAACCGTGGTCGACGAACATAGTGCTCATCTCGACCGTCAGGCGGTCGTAAAGATCCTCGATAAGAAGAAGGACATCGAGTCCTGGGATACTACCTCGAATGATTCCCAAGTAACTTTTTGCAGCATAGATTTTGGAGACTACGAGATTGAAGCCAGCGCGGTCGGATACTTAGCCGAACACAAGGAGTGGCACCTCTCGGGCGTCACCGGCGGCGTCCCAGAGCGTCAACTCCAGCTCGTGATGCACAAGGACCCGACGGCGGTTGAATTGAATGCCCCAGACGAAGCCATTCCCGCGAGTGCTCGCAAGGACGCGAAACGCGCAGTCGTTGCCCTAAGGTCGGCAAACCTCAAGGACGCGCAGAAACGGCTTGATAAGGCTTTCAAACTCGCCCCAGCGAATGCGCAGATTAATTTCCTGTACGGGTATCTGTACCTGCAACAAAGAGACCTCGACAAAGCAGAAACGTACCTGAACCGCGCCGTCACGCTCGATCCACGCAGAGCGCAGGCACTCACACTCCTGGGTCGAGTGCAACTCGAGCATCAGGAATATGAAATTGCTCGAAAGACGCTCGAGCAGGCGGTGGCAACCAACTCCAGTTACTGGATGGCGCACTATCTGCTCGGGGACGCTTACCTGAAGCAAAAGGAATACGAGAAAGCGCGCGAGCAAGCCCAGCTTGCTATTGATACGAGTCGAGGCGAGGGAAATATTGCACAGCTGGTTCTAGGGCAAGCGCTGGCCGACGTCGGGCGAGACCAGGAGGGAATCCAAGCGCTGAAGATCTTCGTGCAGACCAACCCCAGTAACACCGCGATACCCCAAGTGAAGGCTTTGATTACCGAGATCGAAAAGCGCGCTGCCGGTCTGACGTCAACTGAGGGGACGGAGCCAGATACGGATCTGGCGCTCGCCGCTTCGGCACCGTCCCTGCCCGAGAGTGCATGGGGACCGCCTGGAGTCGATGAGTTGAAGCCTCCGGTTGCTCCCGGTGTCACCTGCCCCTATCAACAGGTTATGGAAGGCTCGGGGGAGCGTGTAAAACAGCTTGTGGATAACATAACCAAATTCGCCGCTGTCGAAGACATGCTGCACGAGCAGCTCGATAAAACTGGCAATCCCTTCACCAAGGAAACCCGCAAGTTCACCTACGTTGCTTCGATCACCGAAGAGCAACCAGGTTTTTTGCAGACCGACGAGTACCGTAACCTGCGTTACGGAATTACGGATCTCCCCGACCACATCGTTACGTCGGGTTCCATGACTTTGGCGCTCATCTTTCATCCCGATATGCGCGACAATTTCGAAATGTCGTGCGAAGGCTTGGGCGACTGGCATGGGCAGTCAGCCTGGCTCGTGCATTTTCGGCAGCGCGACGACAAACCCAACCGCTTCGCGGAATACTACGTGGGTTCCCAACATTATCCGATGAATATGAAGGGACGCGCATGGATAACCACGGATAACCTACAGATCGTCCGCGTCGATGCCGAACTGGTGAAGCCACTGCCGCAACTTGCAGTCCAACACCAGATTGCCGAATATGGTCCAGTCCATTTCCAGAAGAAAAATCTGGATTTATGGCTGCCCCAGAATGTGGACATTTTCCTGGAAATGAATCGGCATTATTATTACCGGCGACACAGCTATGATCACTATCAGTTGTTCTCCACGGACGCGACAGAGAAGGCGGGACTGGTAAAGTCAGGTGACAAGCCGACGGTCATCAAGAATGCGCTGCCCAGCGTCCCCATCCAAAATCCCTGAATCCTTGGCACTGATCCAGCCTTTTGTGGTACCGAATCCGCGGCCGCCCCAATTTTGCTTGTGTGTGACGGGCACACCTCTCGGTCGCTTTTTGACCTTGCCGTCGACGCTGCTCCGGACTCTGGTTTGGCTGGGAAGGGAAGGGCTTTTGGGAAGAAACGAAGGCCGGGCCACCCCACGGGCGTGCCGAAGGTCTAGCCCTAGCCTGATTCAAAAACGCACCCAAGCTGGACGCTGTCATCGAAGGTATGGTTGTAGTCCTTAGGATTAAGAGAAGCCTAACGAGTTTGCCGGCCCGAGTCGCAGCGAATTCGAACCCGCACCGAATGTTTTGTCGCAACCCGCATTACTCTCCAGATGCCACTGGCGGTGTACGCGATAGTTCCGCGTAAAAGCTCCGCCCGTACCGGCTTTGTGCCGCAACACCCGCGCCATGAGAAACCCCGTCATCCCAACGTAGAGCAGGCGGCCCTTGCTCGCCATGATGTATAGGTAGTATCGGTCCCGCACCATCGCCACCCCACAGGATGGCAGGTTCCTCACGGCTGAAGCGTATCGGAATGACAAGACTTTAAGGATTGATTGGAGACTTTGCGGTAAGGGGATGTCACCAACCACCGGTGCAAAATTTCAAATTCGGAATGTTGATCGGCGGAGGCAAGAAAAAAGCAAAGAACAAAAAAGCAAAGAACAAAAAAGGGATGTCATTCCGAGCCAGGCTGAAAGCCCGGTGAGGAGCCTGCTGTTGTTCGCCTGCGGCACGAACCCGTCAAGCTCTGCAAACCAAGGCTGCCCACCAGTGCCTTCTGCCGGAGTCACATTTCGACTTATTCGTGGGAGCCATGGAGGTTTTAGTATTTGCAGCGAAGTCCCGAAGTCCCTTCGCCTTTACACCCCCACTTCCCCCATGATAACCTCATCACTGTCACCACGATAAATCGAAACTAGAAGAGGAGTGCACCAGGTTAGTGCTAGCCAGAGAGCAAAAGAAATCTGTCATTGACCAGTATCAGACGCACGCGACTGACACCGGGAGTCCGGAGGTTCAGATTGCCATCATCAGTGAACGCATTGGCCAACTGACGGATCACTTCAAAACGCACCAGAAGGACCACGGCTCGCGCCGCGGCCTGCTCATGCTGGTCAG
Source organism: Candidatus Acidiferrales bacterium (assembly GCA_035603035.1). GTDB lineage: Bacteria > Acidobacteriota > Terriglobia > Terriglobales > Acidobacteriaceae > Sulfotelmatobacter. Next base: position 11,487 of record DATNLE010000236.1, on the reverse strand, counting down.
CAAGCGGCGTCGCTTGCTCGACTACCTCAAGAGATACGATTCCGAGCGCTACAAGACTGTCATTGGGAAACTCGGCATCCGCAAGTAATCGCGGGAAAGACCTGGGTGCGCCATCCTAGCGCTTTTTGCGAGAGGACTGGAGGCGCTAACATACACCGTTCGTCCAGGCATCTCCGGGAATGTAATCTCTGAGGATACCGCCTTCCTCTTGAAGCCGGACAGCAATGAGCCAACTCCCCTGTGCGCATTTCGGGGAGTATTTCGGGTACGTATTTGGGTACGTACTGGAGAACCTGGCTAGCTCGATTGGCATCCGCTCATCGGAACTCGCTTACCCATGGCCCACGCGCCTTCGGATCTACGCAAATCGCCACGCACTCCGCGCCAACCCGAAAGCGCAACCGCGCTCCTGATCAAGATAATTATTAAGGATGAATATGAAACCAGAAGTTAGCACCGTCACCGTCGACCTCGCCGGCGGAAAACAACTCACATTTGAAACTGGAAAACTGGCCAAGCAGGCCCACGGCGCAGCCGTAGTCCGCATGGGCGACAACGTCGTCCTCGCCACCGCTACCGCCAACCCCGACCCGCGTGAAGGCATTGATTTCTTTCCCCTCACCGTCGACTACCGCGAATACACCTATGCCGGCGGACGTTTTCCCGGCGGCTTTATCAAGCGCGAAGGCCGCATGAGCGAACGCGAAGTGCTTACCAGCCGGCAGATCGATCGTCCGGTGCGCCCCATGTTTGCCGAAGGCTTCAAGTGCGAAACCCAAGTCATCGCTTTTGTCCTCTCCGCCGATACGAATAACGATCCGGATGTTCTCGGAATCAATGGCGCATCCTGCGCTCTTACGCTTTCCGATATTCCTTTTCTCGGACCCATCGGCGCGGTGCGCGTCGGTCAGCTCAATGGGCAGTTCGTTATCAATCCCACATACGATGAGATGCGCGAGACTTCGCTGAACATCATGGTGGTTGGCACCGCAGACGGCATCGTGATGATCGAGTCCGGCGCAAAAGAAGTCAGCGAAGAAATCGTTGTCGACGCAATTGAGTTCGGCCACACCGAAATCAAGAAGATCTGCGCCGCCATCAACGACCTGCGGTCGAAAGCGGGCAAAAAGAAACGTGAAGTCACCCCGCCGGAATTCGACCAAGCCTACTACGACGCGCTGAAAAAGAAAGTCGGCGCGGATCTTTCAGATCGCTTGGATACAAAGAAACATCCGAAAGCGGAGAGCCACACGCTGGTCAGAGAGCTCAAGAAGAAGTTGCAGGCGGAAATTCCCGAAGACGACGAAAAAGCGCAAGCCAAACTCAAACAATATTTCGAAACTCTGCGCGAGCGCATCTTCCGCGAAGAAGTTCTGGAAAAGAAGCGCCGTCCCGACGCCCGCGCCTTCGATGAAGTTCGCGAAATCTGGATCGAAGCCGGAATCCTGCCCCGCACTCACGGCAGCGCCATCTTCACGCGTGGCGAAACCCAAGCCTTAGTAACGACGACGCTGGGCACCAGCGACGACATGCAGCGCCTCGAAGGTTTCGAAGGCGAAGCCAAGAAACGCTTCATCCTCCACTACAACTTTCCCCCGTTCTCCGTAGGAGAGGTGGCGTTCTTGCGGGGAGCTGGGCGAAGAGAGATTGGGCACGGGGCGCTGGCGGAGCGCGCGATTTCGGGCGTGCTGCCGTCGGAAGAGTCTTGGCCTTACGCAATGCGTGTGGTCTCGGACATCCTGGAGTCGAACGGATCGTCATCGATGGCGACAGTTTGCGGTGCGTCGTTGTCGTTGATGGATGCCGGAGTTCCGCTGAAGGCGCCGGTGGCCGGAGTTGCGATGGGATTAGTGAAAGAAGGGGAGCAGTACGCCATTCTTACCGACATCGCGGGCGCGGAAGATCACTACGGCGATATGGATTTTAAAGTTGCCGGCACCAAAGATGGAATCACCGCGCTGCAGATGGATATCAAAGTCGCTGGCATTACTTCGCAGATTATGCGCGAGGCGTTGGCGCAAGCCAAGCGCGGTCGGTTGCATATTCTCGGCAAGATGGAAGAAGTAATCACCAGCGGACGCGAAAAGATTTCTGATTTTGCTCCGCGCTTCTATACGGTGCAGATTCCGGTCGACAAGATTCGTGATCTGATTGGGCCGGGCGGGAAGATGATTCGCAGCATCGTGGAGCAAACCGGGGTCAAAATCGACGTGGAAGATTCCGGGTTGGTCAAAGTTGCATCGAGCGATCAGGCGTCGGCGGCGAAGGCGTTGCAGATTATCGGCGACCTTACGGCGACTGCGGAAGTCGGAAAGACATACCTGGGTAAGGTGACGCGGCTGGCGGATTTCGGAGCGTTCGTCGAAATCATTCCGGGTACGGATGGATTGCTGCACATCAGCGAGGTGGCTGAACATCGCATCGCCGATGTGCGCGACGAATTGAAGGAAGGCGATCAGGTGCTGGTGAAGGTGCTGGCGGTCGAGGGCAATCGCATCCGCTTGTCGCGCAAAGCGATTTTGAAAGAGCAGCGTGCAAAAATGACACCCGGCGGCGGTGACGGCGGAGCGGCGCAGGCGGTGGATACGGAAGGTGAAGCGGTTCCCGCGCCTGCATTAACCGGCACGATGGTGATTGAGGGCGGCGGAGATTTTCCTGACGAGCCTGATTCCGAGCCGAACTTTAATCGCGAAGGCGGGCCGCACGTCGGTAGCAGCGATCGTCCTCCTCAGGGTGATCGTCCGCATGGCGGAGACCGCGGCGGGCGCGGCGGGCGGCCCGGGGGCGGTGGCGGGCGGGATCGTGGACGTGGCGGGCGCAGCGGACGCCCCGGGGGCGGCGGGGGCCGCGATCGTGGCGGACGCGGCGGTCCGGGCGGGGGAAGGCACTAGAATTACTTTGGCGGGATTCACCCGGATACGACGAAAGTCATGTAGGGCCACGGTGCGCGAGTCGTGGCCCTTTTGTTACCGCGCCAATGACTCTTACGGCTGCAGCGCCGGCACCGGATGGCTCGCGCTGAAAAGACTGGTGTTGACCACATCTCCCAACTTTGAGACTTTGAGACTTCAACATTTGGGATTATTGTGCCCTCGGCGCCGGCTTGCACTGCCAATGGAGGAAAGTCGGGAGCGATCTTTTTGATCAGCAGACTTTGCATAACTCCTTAGAATCATGGATGGGCTCACGGACTACTGATTGGAGAGAATGAACCTTGGGGCGGCGGCACGACCTCTGCCCGCAGCAAGGCGGCAGTTGCCATTCCGTCCCGGCGACAAACACGGTGTGACGGGCAGCGGATAACTAGTAGAGGGCACGGCACGAAATAGACTCCGCTACTTCCTGCTCGCAGAAAAGCAAACCCTTCTACACGTTCCTCGGCCCAAGCGGGTTCGATAGGCCCGTTGCTGCTGTCCTAAACTCAGTACCGGTCCCTTCAGCACTCTCAGGGCGGAGCTCTGCGTCGGGAGTCGCTCGCAATTGAGAGCGACTCCGCTTCCTCAGGATGACAAATCAAAGGCGACGGACCGCAGTGTCCGTCCCACACGATCAAAGCCCAGCGGTCGAGTCTTGCAGCACGAGAGTACCGTTGTTGACTAAAATCCAGATTTAAGAATTCTCGCGAATGAGGAGGGCTCATGTACGAAGTGGTGCTGAAGCAGTTTGAAAATCCGGATGAAGTGCGAAGTTTTGAAAAAGGGAAGTTTGAAATAATTCATGTGGGTGGGATGACGATTGGACGTGCCACGTACGAACCGGGCTGGAAGTGGTCGTTGCATGTGGGCAAGGATGTGGGAGCTCAAAGTTGCATGGTTGAGCATGTCGGGATGGTTGTGTCGGGGCGAGCGACGGCTGCGATGGAGGATGGCCGCGTAGTCGAGATGAAAGCTGGCGATCTGTTCTACATCGCACCCGGACACGACAGTTGGGTGGTGGGCGAAGAGCCTTATGTGTCGCTGCATTTTTTGGGCGCGGAGCAATATGCACAACAGAAAAGGTAAGAGCAAAATCTGCTCACTTGCGTGTGAAACCCGGAGGGGGACGGCGTTCAGGCCTACAGCATTTCTCGTAGTCATTGCATAGCGGCGCTGTAGCGAGTCAGTATTCTAACCTTGCGGGAGCGCGATAAAGCTTTCAGATAGAACAGGATCTGGTTTGGACCGAGAAGACGAAAAACGGCCGGTCGTTTGGCAAGTTGTTTGCTGCGCTAGCACAGAGAAGTGACGTCTTAACGTCTCTCGGAGGAATTAATGAAAAGGCAATTTCAGTCGCTGTGGACCCTTGGCACGCTTGCTACGCTGCTAACCCTTGGCGTTTCCCTCAACGCCCAGCAAACTGCGTCACCGACAACGTCGACCGACCCAGCCGCTGCTGCACCACAATCGCAACCGACTCAGCCGACTGATCCGACCGCTCAGCAACCGGCAACGCGGCCGCAGCCGTCGCAATCCAGTCCGACCGCTGACCAGTCCGGACAGCAGCCATCCGATTCACAGGCGCAGCCCAGCCACACGCCCGATCAGGGAGGACAAGCGGCGCCCGCTTCGCAGGGGCAGTCCTCGGCTTCTGCCACCGACTCGCAGACCTTCAGCGGTACCGTTGTCAAGACTGGTGATAAGTACGTGCTGCAGGACGAGGCCTCTGGAAAGACCTACGACATTGACCATCAGGAACAACTTAAGCAATACGAAGGCAAGAGAGTTCGCGTGCATGGAACCCTCGACACCAGCGGGAAGATGATTCACGTGCAGTGAGCCATCTAGAAATCGAACCGGAGGGCCGCGACGCGAATCGCGGCCCTTTTTGGCTTCTACCTGGTTGAAAGATGCCCGCGCCGATGTGCTTCTGTGGGTCCACTCAAAGAAACAGACGATGCCTGCGACCTTACCCGAATTTAATTCGCGGGGGGAAACGCGGCAGGACATGCGTTTTTTTTTGCAACGCCGGTTGCGTGGGATTACTCCAAACCAGAGGAGCGTCAATTTTCATCGCTTCGGAGGGAAAAGGAAAACATATGCAGAATCAGAAGATCCCAGTGCAACGGAACGAGGCTCCCGCCAAAAAGTCTGGCGAATTCCTGATCGGAGGCGATCTTCGGGTTACCCGCCTGGGATTCGGCGCGATGCGAATTACGGGAAATGGTATTTGGGGCGAACCTGCAGACCGGGCTGAGGCCGGCCGGGTTCTGCGGCGCGCGGTCGAATTGGGAATCAATTTCATCGACACCGCGGACTCCTATGGTCCCGGGGTGAGCGAAGAAATCATAGCCGAGGCGCTGTATCCATATCCAAAGGGGCTGGTGATTGCCACCAAGGGCGGCTTTGACCGGCCTGGTCCCGACATATGGGTCGAAAATGGTAAGCCAGAACACCTGAAGTCCGCCTGCGAGGGCAGCTTGCGGCGGTTGCGGCTGGATCGGATTGATCTCTATCAGTTGCATCGCATCGATCCTAAGCTTCCGCCAGAAGATCAGCTCGGCACGTTGAAAGATCTGCAAGCGCAGGGAAAAATCAAACACATCGGGTTGTCGGAGGTGAGCGTGCGACAGATTCAGCATGCGCGAACGATCGTTCCGATTGTAAGCGTTCAGAATCGTTACAGCGTCAGCGACCGCGGATCGGAAGATGTTCTCGAGTATTGCGAAAAAGAGAGAATAGGCTTTATTCCGTGGTTCCCGCTGGCGGCCGGTCGTGTTTCCGGCTCTGAGAGCCCTATCAGTCGTATGGCAGCGCGATGGAAAGTCTCCTCCTCACAGTTGGCTTTAGAGTGGTTGCTTGCTCGATCTCCCGTCATGCTGCCGATCCCCGGAACTTCCAGAGTCGAACATCTCGAAGAAAACGTGGCGGCCGCCAAGTTGAAGATTGACCGAAACCAATGGCAGGAACTGGACCGTATGGCGCGTGCCAGCTAGGAAAGAGCAGCTGTCTTCACATAAGGAGATGTCTATGCAAATCGGCATGATCGGTCTTGGGAGGATGGGGGCCAACATGGTGCGGCGACTCATCCGCAAGGGTCACAGCTGCGTCGTGTTCAACAGATCACCGCAAGCGGTGAATGAACTCATCCGGGAAAAAGCGATCGGCGCCACTTCGCTTGCTGAGGTCGTGAAGAAACTTGCCAAGCCCCGAGCCATCTGGCTGATGGTGCCGGCGGCGGTTGTCGATGACACTATCGCCGATCTTTCGCCCCATCTAGAGGCGGGGGACATCCTCATCGACGGAGGCAACTCTTATTACATCGATGATCTTCGGCGAGCTAAGCAACTCGCTCTCCAAAAGGTCCACTACGTAGATGTGGGAACCAGCGGAGGAGTGTGGGGACTGGAGCGAGGTTACTGCATGATGATCGGGGGAGAGAGCGAAGTCATTCAGCGGCTTGATCCAATTTTCGCTGCCCTGGCTCCGGGCACAGGCGATATTCCTCGCACGGTTGGCCGCGATAAGATCAACGGTACGGCCGAACAAGGCTACCTGCATTGCGGAGCAAATGGCGCGGGTCACTTTGTCAAGATGGTGCACAACGGAATCGAGTACGGCGTCATGGCCGCATACGCGGAGGGTCTCTCTATTCTGCGCAGCGCTAATGTCGGCAAACGAGCAAACGCCGCAGCTGATGCGGAAACTACGCCGTTGCGCGACCCCGAGCATTATCAGTACGACATGAATCTGCGAGACATCGCGGAGGTTTGGCGTCGTGGAAGTGTGATTGCCTCGTGGCTGCTGGATCTGACGGCCGGAGCCTTGGTCCAGGATCAGAATCTTTCGAAGTTTGCCGGACACGTATCCGACTCGGGTGAAGGGCGTTGGACGATTAAAGCTGCGATCGACGAAGCCGTACCAGCCCCAGTTCTCACCACCGCGCTTTACGAGCGATTCAGTTCCCGGGGCGAGGCTGACTTCGCCAACAAGATCTTATCCGCGATGCGTTATCAATTTGGTGGACACCTGGAGAAATCCGCCGACAAATCCAAAGTAGCTTGAGGGACGCTATTTGCCTCGTTCTCTAATTCCGTGACGGCAGTGATGGTTGTCAACCGTAATTTCTTGGTTGGCTTTCCTCAATCCCATAATAACGATACGCACGGGAGGCCACCGCCCCGGCCATTTGCAGCAACTCGAGGGGGCATTAGCCCCGCTCCATTTTCAGAGAGCGCTCTGTTTGTGTATCGTGGGAATGAGGTATCTGCGTATGAGAGCAATTTTCTCCGTACTGGCCCTACTTCTCTGCATGGCTGCGTTTTCGCTGGCACAGGTGGATCCGCGCTGGAAGCCGAACGATCCGGATCGTCCGTTGCCTCCGATAGTTGAGGCTGGAACCGAGAGTACTCAGGATATACCGGGGCGTCCTCCGTCAGATGCGATTGTGCTGTTCGGTGGCAAGGACCAGGATCTTTCCCAGTGGGCGGGCGAAGATGGCCAGCCAGCGAAGTGGAAAGTAGCGAATGGCTACTTGGAAGTAGTCCCGCACAGCGGCTTCATTCATACGCGCCGGCCGTTCGGGGACTGCCAATTACATGCGGAGTTCGCGGAGCCGGTGCCTGCGGTGGGTGCCGATCAGGGACGCGGCAATAGCGGCGTATTTGTGATGGGCCTCTACGAAATCCAGGTGCTGGATTCATATCAGAACCAAACCTACGCCGACGGCCAGGCCTCGGCGGTGTATGGACAATTTCCGCCGCAGGTGAATGCCTCGCGGGCGCCGGGCCAGTGGCAGACCTATGACATCATCTTTCACGGTCCGCGTTTTGACAAAGCTGGCACAGTGCTGCGCCCGGCGCGGGTGACTGTGCTGCACAATGGAGTGTTGGTTCAGGACAACGTGGAGTTGTCAGGCCCCACTGCCCACCACGAGAGGCCACCCTACAAGCCGGCGCCGGACAAGCTGCCGCTGAGTTTGCAGGATCACGGCAACCCTGTGCGCTTCCGGAATATTTGGATTCGTGAGTTGGGCGAGGGACAGTAAACTATTTCGGACAGGAAATTGCAGCGATCAACCGCGTTCGCTTATATTAGCTTCTTATGGTCCATGCGCGGCGGCGTTGGGACAACCAATGCTTTTAAGGGAGAAGGCTTGCGTCACGCTCGAGTCGCTTTATTCGTCGTTCTGTCTTTGCTAATTTTCGCGGGCTTCGCGCTAGCCCAGGATCCGCCGGCCGTCGATTCTTCCATTGCACCCCCGCCGCAGGCTAAGCAAATCCATCTCAAACACCTTCTGGTGATCAGTCAAACCAAAGGATTTGAGCACGATTCCATATCGGATGGGATGGCCGCCATTTATAACATGGGTCACGACAGCGGTCTCTGGGATGCCACGCTGCGCACCGACACAGAGCTCATCACGAAGAAGGACTTAGGAAGAAACACGAAGAATCTGAACTATTTCGATGCTCTGATCTTTCTGAGCACCACCGGTGAGCTTGACCTGGACGACAGCCAGAAAAAAGATATGATGTCGTTCATCAAGGACGATGGCAAGGGCTTTGTTGGCGTTCACGCCGCCCTCGACACCAATTACAAATGGGCGGAATATGGCGAAATGATCGGCGGCTGGTTCGACCAGCATCCGTGGTCAACCTTCAACGCGCCTATCGTGAATGAAGACCCCAGCTTCCCTGCGGTTCATCACTTTCCAAGAGCGTTCGTTAAGTATGATGAGATCTATCAGCCTAAGGAGTGGTCGCGCGATAAGGTCAACGTCCTGCTCAGTCTCGATCCTGCGAAACTAAACTATAAAAACAACCCGCGCGTCCACAGATCGGATCATGATTTCGCCGTAGCCTGGGACAAAATGTACGGCAAAGGGCGAGTTTTTTATTCGACCCTCGGACACACCGAAGAAGCCTGGAATGATCCCGATATCCGCAAGATGTATTTCGAAGCGATCAAGTGGGTGCTGGGCATGACGGAAGGCAGTACGGCTTCTCATCCGCGGCCGCAAAAGTTCGGCGACGAGCACTGAGTGTGGATGATGAACTGCGGAGGAATACTTTACAGGATGGATTCTCTTGGTTCGGTCTTGTATCGCAGTTTACTGTCGGCGGCTTGGTTGCTTCTGAGCCTCGCCGGTTCCGCTGCACAAACATCCACTCATAACGCGCAAGCTCCGAGCGGAGTCAAGCAAAACGCCGCGGGCGCTGCCAAATCGTACCCGCCAGCATTGGTCGAGAGCGGGAGCGCCCTGTTTCGGCAAGATTGTTCCTTTTGTCATGGCCGCGATGCTGGCGGCGGAGAAAGCGGTCCGGACCTAACTCGCTCCAAGGTGGTGACGGCGGATGTGCGTGGAGACAAGATTGGCGCTGTAGTGCGTAATGGACGCCCGGAGAGGGGTATGCCACGCTTTGATCTTTCTGATCGGCAGATTTCCGGCCTGGCGGCCTTCATCCACACCCAGCAGAATGCTGTGCCCACCAAAAAGGGTGGGCGTAAAGGAGTGGATGTTTCCGATCTCCAAACCGGAAACGTCGAAGCCGGGAAGAAGTACTTTGACGGCTCCGGGAGGTGCGCGACCTGCCATTCGCCGACCGGCGATCTGGCGGGGATCGCATCGCGTTACCAGGGCCTCCAACTCGAAGAACAAATGTTGTATCCGAAACACGCGAAATCCAGAGTCAGCGTAACCCTTGCTGGCGGTCAAACCATCACCGGCACCCTGGAGTACCTCGATGAATTTACGGTTGGACTCATTGATGCCACGGGTTGGTATCGATCCTGGCGAACCGACGATGTGCAGTACAAGGTCGACGCACCTGTGAATACTCATGTTGAACTGTTCAGTAAGTACACAGATGCCGACATCCACGATCTGATGGCGTATTTGCAGACTCTGCGCTAAGCGGTGAGCTCGGCCTCGCTGTCTTAGGTATAGGTCCTCGACATGAATCTCCTGAAAGCTCCATTTGTACTTGGCGTTAGCACGCTGATCGTGATTGCAACTTCCAACCTGGTGATGGCGCAAGGAGCGGATGAGCAAATGCTTCTGCACCCTCCGGCCGATAGCTGGCCGGGGTATCATGGCGACTATTCCGGCAGACGTCACGGCGCACTCACCCAGATCACGCCGCAGAACGTGAAAAATCTGAGCCTTGCCTGGGCCTTCCAGACAAATCAGCTCTCTCAGATCAAGTCCTCCCCGCTGCTGGTGGATGGCATTTTGTATTTTACCGTCCCGGAAAACATTTGGGCGGTAGATGCAAGGTCCGGCCACCAGATCTGGCACTACACCTATCCGAGCAGTCAGGGCGAACACATTGGCCATCGCGGCGTTGCAATGTATAAAGGGTATCTTTTCTTTCTGACTCCCGACGCACACCTGGTGTCCCTCAACGCAAAAGATGGAACTGTGCGCTGGATACGGGAGGTTGCTGATGCCACCAAGGGTTATTGGACAAGCATGGCGCCTCTCGTCGTGGGGAACCGCGTGCTCATTGGTGTTTCCGGTGATTTTGATAACCTGACTGGCTATATCAGGTCGATGGATCCGGAGACAGGCGCAACGCAATGGCAGTGGAATTCCACTCCTCCGGCCGGAACTCCGAAGCAAACGACTGGGGGAATGACGTGGATGACGGGGACTTATGATCCGGATCTCAATCTCGTCTATTGGGGAACCGGGAATCCGACTCCCGTCCTTAAAGGCTCGACGCGGCCTGGCGATGATCTTTACACCTGCAGCATCGTCGCCCTGAGCCCTGATACGGGCAAGCTGGTGTGGTCCTTCCAAGTCTCTCCGCACGATACGCACGATTGGGATGCGGTTGAGACTCCAGTGCTGGTCGACGGAGATTTTCGCGGACAGCCGAAGAAGATGTTGATGCAGACCTCGCGTAACGGCTACTTCTTTGTTCTTGACCGCACCAACGGGCAGAATCTTCTGACCGCTCCTTTCGGGCCCGTGAACTGGTCGCTGGGAGTCGATAAGCAAGGCCGCCCGATTCCTGATTCCGCCAAAGAACCGGCCCCCGATGGACGACTGATTGCGCCCGACGAGGGCGGAATGACTAACTACCGTTCCCCCAGCTTCGATAGCAGGACCGGGTTGTTCATCGTCGACTCCCATCCCAGCTACGGCATCTACTTCGCGAAGCCAGCCGATGGCGTCTACGGATGGGCTGGAGCGGATTACGGCGTTTGGGGCAAGGGTGTGATCGAGGCCATCGACTACCAAACCGGCAAGGTTCGTTGGAGCCATGAGCTTGGACCGCAGGGATCGGGTGCGGGAGTGCTGACAACGGACTCAGGGCTCACCTTCACCGGCGACGCTCTGGGCAACTTCCTGGCGCTCGATTCGAGCGACGGAAAAACGCTTTGGCATGCGGGTTCAGGCTCGCTGATCGCGAGTTCTCCAATCACCTACGAACTCGACGGTCGGCAATACGTGCTGACCAGCAGCGGTGGGGTGCTGTTCGCGTGGGCACTTCCGCGCACGTAACGGCTTGGCACGGAAAAGAATCTGGCGGGTGGAGCAAATCTGCTCGAGCAGGCAGCAGCG
>DATNLE010000235.1:0-2726 GCA_035603035.1 Candidatus Acidiferrales bacterium | reverse complement strand
GCCGGCCAATTCACGGGACCACGTGATGATCGTCATTCCAGAGCCGGATCACCGAATGGGATAGATTGTGTTCATAACTGAGCGCGCTTAGGCTCGCTGGGTTCAATAGAAAATACTTGCCCGCAGACGCCTAACCGAGCGCCAGCCAACTGGCGGTCAACACGCGAATGAAGTGTCCGCTGGAAAAGAGCAGTACGTTTCCCGGAACTGCGCGAACACGCTTGACCACACGGTTCGCCCGCTCTTCAATTTGTGGTGGCGATTCGCCTCCCGGGGCGCCGTCTCGGAACAATTGCCAGTCGGGGCGTTTGCGAAGGATCTCGTCCAAGCGCAGTCCCCCGTATTGACCATAGTCCCACTCGACCAGGTCAGGATCGGTTTCCGCGGCGGCTCCAAATCCAGTCAATTCACAGGTTCGGGCGGCGCGCTGCAAGGGGCTGGTAAATACCTTGGCAAATGTCATACCCTTCAGCCGCTCCCCGAGCCGCCGGGCGTTCTTCTCGCCATCTGGAGTCAGAGGTAAATCGGTAAGGCCTGTGTGCTGGCGTGTGAGAGTCCAGGCTGTGTTACCGTGCCGGGCCAGATATACCGCTGGAAGTTCCTCGCTCATGCGGCCGCTCCCTTCAACGCTAAACCCCTGCGGCGCGTGTCAACAACTTTGAGACACATGATCCCGGAATTTACTGAGGTTTAATTTCTAAGTTGAGCGGTTTGTTGATCCAGACCTCCGTCGGAACCGCAGCTTGTTTTGGAGCTTGGCGCACGAAGCGCTCCGGGTGAAGTTGATAGGCGACATCGAGCACTTGTTGACGCTGTTGCAAGATGGGACCGGTTTGCTGATAGTGCACCATGGCCGGCGTGAGCAACGCCAAGCCCGAGTGGTAATGTTCTTCGTTGTACCAGCGAAAAAATCCTTGCGCGAAAGCGCGACTGTCCTGAATGCAGCCGAAGCGGTCGGGAAACTCGGGACGATATTTCATGGTGCGAAACTGACTCTCCGAGTACGGGTTGTCATCGGAAACGTGAGGACGGCTATGGGTCTTGGTCACTCCCAAGTCGGCCAGAAGGAAAGCAACCGGCTTGGAGCTCATCGAGGTGCCGCGATCGGCATGCAGGGTGAGCTGACCGGGGAGGATGCATTGTTTGGTGCAACTGTCCTGGATGAGTCGCTTCGCCAGGTCGGCACTTTCGCGCATGGCAACCATCCAGCCGGTGATGTAGCGACTGAACACATCGAGAATCACGTAGAGGTAGAAGTATGTCCATTTCGCGGGACCTAAAAGTTTGGTGATGTCCCAACTCCAAAGTTGATTGGGAGCCGTGGCCAGAAGCTCAGGCTTGCGATAGGACGGATGGGTCAGCTGGGCGCGGCGTTCGCGGGATTCTCCCTGGGCTGCGAGCAGACGGTACATGGTGCGGATGGAGCAGTGATACTGTCCTTCATCGAGCAAGGTCGCGTAGACCGCGGCGGGTGAGCGATCCTGGAAGCGTTCTTGGTGGAGATAAGTCAAGATGGTTTCCCGTTCCGCCGCAGCCAAGGCGCGTCCCGACCTCGGCCGCGGAGCAGTCTGGACCGGGGAAGAACTAGAACGTCGATCCCGGTAGTAGGACGCGCGGGGTACCCACAGGGCAAGACAAGCGGCGCGGGTGCCGACAGCGGTGGCGAGATCAGTGACCGCGGCCATCAAGATTCCCTCTCTGGATCTTCGTCCGGAAGCGGATGACCCAACAGTGCGGCCACTTTTTTTTGGACGTCGATGATGATGTGGGCCTTGCGTAGCTCTTCGTTGAGGCGCGCATTCTTCCGCTGCAGCTTTTCCATTTCGTCTGCCAGGGGATGGCGCTTAGACTTGGGCCCGCGTTTCTGCGGAGTCAAGGCCTCCCGAATCCCCTGAGCCCGTTCGTGTCGCCAATAGACCAGCAGCGAGGAGTACAGACCTTCGCGACGGAGAAGCGCACCGATGCCGCCGCGGATGGCGGCCGCCGCCTCCGCTTCGCGCAGGATGCGCACTTTGTATTCCGCGGTGTAGCTACGCCGCTGGGGTCGAGCCACGACTTCGGGGTCCGGATGCGAGGCGGCCGGCTGGGCTTCGGCTGGGACTGGCGCTCCACTGCGCTGCGGCTCGCTACGCTCGCCTCCGCTTCGTTCCGCGCCAGCCCCAGCCCCTGAGACAACACCAAGAGAATTCCTGTTCATCCTTGTCCTTCTCTTCCTCGCCCTGCTCATTAATTACGACTACTGGAAGTGTCTCAGAGATATTGGCACGGAGGGAAAACCATTTCGAGCTGCACTTAAATACCGGACGGATTTGTACTTAATAAGGTTCTGGCTCAGGTTTGGTGCACGCGTTGTCCAGCTATGCGCGACTCGGGCAACAGGCGTGCGCGGAGCGGTTTGACGCCCGCTCGTCCATACATTTGGCGCTTGAGCGTTTTAAGACGGTTAATGTGTCCCTCGACCGGTCCGTTGCTCCAAGGTTTCGTTACTGCTGCTTCGACGGCGCGGAGGTCCTGTTGCAGAGTTCGTACAAAGCGCGTCAGTGCATACATGCCAGTTTTCTGAGCGCGCTTCATCCACCGGCGCAGCGCAGCCAGCTTGCCCACGCGCAGGAGGGAGCGAAAGTTCAAAACCAATTTCCGCATCACCGCGAAGCCGGGACACTGCTGTTTGAAAGCGTCCACAATTTCTGCCTGTTCCGGCGTCAATTCTGTGCGGAATTTGCTTA
>DATNLE010000230.1:0-2773 GCA_035603035.1 Candidatus Acidiferrales bacterium | reverse complement strand
TTTGCGTAAGGTAGGGAACCTTTCCTCGGCTTCGGTGCTTTGTGTGCTCGAAGACGTGATGAAGAATCGACGTCCGGAGCCTGGCACGCTGGGTTTGCTTGCCGCTATGGGACCGGGTTTTTGTTCTGAGCTTTTACTTCTGCAATGGTGAGGTCGGCGAACTGATGAACCAGCACGATCGGCGTTTCGGTGGCCTGTTGTCGTGCGGTCGTTTCTTGCCGCGATTCTGTTCCTTGCCCTTACCCGCATTGGAGTTGCGGCCCAAGGTTAAGAAACGGCCTTACAACTCGATCCTCAGCGCACAACCATTCATTTCACGCCGGGCGACGTGCTCCCCAGGGTTCATGGAACATTTCAACTGAAGGAAGGGGCGCTCCGGCTTTCTGCCGCATCAGGCAAGCTCACCGGCAAAATCACAGGGGATGCCAGCGGTGGCGAAAACGGCGGTGGAATGCGTGACCAGAAATGCATAAGGAGGTTTAGATTTAGAGGGCGGCCGCTACCCGGACAAATAGTCTTTCGTGCGGATCGCGTCGATGGGGAGGTGGCTCCCCAAGGAAAGTCAGAAGTGCGCGTACCCGGCATTTTCACCATACACGGGGCCGACCATGAACTCACTGTCCCCGCCGAAGTCCAGATGGCGCGGGGCATGGGACGGCAACCCTCCACTTCGCGATCCCTTACGCAACCTGGGGGATGAACCATCCCAGCACTCGGTTTCTGCGAGTCAGCGAATCGGTTGACGTTGACTTCACTGCTTCTCGAAGCGCGACCCGGCCCTGAAACAATCGGGATAATCAATAACCATCCTGCGGAGAGATCCCCTTACCCTCAGTGCATTCGTAGCTTCTCCCTGCCGCCAGGTTTGTGAATTCTTCCGTTCTCCCACTGGGCCAGGCGATGACAACCCGCTCCACGCGATCGCGTTTCTCCAAACCAAACGTAACTGGAAGTTCGGATTGCGACAGATAGCTTGAACCGCTCTTCACCATGCGCGACTGGCTGAAACCGCCGCTGACAATGCGGACGGTGGCACCAATTCCGTCGCGATTCGATTTAGTGCCGACCAGCCGAAAACGAATGCTGTGATTTCCACTGAGTTGATCGTTCCGGTAAAGGTATGCCGGACCATTGTTGGTAGTGAGCAGGAGATCGAAATCGCCGTCACGATCGAAGTCGGCATAGGCGAGTCCGCGTCCGACCTTTGGCTGATCGAATCTACCACCAATTTCCGAAGCAACCTCGCGAAACTTCCCGTTGCCATTGTTGAGAAATAAAAACGGAGGCTGGGCATAGCCTACGTTCCCCCGAATGTTGCGCACGGTCTCATCGATGTGGCCGTTGGCCACAGCGAGATCGAGCCAGCCGTCGAGATTTGCGTCCAGAAAGGCGCATGCGAATCCCAGACTATTCTTGGAAGCCAAGCCGACTCCCGCCTGTGCAGCTACGTCTTCATAGGTCTTTCCCACCAGTTCGTACAAGCCCGTCATTTCGTTGTCGAAGTTCGTGATTGCCACCCCCGGACTGCCCGAGTTCGTGAAGTCGGCAACGTCCACACCCATGCCGGCTCGAGCTTTACCCTCAGCGCTGAAGGCCAGTCCAACCTCGACTGCCCCGTCCTTGAAGGTCCCATTGCGCTGGTTGCGATATAGCTTGTTGGGCTGAGTGTCGTTCGCCACCAGCAAATCGGGCCAGCCGTTCGCCTTGTCATCGAGCATGGCTACTCCGAGGGACTTGGAACTGCTGTCAAAAATCCCACTCGAAGCGGTAACATCCTCGAAAGTGCCATTGCCGTGATTGTGAAACAGCCAGCAGGTCTCGCCGCGATAGGCCTCGGGTGTGCAGTAGGATTTATGCTTGCCATCGAGGCTGCAGAATACGTCATGCTCGGGCGACCACTTCACATAGTTGCAAACAAATAAATCGAGCCGGCCGTCGCGGTCGTAATCGAACCAGAGCGCGGACGTGCTAAACGCCTGGTGCTTTCCGAGACCGCTGGCATGGGTTACGTCGACGAAGGTGCCTTTACCGGTATTGTGGAATAGCCGATTCTGTCCGACGCAGGTGATGAGAATGTCGGGGTACCCGTCATTGTCGTAATCGCCGATGGCGACGCCCATGCCATACATTTCAACGTCCAGCCCGGCTTGCGCAGTGACGTCGGTGAAAGTGCCGTTTCGGTTGTTATGGTAAAGCCGCAACGTGGACGGTCGCTGCTTGTGGCCGGGCCAATCCATTCCGTTGATCAGAATCATGTCCTGCCAGCCGTCGCCGTCGTAATCGAGGAAAGCGCAGCCGGATCCCAAAGTTTCAGGCAGGAACTTTCCTCCAAAGGAGCCGCTATTGTGCTGGAACTGAATGCCCGCGCTGGCAGTTACGTCAACCAAGCGAAAGCCGGGGGAATCCGCGACCGCGCTCCGAGCCCCGAGCAGCGGCCACTGCGACATGGTCGCCAGCCCGGCCAGGTTACGCAGAAACGATCTGCGATTCACGGAACGTTTACCAGCCCGGCACGAATCGCGTACGTCACCAGCTCGGCGGTTTTGTGAATACCGAGGGCGCCCATGATGTTGGCGCGGTGGACGGCAATCGTGTTGGCGCTGAGATCAAGCTCTGCCGCAATTTCCTTGTTGGATTTACCATCCACAATCATTCGCAAGACTTCAAGTTCGCGCGGAGTAAGACCGCTGCTGCGTTCGCCTTTGAGAGCCGATGGCTGCTCGACCTGGGGGTCAAAAATAGTTTCTCCCTTGGCCACGCGCCTTACGGCGGG
>DATNLE010000229.1:0-15751 GCA_035603035.1 Candidatus Acidiferrales bacterium | reverse complement strand
GATCCATGCGGAAAGTCAAGTCGGCTGGATACCCGTCGCGCATTTTGACGTTCCCGCTGACAAGTAACGAGCCGCGTCTCAGGTGCGAGTCGCCGGTGAGTTGAAGATTGCTGCCCCGCGTGACGGCGTGCAAATCGAGATCCCCGGCAGGTTCGTGATTGAGGGTTAGATCGCGAATATGGACTTCCGCGTTGATCGCGGGTGCGTCCGCCGTTCCTGAGCCTTTAACAGTGAGGTCGGCGCGTCCTTCGATGGCCACACGATGGGTATGGATTTGGCGGATGTTTGCGAGATCGAGGTTGTTTCCTGTCAGGTCCAGACGAAAGCCGCGCGTCGTGGGATTGTAGGCGGCACTGCCGGAGAAGATGGAATCGTCGTGATTGAGATGGATATTATCGAGCGCCAACTCACCGTGATCAAAATGGAAGTTGGAATCGAACTGTTGGATAGGCTCACCGTAGACCGAGGCTTTGTGGAGTTGCATTTGACCATCGCCGTGAGCCTCGGACTCCGTACCCGCGGCTTCGAGGGATAGATCGGCTATACCAGTGATGGGATAGTTGTATCCGGCGAGCGCTTGCACGGCAGCGAGGTCGCTGTTGTGGAGGTTGGCGCGGATCGTGAATTGACTGTCGGCGGTGAAATGACCGTGTTCAAGCCTGGAAGAAGCGTCGAAATCGGCGGACGTGTTGTCGCGACGCAGAGTGGCATTGCGCAGCGCGATGTCCTGGAAGGAAAGCTGCAGGGCGGTAGCGAGAGAATCCCAATGCGTGTGGAGCGGGCGCGTATTGAAGGTGGAGGGGATATTGATATCGAAGTCTTCGACCGACAGACTGCCGGCAAGTTGAGGAGATGAGAATGCACCGGTGAGGTTGCCGTTGAAAGTGGCGCGCCCGTTGAGCACAACAGGAAACAGAGCGGGGCCGCGGACGAGCGCGACAAAAGGAAGCCAGTCGATGAGACTGGACGAGGAAACAGAGAGGCGCAGCGAGGAGCTGGGAGACAGGGTTCCAGAGGCTTGGACGTGGCTGGTGGGCGTGGTCAGATTGAACTGAGGGAGATCGAGGGTTTCGGTGGCGGCATAATACACTCCGGCGGCGTGGCCCGTGAGCGTCAGTCGCCCGGGGTTCGAGGGCGGAGAGGCATCGAGGGAGAACTGGACTTCGGCATCGCGCCGAGTTCCCTTCCAACGAGTCTCAATCGTGCCTGAAGCTAATGAGGCAAGCCGGAAATCAGGAAGCGGGTGAGCGGGGACGTTGAGGGCGCGGGCAAGATCTTCGGCGGAGATGTCACGCAGGCGCAAAAGGATGAGTGCGCTCTGAATGGCGTGCCGCTTGGGCTTGGCAATTTGCTGGCGAGATTTGTTAGGTGGTGCGGTCGCCGAAATAGTAGCCGTCTCAAGGGTTTTTCTCGCCGCGGGAGAAAGGTGCTGTTCCGGTGCGAGCCATTGATTCAGTTCGGCTTCCCCGGTGAAAGTTCCCGCAAAAATCTTACCTTGCAGCTTAGAAAGTTTAAGCTGCTGATCGGTGATCGAGTAGCCGGTGGTGAGAGCCGCTTTGGAGAAGGAAACCTGATTGTCCTGCCAGTTCAGATCGCGAACAGTAAGCAGTCCGTTGGAGGCGAACTGGTCGAGCGACCACTCGCCTTCTCCTTTGAGATCCAGATCTCCGGCGCGAAGCTCACGGCGACGGGAAATGGAAGCTGCTTCAGCGAGATCGAGGTGAGCATCGTAGGTAGCTCTAAGATGGGGATGGCGAAAGTCGGCGATGTGGCCGCTGGCGGACAGATGGGAGTGCCCGGAATTCCATTTGAGGGACGTAACCTCGGCAGAATCGGATGCGAGGTTGAATTCCGCCGAAGCCATCCACCCGAACGGCTGGCAGTCCAGCAGTTTGGTATCGACTGAGCTGAGCAGGAGGCGTCCGTTGTAGCGGGCGTGGAGATAAGAATAATCCATCTGGAGCCATGTATCGCGAGCGGCGAGGTTAAGCGGTATGGTCTGGTCGTCCCAAAGCAGGCGACCATGGCGAAGATCAAAGCGATTGATGGAAAGGGCGAAGAGCTGCTCGATAGAAGTCTGCCCGGATATATTGCTCGATCGCTTGGGAAAGTTGGTGGTGCCGTCCGGATAGAAAGCAATGTGAATGACGGGCTGATCGAGGATAAGTTCCTCAAAAGCTAGCTCCGAACGGAGCAGAGAGCTGATTTTCAAGCGGGCGACGATGCCGTCCGCATGAGCGAGAGGGACATCAGTAGCGGCTTCGCGGCCGTGGACAGTAATATCCCGGACTTCGATCTGAAACCGAAATGGAATGGTATGGAAGCTACCGATTTGGGCGCGGCCCCCGGTTATCCGTTCGACCTCGGCGGTCAGGCGACGACGGACGAGAGATTGAAACGACTCTGTGGTGGTATAGAAAAGCAAAGCCGCGACCCCGAAAAATGCTGCAGCGATGAGCGCGACCAGATATTTCCACCAGCGGCGAGGTGGCTTGGGAGCGTCCGCTGTCACTGCGATTGAACTCCCGGCTCACTTGGCGAGGGTGTAACCCCGGGTATGTGAACTTGACCTTCCGAGCGCAGAGTTTGCAGCCAGGAGACGAGCATTTCGCTCACCTTTTCTTCGGTGAGGAGCTCGCGGATTCTCGCGGAGACTTCGGGCAGTGGCACTTCGAAAGCGCCGGACTGCTTCAACTTTGGGACAAACTGATCGCGGTAGTAGGCTTCGATGGACTTAGTATCAATCTGCACAGCCGGTCGAAGGCGAGCATCGACCAGACGCATGACATCGATTTGCTGCCGGACGTGAGCGAAAACTTCCTTTTCCGAAATGTGATAGCCAGAGAGAAGAGAGCGCCAGGAGTCGTCGGTGACGGCTTGGGGATATTGCTTGCGCGCGTTGGCGATGCGGGCGCTTACTTCGGTATCGGTGGCGTGCGGGAAGTCGGCGGACTTCATTTGCTCACGCAGTAGTTCCTGGTCAATCAGCCGATCGAGCGTGGCGCGGCGATCGTCATCCGTGAAGTCAGCGAGCGAGCGTCCGCTAAGCAGCGCGTCGTAGCAGAGAGCTTCGTCCAAATCGGACTGCAAGATCACGCGTCCATTGACCGTAGCGACGATGCGGTCGACTACTTCGGCAACCGCGGAAGGCGCAAGGGCGACGAGGGCCAACAGAAGGGTTAGCGCGATCGTAATCGTTCCCTTGATAGAAGATCTCATCAAAATGGCTGACCTATACTGAAAAAAATATTGAAGTGCTGCAGGTGTTGCGGAGTAAACGCCGTCGGCAACGGCGCCGGCGGCGGCACCGGCGGCACCGGCACCAGCGTGAAGCCAGTGGGAAACACCGTCGGGTTCAGATTGTACCCGAAATCGAACCGTAAAGGACCAATGGGTGTCTTATAACGCAACCCAATGCCGACCGCGTGAGAAGTGTAGTCGTAGCCGGAGTTGTCAAAGCTGGTCACGCAATTGTTGTATGGCGTTGCGGCGGTGACGGGGCTGAATTGCAGGCACTGGGAAGGGTTGGGCTGATGCCAGCGCATCAGGCCCTTCAGCATGTCGTGGCCGGCGGTGAAAACATTCCCCATATCGTGAAACAGAGCGAAGCCGAAACCTTCCCCGAGATAGGGCAGACTGATCGAAGGAAAGCGGAGTTCCTCACTGTTGACGAACAGCGCCGAGCCACCGACGGGGAAACCGGAATCGGGATCGCGGGGCCCTGCCTGATTTAACCCGAAACCGCGGTGAGAGTTGCCCCCGCCGGCAAAAAAAAGTTCGGGCAAGGGGATGATGGAAATATTCTGCTGGCACGCCGTCTGCAGGTTATTAAGCGGACAGGATCCTGGCGGCAGGATCCTGGTACCTCCATAGACTTGTTCCAGGCCAAGAGTGGTGGATCGAGCGAACACGAACTTATGATTGGACCGGCCGAACCCATAATAGGTGGAGTGCTGAGCCAGAGCGCGGGCATAATCCGACTGCGAGCCGACATAGCTGGACGCGGCGAAACCATCGAGGGTAAAGTATTGCCCCTTGGTGCTTTCAAGGGGATTATCGCGCCGGTCGCGGATGAAGGTGAAGCCGGGGCCGCCAACGTGGGCGGGCAGGGAAAACAAACTGAATTCGGCAGGCGAAAAGTTCGAGGCAAAGCTACTCGCTTTGACGCGGCGGTAATCGAAGAGGTAGGTAATGAAGGTGGAGTGATTGGCTTGTAGTTTTCCAATTTGCTGGCGAAGATCGATTTTTCCCTCGAGGCGTTGCGATGTGAAGGTGGAGACGTTGAGACTGTTATCGTAGAAGATCGTGTAGAAGAGCTTCAAGCGGTCATTGTTGAAGATCTTGGGCACTTCATAACTGATCAGGCCGCGCTGCTGCAGGGTTCCGACGTGGGACTGGAAAATTAGAGTCTGATCGCGGCCAGCGACATTGAGGCGGGTCACATCGAATCCCACCCGGGGGCTTACGCCGGTGGAACCGGCGGGCGCGTTGGTACCGGACGGCAGGCCGGTTTCGAATTCCAAACCGAGGCCATAAGTGAAAGTGTAGCGTCTGGCCTCCTGTACCTGAACCGCGACATTTTTCTGAGGGTCGGAACCTTCGGGATTCTGTACGGCCGTATCGACCTGGCTGAAGATGCTCAGATCATAAAGCTTGGTCTGAGTGTCCAGCAGATCCTGCTGGCTGAGAGGCTTACCAGCGATAACCTGAACTTCGCGCTGCACGACATAGTCGCGGGTGTGTTCGAGACCAGCGACCATGACGTGGTTGACGAAGAACTGTACGCCCTCCTGGATGGAGTAGGTAACGTCTTCGCGATCAGGCGTTCCAGCAGTCGGGTCCGTAATAATATCCAGGACAGCCTTGGAGAAGCCGTGATTGAAGTAATAGTTGAGAATGGAGTCGCGATCACTGGCTAGACTTTGCTCGGAATATGGCTGGCCCGCGGCGGTATTGAGCTCGGGAAAAGCCTTGGCCTCGACCTTCTGATTTCCCACAATCCGAAATGCGCCCACGAGAGTCTGCGGCCCTTCTTCGACGCGAATGTGCACCGCCAGGTGATTAGGGTTAGAGCGATAATTGTCATCAATCTTGGTTTGAATTTTGGCTTGGCGGAATCCGTTCGAAAGGTACAAGGCCTGAAAGCCGGTGACGTCATTCTTGAGCAAGGCTTCGCTGTATCGGCCTGGGGAAAAGAACTTGCCAGCGGGCTGAATCTGCAGGCGTTGTCGGAGCAGTTGTGTAGAGAAATATTTGTTTCCTGTGATTTCAACAAGTTCGAGCTTGTGCACCGGCCCAGGATCAATACGATAGGTTATTCGGACCGTATCTGGAGTCGTTTCCTTCTGAAAATCGACCGAGGCGTCAAAGTGGCCGCGACTCTGCAGATAGTTGAGCAGGTTGCGCTTGCCTTCGTTGAGCAAGTCATCGTCGAAAGCGTTTTCCTGATAGATCGGGATTTCTTTTTTCAGCGTCCCTCGGCTGACGTGAAAGCCCTGAGCGTAAACTACGACGACGGGTCCAGGTTCGATCAGGAAGGTATAGTCAACCGCGTTGGATTCAGCACGATATTTCTGTTCGGCGATGGAGACTTGCGCCAGCACTCGCTGCTGCTTTTGAAGCTTCTTGCGGAGATGTTGAAGCGCGTTGGTGATGCGAGCAGCGGTGACGCGCTCCCCGGGGTGCAACCGAGCGAGATCCTGTACCTGGCCCTGGGAAAACGACGCATGCCCAGAAACCTTCACCTCGCCGACATGCGCAGGTTCTCGGGCAGTGATGTGGAAAAGAATGCTTACCTGCTGCGTGGCGGCGTTCGAAGTGCTTTCCGCGGTGACGCTTGCACGGTAATATCCGTTTTCCTGCATCAGTTGACGGATGTTCTGTAAGGAGCGGTTGAGTTTATCGAGTGTATGGAGTTCACCGAACTGGAGTTTGGAGGCGTTCAGAATTTGGTTATAACTGGGATGGCCGGGAGCGCCCTCCACGTCGACGGCGCCCACGAAAAAATTCAGCGAAGTGGTGAAAGTGAGAATGACATCGGTGCCAGAGACTGTCACTTCAGCCTGAATGTCAGCAAAGCGGCCGGTGGAGAAAAGCACGCGAATGCTATCCCGAACCTGGTCCCGATCAAGGGGCTGGCCAGCTTTCTGCGGAACCATCTGCAGCAGGTGGTCGGCGTCGGGGACCCCAGGGAGTTCGACTAATTTGACGGTGCGTCCGACATAAGAAGACATGGCGGCGAGAGATGAGGATGGCTGGGATTGCGGCTGCCGCGCGGTAGGCAACGTTACCGCTGATCCGGCAGGCGCAGCCGGACCGAGCGAACCCATGATCAAGATGACGAAGGCCGCGTACCGTTTTGGCAAATAATTTCCTTAGGCCCGATTTCCTACTTCGATGAAGCGTGAGGGGCCACCGTTGTACCGTGTACTGATGGCTTAAGCGATCACACTTATAATAAAGGTTTTGCGGGAAGGAACTGGTGACCTCCTTGAGGCAGGGCTTAGAGAAAGAGCAGGCAAACTCAAAGTTCGAGGAACGTTATTCGCGACAGATCTTATTTCGCGGAATCGGAGCGGAGGGCCAACGACGGCTGACAGCGGGCAGGATCGCGATTGTAGGGTGCGGCGCGACCGGGTCGGCGCTGGCGCAATTGCTGGCGAGGGCGGGTGTCGGCAAGTTGCGGATTATCGATCGCGACTACGTCGAGGCCAGCAATCTGCAACGGCAGTCTCTATTTGACGAGGCCGATGCGTCCGAGTCAACCCCTAAAGCTATTGCTGCGGCGAGAAAAATTGCGAGGTTCAATTCGGAAGTAGAGGTGGAGGCGCGGGTCGAGGATGTGGTTCCTGGAAACATTGCGGGGATACTTGCAGGAATGGATGTGGTCCTCGATGGCACAGACAATTTTGAAACCCGTTATTTGGTAAACGATTACGCAGTGCAGGCTTCCCTGCCGTGGATTTATGCCGCCGCCGTGGGCAGCTACGGGGTGACGTTGAATGTGTCGCCGGGGAAGACAGCGTGCCTTTCCTGCCTCTTTCCGGATACGCCGCGGGGTATGGTGGAGACCTGCGAAACCTCCGGGGTTTTGAATAGCGCCGTCAACCTGGTTGCGTCGATTGCGGCGACCGAGGCGCTGAAGTTGCTGGTCGGCGGCGAAGCGCTCGAAAAGCTGCGGAATACGCTGTGGTCGTTCGACGTTTGGACCAACGAGCACGCTGAGATTGCTGCCGGGAAACCGCGGGTGGGCTGCCAGGCGTGCGGCGAGAGGGATTTTGTACATCTGGCGGGCGAAGGGCGTCCGCATATCACCATGTGCGGACGAAATTCGGTGCAGATTCATGAGCGGGCGAGACCGATTGATTTTGCCGAAATGCAGCGGCGCCTGGAGTCGCTCGGTCAAGTGCGCCGTAACGAATTTGTCCTAAAATTCTGGCGCGAGCCCTATGAGATGACGCTTTTTCCAGATGGCCGGGCGATTATCAAGGGAACTACCGACACCGGAGTTGCGCGAAGTTTGTATGCCAGGTACGTGGGCAGCTGACATGCTCCACAAACAGCTGCAGGGCAAGACGGCGATCATTACCGGCGGCGCCGGCGGTATCGGTCGCGCGACGGCTCTGCTGTTTGCTCGCGAGGGTGCGGCCCTGGCCATAGTCGACCTTAAGCAGGCAGCCGGAGTAGAAATCGCCGGCAAAATTTCCGCGGCCGGGGGGCATGCAATTTTTGAACGTGCCGATTTAACGCGCCCAGACGAGTGCCAGCGCGTGGTCGACTGCACTGTGAAAGAATTCGGTGGGGTTCACGTTCTGTTTAACAATGCGGGCATCATCCGGCGAGCCTCGGTACTTGACGTCACCGCAGACGAGTGGGACGAGGTGATGGCGGTCAACGTAAAATCCGTTTTCCTTATGTCCAGAGTGGTGATTCCAGTCATGGCCAAGGCGGGGGGAGGGTCGATCGTCAACACGGCATCAGGCTGGGGACTGGCGGGAGGTGTGCGGGCCGCCGCTTACTGCGCTTCGAAGGGCGCCGTGGTGCTGCTTACCAAAGCCATGGCCATCGATCATGGTGGACAGAAGATTCGAGTGAACTGCATATGCCCAGGGGACACGGATACGGCGATGCTACGCAGCGAGGCCGGTCAGTTAGGGGAAGCAGAAGATCGATTTCTTTCCAACGCTGCGAAACGTCCGCTGGGGCGTGTGGGCACGCCGGAAGAAATCGCGCAGGCAGCGCTCTATTTGGCTAGTGATGCGTCTTCGTTTGTAACCGGAACCGCGCTGGTTGTGGATGGCGGCGGTCTGGCGGGGTCAGGGTAAAACAAATTCGATGCACATGACCGAAACAAGAAGCCGGACACGATCCGCAGAATGGTTTGAACGTGCACACCAATCGCTGGTGGAGGGCGTGAATTCGCCTTCGCGCGGGGCCGCGGTGTACACGTCTGGACCCATCCTGCTCGAACGCGGCAAAGGATCGCGCGTATGGGATATTGACGGCAATGAATATGTTGATTTCATGATGTCGTTTGGCGCGCTGATCCATGGACATGCTCATCCCACTTTAGTAAAGACAGTTTGCGGAGCGATGGCGGAAGGTTCCCACTTCGCGGCTGCCACTTCGGCGGAAATCGACGCCGCAGAACGCCTGCGTCGCATGGTGCCATCGGCCGAGGTTGTGCGCTTTACGAACACGGGTAGCGAAGCGACCATGCTCGCCTTGCGTCTGGCCCGCGCCCATACCGGACGCCATAAGTTCTTGAAATTCGAAGGTCACTATCACGGCTGGTACGATCCCTATCTGCTGAACGCACACAGCCATCCGCCAGAACAGTTGGGGCCGGTGAACCATCCGGCGCGGATTCCGGAGTCCGAAGGCATTCCGCCTGCTACGTTTCACGACGTGGTGTTGGCGCCCTGGAATGACGTGGCCGCGCTAGAGCGCGTACTCAAGCGGCACGGGCATGAACTGGCCGCGGTGATCACCGAGCCTATCATGGCCAACATGGGTTGCATTCCTCCGCGCGAGGGATATTTGCGGCGCTTGCGCGAACTCACGCAAGAATGGGGAGCGCTTCTGATTCTTGACGAAGTGGTCAGCGGCTTTCGCTATGCCCCCGGCGGCTGCCAGGAATATTACGGGGTCAAGCCTGACATCAGCACCTTCGGTAAGGCGCTGGGCGCGGGATTTCCGGTGGGCGCTGTGGCTGGGTCCCGTTTGATCCTGGAGCGCATGCAGTGGAGCGAAAAGATGGTTCTGCACTATGGAACCTTTAATGGACATCGCCTGACCATGAAGGTAGTAGCGGCCAATCTGGAGATGCTCTGCGCCGAAAGCACTTACAGCAAACTTCACGCGGTTGGCAACGCCGCCATCGCCGGCCTGCGGGAGGTATTTCGGAGGCACAAGCCGAAGGCAATCGTGCAAGGATTCGGGCCGATGTTCCAGATTTACTTCACTGACCAGGATGCAATCCATGATTACCGCGACTACTGCAAGTACGTGGATACGAAACTCTATTCCCGCTTCGTCGAGCGGCTTCTTGATCGCGGGATTTATATGACACCGTCTAACGGCCTGCACTGGATTATCTCCACGGTACACACGGAGGCCGATGTTGAACTACTTCTGAACGCGGCCGATGAGGCCTGCTTGGACCTCGCATGAATGCGATTGTCTTTCTTGGGGGCGGACGCATCACCAGCGCGCTGGTGGCCGGATTGCGGCTGGCGAGTTATAGAAAGCCCATCCTGGTGCATGACCGGAATTCTGGAAAGCTGAAAACACTGAAGCGGCAATACGGAGTCATCGTTGAACCCGATCTTCGTCGTGGCCTGGATTCAGCGCGCTTGCTGATTATCGCCGTACGGCCAGAATCTGTCTGTGAACTGCTGAAGGAAGTAGCCAAGCACCCAATCCGTCGTCGGTTGACAGGGGTGAGTCTGGCCGCAGGTTTCCCTCTCTCGAACCTTCGGGCGAACTTGGGGCCGCCGGTCGAGTGGGCACGGGCCATGCCAAGCCCGGTTTGTCGCAGCGGGCACGGACTGACGGCGATCACCTTCGACCGAGGGTTCCCCCGCGGTGCGCGCACAGAAGTACGCGCTTTCTTCGCTCTGGTCGGCAAGGTAGTGGAAATTCCTGAGAAACAGTTCGATGCCTTCACCGTCACTTTTTCCAGCAGTCATGGGTATCACGCGCTAGCGACACTGGTAGACGCGGCTGAGAGTCTAGGTCTAGACCGCAAGAGCGCACGATTAGCCGCTGCTCACGCTCTGGCTGATGGGATTGCTGCATGCCGGGAGGGTACTTCGTCGTTAGCGGAATTATTACAAGAGGCGGCTACGCCCGGGGGGACTGCGGCTGCGGTCATGAATGCGCTTGATCACTCTGGCTACCGGCAAACCATCGCGCGAGGGTTGCGCGCGGGACTGAAGCAGGCTGGCAGGAACGCGAAGTTTTAGGGGCGCGACTCTAGGCCGCGCCCTTCAAAAGTTGGCCCCTCAGAGAGCCCTTAGGCGGCTTCCTTTCTCTTTGGAACTTTGGCACCTTTTTTGCGAGCTTCGGAGAGGCCGATGGCGATGGCCTGCTTGCGGCTCTTCACGGTGCCCCCCTTCCCCCCTCGACCGGATTTCAGGGTACCCTTTTTCTCCCGGTGCATGGCACTCTTTACGCTCTTGCTCGCGGCTTGCCCGTACTTGCGCCCGCCCGATTTTCGCGAGCCCTTCTTTTTTGCTGCCATGAAGTTTCTCCTCCTGCAATTTAGACATGAGATTGCGACACAAGGTTGTCGGGAATCCGGCGCTGAACCCGAAGGACGGTCTACACATTTTCTCGATTCCAGAAATGAACGGCAACGCATCAGTCCCACTCAATCATCTGAAACGCTAACTCCTCGAGACGAAATATTTCGTATGAAACAACCAAGAGAATTTCTTAGGACGGCGGCAATATCGAGCGCCGCAAGCGTGACGCCCTCAGCTTGGGCCCGGCAACAACGACCTCACTCCCTCAGGAGAATGGCTCCATGAATCAGATCCCATTGGTTGCATCTCCAGGAACTCGAACCGGTGACATGCTCTATCGCACACTTGGACGGACAGGCGAGCGCGTTTCCGCCATCGGGATGGGCGGCTTTCATCTTGCTCAGCATGGCCTTACGGAACAAGAGAGCATTCGGCTGGTGCGCGCCGCCAT
Organism: Candidatus Acidiferrales bacterium; assembly: GCA_035603035.1. Lineage (GTDB taxonomy): Bacteria > Acidobacteriota > Terriglobia > Terriglobales > Acidobacteriaceae > Sulfotelmatobacter. Next base: position 4,552 of record DATNLE010000229.1, on the reverse strand, counting down.
CGATCGCGGAATCACATTCATGGACAACAGTTGGGACTACAACGAAGGCCAGAGTGAACTGCGTATGGGCAAAGCCTTGAAGGATGGATATCGTCAGAAAGTTTTTCTGATGACGAAGATCGACGGCCGCACCAAAAAGCTCGCGGAAAGGCAGATAGAAACTTCGTTACGGCGTTTGCAGGCCGATCACATCGATCTGGTACAGCACCATGAGATTATCCGATTCGACGATCCCGACCGCGTATTCGCCGAAGGCGGAGCTAATGAAGCTCTCCTCGATGCCAGGAAGGCAGGCAAGATTCGCTACATCGGATTCACCGGGCACAAGGACCCGCATATTCATTTGTATATGTTGAAGGTTGCCGCGGATCACGGCTTTCACTTCGATACGGCGCAGATGCCGTTGAATGTAATGGACGCCCATTTTCGGAGTTTCGGCCAGATGGTATTGCCCGAATTGGTTAAACATGAAGTCGGCGTACTTGGTATGAAATCAATGGGAGACGGCGTCATCCTAAAGAGCAACACCGTGTCCCCGATTGAGTGTCTGCATTATGCGATGAGTCTTCCAACGTCGGTTGTGATTACCGGAATCGACCAGCAGGAAGTGCTCGATCAGGCGATTGAAGCGGCGAAAACCTTCAAGCCGATGAATCGTGAACAGATGGCTCAGCTGCTGGCCAAGACGAAAGACGTTGCCGTGGCGGGCAAGTATGAATTATTCAAGACTTCGTCGCACTTCGATTCCACAGCAAAACACCCGGATTGGCTGGGCGGCGACACTCCCGGCGTTGAGGAGCTTGCGCCGCCAAGCGCCTAGAATGAGCAGAGTCGGCGCGCATAAGGACCCAATACTTGTCCCGCGGCATCAATTATTTTGATTGCACTGGGAATTTAGGGCGATCTAAAGTTAACTAATTAATTTAAGATGAGTTCACGCGCACGCCGCGCCACCAGCGGACGTGTGCTTTGTCGCGTGCTCAACAGCGATGAACAGCTTCAGCTAAATGTTGTGAAAGGACAATTGGGCCCGCAGGGGTCAGATTAAATGGAACCAGAGAGTTTGGAAGTGGGGGAGAAACGCAACGAAACCCAAGGCCCGGATTCGAACGGGCGCGTCCTCGGTGTCGCAGACGTCCTCACGCTGGAGGAAATCGCGAACCTTGCGGCAGAGGAGGGCCAGCCCGCCGAGACGCTCATGAACGTCGTAGCCTTGATTGCCAAACGCTTTGATACGGACGTTTGTTCCGCGTACCTGCTGGAACCCGATCGCGCGAATCTGGTATTGGCTGCCACCGTCGGTCTCCGGCGAGAGTGTATTGGCCAGCTCCGAATGGCTATCCATGAGGGTTTGGCTGGCCTGGTGGCGGAACAGGTCCGCCCGGTGGCGGTGGAGCAGGCCCACATTCATCCACGTTTCAAATACTTTCCCGAAGCCGGCGAAGATGAGTACCAGTCTTTCCTGGGGGTTCCACTCATTGACCGCAGAGTTCTGCAGGGTGTGCTGGTCGTTCAAACGATGGAGCCTCGCGTTTTCCGCGAGGATGAAATTCAGATGCTCACTGAGGCGGCGGCCCAGGTAGCGCCCGTGGTCAACGAAGCCCGTACGCTGGATCGCTTCATCGCTCCAGCCCAGGAACGGCTTTGGGGTCTGGCTCGTAATCTCTGGTGGAGCTGGGATCATGACACGGCAAGCTTGTTCCGCGATTTGGATCCAGTGCGATGGGGACAGCTGAATCAGAATCCGGTTTCGTTGCTCGCCGAACTCCCTCTGGCGAAACTGGAAAGTCGCGCCGCGGAATTGGTGCTGCACAGCCGGATCAACTATGCCTACCGCCGGTTGCAGGAATATCTGCACGCAGATCGTACCTGGGGAACGAGATACGCCGGAGTTTTGCGGCCTCGTCCCGTGGCGTATTTTTCCGCGGAGTTCGGCATCCACGAATCGCTTCCGGTGTATTCCGGGGGACTGGGCGTCCTGGCCGGCGACCATATCAAGAGCGCTTCCGATCTGGCCATTCCGCTCGTCGGTATCGGATTATTTTACGGCCAAGGATATTTTCGCCAGCGACTGAATCGGGACGGATGGCAGCAGGAAGAATATCTGGAGACCGACGTCAATCAGCTGCCTCTGCAGGCCGCGATCGGTAAGAATGGGCGACCCGTAGAAGTGGAAATCGAAACCCGCAATGGTTCGATTCATGCCAAAGTCTGGCGGGTGGCGGTGGGACGTTGCGATCTTTTCCTGCTCGATTCCGATGTAGAAGGCAATGCCGCCGACGACCGCACGCTCACTTCTCGCCTCTATGGTGGAGATGCGCGGACTCGAATCCGGCAGGAATTATTGCTTGGCGTCGGAGGTTTCCGCGCCCTCAAAGCCATGGGCATTACACCTGGAGTGCTTCACTTGAATGAGGGGCACAGCGGATTTGCAGTGCTGGAAGCGCTGCATTCCCGGATGCAGGAGGAAGGCATTGCATTCGACAGCGCGGTACCGCGGGTTTCACGGGAAGTAATCTTCACTACTCACACCCCTGTGCCCGCCGGGCATGATCGCTTCGATGCCGATCTAATTGAAGAGCACCTTGGACCCCTGCGCGAAAAAATGGGGCTTTCTCAGGAGAGCCTGATGGGATTGGGACGCGAGAAGCCAAGCAACCAGCAGGAGACATTTTGTATGACGGTGCTGGGGCTGAGACTTTCGCGCCGGGCTAATGCGGTTTCCGCGCTGCACGGTGAAGTCTCCCGTGCGATGTGGACGGGGCTTTGTCCCGGCAAGCCCGAAGACGAAGTGCCCATCGGTCATATCACCAACGGAGTTCACGTCCCCTCATGGCTGGCTCCGCAGATGTACCGGCTGTATGACCGGCATCTAGGCACGAATTGGCACGAGCACAGCAGCGAGGCGCGTATCTGGGAAGGTATTGAGGACGTAGACGACGGCGAACTTTGGGAGACGCACCTCAGCCTGAAGTCGCGCCTGCTCGAATTTGTGCGGCGCCGCGCGGTCGAGCAAGCCAAGCGTCGTGGCGAATCCCTGGAGGCCTTGCAGAGACTCACCAGAGTACTCAGTCCGGACGCGCTGACCATCGGATTTGCCCGCCGGTTTGCGACTTACAAGCGAGCCAACTTGGTGCTGAGAGATATCGAGAGTTTGGCATTGATGGTGAACGATCCCAAACGCCCGGTGCAGTTCGTTTTTGCGGGGAAGGCGCATCCTAACGATGAGCCGGGAAAACGACTGTTGCAGCAGATTGCAAAATTGATGCGCGATCCCGTGTTCGCCGATAAGTTCGTCTTTGTCGAGGATTATGACATTAACGTGGGACGCTACCTCGTACAGGGGGTCGATGTCTGGCTTAATAACCCGCGGCGTCCCCTGGAGGCCTCCGGTACAAGCGGTCAGAAGGTAGTCTTGAACGGCGGACTGAACCTCTCTGTTCTCGATGGCTGGTGGGCTGAGGCCTACGATGGCATGAATGGATTCGCCATCGGGACCGGCAGAACGCACGCCGACATGAACGTACATGACACACGCGACGGAGAGGACTTGCATCGCGCGCTGCGGGAGGAAGTAATTCCGCTGTACTACCAGCGTGACCGCGACGGTCTGCCGCGAGGATGGATCAAACGCATGAAGCGAACCATTCGCACGCTAGGATGGCGCTTCAACGCCGATCGCATGGTAATGGATTACGCGCTGAAATGTTACGTTCCCGCCGCCGGGGGAACCTCCAGCGATATGAGATCAGCGTGGTAATGCGCATGCGCATCGATTGCTGCCCGGGGCATGGCGAGTTGGCGGTTACCGGTCCCAAGAGAGCTCGCACGACCGGGACAAACCTACGCGGCCGGGGCAATTTGAGACCGCACTGCACTCTCGTCGCTAAGTCGATGGCTAGAGGCGAACCGTCCGCTCGCGAAGCGAGTGGCTGCCTGAATGCCTAACAATTTGGGGAAGGGCTGGGTAACGCCTAAGACAGCGAAATAGTATAGGACTTTGTATCCGGTCATGAACTTCCTCAGAATTGTTACGAAAGCCGAACTTCCCTCATCGCGTCTAACCTATAAGTCTCACCACTGCTTGCTGGTGCGGTGAATCTCCAGATCGAGCAGTTAGAACTGCAGTGGAGTTTGCTCCTCCCCTGAGTTACAAAATCCGAACCTGACAGTGGCACGACCAATCGAATACAAGGCAAGCGGGATAGGAGGCCACACGGTTTGCGGAGTCGGTGGCAGGTGCTCACCTCCACATCGCGTCGATGATCGATGATCTATGATGAGTAGGCTATTCCGCAAGGAACGCACCGCTACCGATCCGGAATTCTGTGAGCAGTTTGAGATTCTTCTTGTAACCGCGAGTAACTGCGTATTCCTTCCCACCTTTAACGCGGAGACCATACGTTCCCGTCGCGTACGGCTTGATCTCTACCACAAACGAGGTATTCACCAGCGCAGATCGATGGATGCGAATGAATCCGTACGGCTTCAGCTTTTCTGCCACCATCGAGATGGACTCGCGCAGCAGATAGGAGTCCGATTCCCGCTGCAG
>DATNLE010000224.1:0-13995 GCA_035603035.1 Candidatus Acidiferrales bacterium | reverse complement strand
CTGCAGCGGGAATCGGACTCCTATCTGCTGCGCGAGTCCATCTCGATGGTGGCAGAAAAGCTGAAGCCGTACGGATTCATTCGCATCCATCGATCTGCGCTGGTGAATACCTCGTTTGTGGTAGAGATCAAGCCGTACGCGGCGGGAAAGTATGGTCTCCGCGTTAAAAGTGGGAAGGAATACGCAGTTACTCGCGGTTACAAGAAGAACCTCAAACCCCTCACGGAATTCCGGATCGGGGGGGGTGCGTTCCCTGCGGAATAGCCTACTCATAGACGCGATGTGGAGGTGAGCACCTGCTACCGACTCCGGAAAGCGTCTTTCTGTTGCAGCCGGCAACCATGAATACCGCAGCCTTCCCATTACCGCGGTTGCCGAGTCAGCAACCATCCTGGCAAACGCTTTGATACCAAAAGCCTTGAAAACTCGCCGCCAGCACTGGGCTGAGTTCGGATGGCGTATCACGGGCTAACCTGCAGAATTCCGCCCTGGACTAAGGAATGACGCCTTGCTGCCTCAGAATTTACTGATCGGAGTGGCGAAGTCACGCCGGCTGCGGATTCAATGTCTCAAACAAGTGTTTGCTTTTACACCTTCGAAGCAGATATAAAAATGAGGCGGCCCAGAGTCAGGCCGCCTCTATCGAAAGCGTGTTCGTTAAAAAACGAACTTCGCTTGCAGTTCGATTACCCTTGGGGATGCATCCGCACCCAGACCAGAGCCATAGATGGTCGTCGGCTGACTAACGGTCTGCGTGATTTGACCGAACTGGTTGCTGTCCACGTTGGTGTTAGGGAAGGCAAAGTTCGGATGATTGAAGAGATTAAAGAACCTTGCGCCAACGGAGAAATGAGCACTCTCCCACTTCGGTATCGCAAAGGACTTCTCCACGTCGAAGTCAGTGTCGAAGTAACCTGGACCGCGAAACTGATTGCGGCGCTGGATCCCGAAATTATTTGTCGGGTCGGCGAAATTAGCAGCGCTATAGCACGGATTGGGTAACCCGTTCACCAGCTGCGCAGCTGAGCCTCCGCAGTTGATGTTAGGCGAGCCAACAACGTCGGCCAGGACCGCGGTAGTAGTGGCGGGGCTCGTACTCCCGAACAAGCTACCTTGTAGAGTCGCCGTCTCGTTGCTGCTGAAGATCGAGTAAGGAAAGCCGGTGTGCTTAAAGATCGTGCCGGAAAATGTCCAACCCTTCATCAGAGCGTTCGGACCCCACGCCGTCAGGTGACGGAAAGCGTCACTCCAAACGTAGTTCATAACGAACGACTGCCGCACATCGTAATCAGCATTGCCATAGTTAAGCTGGCGAATATTGAATGGATTCAGCGGTGTGACAACATCGACGTTGCCGTTGGCATTCACGCCGAAGGGATTCAAAGAGCTATTGGAGATTTCATCCAGAGCATGGCTGTAGGTGTAGGATGCCTGGAACTGAAAGCCTCCGTTAAAGTTGTGTTGGGCAGTCACCGTGACGCCGTTATAGTTTGAGTTGCCGGTGTTTTGTGTCTGAGCAACCACTCCGAATCGCGCGTCTGGCTGGGTAATCGGGAGACTTCCGAATGCAGCACCGCTCGGGCTGAAGGCGTTCAGGGCTGGATTCGTGATCTCTTCATGCTCGCCATGATTGCCGACATATTTTACGCTTAGCGTGGTGTGCCAACCCAGAGCTTGCTGTATTTCCAGGTCCCACTCGTCATAGCGCGGAATCTGGACTTTCCCAGGGTTAAAGAAATTGAAGGCCGGAACTGCGCCGCCGCTGGCAAAGTTGGCGCGAAAAGCAGCATTCGCAGCCACCGCTTGCCCATTCAGGTTTCCGGCCGCTGCTGGTGAGAGCGCCCCATTAAAAAGAACGAACGACGGATCGTTCGGTGCATTGGTGAGAATGTCATCAATGGCACCCGTAGGAATAGCGTCACTGAAGATGCCGAATCCTCCGCGAACAACAGTGTTCCTGGCGCCGAACGGCGACCATGCGAAGCCGACCTTTGGCTCGTATACGACAGGTGTTACAGAGGGGAAGGCAGTATTAAGACCCGTCGTCAAGGCTTGATTCACCGGTGCAGTGCGATTCAGGTCTTGAAACGGTGCAGAAAAGCTTTGGAAGCAATTGGTCTGGCAGACTGGATCGGACAAGTGATCAAACCGCATGCTCAGCGTCAGCTTCAGGTTCGAAGTGACCTGGAGCTCGTCTGATACATACCATCCAAGTTGGTAGAGCGCTATCGGTACATTTGTGTTGAGGGGAAAATTCTGAGACACCAAATTTCCAACGTTGGGGTTCGCAGGCGCCACGCCTCCGAACGCGAAGTCGTTCAGGGTCGTTTCCTGAACAAAAGGAATGACGCCGGTGAAATTGTGATCGCTCACATCGTCGCGGCGGTAGTTAACTCCGAAGCGGAAGCTGTGCCTGCCGCGAGTCCAACTGAAATCGTCGACAATTCCGTACTGGGTCACAGACCGGCCCTGGGGAAAATTAGCTCCATCATTATTCAGAGGGAACAGTGAACCGTCACCGAATGCGACCGTCTGAGGAAGGGTCTGGAATTCCGCAGCCTGGTTCACCATCGTGAAGAGCGCGCTATACCACTGCAGTGAGGCGATGAAGTTGTTTACTTTGTTGTTGCCGAGTGTGTGAGTCTCGCTGAACTGGGCCTGCCATTCGGGCTGAGTACTATGAGCATCGAAGGCGGGGCTCAGAGGATCGGTATAGGTGGCCTGGATGCCGCTTTCATGTTGCACTCGAACGAAGAGCTTGTCATTGTTGCCGATGTTCTGATCATAGCGCCCCACAATCAGGTAATCATTGGTGGCTTGAGAGGTGCCGCCCTGCAACTGCGTGGCACACGGATTGGTGGCTCCAAATGCGATGCCTGCTAAGCTGGTGACGTTCGAACAACCGCCGCCGGTGAGAGTGTTCTGAGCGCGCGCCGCACCTGGCGTTGCGTTCCAGATGCCGAATAGCTGATTGTAAAACGGTACCGAAGCAGGACTCACACTGTTGAGGTTGGCAATGACTGCATTTTCGAAACTCTGAGTCGGCAGGTTGACCGAGAACAGGGAGGGAATAACCAGGCGAATGCCTTCATAGTCGACAAAGAAAAAGGATTTGTTTTTTCTGATCGGGCCGCCGATCGAGGCTGCATATTGGTTCGCATTTACGAACGGGCGGGGATCGACCTGGCTGCCAGCAACGGCGTTTGCCTGATTGCGGAAATAGTTATTGGAGTTCAGAGCGCGCCCGTTCCACCAGTACTCCGCATTCCCGTGGAAGGAATTGCTGCCGGACTTCGAGATATAGTTGATGTTTGCGCCGGCAAGGCCACCAAATTGCCCGCTGTATCCGTTCGTCACAACGCTGGTCTCCTGCACATCATTCAGGCCCAGGGTTAGGTTGGTCGCGCCGCTATTATTAATATTGAAATAGGGATCGTTGTCGTTGGCGCCATCGTAGGTAAAGACATTGGAATTCGATGGCAAGCCGAAGAACTCGTAATTCCCACCGCCAAACACTGAACCTCCGGTCGTGTTCATCACCACGCCCGGCGCAGTCAGAGCGACTGCGCTCAAGTCATTGCCGGGATTCGGCAAGACGGATATTTGCTGAGCATTAAAGTTCGTTTCAATATTGGCATCCTGGGTTTGAACGCCTGTCACCTCTGTCGATACTTCAACCGTCTGACTCTGCGACGAGACCGACAATTGCAAGTTCGCCGTGACGCTCGAGCCCAGGGCGACAGTTACAGTCTTGATAATCTCTTGAAAGCCGGCAGCGGTGACTGTGACTGAATAATGTCCGGGTTGCACAAAGGGAAAATTGTACGATCCCTGGGAGTTAGTTGTGGTGGAAGTGGAACTGCCGGTATCGACGTTCTTCAACTTGACAGACACACCCGACACAACAGCTGCACTTGGATCTGTAACAACGCCGGCGATGTCTCCCGTTGTTGCGGTTTGCGCACGAAGGTTTGCGACAGCCATCACAACAAATACGACAACCACAACCGCTAGCGCGCACGAATAAGGAGTCGACCATTTCTGCTGGTCGCCGGGATTGGTCCGAATTATCACTGCTCGACTGCACATTGCGTATTCTCCGAATGGAAATTGGCTGGGGTGGAACACATGAATGAAGCCTGCGGGGCGACTCCAACTGAGGGGAGCAACCGGGATGCCAGAGCAAGGCGCCGGAGTATGTTGGTAACTCACTGCAAGACAAGGGTGATTGGAGCGAGCGTTCGGCCGCTGGTGTCAAAAGTCGACATTGTCGATTTTTCCTTGACACCAAGAAGGCAGCGAGCCCACCTACGAGGAGAAGCGCGCCGCCGCGTTTAGCGGTAGGGGTAAAGATAAAGATAAATACAGAGAAAATCTTTATTGGGTTCCTTCGAAACACGGCTAAAGTGAAATCCTTGAAATCGCTAGTACTAGGAAAACCGGCAGGGTTGAGCTCGCGGAGCCGCGAGTGCTGTCGATGCGTGACCATTTATTCGTTAGCAACGAGCCACGCTACCAGGCTGCCTTCCGCGCTTCGTGAGCGCTGCTGTCTGCGCCGTTCCGCAACGGGACGTATTGCTCATAGCCCTCGGCCGCAAAGCACAAAGCGCGATCAAAGAACTGATCCAGCAGTCGCAACAATTCCATCTCGCCATAAATTTTGATCGGGCTGCCCATGACGCCCTGGCGCTGCAGGAATTCCCACAGATGTCCCTTGGTGAGAGCAATCGACCAGCAGAAGTCTGAAAGCGCTACCCCCTGAGACGCGCGGCGTCCGCCGATCTCAAAATAACGCTGTTCGATGTCGCGTCCCGTCTTGGTGAGCAGCCACTCTCCCAGGTGCCGCAGGATTTCATAAATTCCTCGCCGCAGTTCTTCGACCGGGACTTTGCGCAGATCGGTGGTGCGCGAAGAAGTTTCCAGTTTCGCGATCAACTCGGCGGCGAGTTCGTCCGAATGCTGCTCAATCACACGTACCAACCCCAATGCAATCATGACTCGCTCTTTTTGATTTGATATTTCATTCGATGCAGATTCTGAGCGAGCTACGCCAGAAAATTTTGTAATGAAATGTAACTCGCTCCCTAGTGCGATCAAATAATCAGCGAAGCCCACGCAGCCACGATTTGGGCCGGCAGTGAAGTACATCTCCGTAGGCGCGCAGGTGCGGACTGCCGCCGGCGTCCGACCTCCGAGGGCGTGAGTCGCTGAACACGCGGGATGAATATCTTAGCCCACTCAGGTTAGGGAGAAATGCAAAATGGAGGGACACTTCCACTGGTTGAAATGCAAGGAGGAATTCAACGATGAAAAGTGTTGGTGCATGACAAATGTCGAAGCTGTCGATTTGGCTTCAACAGTGCTCGCGTTGCGCCAAATCGGCAACGTTCTACCGACAATGAGGCTCCAGCGATTTCCCGCAGATCTGTCGGCGTGTGGCCGTGGGTCCGCTGGCGGGTGGAAGCGGCTGTAGCAACACGAACGGCGCTTGTCAGAGTTTCCGGATTCTACTGCTGGTAAAGGTAGAAAATAACTTTACAGAGCATGCAAACTATCGCCAACACGGCGATTGCCGCCGCGATGTCACCCTTCCTACGATCTGATTCTGAATCCGGATCGAGATAACGAATTGCACGCCAGACTTCCCGGTCAAAAATGATTTTACTCTCGTTCGCTTCTTTCTGCTCATTGTTCCCCGGCACTTTGGACCTCTTTCGCTTTGCTCGAGTCGCTCTTGCTTCTCCGTCTGAGCTCTTGGATCACGTGCTTAGTGAGCACGCCACTACAACGAAACTTTGCGCCTGCATTCATCAATTCCAACAGAGCGCTCTCCCCCTCCTGGCTGATGATGGCTACATTCCCCAGGTCAATCACTAAAACGCGGCCCTCGATTTCCTCGTTGACGGTCTTCCATGCCGTCCTCAGCTCCGCCACCCAGGGGGCGATTAGTTTTCCTTCGAGAACCAACCGGCGCTCCGTCCGCTTATCAACGACTGAAATCTTCAGCATGCCGCTCCTATTCGCTCTTCGCCCGCCATACTCCTCACCCGCCATGGAAAGGCAATTCGCGTACCAAACGCCAGCAGCGGCAAGCCCCCCTGGATTTCAAAGCTGTGCGGGAAAACTGGGTGTTGCGGTGTCAAAACTGGCGAAGCGGCCCTCAACAGGGCGGACAATCGCAGGTTCAAGCGGTCTTGCTCAGAAGGCGGCGGGAGTTCAACGCGCGCGCGAGTCGCTGAACACGCGGGATGAATGTCTTAACTCGCTCCGGGAAGGGAGGAATGCAAAATGGAGGAACAGGTTCAAGCTATAGACCGAGTTGGTGTGAGTAAAGTGCAGTCAGAAAAACAGTCTGGGATTAATGCCCAGCTTCTTGATGCGAGAAATCAGGGTAGTGCGATTGATTGCCAAACGCACGGCAGCGCCGTCTGCACCTCCCACACGACCTTTGGTCTCGCGCAGGACGCGCATGATCTGCTGCCGCTCCGTCTCGTCATGCTCTTTGGCTGCGCTTCTCGCAGCCCCCTTGTTGATTTCACTGAGCATTTCTCTCACAATACGGGAAATCTCGTCTCGCGAGCGGTTGTGGTTCGGAACTGAGAAGTCCACTCTCGATTTGAGCAATTCTGTGATCGGCACTTGAAGCGACTTACCGCGCGTGAGGATTACGGCGCGCTCGACGAAATTCTCCAGTTCCCGAATGTTTCCCGGCCAATCCCAATTCGTCAGGGTCTTCATCGCGGCGGCGGGAATCGTTTCGATGTGTTTTTGCATTCGCGCCGCAAGTTTCTGGACGAAGAAGCGAACCAGTAAGGGAATATCTTCTCTCCGCTCCCGCAACGGAGGTACGCGAATGGGGAATACGTTTAAGCGGTAGTAGAGATCACTCCGAAATTCACGCGCCGCGATCATCTTTTCCAAGTCGCGGTTAGTTGCGGCCACCAGCCGCACGCTCACTTTCCTCGTTTGGGTGCTGCCCAGACGCTCGAATTCCCGCTCCTGCAGAACACGCAACAGCTTGGGCTGCATTTCAATCGGAATGTCGCCCACTTCATCCAGAAACAGTGTGCCCTGATGGGCGAGTTCCAGTCGACCTATCTTCTGGCTGATGGCGCCCGTGAACGCGCCTTTTTCATGCCCAAATAATTCGCTTTCGAGCAGTCCCGTCGGAATGGCAGCGCAATTGAGTTTGACAAAGGTGCGATCCTTACGCTGGCTGTGGTCGTGAATGGCGCGGGCGATCAACTCCTTTCCCGTACCCGTATCGCCCAGCAGCAGCACGGTAGAATCGCTGAATGCGACCGTTTCCACCAAATCCAAAACCTGCTTCAGGGCTGGACTGCTTCCAATAATGTGCTCAAAATTAAGCTCGCTGCGAATCTCTTCTTCGAGATACAACTTTTCCTGGGCTAGTTTGTCTTTGAGTTCAGAGATCTCGCGGTAGGCAAGCGCATTTTCAATGGCGATTGTAACTTGTCCCGCTACCTCAGTAAGAAAATCCGCATCGTGCTCACTGAAAGAATTTTCTTTCTTCCGTGCGAGACACAGTACACCAAAGGCCCGTCCGCGATTGACCAGCGGAACAATACAGAGGGTCTTGAGTCCTTCACCGATCATGATCTGAGACCCATCGGGACCAAACTCGGCGGGGTCGAATTGGTTCATAATCACCGGCTTGAGCGTTTCCACAGCTCTCCCACTAACTCCGTCGGGAGAAGTGACCAAATCTTCACGCACGAACCCGTTACTGTTCGGAAAATCAAGCGCGCAAATCCGAAATTGTCCGCTCTCGGAATCCAGCAAGCTAATGGCAACGAGATCGCATTCCATGACCTGGCGAACGCTCCCTGAGATTGCACGGAGTAAATCCGTCAGATCCAGGTTCGAGGTAATCCGGTTCGTCATATCAAGGAGCAGTTTGAGCCGAGCGTTTTGGCGTTCCAGTTTCAATCGCGCAACTCGAGATTTCCGCAGATTAAGTGCATCATCAATGGCCAGGGCGACACCACGCGAAAGCAACTGCAAGAAGCAGACGTCCCCCGAACCGTAGGCATTGCGATCCCGGCTGGCGATACCCAGCGTTCCTAAGCGCCGGTGCGGAGTGGTCAATGGCACGCGAATGACAGAACCGAGCCTGACCCCGGCATTCTCCAAAAACCCTTTCACCCGCGGGAAGGTGTCGTCCGTCTGCCAGTCGGCGACATGCAGCGGTTCCTGGGTACGGAAAACATGCCAAGTTGATGTCTCCTCAACCGGGAGATCGGGGAAAGCAATCGGCTCCGTTCCCCACCCTTGCCATTCTATTTCGTTGGAATCTTCCTTGAAGATGAGTGCGTCGAGATGATCAAAACTGATGAGATCGCGCAACTGGTCAGCGAGAACTCGTGCCAACTCTTCCGGCTCTCCACAAGCGGAAAGTGCCTCGAAGATGCGCAACATCGCTACATACCGCTCAGCATCCGTTGCCACAGCGAGCGCCGGTGCTGTCATAAACTTACCATCGGGGGGCGATTCTCGGACTCTGTCACGAGCTTTCTGCAATAAGGAAGATGCCAAATGTCGCTACCCGGTCGCACTTTTTCACCAAATGCCATGGGTTGAGTCAAAGTCTAAGCTGCACGTTTCCGTGCAGGCTTTAGTGAACCGAGACCTTCGCACCCTTGCCTGGTTCATTTCTTTTCAGCAGAAATGAAGCGGCAAACATAATCACCGAGCCCATTGCCAGCAGCCAGTAAATATCGACGTAAGAGAGAACAGCAGCTTGGGACTGTACCAAAGCGTAGAGTCGGCCCAGTGCCTGTTGTTGAGCGGTATGCGCGCTTACACCGGCGCGCGTCAGACGCACGGCAAGAGCCGTGATAGAGCTGTGAAACCGGCCAGAAGCTGTGTATTCCGCCAAGACGGATTGATGATACTGACTGCGTCGAGCAATCAGGGTCGTGACCGCGGACGTTCCAACACTCTGTCCCATGTTGCGAAAAAAATTCATAAGCCCGGCGGCAGCGTTGGTTTTTTCCGGCGCCAAGCCGACGTATCCGGCAAGCGTGAGGGGAACGAATAGAAAGGCCACGGGGATGTACTGCCACACACGTAATAAGGTGGCTGAGCGGAAACTCATCAGCAGATCAACCTGCTTGCTCGATATGTACATGGCGACCGCCAGACCTATCCAACCGAAGGCTATGATGTGACGCGCTTGAAACCGGGTGGTCAGTCTGCCCACCATGGGGAGCACGACCAGCACCACGAGGGCGCCGGCGGAAAGCACCATCCCGGCCTTTTGCGCCGTGTATCCCATAAGAGTCTGCAGAAGTTGCGGCATCAGTACTGTGGAACTGAATAAGGCCGCTCCCAGCATTAGGAACATTAAATTGGTCGTCGCGACGTTGAAGTTCTTGAACAAACGCACATCCACGATGGGCTGTTTCTGAAACCATTCCCAAATGACCAGAGAAACGAGGCCCACGGCGGCGATCACAACCAGGGTCGTAATGAAACGAGAGCCAAACCAGTCGTCTTCTTGTCCCTTGTCGAGGACGATCTGCAAGGCGCCTACGCCCAAGGTCAGCAGAGAAAATCCGATGAAGTCGAAGCCCGAGAGCCGGGCCTTCAGGCGGGATATGTACGGTGGATCTTCGACCAGCTGATAGACCAGTAGGAGGGCCACAATTCCCACCGGAACGTTGATGTAGAAAATCCAGCGCCAAGAGTAGTTGTCTGTAATCCAGCCGCCCAGCGTTGGACCGATGGCAGGAGCGCAGATGGTTGTAATGCCATACAGCGAAAAGGCCAGTCCGCGTTTCTCGGGAGCAAAGCTATCGCCCAGGATGGACTGCGCCATCGGCTGAAGGCCTCCCCCAAACGCGCCTTGCATGACTCGAAACAGGAGCAGAAACCCAAGGCTCGGTGCGATCCCACAGAGAAAGGAGCTCACTGTAAAAAATGTAATGCAGATTAAAAAGAAGCGCTTGCGCCCAAGCGATGCGACCAGCCATCCGCTTAGCGGCAGTACGATGGCATTGGAGACCAGATAACTGGTCAGCACCCACGTGCTCTCATCGTTGCTAGCCGCTAGACCGCCAGCGATGTGTGGCAGGGCCACATTGGCGATGCTGGTATCGAGAACCTCCATGAATGCCGCCAGTGAAACCGCACCCGCGATGATCCATGGGTTCACTTTCGGCTGCCACAGTTCTTCTACGGCAGCATCAGACCCGGCAGCGCTCATCGCACCTTCACCTCGGGCTCAACCGACAAGCCGGGCTTCAGCAGTCCTTCAGCATTGAAGTCTGAACCCAGACTGCGATCGAAGGTCCGATCAGGAGTACGATCAAAATCAATGCGTACCGGCACCCTCTGCACAACTTTCACATAGTTCCCAGTGGCGTTTTCGGGAGGCAACAGGCTGAACACCGAGCCTGCACCGGCACCCATATTAGTTACATGCGCTTTCCAAGTGCGGCCGTAGGCGTCCACCTTGATTTCGACCGGTTGTCCCGGTCGCATGTGGGCAAGTTGCGTTTCCTTAAAGTTGGCCGTGACCCAGACATCGTCGAGCGGCACTACTTCTACAAGTTCCTGTCCGATGCCGACGTTCTGGCCGACCTCAACTGTCTTCTTGCCAATAATTCCTGTGACTGGAGAACGAACAACGGTGTAGCTGAGGTTGAGTTCTGCCTGATGAAGCTGTGCCTTGCGTTCTCGCGCCTGGGCGTCGGCTGCGTCTGCCTTGGAGCGGGTCATTGAAACTTGCTGTGGCGCGGTCTCGGCGCTGCGTAAATCAGCCCTCGTCTGCGAGAGCTTGCCTTTCGCCTGCTGGACTGCTTGCTCAGCCGCCAGTACACTCGCTCCGGCCGACACGACGCCGGATCGGTTTGCTTTGGCCGCGGCGACTGCCTGATCGTATTGCTGATGTGAAATGTCTTCCTTTGCGACTAGCTGCTCATAACGCTCCAGGTCCGCGTCGCTCTTCGCCGCGTTGGCTTCGGCCTGTTGCAAAACCGCTTTCGCAGACTCGAAATTCTGCTGCGCGGCCTGGAATCCCGCTTCTGCATTTACCACCGCAGTACCTGCGGAATCGAGGTTGCTTTTGCTCGTAACCGAGGTGATCGGTACGTTGAAGCGAGAACTTGTCGCACTAGCCTGCGCGTCCGCGAAGGTCGCCTGGGCCTGCTCCACCGCGATCTGGTAGTCCTTGGGATCGATCGTCACGAGCACATCACCGGCGTGGACAAGCTGTCCCTCAATGACCGGAACATCGAGCACGTATCCATTGATCCGCGCGCTCAAGGGCATGATGTGGCCGTTCACTTGTGCATCGTCAGTCGACTCCCAGGCCAGGCTATTGCTCACGAAGAGCCCTCCGCCTATGATCACGACGGCGAGTAGCAGGACCGCTGCCGCCCGACCTCCCCGTGGATACTTTTGAAACATCCGGCGGAGGCCCTGCTTCTTTTGGTGGTCACCGGGTAGTGCGAGTTTCACCGTCGCCACCGGGGCAGCATTCGGTTCGTTCAACTTCGTGTCTTCTGCGGACATTTAGCGTCCTCCGAGATATTGGCTGAAATTGGTTCGTGCAACGCCGAGGGCGCGAGCGAGCGCCAGTTTTGCGAGATTGTGGCTGTAGAGGCTGGTGATGTATTGGTCGTTGGCACTGGCCAGGGACTGCTCGGACTGCACCACCTCGACGCTGTCGGTCACGCCGGCGGCAAAGCGTTCCTTGGAACGAGCGACATTGTCGTTGGCCAGGTCCACGTTCTGATGAGCAACGTCAACTTGCTCTTTGGCGGCATTCAGATTGAGAAATGCAGTGCGAACGTCGTAATCAATCTGTCCACGGACGTTTTCCGCTTCTGCCTTCCTCTGACGCACAGCCGCTTCTGCTTGGGTAATGTCGCCCTTGATCCGGCCGCCGGTGAAGATCGGTACATTGATCCCCGCTTGGAAACTGAAAATTCCGTGGGACTGACTGAAGGTTGGCCCTTGGTCGCCGTAATCGCCATTGACCGCTACAACGGGATAACGCTGGCCCTTGGCGGCCGACAACGCCTGCTCGGCTGATTTCGCCGAATTGAGAGCCGAGCGGAAATCGCTGCGCGAAGTGTAAGCCATCTTGAGGGCGTCTTCGACGGTAGGCGGATTGATCTCGGCATACGGAAGCTGGTCGGCGATCTCGAAGGCTTGGCCGAGAGGCAATCCGATGGCACGGCCGAGGGAAAGCTTCGCGACCGCGAAGTTGTTGCGTGCAACGCTCAGATTGTACTGCTCGGTATGAAGCTGGACCTCCGTCCGAGTCACGTCGATTCGTGGACTGGTACCGGCCTGGAATTCGTCCACCGCCTGATCGTAGAGAGCTTTCGCATTCTGCACTTGCGCTTCTTCGGCTTCAATGCGGGAGCGCGCTTCGATGATTTGCAGATAAGCATTGCCCACGGTGAGCGTTATGACGTCAAGCGTGTCTCGGTAGCTGAGCCCGGCGGCCTGCTCTGCGGTGCGCGCGGAACGAAAGCGTTGAATCGACTCGTAGCTGAACAGCGTCTGGCTGAGACTTGCACTCGCCGTGCTGTAACTGAATGGGCCGGCAACCTTAGGGATGCCGGGGATCTTGATCGCCCCGAGGCCCAAGGCTGTGAAATTTACTTGGGCGACGTTCTCATTAACCCCTGCACTTACCTGAGGAAGGAGAGAGCTCAACGCGAGCAGTCGTTGACCGCGGGCCGCCCGGGTATTCTCGTCGCTCTCGATTGCTCCCAGGTTGTAAAGCAACGCCCGGTTGATGGCTTCGCTGAGCGTGAGCCGAAGAACTTCATTGATGGCGGGGCCGCTGGGAACACTTCCGAAATTCGGTGATACCACTTGCGTCCAGGATTCAGTCGTGACGACGACCAGCAGCATCAAGCTGCATAGTTTCGCTATGGCAAACGCTTTTCCGCTTGCGGAGTGTAAGCTCTCGATGCCCGCTCGCGTTACTATCAATTCTGTTCCGTGCTGCATTCTCATTTTTGTTCTCTGCATCGTTTCTCTTTCTTGAGTGTCCTCGTCCTCTCCTCCTGCTTCTGCTCCTGCCGATGTGTAACTCAGAGTCGGGAATCCACTCGATCTTCATGCGGCACTCCGTCTGCATCTGTTCGCTCGCTGTTCCAGCGGAGTGCCTGGCAATACGCAGCCCCGGCAATTCTGCGGGGTACGTCCAGCAGGAGTGCGCAATCGCCAATCGAGGCGTGTTGTATTCCGCGCAGCACCAATGCGGAACGGGCCAGAGGGTCAAGCGCAGCAAGGATGTCTCGTGGATCGGCATTCCGAAGCGACATGATCTGATCGCCGGAAAGCACGTCATCGTCACAGTGTTCGGAGGATGAATCCGCATAGTGGCTCGCCGATACGGAAATGAGATCGCGGACCTCCCTCACCGCCGCCCGCACGGTTGCATAGGTCGCCCACCCCATAAGCCAGTCGCGAAATACACTGCTGTAGTTCGCGGACAGAGCACTCGCGTTTACAACCGCCAGGTCCGCGAGGGCCCCGTCTCCGGTGATGAGCAGCGCGATCCAGTACAGATAATCGCGTTGCTCAGCGAACGCCGATTGGATCTCATGACTCGAGGCTAGGCGGTCTTTGGTCCGCTCCGCTTGTTCTCGCTCAGTTGAATGAAACCATTCCATGACGGGCCTCTTACTTTGAATAAACGCCCCGGCTTTTCCTCTGCGGACGGGGCGAAATGCGGTGAAGCAACATCTCCGCGATCTTGCGGATCCTCTTTTCAGAATCGTCCAATGCGGCTACGAGTGCCTCATAAGCTGCAAAGTTTCGCCAGTGGCGCCACTCCAGATGGCAAGCAAATAAGTACAGTGGATCCTGGGTTCGGGCGACAGTGGATGCTTCCGGTAACGACTGTTCCGATAACCAGGTGTAAGCCACACCGTTGCTGACCGCGCTCATACTCACATTCTCCCGAGCTTCTTGCTTCCCCTGTGTTCGCATGGCACTTCCACCCTT
>DATNLE010000209.1:0-2295 GCA_035603035.1 Candidatus Acidiferrales bacterium | reverse complement strand
GTGCAGCTTGCCACGCGAAGCGAAATGACCATGATTCCGTCTTCAGCGAATTCCGCAAGTAAAACTGACTTGCCGACAAAAATAGAATCCGGCTTGCTGTGGTGGCTAATGTTTAGTACCCTAAAATGCTTGCTGACACTCACAATCTGTCTATCTAAAAAAAACAGACCATCAACGCGAACACGAATCCAAAAGGCGTGTGTCGGAACAATCGAAGTCATGCTGGTTTTAGAGCCAATTCTACGCCTCAATGGCGTGGGGACTGTATCACCGCCTATGCTGAAGTAACCGCCCAACAAGGGCAACACGGTTGCTACTCGCCACTGGTGACAACACGCCCGGTCCGAGCGGCTCGGTGATCGGAAGAACAAGTCTAGATGCGCGATCGCATCACTCCAATACAATCAGCGCGGACGTACGGAGGAACGCAATGTCGACAAAACCTCGGATGAGTGAAGTAGACGAATGCATAGCAAGCTGTCCCAAAGAGGCCCAAGACAACTTGGCGAAGATGCGAGCCGCGATACAGGTGGCCGCGCCTGGGGCGACAGAGCGCACCGATTACTTCCAGATGCCCGGATACTCCTATCCCGGCTTTGACTATGAGGGTTCGCGGATCCCGGTGACCCTGGTGAAGAAACTAGTGAAGGCAAGTCTAAAGACAATGAGAGACAAAAAGCGCTGACACGTGCTCCGGTCGTATGACCCGCCAACCGGCATGTATGGTCCGCCGCCTTGCCGCAAGCGAAAAGTGAGAGTGACAGGTTGGTCTGCGCAAATGTATTCGGCCTTTGTTGGAGCCAAGGCTCCGGGCCAGGATGGAATGCGCTGCGCTCCGTTCCCCATTAGTTACGCAGTCTCGAAGGACTTCTGCCGGGTTCGGGTTTGGGGAGCGCCGGGTTCGACCGTTGTGCCATCTCATGATTCGCCTGCAGACCTGGCAGGATCCTAAATTTCGCAGTCGTCGTTGGTTTGCGGATGTGGGAATCGCATAGCGATTTCCAAGCCCGGAGCTATCCGGGCGCCATCTGCAGACCATTCATGTCAGCCAGCAGGGGCGGCCGATAAGCTTCGCCTCTGGCCAGCACGGCCCACGCCATGCGTGCCAGCTTGTTGGCCAGCGCCACGCCAACGACGTTGTAGTGGCTGCGCGAGGACAGCTCTGCGAGCCAGTACCTCAAGCCAGAACACTGCTTGTCTCTAAACTGCAGAACTGCACGTGCACCCTGGATAAACAGTTTTCGCAGATAACAGTTGCCGCGCTTACTTATACCGAGCAGCTTCTGCTTGCCTCCGGTGGAGTGTTCGCGAGGAACCAGTCCGAGCCAGGCCGAGAACTCGCGGCCCTTGCGAAAGGCTTCACCGTTGCCGATGGCGGCAATCAGAGCGGTCGCGGTAAGCGGTCCGATGCCCGGGATCGCATCCAGTCGCTGACAGGCCTCGCTCTGCTGCGCAGCTCGCTGAATCAGCGTCTCGGCTTGTTCGATGTGGCCTGCCAGCTGTTCCAGTTCCTGCCTCAGTTCGATCAGCAGAAAGCGAAGTGCTCCCGACAGGGACGTCGAACCGTCCTCGAGGATGTTGGGCAACGCAGCGTCCAAATGGCATCTTCCGGTCCGCACCGTGATGCCGCGCTCCAGCAGTAGTCCTCGGATCTGGTTAACCACTGCCGTGCGTCGCATGATCCAGCGTTCACGCACCCGGTGCAGTGACTGCATATCCAACTGATCGTCGGTCTTGATCGGAACGAAGCGCATCGTCGGTCGGCTCACCGCTTCAGCAATGGCTTCTGCATCGATGTAGTCGTTCTTGTTGGTCTTCACGAACGGTTTTACATACTGTGCAGGCATCAAGCGCACTTGATGCCCTTGCTCGCGAAGAGCCTTACCCAGAAAATGAGAGCCTGGGCAGGCTTCCATTCCAATCAGATGAACTTGCACGTTCGCAGTGAAACGAAGAAGTTGAGTGCGCGAGAACTTCTTCCGTACCGTGATCTCTCCGGTCTGGCTCAAACCAACAAGATGAAAAACCGTCTTGCCCAAATCGATGCCGATCGCATGCAGTTCCATGGGACGCCTCCTTGCTCACCGTTAATACCTCCGGCTGGCGGAAGTCAAAAGGCGGCGGACCATCCCATTAGTTACGTGTTTGACAACCTCAACCCCGGCATTTATTCCATTGAGACAGAGTCCAGCGGTTTTGAGAAATTTGTCGAGCACGGACTTTACGTCCATGTCCAGCAGGTGTTGACCGCCGATCTTTCCCTGGCGCCAGGCAACGTGCAGCAGTCCGTCACGG
>DATNLE010000194.1:0-14801 GCA_035603035.1 Candidatus Acidiferrales bacterium | reverse complement strand
ATGCAGGCAATCGCTCGTGGCAAAAGTAATAAAGAGATCGGATGTTTATTTGACATCAGCGAGGCCACGGTCAAAGTGCATGTCACACATATTCTGGAGAAGTTGAAGGTCACCGGAAGGACTGAAGCAATTAACGTGGCCGTAAGAAGAGGATTGGTGGAAATCGACTCGGCGCTGATCGCATGAATGATTAAGGGAGCAATGCCATGAAAGCAGAGAATGTATTTGACGTGACTCGTCCTTTGAGTGTCGCCGACGGCCAACTCTTTTCAAAGGAAGATTACGCTGCCGAGGCGGCCATCCTTGAAATGCCCCCATCGCCGGCTGCCACCCGGCGATCGGCGTTTCTCGCGCTGATTCTGCGG
Source organism: Candidatus Acidiferrales bacterium (assembly GCA_035603035.1). Taxonomy (GTDB): domain Bacteria; phylum Acidobacteriota; class Terriglobia; order Terriglobales; family Acidobacteriaceae; genus Sulfotelmatobacter. The sequence goes on along the minus strand of DATNLE010000194.1, from coordinate 14,436 downwards.
CAGATTCCCGAGGGTGTGATCGTCTGTGACGGAAGGGGAACAATCGTGCTCGCCAACCCTGCCCTAAAGCAACTCGCGCAGCTGGATCCCGAAGGGCAGTCACTGGATTTCGTCCAAAGCATTTGGGGAGAACTGTTAGATGTCAATGGAGCTCACATTGCAGCGGAAGACTGGCCTCTCATGAGAGCCCTGCGAGGGCAATACACGAACGGTAAAGAGTGCCGTCTGATCAACCTGGGCGGGAGTTGCAGCGACCTCGTCTTCAACGCGTCCCCGATCCACGATGTGTCCGGCGAAATTGTGGGAGCCGTCGCAACGCTGACTGATATTGCCCATCAGAAACATGCTGAATGGCAACTCCGCGAACAATTGCTGGAAAAGCAGCGTACCAACATGGCTGCGGATATTCACGACACGGTATCACAGAGTCTGGCGGCGATCGTGCTCCAACTGAGGGCAGCGGAGATGGAAATGCCCAGGAGTTCGGAGATGGCGCAAAGACATTTACGCAGCGCACAAGATGCTGCCCAAGACGGTTTGCGTGAGACTCGGCGTTTCATTTGGACGCTGTCTCAAGAATCACTTCAAGGGCAAGATCTGGCCCAAGCGCTATCGCTATTGGCTCAGCAGTTCTTCACCGCGACACCGGTCAAATTGAAACTCTCGCTGCAGCAAGAGCCGCACGCTTTGTCGGCCGACGCCCGCCGCGAGCTCGTGAGGATCGGCAGGGAGGCGTTAGCCAACGTGTTGAAGCATGCAAAAGCGACGAAAGTTTGCCTCGCTCTCCTTTATACCGATCGAGAGGTTCAACTGCGCGTGCACGACAACGGGCGGGGATTTGTGACTCCTGGGCTTCCACACGCCGACGGCGGCTATGGGTTGACAAGCATGTCTCGTCGCGCCGAGAGCCTGGGCGGAAGGATTGATGTCTGCAGTTACCCGGGCCGGGGAACACGCGTTGTCGCACGTGTGCCCTTGGATTCTCGCGTTTTGCGAAGGTCGGCATAGCGCGCCGGCAGGAAGGTTTCAATGGGTACAACGCGAAGCATCTAGCAGGAGTCGTATACGCGAGTCGGACTCATGCGTAAGCGGAGGCCACGTCCCTGCTCTGAAAGTCAAATGATGCCCATGTGCGATCGTGCGGTGATTGGGCATTGAATAGGATGAGCTTTTTCCTGGACCTAAGACCTCGTCCTTCGGCCGGAGTTCAGGCTCAAGGTCAACCGCCACTAACTCGCTGTTGTTAAGAGCGACTCAAAGCTTTTCAACCGCGAATGAAAAGAAAGGAAGTGGAGGTGTGTTATGAGTCCGGCCAGCCTAAGACTCATCGGCAACGTCAGCGACATCTGTCGGCCCGCGTATAGCAGCGACAACCAGGAGCAGGTGACCGTGTCTGTGGAGGGTGCGGAGCCTTTGTACGCCGAGATCCGCATTGCCAACAAGCACGGGTGGAGACTTGGCCAAAAAGTAGTGGTCATGATCGCGCCGGTTTCGGCGGACGATGGCTGGGACTCGTTGACCTAATTGTGTACTCCCATACCCGGGCCCCCCGATCGAGGCGCTAAGAGGTGGCGCAGATATGAGCGACCAGCAGGTGCTTTAAGACTGCGAGAAACAAATCGCGACTTTGCGCGAGCTAAGGAGAAGGAGGCACGAAGAGCGGGCTGAGCGGCCACCCAGGCTGCTGGGGGGCTTGACGCGCCTGCCGTAATCTCGAAAGAAGAGATCAAGGGCCTTTCTCAAGGCGGAATATCAGAATCTTGTGGTGAGTCTTTATCTGCAGCTGGGTCCCGACAAGGTAGCGTCCACACAAAAAGCTCTGGCAAGGTCCTTTCACTCGCTACAGACTCGCGAACTTGAGCGACGGAAAGACTTGATCGAAACAACTCCCAAGGTACAAAAGGAAATGCTCACGCACGACTTGAAGGAAATTGAAGAACTTCTCGCTCAATATTATGTTCCGCACGATTCCCATACGCTTATCATTTTCAAGTCTGCAGGAGAACTAAACGTGTCATTCAACTCCCGGTTCACGCGACGGACAGGTTAACGATTGATCCCGACCCCTACATCGTTCCGCTGGAGATGATTCTGGAGGAGAATGAGCGAGTCCTCTTCCTCGAAATCGAGAAGCAGGAAAGCCGGTTTCAGACTTACCACTTTGGACAGCGCCAGGAACACGACAGGATCCAGTCCTTTGTGCCCTCGGATCGCGTGGACGATTCGATTCCTGGTCGCGCGCAGCGGCATCGCCTGACGCACCTCGAGCGACATTTGAAGGCGACTGCCCAACAGGCATATCACCTTTACAACGATTCGTCCTTCGACGTCCTGGTTCTAATGGGCGAGGAGCGAGTCATGCACCTGCTGGAAGAGTTCCTTCACGCGACTATCATGGCCCAGATTATCGGCCGCATCTATGGCTCACCCGATGCGGATCCTCGCGACCGGAAGAGCCTGATCGAAAACGCGCTTCGCGACCACAAAGCTGATCGGGAGATCAAAGCGATTGCGGACCTGAAAGAACACAATCCCGCTGAGATTGCGCGCAGCCTCGGAAGCGTTGTCAAAGCCTGGAACCTGTTCCTTGTCTGCAAGTTGATCGTTAGTGTGGGTTTTCACCACCAAGGTTTCATCTGCAAGGAACATCACTATCTTTCCCTTGAGCCCACCGACTGTCCTTTCTGCGGAAAGAAACTGGTTTCTGTCGAGAACCTAGGTCGACGAGATGATCGAGATAGCGCGGCTTCACGCGGTCGAGGTCACCATTGTCATGTCAGCTATCATCGGGAGTTCTTAACCGAGTATGAAGGATTGCTGCTGTCGTATACGCTCAGGTAACCGCCACCTGATATGTCACCATCGTACTTAAGAGAAAAGGCCCAGATCGAGTTCCCGCTCGGTCTGGGCCTTCCAGCAGACTCTTTACGCTGCCTGTCTGAGTTGAGAGTGAGAGGGTACCGACAAACTATGAATGGCGAAGGCCAACATTACGTAGGACCAGCCGCGGAAAATTAAGGAAATCCCCACGGCAACGCCCATGAACCAGAGGCCGGACCACGGCCACTGCACCCAAAGTAACGTACCTAGCAGCAGCGTGACCGCGCCGTCGAATACTGCCCACCCCCAATTTGGAAACTTCAGCCGGATGGCAGCAATCACTCGGAAGATTCCGATTGCGGTGAAGAATGAAGCAAAAAGTAGTGTCCATGCGAGTGCGCCGGCCACCGGGTGTGTGACGATCATCAGTCCGATGAAAATCCCCAGGATGCCGGCCGTCAGGTGAAGGAAGATTCCTCCCCACTTGCGCATGCGAAACGCATGGATCGCTTCTATCACACCACTTAGCACGATGAGCCAGCCCAGTACGAGCACCGTCCCGAGAGTCGCGGCGGGTGCGATGATGAGCGCGATCGTTCCCAGAATGAGCATCAGGATTCCCAATACCAGAAACCATCCCCATCGGTGGCGAAGACCCTCAAGTTCCATAAACAACGGAGTCGTGATCATAAATTCCCCCGCGAAATCAGTGATCTCTCGTGATGCTATCGAACCGCAGAGGGTGGAACAATTCCTCGTAAGCATGACCGCCGATTCCGAGGTGCTGCCTAGGTTCAGGGCGGCCACGAGTGAGAGGCGGGAATACGACTTTCGCACTAGTACCACGAAGCGCCGGTGATGCTTCCTCGGAAAACAAGGAGGACGCCCAGGTACTCAATACCAGCACAACAAAACTACCGCATTATGAGAAAGAGGAAGCGGAGTGGCCCGCGGTTCTATCGGTGGTGGTGCTCTATCGGACGTGGAAGTCCCAAGCGGGCCGCCCGACGTTCCATTAGACTACGCACGATCAACCTGTGGCCTTCGATGCGGTTTGCGCGCTCCCAATGATGCCAATCAGGATAGGGATGCACATAAACAGCGCGATTGGCCCAGATACGTCCCCAAGGCGAGTTGTTGATGAACACCACGTGTGACGGCACGGTCGTATTCCAGGTCGGACTGGATTCCCACCTTCGAGTACTGCGAGAAGTTCTGCACGCTTAATCCTCTTGTCATTCTTTCGAGAGCCTCGAAATCGACTTCTTGGGCGCTCGGCGTAGTCGCTCTGGAATCGGCCACGCCGGAGAAATTCGTCGCCAAGTTCGTATTGCTCATGTCCGGTTTGCGAAGCATGACTCCCGCCACAGCCTTGGCACAATCAAGCTGCAGGATTGGTCTTTTCTGCTGGTACGTCTCGATTTGGCTCATTCTGCTCTATGAATCGGACGCTTACGAGGGCTTCGGACGCCCCTTTGCTGCTGCGGACATAACCTCGTCGGTGATTTCGCGCGTGAGAAAAAGTCCGGGCTTCTTCAAATGGTAGTTTGTATCGAGATTGCTGAGGTCTTACACAGCTGGTTATCCCGAGCGAGGTGATCGCTGGTGGCGACCCAGTAGGCGCCATCATCGGCAATCGGCCCGGCATTGATGCAGCATTGGGCGCCTTTCACATCTTTCTGATCCGTTTGGCATAGAGTGATTCCAGGTAGCGTGAAAGTCGCCGGGCCCATGCTCGTGGCCGAAAGGTTCTTCGGCAACTCGGTAGTGACCAATGCCTTTCGAGGGCAAGAGACCAAGAGACAACGATACCTGGCCGCCACGGGCCGACGTCAATGCATCCGCTGAGGGAGCGAACGCTTCGGTATCGGTGTCATGGAGGCGAAGTGTAGTCCCGGCACACCTTCTCATCAAACCTGCCGGTTGGGCCTCTTCGGCGGGGCAGGAGCGGCAGTCCCTGAGCAGGAACCATATCATCGATCACAAAAGTTGAACAAACCCGGACTTACTCCGGCTTCCCTGATTCCTCACCTCCCAGCGTATCGTTCCGCCGGGTAGCAAACCTGCCTGAGTGACACAAGCCTTACGCACCAACCTTAGAATTCTTACTGGTTCAAGAATTCTGTTTCTGCGGTCTCGCTACCGTCTCAAACTGGAGGTCGAGTATGCCCGCGCCCCGCTCCCACAGACTCACGAGCCCCACGATTTGCGGGCTGATCGTTGTCGCCATGCTGACCATGATCGTGATTCCAGCTGCCATCACGTTGCACTCGGTTCGAATCGCTACTCCGCCCATTCCTCTCAACCAAGGCTCGACACCGCATGGCTATACCATTAGCCTTTTGTTGTTCATCATTCCCGTCACATTTATCGTCATTTGGTTCCTGCCTAGTGAGGGATTGCACATTCCTCGCCGCGCCTTCTGGTGGACTCTGGCCATTCTCGTACCGCTGGGATGCCTGCTTGATTTTGTTTTCGCACAGTGGTTCTTCGATTATCCGAACGTCGGCGCCACCCTGGGCATCCCCGCACCCGCACTCGGCCGGCCAGTCCCATTCGAAGAGTACGTTTTCTATTTGACTGGCTTTCTTGCGGTTCTTCTTCTCTATGTCTGGCTGGGCGAGTTCTGGGTGGCCGCGTATAACGTCATTGACTACCCCAGTGAAGCCAAGGCGGTGCGCCGCCTTCTGCACTTTCATCCCACCTCGCTCATTCTTGCTGCGTTATTGATTGGAGCGGCATGGTTCTATAAGAAGCATCTCGCCTTACCGGAAGACCAGGCCGGGTTCCCCGGCTACTTTATATTCCTAGTTGTAGGGGCTCTCCTTCCGGCGGTTTTCTTTTTCCCGGTAGCACGGCGTTTCATCAACTGGCGCGCCCTTAGCCTCACGCTCTTCTTTATGTTGCTTGTCAGCTTGCTTTGGGAGGCCACCCTGGCTGTTCCTTACCACTGGTGGGGATTCCAGCACCACCAGATGATCGGATTCTTTATCGGCGCCTGGTCCCGTCTGCCCATCGAGGAGGTCTGTGTCTGGATCACCGTCACTTATGCCACGGCGATAGTCTTCGAAGTGGTAAAAGTCTTGCTTGCATCAGAGCGACCAGTGCGCCAGGCGCTGCTGGGCACCGTCGAAGCACTGCCCCAGCGGCAAAAGAAACCATAGCAGCCATTGCAGCTATAATGAAACTTAGGACTTGTCCATGATTCGCAACGCCAAAGACCTCTCGCCCACCAGAAGACCATTCTCGAAGCCTGCTCGGATGCCGCATACTGGCAGATGAGGCTATCAGCGTTCGCGCTATTGAACCCCTGCCCTCTCTGAACAGCAGCGGCAAGAGCAATCCGAGCAACTGAGGAAGTAATTTCGCCGAAGTGGACTCCCGCCGCAAACCGGGCTCCGCAGAGGAAGCCGATGAGATCCTCGCCGAGGCCATCAAAAGCACCCGTCCCAACTATCGCCCGCACCAGTGAAAATCGTCCTCGATGCGACGATCTTGGTTAGAGCCAATGAGCGCTCGCACCGTCTCGCCCGTGAATTGCTATTGAATGTCGTTGAGAGCAAACATACTCTATTGCTTTCAAACGAGATGCTGCGTGAACTCGCCAAGGTTTTGCGTTATCCCCGCTTGCAAGCGTGTTACGACCTGACCGAGAACCTTGTTCCTCCGCCGAGCCTCGGAAAATTGAGGACTTGAACCCTCTTGTGGCTGCGCCGATCGCGATGTACTCTTAGCCCTCACGATTGACATACCGTTCATAATAATGTACATTAAGCCATTTAGTGAACATTATCATGGACATTAAATATGAGGACCAGCCGATCGTCCGTCGTAATGCCACTCCCGGTAAGGCATGCCCTGCGCAAGCTCGGCCGCGACATCCGTGACGCCCGGCGGCGGCGGCGCATCCCGTCGGCCATCGCGGCGCAGCGCGCCTCGATCAGCCGCACGACCCTCGTCAAGCTTGAAAAGGGGGATCCCGGCGTCGCGATCGGGATATACGCCACGGTCCTTTTTGTGCTGGGCATGGCAGACCGATTAGGCGATCTCGCCGCGTCGAAGAACGATCCCGTGGGCCTGCAGCTCGAAGAAGAAAACCTGCCGCAGCGCATTCGCGTACCGCGCAGGCCAAAACCCACGAAAAACAAGTGATGGACAGAGAGGCTCTCGTATACGTGGATCTCGACGGCGTCCCGCACCTGATGGGGCGTCTGTGGGCCCGTACGCGCAAGAACAAGGAGAGCGCCAGCTTCGAACACGACAAAGACATGGATGGAAAATCCCGCGCGATTCTCTGGAGCCGGCTCTGCAGGTTGCTCCCAGCCTGTTTCACACGCCGGCAGACACGCCCATGTTCGGCCGCCGTCGGCGACTCCACGCCCGACCGTTGGGGCGTGCGCTCATGCCCGGCGTGGAACGCAGGCGCGCGGAGCGGCGAGCGGGGGCACGCCGCGCACGCTCAAGGAAATCGACTTCCTGCTGCTGGTGGACGACGAGGCCCGTGGGGGTGCACTGCGCTTTGCGGAAAGTAAGGCGGACCCTTCCTGCGGGAGGGGGGCGTCAAGCGCATCCCCCCCGCTGATCGAACTTCCGAAAACTGCTCTCCGCGGCCGGACATGTGATGGAAGAGAAAGACACCTATGAGGATCTGCGCCTGTTGTTCGCGCCGGGCTCCCCTCTTGGCGGCGCGAGGCCCAAGGCTTCCATCAGGGAAAAGGACGGCCATCTCGCCATCGCGAAATTCCCACGCAAGGACGGTGAAATCAACACGGTGGCGCGGGAGGCGGTCGCACTGTCCCTCGCGCAGAAAGCTGGCATCCCGGTTCCCCATCCCGTGTCGAGAATATCGCGGGCAGGCCTGTACTCTTCCTGCGACGCTTCGATCGCGACAGCGAACGGCGTATCCCGTTCCTCTCCGCGATGAGCATGCTCGGACCGACAGACAAAGAAACCCGGAGCTATCTGGAAATTGTTGACGCGCCGCGCCAGCACCGCGCTGCGCCGCAAGCCGACATGGAAGCGCTGTGGCGGGAACGCGGGATCGATAGCAAAAAAGCGGCATCTCTGGGAATTTCTGGAGCGCCAGGGCCTCAAACGCGGCCCGGTTGAAATTTACGGCGAGATGGAATTGGTGCGTCTGCTGGACCGGTTTCTTGATCGCGCTCTATGCTTTGCGATCGAGGGCTATGAGCAACACAGCCAGTTGCAGGATTGATCGGGCGCTTGATGCTTAGTCGCCCGTAGCTGGATCAGATATCGGTTATGCCAGAGCCACTTTATATAAGGCGACGAGCTTCGCCCAGGCACGCTCGGCTTCGGCTTTGTTATAGATGGGCACGCCGTCGCGGATGGGCATATCCGACACGCACCAGCCATGCAAGGCTGAATACACTTCGATTTCGGCGGAAACCTTGGCGGCTGCGAAGGCCTGCTTCAGCTTATCTTTGGCATCCGGCTGACGCTCGTCGTCGTTCGACGCGATCCCGAAATACATTCGCGCCTTGATCTTCGGCGCGAGCAGGTGCGGGCTATCGGGTTTATCGGTCACCAGGCCTCCGCCGTGGAATGATGCGCCCGCACCAATGCGATCGGGCAAGGACGCGGCGGTCCTCACAACCAGCGCCCCGCCCATGCAATAACCCTGGGTTCCGATCTTCTTTGCCTTGTTCACTTCTTTTTGCGCATCGAGGAAGGCTACATAGGCGGTGGCATCTTTTTCGGCATTGCCGGGCGCGTTCACCGACGCCATCAGCGGCTGGAGCTTCGCCATATCGTCGGCATTCTGAAAGTTGAAGGTGGAGGCATCCGTGAAAGGAGCTTTGGACACGCGGTAAAAGGGATTAGGCACGAGAACGGAATATCCGCCACCCTCAGAGGCAATGCGCCTCGCAATGGCGCGCATCGAGGGCCGCAAGCCGAATGCGTCGGGCCAGATCAATACTCCCGGATGGGAACCGGTTTTCGGACGAATGAATGCGGCGTCGCAAGCTCCATCCGGAGTCTTGATCTCGACGTCATTCTCGGCGACTTCAAGGCCCGCAGCCGCTGCCGACTGTACCGTCGCGGCCAGGCCCGCACCCACCAAGAGGGCTGCAAAGTCGCGCCGCGTGATGTCTCCGGGATGCACGTCGTTGGTCGGTTGATTTCTCTGATCGTCTGTCATGGATTTTCCTGTAACGAGTTTATCGCTTTTGGCTACCCTACCGCATCCTCGAACGTCTGGGTTGTTGAGCTCTTCGATAGCGGGCCCCTTTTCGATCGCGACACTATACCTGCACCCGAACGTAACTCCATAACAATGTCGTCGTTCATTGCGAAAATCTGATCCGCATGATCGTCTAATAAGCACTCGAAATCATTCAAGCCGTCGATCACCCGCAAGTGCGACTGCTTTACGATTTTTACCATGAGCAACTTGTCGCCGGCAATCTCATCGCAAAGCTGGAAAAAGCCTGCCGCACCTGGCACTTGTGCATATCGCAGACGTGCCCGGCCGTCACCAACCGGGCACAGGAGAGATAAACTAGCGGAACATCTTGGCAAAAATTGGCCGAGGTAAAGTTTAGGGGAGTGATTGCCATGGAGTTTCGCCCCGCCGGCGCTCCGGTAGCGCAGCTGCGCGCCGCACGCGACGTGCCCCTGCAAGCCGCTCGTGAGCGCTGAAGATACCGTAAGCGCTGCGACACCTAGCCGGAACGACGTGCCCAGTGCGCTGGAGCGGATACGTCAAGCAGCAAAGAAGGACAGGAGTTGCACCAATAACAGACCGAAGGCCAGTAAGGTGAATGCTCGGGAACGGATGCGCGGATTATAGCCGGGTCTGCAGGCGCAGGGATGCTAGGCTTGTAGGATGTACCGGTGGCTGACTAGTCTCTCCTTCCCTCGCATCTCATTTCTGTTTATCGCCTGGACATTTTTCAGCGCAGTCTCTCCGGCCTCTGCCACTAACTGGACGGTGCGTGCTCAGCCTAAACAGCTGGTGAATGGCGCTCCTGTACTTTTTCAGGTCAAGCCTCCGCAGACACTGGAATCGCTGGATGGAACCTGGCTGGGGCACGAGGTTACATTCAGCTTCGATACAACCAGCAAGACATGGTTTGCGCTGGCCGGCATCAACTTGGAAACTGGTCCCGGAACCTATGCACTGGAACTGGCTGGTGAAACGAAAGCTGGAAAATCGTCCAGCACAAAACTTTCGTTCAGCCACAAGTTCGTTGTCACGCGCGCCAAGTATCCGAAAATTGAAGTCAAGCTCAGTGTTGAAGGCAAGTTCACCGAGCCAACGCCGGAACAGCAGAAACAGATCCAGGATGCGCAGGAAATCAAGAAAGAATACTTGAACCGGGTCACTCCGAGACGCGAGTGGTCGGGACAGTTCACCGCGCCAGTGGATGCCGCAATCTCTGATGTCTTCGGCTCGCAGCGGGTCTTCAATGGCAAGACGTCGAGTCCTCACCTTGGACTGGATTTTCGAGTCCCCAGCGGAACGCCCATTGCCGCCCTGAACGACGGCACCGTTATCTTGGCGCGTCCACTTTATTTCGAAGGCAATTTCGTGGTGCTAGACCACGGGCAAGGTTTGCTGACTCTTTATATGCATCTTTCCGAGTTCAAAGTACACGAAGGGGATCAGGTAAAACGCGGCCAGGAAATCGGATTGAGCGGCGGCACCGGCCGCGCCACGGGCCCGCATCTACACGTCGCAGTGCGATGGCAAGGCACTTACCTTGATCCTGCACGGTTGCTGACTCTGCGGCTGCCTTAGATCATCTAGGCGTTCCCGCCCGAAAGCCCACTCAGTCCACGCGGGGAAATATCTCGCAACGCTTCTTTCAGAGTTTCTTTTAACTCCAGATTGCGAATCAGGCGATGCAGGTAATTGGGATGCACACCGAGGATTCGGGCCGCGTCGGCGTAGCTTCCTTGGGTCTGCTCCACTGCATCGCAGATCAGCTGTTTCTTCAGTTCTTTCAGTGCGGCATGGTACTTCGCCTCGGTCATCTCCGGCGGCGGTGTGCGCTCCAGCAGCGATTCCGGTAGATCCTCAGGAAGAATCATGTCGGAAGATCCCAGCACGAGAGCACGTTCGATGGCATTTTCGAGTTCCCGCACATTTCCGGGCCAGTCATAGTTCACCAGGCAGGACAGGGCTTCGCGCGATATCGGGCGAGGCTTAACTTTGCAGCGTTTGGCATGCTTCTGCACGAAGTGGCGCGCCAGCATGGGAATATCCTCGCGTCGTTCGCGCAGCGTGGGCATGGTCACTTTCAACACGGCCAGGCGGTAATACAGATCTTTGCGAAAAGCGCCGTCGCGCACTGCCTGTTCGAGATTGCAGTTGGTGGCGGCTATGAGACGAATATCTACTTTGATGGGATGAGTGCCGCCGACCCGCTCAAACTCACGCTCTTGCAGCACCCGCAACATTTTGACTTGCAGCGCGGGAGCGAGTTCGCCGATTTCGTCGAGAAACACAACGCCGGAATCGGCGACTTCAAGTCTGCCTTTTTTCAGGCCCGCCGCACCGGTAAACGCTCCGCGTTCGTGGCCGAACAGATCGCTTTCCAGAAGTGTCTCTGGAATCGCGGCGCAATTGATGGCTACAAATGGCTTATCGGCGCGCGGGCTGTTGCGATGCAAGGCGCGCGCCGCTAACTCTTTGCCAGTGCCGCTCTCCCCCTCGATTAACACGGTTGAGTCGGTCGGCGCCACACGCTTAAGAAACTGATAGATCTCTTTCATCTGGGCGCCTTCGCCCACCAGGCTTCGCTCCTGGCTCACTTCGACTGTCAGACGCTTGTTCTCTTGTTCCAGCCATTGCAACCGGCGGGCATTCTCCAGCGCGACGGCGGAAATACCCGCAATCGCCGTCACCAACTGCAGATGCTCTTCGTGAAGCCGGTTGCCCGCGCTGTTGCTGTCGACATAGATGCAACCGATTACTTTCTGAAACACAGTGAGAGGCACACATAACAGTGAGCGCACCTGAGAAGCTGCCAAACTCTCGGCGTCGCGCAAATCGCCGTTGTTCGGAACGTCGGTGCCAAGAATCGCAATCCCTTGTTCGAGGACCTGGCGGGCCACCGTCCGGCTCACCCTCACCAATGGCGCCTGCCCGGACTGCCGCATGCGGGCGAACGTGGAATTAAATTGGTGGCCTTCACTATCTGCCAACAAGATCGCGCCTCGCCCGGCGGGCACAACCTCGAAAATCAGATCCAACAATTGGCCCTGCAGGTCATCGAGATCGCGGATCGCATGCACGATGCGGCTGATCTTCAGCAACGCATTAAGGTTGCGCGCTACTTGTGATGTCGCAGGCAATTCCCGCAGCAACCGGTCTGGCTGCAGATAGACAACATCCTTGGGATGGATGATCGTGGTTTCCGCCGTACGCTGGTCGTCTTCAAATTCCACACGGCCCGGGGCCGCGACATCCGCGTCTTCCAGCAGAAACAGAAAACTAGAATCGCCCGCCGCGATCTCGTCTCCGTGTCGCAGCCACTGCTCCTTTACTACCGCTCCGTTGACCAAGGTTCCATTGCGGCTGTCCAGGTCTCGCACCTGGAACTTCCCCTTTTCACCCCGCAACGCACAGTGTTTTCGGGAAACGGACGGATCTATGACCGCGACCCTATTCGTCGCCTCTCTCCCAATCGTAACTTCGCCTTCGGGAAGAGGAATCGTAGAATCTTTCAAAGGGCCCGAAAGCACAAAGAGTCTGGGACGCAAGGGTTCCTTACCTCGTGCCCTTTCTTATCACAGTTTGAGTCAAAATACTGTCCCCAACTCAACCTGTTCTATTATCCGAACAGATAGTCGCACTATCCAATCGGATAGCAAACTCCCTGCAAAATGGACTGGCAGCGAGCCCTAGCGATAGTGCCAGAGACCGCTAAACCGCTGTCAAGCAGGAACTTGCGCCTATGTTCAAACTTCGATGAAAAAACTCGGGGCGACTGGCACGCGGAATGCAATGAGGGTTGGTGCGCCACTGCTCGGCAAAAAGCGATGGGGGAAGCGCTTTTTGAAGTAAGTCTTGCTGAGAAGCGCAATCAGGGATCCGAAGGGCCCCCTCATCGGATCCCTGATTTTTGCCTCCAGGCCAGCAGAATGTCGAACACTCATTTGTTAAAGGCAGTAAGTCCAAGGATGCGCGGCAGCACTAATAAGACTAGAATGCCTCTCGACAATTCAAGCAGAGTCGCGATGTGCATATCTTTTATCTGCATGTTGTTTCTTTCCTTTCTCGTAGCAGCCGCCGCTGACACCAAATCAGAGGATATCGTTGCCAAACACCTTGATTCAATTGGCACTCCCGAAGCGCGGGCAGCGGTCAAGTCCCGTGCCCTGCAAGGTTCGCTGCACTTCAAGGAGCTGATCGGCGGGATGGGGGACACGACGGGTAACTGGGGTTATGTATCTGAGTAGCGCAAAGTCAAACTTCGTCATGAAGTTCGGTAGCGGCCCGTGGCACGGGGAGCGGTTTGCTTTCGACGGCGCTAAGACTTCCTTCGCCGCGTTCACTTCCTCTCACCGGCCAAGCGCCTTCGGTGATTTCATTCTCACCCAGGATTACATCATCAAAGAAGGTTTGATGGGTGGAGAGTTTCCACGGGCTGAGCTCTCGAAAATCCAGACCACAACAGGATCAAGCTGGAATACCTTGGACACAAGCAAATCGACGGACGTGATGTAGAAGGCGTCGAGTATTTCCCGAAGGGAAACTCCGACATGAAGGTCAAGTTCTATTTCGCCCAGAAACTTTTCATCACCTGATGACGGTTTATTCCCTTATCTGGCAACCCGGCGTCGGCCCTGACGCCAGGGACGGCGCGAATCAGCGGCAGATCCGTTACACCATCGAGGAGCGCTTCAGCGATTCCCAGACTGACAACGGCATCACACTGCCGCGGCATTACGATCTACGCTACACGCAGGAACCGCAGAATGCTTCCACTCGCGCCTATGACTGGGAGATGACCGCGGACAAGGTGATCACCAACATTTCCCTTGATCCTGCAAATTTCCAGGTCAAATAAGAATGAGGCTCGTACTTTTAGCGGAGGCTAAACGGCGACAGCCGCATCGTCCCCAGAGAGCACTACGGGCGTTGCAATCGCCGCGCCTTCACGATAGGTAACGCTGTTGCCCGAGATCGCCGGAACGCGATCGCCCGGAACCAGAATTCCCACCAGGTTCAACGGATCGGCCGCCGACAACGTAATCGTTTCCTGCGCAGGCTCGAGTTTGCGCATGGCTCGTAGCGATTCCACCGCCACTGGCAAAGCGAATTGCTCCCCCAGAAATCCATCAACGAAACGGCCACCGCGAATCTCGCCCCGATCCTCCAGGCGCCGGAAGGCCATCAGCAGTTCGCGCCAAGGCGGGAGGTTTGCTTCGCGGACGAGCACATCACGAATCACAATGCCGTAACGCCGTAACAACATCCAGCACGCGGCTTCGATGGCACGTGGTCTTTCGACAACCTCATCGGCGTGCAACAAAGCCCAGCGTCCGGCATTGTGCCGCGGACGTGTCGTGCGTCCGCTTCCCTGCCCCGCCCGCCGCTTGGGATCGATCAGCGATCGCAGATTGTCGAAGCCGTCGGCCGTA
>DATNLE010000353.1:0-1172 GCA_035603035.1 Candidatus Acidiferrales bacterium | reverse complement strand
TTGGAGAAAACCGCTTGGCAACCGTGATGGACGGATACAAATTCTCGCCCGCACGAGCAAGCATAACCCGACATCGAAGCGCAGAACGCCTTCGTTCATGTGCCCTGTAACTACACGACGTCTTCACCAATCGTGGAGCGCTGAAGCTTAGTGTCCGTCCGAAGACTTCTTGAGTCCCTTGAATCATTTGGATTCGATGGAGCCCATCTTGATTCGAGGGAGGGACTTCCATGTGGACGCACAAGAACCGGCCGAAATACGACCGCGATCACTTGAGATATCCGAGCGACCTGACTGATGACGAATGGGCATATGTCGAGCCGTTGATCCCTCCCGCGAGACGCGGCGGCGGTAAGCGGCGGGTCGACATGCGGGCCGTCATGAACGGCGTGATGTACATCCTGAGCACCGGCTGCCAATGGCGGTACATCCCAAAAGACTTTCCGCCCCGCAGCACGTTGCATGACTATTTTACGTGGTGGCATTGCGACGGCACGCTGGATCGGATCCATCACGCACTGTACGTCGAATGCCGCGAGAAGGCGGAGCGAGAGGCCAGCCCCACCGCTTGCATCATCGACAGCCAGAGCGTGAAGAGCGCTGAAAAGGGGGGCCAAGCATCGATCCTCACGGGTTCGATGCGGGCAAACTGATCAAAGGCAAGAAGCGACATATTCTCGTCGACATGCAAGGTCTGTTGCTGCACGCGATCGTTCATTCCGCTGGCGTTCAGGATCGCGACGGCGGCGTCTGGCTGCTGGCCACGCTATTCGGTCAATTTCCGTTTCTTGCAAAACTGTTTGCCGATAGCGCCTACGCCGGATCGATCTTCCATACTGCGCTCGGCAAAGTTCTGCCCAACCTCAAAACCGAAATCGTCAGACGCTCAGATCGTGCCAAAGGATTCGTGCCATTACCCAAGCGTTGGATTGTCGAACGTACGATCGCTTGGCTGAACCGTTGCCGCCGACTGGCCAAAGATTGGGAGAACCTCAATCGCAGCGCTCTCGCTTTCCTCAAACTCGCTTCCATCCGCCTCATGTTGCGGAAGCTATGCAATCCTTGATGAAGTCCCCGGACGGACTCTAAGTGTCCGTCCGAAGACTTCTTGAGTCCCTTGAATCATTTGGATTCGATGGAGCCCATCTTGATTCGAGGGAGGGACTTCCATG
>DATNLE010000139.1:0-10636 GCA_035603035.1 Candidatus Acidiferrales bacterium | reverse complement strand
AGGACGTCAGGATTTCCGGCCCATTTGCTACCGGCCACAAGGCGAGCAGCGGCTGGATACTCGCGACGGCGCCGGCTCTTGAGGTAGCGTCCGGCACCAGCGAGAGATCGCTTAAGCCCAAATTTTGCCGGAAGCCCTCGTAATTTCCGAATAAGAAAGTCTTGTCCTTCTTGATCGGACCGCCCAGCGAGCCGCCAAACACGTTGCGCTGAAAGTCCGGGATACTGCCATAGTCAAAATAATTCCTGGCGTCCAGCGCGCTGTTCCGCAGGAATTCGTAAACGTCGCCGTGCAACTGATTCGTTCCCGAAGCGGTCACGATATTCACCTGGGCTCCGGGTCGTTTCCCGTACTCCGCGCCGTAAGTGTCGCTCACCACTGAAAATTCACGCACAGCATCGACCCCCAGAAGTTGCCCGCTCGCTCCTCCCGGAGTGTTGTTGATTTCGGATGCGCTTGTGAACTCCACGCCATTCAGAAGAAAGAGATTTTCCTGCGGGCGCCGGCCGGAAACCGCGAACATGTTGCCGACCACCGAATTCGAAGTGCCGGTTCCTCCTGCCCGCTGTGAGGTGTAGTTCACAACTCCAGGGTTGAGCGTCATCAGTTGATCGTAACTGCGGCCGTTGAGAGGAAGTTCTTTCACTTGCCGTTCACCAACCAGACCCGAAACATCATCGGTTGTGACAGACACGGCTTTGGGCGCGGCTTCCACCTGCACGGTCTGTCGCACGTCGCCTACGTGAAGCACCAGGTCCACCGTTTCGCGTTGCCCCACTACGAGCGAGATCCCGGTCCTTTCTTCCGAACGAAACCCGGATTTTTCCGCGCGCACTTCATAATGGCCCACCGGAAGCGCCGCCGCATCGTAGCGCCCTGCCTCATCCGTCACCTGATTCCGCTCGGCCCCCGTTTCCAGGTTCTTGATCCGGACGGCAGCACCCGAAATACTCCCTCCGGACGCATCGCTCACAGTGCCCTGGATCGAAGTCTCTCCCTGCCCAAAACTGACGGTCGCGAGGCTCGCCCACAATCCCAGCGCCAAAAATCCCGCCCAGAATCCACGCCTGAAATAAAAATCACTCACTCTTTCGAACTTCATCGTTTCTCTCCGAATTTGGATTTGTGTTGCCAGGGCCAGCGCGGTGCGCCGGTGATGTGTTGTTTTTGAAGCAGCGGCGATGGAATTCCGCCAGCGATCAAACAGGACGATCAGAGGAACAATTCAGATGGGATCAACAACAACACGAACCGAGGAAAGTGATGGTACGCAGGGCAACATCAGGTACGGTGGCGTCGACCGCCAACTCAATTCGGAAGACTTCTTTTGCGAAATATGGTTGGCTAACGCGCATGGACCACTCCTGCTTCCGAAGTGATCTTCGCGGTATTTGTCGTGCGTTTCGCCGCTAGCGACCGGCTTCCGCTCCATACAAGTTGCAGTCCCGCGAAGATAGCCACCATGGCGACAGCCATCTTCAGTTTGTTCGCCGAAACTTTCCGCGCCAGCAAGCACCCCAACACTACTCCCGGAATGCCACCCAGAAGAAGATGAGCCAGAATCGGCAGGCTGATCGAGCCAAAACTCCAGTGAAAAGCCCCGCCAATGACGGCCAGGACAAGGCCAAACAGTAAGTCCGTTCCCACCACTTGCGCGGGCGTCATCTCGGAATAGTTGAGCAGCAGCACAGTTCCAAGAGCTCCAGCGCCTGCGGATGAAAATCCTGACTCGACTCCGATCGGCAGAGCGAGCCAGGGAAGCCAGCGATGGTTTTTCCGCGCGAACGAAGGATTTTGCACGCGCCTGATAAACGTCACGCAGGATGACGCCGCCAGCAGAACGCCCAGGAGCAGAATCACGACGGGACTTCCCGCGTCCCGACTTAACAATCGGAGCAGCCAGATGCCCACAAGGAGGCCCGGAACCGCGCCCTGCAACAGAAGCCACAGATAGCGCGCGTGTATCTTTTTTCCGAAGAGATAAAAAGGAGCTGCGATCAAGCGCAATACGCCGGCAAACAAAAAAGCGGTTCCGACGGCTTCTCCGGCCGTCAGCCCGGCAAGAAGCAGCAGCGCTGGCACGGTAAAACTCCCGCCACCGATCCCCGTCAATCCCACTGCCAGCGCAATGATGAAACCAACCACGGAGTTCATCACTGCGCCTTCTCCGGGAAGGTGTGGATTCCGCATTCCAGTTTTTTACCGCCCCAGCGTCCCGAACGCGGATGATTCGGATCGTCTGGAACCGCCGTGCACGGCTCGCAACCGATGCTCAAATATCCCTGGTCGTACTGCGGCAAATAGCTGATCTGGTTTTTAGCCGTGTACTCCCAGACTTGCCGCCACGTCCAATCCGCCAGCAGGCTGACCTTCAAAAGTTTTTTCCCGCTCGGTAGCTGATGCTCTTCCACCTTCTTAAGGTTCTTCCGCGTGGGCGACTGCTCGCGCCGCAAGCCCGTGAACCAAATCTCGTACAGCTCGAGAGCCTGAAATAACGGCTCAACCTTCCGCAGTTGGCAGCATTTCGTCGGATCGCTGCGATATAATATTCCGAATTCCGATTCCTGCCGTTCCACGGTTTCTTTTGGAACCACGTTCACCAGATTCAACGACCACTGCTTCACCATCTGGTCGCGATATTGATATGTCCGCGCGAAGTGATATCCGGTATCGAGGAACAGCACCGGAATCGACGGTATCCGTTTCCGGAGCAAAGACAGCGCGATCATGTCCTCGGCCTGAAAGCTGCACGTTAGGCACACGGGTCGTTCCGCGTGCGCCTCCAGTACGGCGTTCAACGCCTCTTCCGGTGTGAGATTCTCGATGCTTTCCGCGGTCAACGCTGTGCCCATTTCAATTCACCTTCCCAGTGGTCTCGTCCTCAGCTCGAATTCGGAGTGTTCTGGCGAACGCCAACACGCGTTCCAAAGCGTCGGCGTCACCTGAAACCAGCTGCAAGTCGGCAAGATCGAAAAAACGATCACCCGCCGCTGTTTTCAATTCCAGTCTCTCTTCCGCTCCCAACGATGAACTCTGATAGATCACCACGAACCCTGCGGCGCGCCATGTGAACCAGGCGGTTTTGGCTGAAGCAAGTGAGCTCGTCTCTTCACCCACCACCATCACTTCAAAACCATCGTCAAAGAGCGCCCGCTCGATCCGCCTTGCAAGCTCCGCGCGCGCATCGACCAAGATAATGGCAGGGTAGTGCCCATGCCGCCGGTGCCTTTCGAGAGGACTGACCGCGGTCTCGGAATCCGCTGTTCCGAGCTTCGTCCATTTCTCGCTGCTCTCTGGAAGATTCTCCCGGATCATTCCCGCGCCCAAAGTCGCATTCGTCAAAGGATCGATGACGATGAAGCTTCCGGTCGTGCGGTTCTCGCTGTAGGAATCAAAAAAAAGCGGACGATTCGTTTCAATCTCCACAGCCGCGATATCATTTATATCCAGGCGGTCGGCCGCTTCGGGTTCTAGAGTATTGATGTTGACGCGGTGGCGAATTCTCGTGACCTTGCCCGGCACCTGTCGCGCAGTCTGTTTGATTAAATAAGTTCGCCCGCTTTCCAGCGGCTGCGCGTGCATCCACACCATCGTCGCTGCGAATCGCTGCGATACGCTTGGTGGGCTCTCCAGCGCCACGAGCATGTCGCCGCGGCTCAGATCGATCTCATCCTCCAGCTTCAATGTCACCGCCATCGGGGAGAATGCCTCGGCCAGAGAACCGTCATACGTCACGATCGATTCCACTCGAGATCGCAGGCCAGAAGGCAGCGCGGTCACCGCGTCGCCTGGACGGATTACGCCGCCGACCACTTGCCCCGCGAATCCGCGAAAGTTCGCGTCCGGCCGAATCACATACTGAACGGGGAATCTGAATCCTCGCGTGTTCGAGGGTCGGGTGATTGGCGTGGTTTCCAGATGTTCGAGCAGCGTCGGGCCCCTATGCCAGCCCATTCGCGCGCTGCGCTCGACGACGTTATCCCCTGCGAGGGCGCTGATCGGAATGCACTCCACGTCTTCGAGGCCCAACCGCTCCGCGAGTGCCAGGAATTCTTCCTTGAGAGTCAGAAACCTTTCCTCTCGATATCCCACCAGGTCCATTTTGTTGATTGCAGCCACAACGCTGGGAATCCCCAGCAGCGACGCGATGTAAGCGTGCCGCGTCGTTTGTGGAAGAAGCCCTTTTTCCCCGTCAACCAGAATCACCGCCAGATCCGCGGTCGACGCGCCAGTGGCCATGTTGCGCGTGTACTGTTCGTGTCCGGGCGTGTCGGCGATGATGAATTTCCGTCGCGCCGTCGTGAAGTACCGGTAACCTACGTCGATGGTGATGCCTTGCTCGCGCTCGGCCCGCAGTCCGTCCGTCAGCAGCGAAAAATCAATGGGTCCACTCGAGCGGTTGACCGGACCATTTTTTACCGACGCGAGTTGATCCTCATAAAGCGATTTGGAATCGTGCAGCAATCTTCCGATCAGCGTGGACTTGCCATCGTCCACACTCCCCGCCGTTGTGAACCGAAGCAGTTCCTTATTCAGGTTCTGCTCCAGAAATAACGCAAATTCACTCTGTAGCGTGATGCCCGCCTCGGGAGCCATCAGAAGTAGCCCTCGCGTTTTTTGATTTCCATCGATCCTTCCTCGTCGTGATCGATCGCGCGATTTTCGCGCTCGGACCGCCGGAACGAAATCATCTCCTCGATGATTTTGGGAACGGTATCCGCGTTCGAGCGAATGGCTCCGGTGCACGGCACGCAGCCAAGCGACCTCATGCGGCATTGAACGAATTGGGAGCTCTCTCCGGAATGAAGCTGGTTCTTCGAATAGACCAAAACGATGGAACCGTCGCGCACCACTGCTTCGCGCTCTCGCGCAAAATACAGCGGCACGATGGGAATGTTCTCCGTATGGATGTACAGCCAGACGTCCAGTTCCGTCCAATTCGATAGCGGGAAAATTCGGATGCTCTCTCCCTTGTCGATCTTCGAGTTGAAAATATTCCAAAGCTCGGGGCGCTGGCTCTTGGGATCCCACTGCCCATGCACATCGCGAAATGAATAGATGCGCTCCTTCGCGCGGGATTTCTCTTCATCCCGGCGCGCCCCGCCGAATGCCGCGTTGAATGCGCCTTCAGTGAGTGCATCGAGCAGCGACTTGGTCTTCAATAAGCCGCAGCATTTCTGTGTTCCCAGCGAGAAGGGATTCGCGCCGGCGTCGAGCGCTTCCTGGTTTCGGTGCACAATCAGTTCTGCGCCAATTTGTTTTGTGTATGTGTCTCGAAATTCGATCATCTCGGGAAATTTGTAACTCGTGTCCACATGAAGTAATGGAAACGGGATTTTCCCCGGGTGAAAGGCCTTCTGTGCCAGGCGTAGCATCACGGAAGAATCTTTCCCAATGGAGTACAGCATCACCGGCCGCGAAAACTCTGCAGCCGCCTCCCGCAGAATATGGATGCTCTCGGCTTCAAGGGTTTTGAGATGGCTCAGCTTCCGCTCGGCGGTCGCGGTGATTCCGTTGTCCCCTCCGTTGCGTGGTACCGTCTTGATGAACGGCTCTTGTGGCGCGCTCGTCATTCGTCTCGTTCCCTTGTTCAGATAAGGTGCCCAAAAACAAAAAACCCACCGGCCACTGAACTCTGGCGGTGGGCTCAACAACAAATCAGCTAGTTTTAAAGTCTTAGTTCACTAGCCTCCCGGTGCCAGAGGACACGTATGCGCAACAAAGACAACAGGTTTGCGCCGTTTTCTGGCTCGTGGGGCAAAGTGACATGGGTAGAGTGTACAAGGCGTGGGGTCGCATGGCAATGGTTTCATGCTAGAGGATGATTGATTCAAAAATAGTCGCAATAGGCTCGATATTGTGCCGCCCTATCAGGGATTACTGGCCACTCGGAACCCGACCTTGGCCGCTGCTCCGTAACGCCCGATGCCGCGACGGGCGGGAATCACGCCACGATTTCGTGGCATTACGCGCCCAAGTTCGTGATGCCGCACTTCAAGATGTCTCCAACATCAGGCGAGCCGAGCAGTGTCGCGATTACCGGGTCCTTTGTGTTTGTTGCAACAACACTTTTCGGGTCTTGGCGATTTCTTTGGCGAGTTCCTTCTCGCCGGGCAACGCAAGCTTGTACTGGCTGGACAGAACCTTGTTGTGCAGATTTCCCAGCGCGTAGTGAGCGACGGCTTCGTTCTTCTCCGAGCAAAGGATCAATCCCAGGGGTGGGTTCTCATCGGGCAGAGTCCAGTGCTCCCGCGCATAGTTCAAGTACAGATTCATCTGTCCGGCATCGGCGTGGGTGAATTTTCCGATCTTCAAATCGATTATTACCAAGCAGCGCAGTCGTCGATGAAAGAACAGCAGATCGATGCGATACCACTCGTCACCGACGCGCAGGCGTCTTTGCCGTGCCAGGAACGCGAAGTCGCTGCCCAGTTCGAGAAGAAACTCCTCCAGTCGGTGGATCAACGCGTCCTCGAGTGTGTTTTCTGAATATTCATCTTTCAATCCCAGGAATTCCAGAACGAAGGGGTCCTTGATTTCCTGTTCGGCGGTTAACGACTCGCCGGAGTCAGCGGGCTGACCCCGGCGGAGAAGCGCTGCCTTGTTTCGCGACAACTGGGTGCGCTCGAAGAATTGGGTGGCGATCTGGCGGTCGAGTTGACGGACCGACCATCCTCCTCGCAGAGCTTCTGCTTCGTAGAAATCCCGGGCTTGTCGGTCGTTGACGGAGAGGAGCCGGACGTAATGAGACCAAGGCAGGGGAAACGGGGACGGCCGAATCAAGCCTGCAGATTTCGCAGACGCCGTCTGCGGATTCTCCTGTGAATCCCCTTTCCCGCCCGGTTCGATCAATTCCGCAGACACTGTCTGCGGAATTGACCAGGCCAGGAAGAACTCTCGCATGGCGAGCAAGTTCCGTTCGGAGAAGCCTTTTCCAAACCGCGAGGTGAGATCCGCCGCCAAGCGGCGTAGCAAGGCCTTTCCGTACTGCGCCCGCCTTTGTCCGCGCTGCTCCTGTTCCACAATCCGGCGCCCAATCTCCCAATAAGTTGCCGTCATGATGGCATTGACCGAACGCGCGGAATTCCGCCGCGCTTGCTCGAGCAGCCCGACGAGCTGCGATATGAATTCAGGATAGGCCCTGTCGGGGAAAACGGGCTTCTTGGGTGTCATAAATCGACCGCGATCCTTTCCGGCAAGATTGTAGCCGGAACGATTATAGTCGTGTTTGCGGCAGAGATTGAGGCGGCGCGCAGGCCCCGCATCGGGCAATGCGGTTCGTTTTGCCGAGAGCCTCGTGCTGAAGCCTTGGAAGGTATGGAAACCGAAGAACCGTTAGAACATCGTTCACGAGAGTGAGAGCACTTGCCCAGGAAACGGGTGTACTGAATCTTGTACGGCGGCAGGGTTCGTGCATCACCGATGTACGGAATGCCGACTATAATATCAGGTGCCAGCGAACGATAGCTTCCGAGTGGCCGACGAACCGCTCGCGCGGCGGAATATGAGCAGCTCTTCCACGCATATCCTTACTGTTGGTGACTTGCAAGCAACATTCTGGCCCGCGGCTGGAATGCTCGGCACTTCTCTTCGCTTTGGTGGAGTTGAGCTTCTGCGCCGCGTCGAGGATCTCGATGCGGCCCGCATCAAAGGAAGCACTGCCGGCATTCCACTCCTGTATCCTTGGGCAAATCGCCTCGGCAGCTTGCAATATCGCGCCGCTGGACGTCAGGTTTCGCTGGATTCCTCCTCGCCGCGTTTGCATTTCGATGATCACAGACTTCCTATGCACGGCGTTCCCTGGTCTCAACTGCAGTGGAACGTTGTTTCCAGCCACGCGGATGCGCTAACCGCGCGTTTGGATTGGTTGCGCCAGGAACTGCTCGCGATTTTTCCATTCCCGCATCACGTCGAGATGGCGGTGCGGCTGCGGCCGGTTGATTTGGAGATTCAAACTACAGTCTTTGCAGATTCCGGTTCACCGGTTCCGATCAGTTTCGGCTTCCATCCCTATTTCGGCCTTCCGGGAATCCCGCGGGCAGAGTGGACGCTGAACGCTCCTGCCATGCGCAAGCTGGCGCTCGATGCGCAAGGGATCCCCACCGGCCAGGAAACTCCGTCGACGCCTCTCGCTACGCGGCTCGGAAACACCGGCTACGACGATGGCTTTGCCCTTTCGAGTGAGCAGGCCACGTTCTCGATCGCCGGTAACGGCTACTCCATCGCCGTCGAATTCAAAAGCGGTTTCCGCTTCGCCCAGATCTTTGCTCCGAAGGACAAGGAGTTCATGGCCATTGAACCGATGACTGCGGCCACGAACGCACTTTGCTCGGGTGAGGGTCTGCGCGTGATTGCGCCAGGCGAGAAGTTTGTCGGCTCGTTCCGAATCGAGGTCCACCACACATGATCGCCGTGTGCGGTTTCTGGAAAGCTCCGTTAAATGGTTTGGAGGGGCCGGCCGCGATTCAACGCGTTACGCAACATAAGTCAATTTGGATAGGACACACCCGGCCCGACCACGCGAATCCAGTGATCCGTGAAGGCTGCGTGGAATCCGGGCGGCTCATATTTCGGCATATGGCAAGTCACGCATTTCGCCTGAGCCACAGGGCACGCAGCTCCCGGATGATCGGGCGTCTCCTGGGCATCCCACAAAATGTGACAACGAAGACAAACAGGATCATACGACACTGGATCGGTCACGAGCGGCTTGTGAGGGTCGTGGCAGGCGATGCAGGTAATTCGTGCGTCTCCCTTCATCCAGCATCGGCTGCTCTCAAGGCGGTATGGTGCAAAGCGGATGTTCAAGACTCCCAGTGCGACGCCCCTGCTATTAACCACATCTTGCCAAGTGCGATGGCAGGCCCCGCAAAAATCGACAGACTCCACCGGATCGAGCCGTCCGGGATCGAGGATTTGTTTGTCGGTTGTATCTTCCGTCGATAAATTCATTCCGACTGCATGCTTGGCGCCCGGTCCATGGCAAGCTTCGCAAGTAACGCCGGGAATTGCATTGCGGGGATCAAAACGATTGTTCACGGTTGAAGCCGTCGTGTGGCATCCAAAACAGCGCTGCGCTTCAGCTGCATCCATCTGGCGTCCCGCCGCATCCTGGAGCGTCATTGGAATGGAACTGTTCTGCCCTGGAGTGATGCCGAGTGCCTGCAATGAAGTGAAGAAACTAAGGTGCGCTTCGTAGAAGCTGCCATTCTCCTCATACACGTAGGTCTCGCCTATGGCTCCCTTCCCGAAAGCCCAGATTAGCGTCTGCGAGAGGGCCGAGGCGCCGTCGGAAACCGAAAGCAGACTTCCCGAGTTGTTGGTCAAAATCTGATAGCTGAATGGACCCAACTTAAAGTGTAGACGATCATGCTGTCGGAGGCCTTCAGAGACCCCGGCGGGCGCCGCAGCATGCGCCATGCCTGTCGTCAGGTAGGTAGCTGCTATGGAAATGTGGCATTTGGCGCATCTTTTATCGCCGACATACTGCTCTCTAACTGGTTCGCCCTTCGTCGGCCACCAGCCGGAGTTTTTCAGTCGAACTGCGGTGGGCAGTGAGACGCGAGTCGTCGAACCCGTTTGTGGCACGCTACTCGCACAAATAGAAGCGCAGATCGCAATAGTAAGTGCGACCTTGCGGAAATTCTCGGTCCAACGGAAGAGCCCGCGGTATCGGGACGCGCCCATGATGCTGGCGCGATACTAGACAGTCGTTCCAGATCAGTCAATTATTTTCAGCCTCGGCATCGTAGGGGTAGGCGTCCGATTCTAGCGGTCTCTTTTCCCAGAGTTGTCGTCGCTCATCTAGGTCTCGGAGATTGTTCGGTGTCGGTTTAGGTGCGGCGAATTGAGCGCCGGAAACCTCATCTCTTTGTATAATCGGCGCCGTTCAAGAAATAAGGAGGCATGATGAGACCTCACGCTCGGCTGCTCCTATGCTTAGGCTCAATTTCGATGGCTGTCGTTCTTATGTGTGCTGCAGAGCGACTGAAGGCCCAAGCCGAAGCTGCGAAAGGCAAGACCGAAGAGGCGCAGACCGCGGAGCAGAAATTCAAGAACATCCAGGTGCTCAAAGGAATTCCCGCAGATCAATTGATCCCTTCGATGCAATTCATTTCCGCGTCGCTGGGTGTTGAATGCGAGTTTTGCCACGTGCAGCGCGCCATGGAGAAGGACGACAAAAAGCCGAAGCTCACGGCGCGGAAGATGATGACTATGATGATGCAGATCAACGCAGATAGCTTTAAGAACGAACGTGAAGTGACCTGCTACACCTGCCATCGTGGGTCGGTCCATCCGGTGGGGATACCAAGCCTATCCGCGGACAACCCGACCGCCCCGGAAGAGGAATCGGCAGCTGCGACCGCATTGCCATCTGCACAGGCAATTCTCGACAAATATCTTGCAGTGGTGGGCGGAGCTGCCGCCCTACAGAAAATCAAGACTCGGATTCAGACAGGAAGTGTTGAAGTGGCCGACAAGAAATATCCAATCGAGATTTATTCGCTGGCTCCCGATAAACGCGCCTCAATTTCCCATCTGCCTTCGGGGCCCAGCCTAACAGCGTTCAACGGCGAAGCTGGCTGGCTCAGCACGCCGAATGGAATTCGTCGGATGAGTTCGGCGGAACAGCAAG
>DATNLE010000124.1:0-1343 GCA_035603035.1 Candidatus Acidiferrales bacterium | reverse complement strand
GAGTCGCCTAATCCGCACAATTTCTTCGAAAACGTCCATCAATTTTCTCACTTGGGTCGTACAAAGAAAAGCTAGCACATTGTCAGGCCGTTGTCGCGGTGATCACTCTCCCTCAATCCTTTTTGGGTTGGTGAGTTCTTGTTTCAATCGCGCGAATGTCGGGGGCCATTCCCGCACTTGCGCCCGCGGGACATGCCGCTCCCTTGTCAGCCCATTCCCGCACTTTCGCAAGGAACTCTTCTTGAGCCACGGGGACGGGAGCCCGGCCGTCGCCCGGAGCCCAACCCCAGAGCACGAGCGGCATGTGCATGTGCTCCACAATCTGCTCGACCGTACGATGGCCGTTCTGCTGAGGATCTTTGAACAGTTCACAGAGCCGATGGTCGGTCAATTTCTCCCAGATCATCGGCATCGCGGGAGAGGGCAGATGCCAACCGGGCGCTCCCGGAGGCATGTGCAAACCGACGAGATTGTGATCCTGATGACAGGTGCTGCACCTGACGGCATTCACGCCGTGACCGTCATCTCCGCGGCGAATCTGCATTGTGTGACGATGGTTATCATCACCCTGGCGAGGAAAATCTCCACTGGAATGACAATTCATACAGCGAGGGTGACGAAGCACCGGAACAATTGCTTCGAAAGCGGCAGCGGCGCTCGCATCGTCTGGTAGCACAACTTCGCGAACGACCTGTACATCGGCATGTCCTAACCCTGGAGCTGCAATCCATAAAATCAGCAGCATTAGGTAACAATAGGTTGCTGCTACAGCGAGAAGCGAAGCGATGGATTTTCGATGCTTCATACGCTCCCGCCTCGTTGCGCACTCTCGACCAGCGCAGCTTTGACCCGCTCGGGAGTAAACGGGAGCTCCCGGAGACGGGCACCTGTAGCATCGAAGATAGCGTTTCCAATCGCGGCGGGAGCGACTGTGATTGCGGTCTCTCCCGCGCCGGTTGCGGGCACGTCGGGAGGCGTCACAAAGACAGTCTCGACCGTGGGCATGTCGTAATCAAGATACAAACTTTTATAAGTCTCCCAGTCGACCGAGGTCACGCGCCGGTTGTCCCATGTAACTTCTTCTACTAAGGCGCGGCTCATCCCTTGCAGGATGCCTCCTTCGATCTGATTTCGCAGACCGTCAGGGTTGGAGATAGGACCGCAGTCCAACGCAACTATGAACCGCCGCGGCCGGACAGTTGCCGTTTCCATATCTACGTCCACCTCGGCAACAAGCGCAGCGTATCCATTGTTTCCTTCATACGCAACGCAGGCGACGCCGCGTCCGCTTACAGTTCCCGCCCGAGCGACATCTGCTTTCGGTGAGGAGCGCTCCTGCCAAC
>DATNLE010000107.1:0-15154 GCA_035603035.1 Candidatus Acidiferrales bacterium | reverse complement strand
TGACAATCAAGGTCTGTCGATCGTGAAGAAAGAACCGCAAAGATGATTTGGAGCCATACCGGCGAGACGAGACGGACTTGGCTCTGCAAAGGCGAAGGGCCGCGCCCTATTTAGCAGCGGCCCTCTTCTTCTGTCCCCGCTTGGTCGAATCTCTCTCATTCGCCGCTTTCCGGCCTGGCTTCTTTCGCCACTCAGGGGAAAGTTCGTCGCCTTCCATAGGGGGATTTCCTTGTCCAGCACGTTCAAGAATCCGCAGGGTTTCGGCGCGATCAGCCCTGCGACCCCTTCCCCGGAAGTACTCCTCCGTACGCAAAGCAGAGACCTTTTCCGCCACTGCTACGTTGATGAGCTGATTTAGAGCTACACCTTCCACTTCAGCAGCCTTGCGCAGCTCTTCCAGTAAAGAGGGCTGTAGTCGCAATGCGAAATTACTCCGTCTCATGGGATCACACTCCTAATCTGTTGTAGAGCCATTGCTGGCGGAATCACTGCACAACTAAAGCCTTTCATTCCAGCCGCAAAATCACGCTGATTGAATGTCACGATTGCGCTGGCACTCCCGTTGATCGCTGTTTCCAAAACCATGTCGTCATCAGGATCGGATAGCCTTGGCCGCCATCGGAACGCAAGTCGAACCGCCCTCGCGACCGCCGCCAGGTCATCGAGAACATGACCGACTTCGGCGCTACTCAATCCAGATGCGGCCAAATGTTGAGGGCGGGTCATGACCGCTTCGTACTCGAGTATGAGCGGAACCGAAAGCAACAATTCAAAATGCCGATTTAAAGCAGCCAGCAAAAGCTGGCGGGAAGCACCTCTGTCACTTCGCAGTGCCGCAACTGCCACGTCAGTATCGAGAACATAAGAAGCTGACACCTAGCTATGATATTGCGGGCAATATCACTATTCAAGTAGTTAATTTGACATGTTAATTTGACATGAAGGTACCCACATCGGAAGCGATGGCTGCGACCAGAGGATTACGGAACCTTGGTGCGCGAAT
This sequence comes from Candidatus Acidiferrales bacterium, assembly GCA_035603035.1. Taxonomy (GTDB): domain Bacteria; phylum Acidobacteriota; class Terriglobia; order Terriglobales; family Acidobacteriaceae; genus Sulfotelmatobacter. The sequence goes on along the minus strand of DATNLE010000107.1, from coordinate 14,151 downwards.
GTTTGTTGTCCAGGAAATCTGACGGGGGCAACCACGAATTTCATCGTCTTTCCACAGCCACGGTCACAGGTGGATTGCCAGCACTTTCAAGACTTCCGACAACATGCGCTCAAACCAATATGGATGCTGGATAGAATGATGGTGGCCAACTAACTAGCCAAGGGCTTCGCCCTTGATATTCCATCGCACCCGGATGCTGCAACTGGACGTTACAACGTGGTTACAACGAGAACAAAATTCTCGTTTCACGGGCCATAATGACTAATGCCAGTCTGAAAAGGCTCGCGTTGGCGGTGCATTCAGCGATTGTGGTGTTGAGACCGCTGAGGCCGGGCGTAGCGCATGAATTTGGCGTCCCTTTGATGTCGCGACGTCAAACGTTTGACGTTACTTTGACACGTACCCAAGCAATTCGTTGCCCGACCGATTTCTAAAAAGCTTTGATTCATGAAAGCGGATCATCGTCGTATTAGCGCTAGCTCTGGCAGGTGGATTGCCTTCGTCAATGGCGCCCCCGAATTTTGAAAGTAGCGTGAATGCCGCGAGAAGACGAAATCTGCCCCAGGTCGCCAACTTCGAATCGGTCTAATCGTACGCATCGCCCAACTAAAATTAACCTCCAACAAATGACCGAATTACGGTGGACACGGCATTTCTGGAATAAAAGACAAGAATGGCCCCAGCCACAGCCGCATGGAGAAAGTCAAAAACGATTCTCCCGGTCTCCGCCAGGTTGAACCCGGCTTCTGAACGCAGCTTTGCGGAAAAAACTCCGCGTTGATATTTCTCAGCTCGGTCTCTTGGAGTTTGCTTCCAAGCAGCGGCCGTCCAGAAGTCAGCGTCGACGTTGACTTGAGCCTCTTCTCGGGAGGCGAAACCACACGCGATGATGCTGGGTCCGGCGATGAGTTCCCGCAACGATTCTTCATCGGGATAGGCAATCACGAAGCGCTCCGAAGGACCTTCTGTCCGACGGGCCTCGATCACTGCGTATTGTGCGATCGGAGAATTAACCAATCCAGTCATGCCTCTACCCTGAGTCCATCCCTGCCCACCAAAGACACGGTGTGCATTGAGTACTGCAAGCCGGATGCCAAACAGATTTTGTCTGTGGGGAGTCTGTTCTCGCGTATCCATCCTGTCTTTGTGTGTCGTAGTTGTTTTCATTTGTATGTCGTAGTTGCTTTCAAATGTATGAGAACAGGGGTAAATCGTTTCCAGTCGATCGGCATGTCACTTCAGCCACGCATTTTCAGCCTGGTTGGTGTTTGCAGGTCCTGTTTGAGGACCAGATGGGAGCCTTTCAAGAGACGGCTGTCGGCATTTCGACAGGCTTACGACATCAGTGGGGGGCCGATCGCCAGACTTTCGCTTTCCGTGTGTCCCCTGTGCCGGCAGCACGTGCTGGCGCTATCTCTGGCTCAAGAAGCGCCGAGAGCAAGACGGCTTCGCAGTGGAATGACGGTTCAGTAGGGGCGGGGCTGCGACGGCGACTGCCCTCTTGGCGAATTGCCTCATGCCGCTTTGATGCTGTGGCTCATAACTCAGTTACATGATTGCGCAAGCCAACTCGTGGTTTGGAACTGGAAATGCAATCAGCATTGCAATTCACGTTCTGTCAGATACGAAACGCGACAGAATTCTGCGGCGCTTCGCCGCCTGAACGGCATTCTCGATGCCGGATCATTTGATGTGATGGGTGAGGTGATGTATGACGTTTATCAGATTGAGTGCGATCAAAGCGACTGCAGATTTGGTCTCCGGCATTCTGAATTGGGTGTGCCCGGAATGTGGAGGAAGAATGGGCGGCCACGGGAAAGAGTTCAAGTGCCAGGGTAAATGTCAGATGGACTGGCGTCAGGTTTGGGAGCGAGTTCTCGTCAAACACTGAGGTAGGGTGGATTGTCTCTAACCGCTATGACTGTGCCTCCTTCTGCCTTAGCGGCGTCGGATGGATTCTCCCCTGGGCAGTGGGCAGACGAATAGCTTGCTTAGACTGTAGGCGATTCCGGCCGCATCCTAATTTATCGACAACGGGAGGCACCGCGTGAATCTACCCGACGCGCCGACCGCACACGAAGGCTTCTTCGCCGCGCCGGCTGAACCACTTAGAGCAACTGGCACCGCGCCGCTAGACCTCACGCTCAAATAGTTCCGGGTGAGTCGCTCTAATCCACTTTTCCTCGTCCGCTTCCTTGTCCGATACGGCTCCAGCTGCATCGTAACTGCTCACGTTGCGCTTCTTGCGAATGCCATCGAGGGTGTCGAAGAGTTTTCTGCCCGGTGCCGTCGTGAACTCCAGCGAAGTGGATAACGCGGTAGTGGTCATTGTCGCGTGGAGCCCTATAGCCCGCAGCAGCCAGAGCGGCCGTCGCCGCCTAAAGTGCGGCATTGTAGGCGATCGTACATCGCCAGCCGGCGGGCAACTATTTCACTTGGCTAGCCGAGAGATCCCGATCCGAAATCGCCAACAGGTTCTTGATCTCTTCGGGGCTTGTTGTGTGCCGAACCAACGAACCATTTTTGCAGAGAACTTTGCCAGCTCATTCGCCTAAATTTCGGTCCGCTTTAGCAGATAATCAAGGCCCCCGATGCGGAACCAGCGGTAGCCGTAGGGCTCAAGCAAAATGCGATGCTTGCCGGAAGCGTTGGGAGTGCTGTGATCGTTTGACAGGAGATTGACGAGCTGGCCATCCACTTTCGCGCCAGCCCGGAATTTGACTTCTGTGGGAATGGGACTGAGATTGTGCACGAATAGAACGGAGTTGTTGCGCCAATCGTAGCGGAGCGCAAGCACCTCGGGTTTCCCGGTCCCGAGGATTGAAAAATCGCCCCAACCGATCTCGGGAACTTCTTTCCTCATGCGGATCATGCGTTCGGTCCAGTCCATGAGGGAGTTGGGATCGCGCTTCTGCGCGGCGACATTTACGTGCTCGAAACCGTAAGGGCCTTCGGCGATTACGGGAATTACAGGTTTATCACTTTCCGTGAATCCCGCTTGCGGTTCATTGGACCATTGCATTGGCGTACGGGCGCAGTCGCGTTCGGGCAGATCGAGGTTGTCACCCATGGCGATTTCGTCTCCGTAGCGGAAGACGGGAGTGCCGGGGAGCGTCATCATCAGACTGTATGCGAGCTCAAGCCTGCGTCGGTCGCCTTGCATCATGGGAGCGAGACGGCGGCGAATCCCTCGCTTGTATAGCTGCATGTTCGGTTCAGGACCGAACGCGGCGAAGACTGCCTGGCGCTGCTTCTTCGTCAGGCGACCGAGGTCGAGCTCATCGTGGTTTCGTAAGAACTGCGCCCACTGCGCGGTGGCGGGACGTGGCTTGGTAGTCTTCAAGGCTTTGACGAGGGGACGAGTGTCACCTGTGGCAAGCGCGTAGAAGAGGTTTTGATTCACCTCGAAGTTGAACATCATTTGCAGGCGCTCGCCGGAAGCGCCGAAGTAATTCATATCCACATAAGGGAGTACGTTTGCTTCGGCAAGAATGATGGCGTCGCCTTCGCGCCAGGTGAGAAATTCGCTGAACATGCGAAGCATGTCGTAGTGCTCGGTGGGCCGTCGATTAGTAGCGCCTTTGGTGGAAATGACGAACGGCACGGCATCCATGCGAAATCCAGAGACGCCTAACTGAAGCCAGAAACCCATTATTCTTAGAATTTCAGCTTGGACCTCGGGATTCGAAGTATTCAGATCGGGCTGAAAATCGTAGAACCTATGGAAATACCAGGCTTTTGCCGCGTCATCGTAATCCCATGTGGATTTCTGGACGCCAGGGAAGACCATGCCTTGGTTCGCGTTTCGCGGCTTTTTCTTTGACCAGACATACCAATCGCGGTATTTGGACTTCGGATCTTTGCGCGCCTCCTGAAACCACGGATGCTGGTTTGAGGTGTGATTCACGACAAGATCGATCAGGACACGAAGGCCTCGCTGTCTACATCCCTGGGTGAACTCGACAAAGTCTCCCAGCGAGCCGTAGCGGGGATCGACTCCGTAATAATCGGAAACGTCGTAGCCATCGTCGCGACCCGGCGAGGGCTGGAATGGAAGCAGCCAGATTGCCGTTACCCCCAGGCCCTGCAGGTAATCGAGGCGGCGGAGGAGGCCCCGAAAATCGCCGATCCCATCAGCGTTCGTGTCGAGGTAGGTTCCGACGGACAGGCAATAGAAGATTGCATTTTTGTACCAGAGGTCGTTGATCACAAGGAGTCCTCAGGTTACGGCTTACAACTTGCGGATCGATTTTAGCTTGAGCGATATTGGTTTGTGAATCTAGGGGCCTGAGCGCAGGCGGGATTTAAAGTGGTGGCAGCGTGGTGGTATCTGTCAAATTTACCCGCGCTCATTTCAGGATAGCAATGGGATGAAATTGGCGATCTTCCGGGGATTATTCGGCGCCTGGATCATGTTGTAACCCTTGGCATCGACGCTATCTGGATTTCGCCGATTTATCCTTCGCCCATGGCGGATTTAGATACGACCTCACAGATTATTGCAGTGTGGCGTGCTCTTCGGGTCTTCGGGAACCTCGCGGATTTCGACCGATTGGTCGCCGAGGCGCATCGGCGAGGGCTCAGGCTGGATCGCGGCGTGGATGGGTTTCGGGTGGATGTACTCTGGCCGCTGATCAAGGACGATCAGTTTCGGGACAAACCCTTAAATCCTGGCTACGTTCCGGGTGAATCGTCGCACGACCGGCTGTTGCCGTTCTACACCGCCAATCGGCCCGAGGTTCACGCGATTGTTGCCGAGATACGGAGTGTAACGGATCCGTATCCGGATCGCGTTTTGATCGGTGAGACTTATCTGCCGATTGAACAGTTGATCACTTATTACGGGCACGATCTCAAGGGGGCACATTTACCGTTCAACTTTCAACTCCTTCAGACTGCTTGGAATGCGGCGAGTATCGCTCAGATCATGGAAGAGTACCAAGCCGCCTTGCCGCACGGGGCTTGGCCGAACTGGATTCTGGCCATAGCGCTCATCGAGGGGTTTGAGCGCAATGAGGATGTTACGCCACATGACTCGTCGCGGCATTGCCAACTTTCCCGCCTTTATTGACTTGCCCTACTCACAATCCTAAGATTTCAGCACCGTGATCGGACAGACCATTTCGCACTACCGCATCATTGAAAAGCTGGGCGGCGGCGGCATGGGTGTGGTCTACAAAGCGGAGGACACGGAGTTGGGACGCTTCGTGGCATTGAAGTTTCTGCCTGACGATTTGGCGCAGGATCAACAGGCGCTCGAACGTTTTCGCCGCGAAGCGCGGTCGGCTTCAGCCCTGAACCACCCCAACATTTGCACGATTTACGAGATTGGCAAACACGCCGGGCAGTCATTTATCGCGATGGAATTCCTCGATGGCATGACCTTGAGGCACGCGATCGGGGGACGTCCGGTGGAAGTGGGCAAGATTCTCAATCTAGGAATTGAAATCTCAGATGCACTCGATGCCGCGCATGGCAAGGGGATCATCCACCGCGACATCAAGCCAGCGAACATTTTCGTGACCGAGCGCGGTCACGCCAAGGTTCTCGACTTCGGACTGGCCAAGGTCGCACCCGCGGTGATCTCGTTAAGCCAGATCGCCGCGCTGAAGACGCAGACGCAGTCCATTGTGGACGAGCATCTGACTTCTCCAGGCACTATGGTCGGCACCGTGGCCTACATGTCGCCGGAGCAGGTGCGCGGCGGGGAACTCGATGGCCGCACCGATCTGTTCTCGTTCGGTGCGATGCTCTATGAGATGGCGACGGGAGTGTTGCCCTTCCGCGGTGAAACGTCCGCCATGATCTGCGAAGCCATCGTCAACCGCGCTCCGGTCGCTCCCGTACGCCTGAATCCGGACCTGCCAGCGGATTTAGAGCGCATCATTAACAAATGCCTGGAAAGGGATCGGGAGCTGCGGTATCGCTCCGCAGCTGATCTGGAAACCGACCTCAAGCGCCTGAAGCGCGATGCAGACTCGGGACGAAGCGGGGTGATCAGCCTCGCAGACGTTCCCTCGATTTCCGTATCGAAGCCTGCGGCTTCCTGGTTGAAGTGGATTGGACTCGCCGCAATTCTCATCGTGCTGGCCGGACTCGCCCTGTGGCTACAGGCGCCATTGCCGCCACCACGAATCTTGGGAACAAAGCAAATCACCAACGATGGGCTGCCCAAATTCAACCTCATGACCGACGGCAATCGCCTTTATTTCATGGAGAATCCCCCTGCCCGCTATACCATCGCACAAGTATCCGTGAACGGAGGCGAAACGGCCCCAGTCGCCGTTCCATTTGAGAATCCGATTCTGCTGGATGTTTCAGGGGACCAATCCGAACTCCTGGTGGCCCAGCCAGGAATGTCGAATGAGGGAAGCCCGCTGTGGTCGTTGCCGCTTCCAGCCGGCTCGCCGCGCCGCGTCGGCGAAATACTCGCGCGAAGCGGTGGTTGGGCACCCGATGGCAGGCTGTTTTTCAGCAAAGGAAATGACGCTTACCTCGCGGATCACAACGGAGCGAACCCGCGAAAGTTGTTCAGTGCGCCCGCCGCTCCCGCCGCCACCAACTTTTCCCCGGATGGAAGCAGGATCAGGTTCACCGTTTCAAATCGAGTCAACAATACTTCGAGTATGTGGGAAGTCCGTTCCGACGGCAGCGGCATGCATCCGTTGCTGTCCGGCTGGAACAACCCTCCCTCGGAGTGTTGCGGCGCCTGGACGCCCGACGGCAGGTATTACCTTTTTCAAAGCGCGCGCGACGGCGACGATAACATCTGGATCGTCCCCGACCACACCAATTGGTGGCGCAGAGTCTCCCCCGCTCCTGTTCAACTCACGACTGGACCGTTACAGTATGGCGACCCCATTCCCAGCAAAGATGGCAAGAAGCTGTTTGTGGTAGGCATCCAACAGCGTGCAGAGTTGGTTCGCTACGACTCGAAATCCGGCGAGTTTATCCCCTATCTCGGAGGCATCTCCGCCGGCGACGTGGAATTCTCCCGCGACGGACAGTGGGTCAGCTACATCAACTACCCCGACAATACTTTGTGGCGCAGCAGAGCCGACGGCAGTTCCCGCTTCCAGCTTACTTATCCGCCGTTGCGCGCGGCCTTGTCCCATTGGTCTCCCGACGGGAACCAGATCGCCTTCTCCGGCAGTTTTCCCGGCAAGGCATGGCAGGCATTCTTGATCTCAAAAGACGGGGGCAGCCCGCAGGTTCTGACCTCGGCCGACGCACAGGAGACTGATCCCACCTGGTCGCAGGATGGCAATACACTCGCGGTTGGCCATCACGACTTGATGCATTCCGATCAGACCTATATCGAGTTGTACGCCCTCAAAACGCACCAGTCTTCCATGCTGCCCGATTCCCAGGGAATCTTCGGTCCCCGCTGGTCCCCTGATGGACGATACATCGTGGCTATCACCGCCACGGGCAACGACAAACTGATGCTCTACGACACCAAGACCCAAAAGTGGCGGCAGGTTGACACGAAGCAGAGTTCCTTCGGCTATCTCACTTGGTCGTCCGACAGCAACTACGTCTACTTCGACACGATCCTGCAACACGACGCCGGATTCTTCCGCATGCGAATCAGTGACGGGAACATCGAAAAACTTGCCGACCTGACCAAAATTCGCAGCTACCGTGATCAGTTCGGTCCGGGCTCCTGGACGGGCCTCGCGCCGGGTGGAATTCCTATCCTCCCCCGCGACATCAGCACCCAGGAGATTTACGCGTTCGACCTGCAGTTTCCCTAGCATCGGTGTGTGGCTCAGACTTGGAGCCCCTCACTCCCATCAACATAACGAATCGCCGGAGCACAGAGGCGATACTTTGCGACCACTCGCTAACCCGCTTACTGTCGCTGAAACTACCGTGGACCGAGCGCTTCTGCGGGTACTGTGGCCAACTGTTGTAATCAGGCGCTCATTGATCCATGATGAGTGCTGTAGCAAATTTCAGCAACGGTCCGCTTTAGGCCCGGCCATGTCCCGGGTTCTCGGGGCAATCGCCCATCGTGTCAGACCGAGCGGATCCGGTTACTCAATCGTATGCAGCGGCGTTCCGCTGGTGTTGTATACAGCGACCTTGTTGTAGTTTTGGCTGGCGACGTAGATTCTTCCGCGCGTGCTATCCACCGCAATTCCACTTGAGAAAAACCCAAGCTCAGCCAGTGTCTTGGTTTGACCAGTGTTGGCCGGGCTAATCGAGAGCGTGCTGTCGATATTCCCGCTGTACAGGTTGCCGGTCGTGTCGTAGGCCATTACAAATCCGGTTTCAGCGAGGTCATAGACATAGAGGCTGTATTGACCAGACAGTTGGATGGCGATCTCCCTGACCTGCGTGCCGATGTTGGTGCCTACGGCCACGTTGCCTTGATAAGGTCCGGTGAACGCATCGGCGCTGTTGGAGAAGATCATAGGTGACCCCATTGGCAACGCGGCCACCTACGGCAGAACAAAGGCCACGTAGGCTCCTCCGGATGGCGACTTAGGATCTTTGCCGCCACCCGCGCCGATCACTACGTACTGTTTCCCGTTAACTTCATAAGTTGCCGGAGTGGCATTTCCCGCAAACGGCAACGTCGTCTCCCACAACAATTCACCGGTCGCCTTGTCGAAAGCCCTCAACTTCCTGTCGAAGTTTGTCGCGCCAATGAACACCAGGCCGCCGGCAGTCACGATGGGCCCTCCGTAGTTTTCTGTTCCCGTGTTTTTCATCCCCTGCGCGGCCAGCTCGGGATACTCACCGAGAGGAATCTTCCATACGTACTCACCAGTACTTAGGTTGATGGCGTTCAGCGTTCCCCAAGGTGGCGCCACCGCGGGATAGCCCTCCGGATCGAGAAACTTGTGATAACCGGTAAAGCGGTAATCCATGCCGGGCGGCGGTGGGCCGGAACTCTGGATCTCTTTGCTTTCACCGTTCATAAGAAACTCAATCAGGGCATATAATTCATCGTCGCTTAGATTAGGGAACCCGTTCATGCGTCCCTTTCCCTGCCGAATGATCCCGGCGATTTGCGGAGCCAAGAGACGATCATGCAAACCGACAAGCGAAGGGAAACTGGGTGGGGAACCTTGCATATTGTCTTGGTGACAGGCGGCACACTGGGAGTCGTAAATGCCACGCCCGCTGGCAGCGGGGACAGTATTCTTGGCGAGAGCTCCGGTCCATGCCACATCATTCGCGTTGACATACAAAATGCCGGTTTCCGGATCTCCTGCAGCCCCTCCCCATTCGCCGCCACCGTCAAAACCGGGGAAAACCACGGTGTCTCTGCCCACACTAAAAGGAACAAACTGTCCTTCGCTGCGAAATGTTTTAAATTTCTCCAATGCCCACTGGTGGATTTCAGGGGTCCGTGTGGTGAGCAAATCCTCGGTGAGCAGTTGACGAGAATAAGGCGCGGGCTTTACTGGTAGAGGCTGCTGTTCAGCTGCTGCCTCACCCGGAACCGTGCTCCCCGGATATTTGTGGTACTCGATAGGAAATAAGGGAGTGCCATTCTCACGATCGAAGACATACACAAACCCATGCTTGGTCGTCTGTGCCACTGCATCAATTTCCTTACCATCGCGTTTGAGAGTCAACAGGACGGGATGAGCGGGGTAATCACGGTCCCAAAGATCATGCCGGACATCCTGGAAATGCCAAATCCGCTTGCCGGTGCTGGCATCAAGGGCGATCAAGCTGTCGGCAAACAGGTCGTCTCCAATGCGATTCGCGCCGTAAAAATCCATCGCCGCAGAGCCTGTGGGCACATAGACAATTCCGCGCTTTGCATCCAGCGCCATGCCTGCCCAGTTGTTGGCTCCGCCGGAGTAAGTCCAAGCATCTTTGGGCCACGTTTCGTATCCGAATTCTCCGGGATGCGGAATGGTGTGGAATGCCCAAGCCATCTTGCCGGTACGAACGTCGTAGGCGCGAACGTCGCCCGGAGGTCCAGGAAGGGTTTCCGGCTCACGACCTCCTATAATAATAAGGTCCTTATAAACTGTGCCGGGACTGGTCAGATAAACCGACTGCGCCTCGACCGGGAATCTGCCAAGGCCTTCGCGAAGATCGACACCTCCGTCCTTGCCAAAAGTTCGTATTGGTTTTCCGGTAATTGCGTCGAGCGCACAGAGAACGTTCATGACGCCAACTAGAATTCGTTTCTTGCTTCCATTGCTCCAGTACGCCAAGCCACGGTCGGGTTGCGTTCCCCTAACTCCAGAATCAAAGCGCCACAACAGTTTGCCGTCGGTCGCATCCAGCGCAAATATTTTCTGCGTCGGGCTGATTCCAAACAGAACACCGTCCACTACAAGCGGGCTGGTCTGCAGGCCGCCAGCTTCGCCAGTGTCAAAACTCCAGGCTGGCAGCAGTTGTTTCACATTCTTGCGATTGATTTGTTTCAAAGGAGAGTAGTGGTCCGACGCGGGACTACCGCCGTACACCGCCCAATTTCTCTGCGGTCGCGACGCATCAATGTGAACCCGGGCGATGCCGGAAACAGTCGCAGAAGCCGGGACAGACTGACCAGAAATGGCGGATGAGGATTGCCCCTTAAGCGTTCGTACGAATAAAACCAGTCCAGCGATCTGCTGATCATCTAGGCTGCTTTTGAAGGAAGGCATGCTGCCCTTTCCTTCCCGGATCACCTGCTCAAGGTCCGTGTCTGGCAGTCGTTGCACCTCTGCCGAACGCAAGTCTTTCAGCTGCAAAGTCTTCTCCAATTTTGAACCCGCGCCGTCGCGATCATGACAGGTGCTGCATCGGCTGCTGAAAAGGTTGGCGGACTCAGAGACCGGCCTATTTTTGTTTTCCGCTTCAAAAGGGAGAGCGAGCCCTAGTCCTAGTAGCGTCCACCAAGCCAGCGTCTTCGATAAGAAACACCATACGGAACCCATTTGGTCAATTGCACCCATTCAAAGTACACCCTGATCTGTATACGCATTGGAACAAGAACTTCAATGTGAAGGGGTGCATTGACCCCCGTAACCTCTTTATTGGGAATGCTGGTTTCTTGGTAACGCTGACCGAAGACTAGCGTCCAACGGTTTCGACTTCGAAACCCATGTAAGTTCATCAGCAATGGAAACTTGCTTATCGAGAAGTGTCATTTATAGAAAAAGTTAACAACTTAATTACCTAATCTATCGAGTCTGCTCCTGCGGTCTAGGAAATCGGCGGCAGTTTCTGGAAGCTGCTCCTACTAATCTCTTGTCGTGATGAATTCGCAGAGTGCAGAAGAAACGATCATGACGGAATTGACACCAGAACTGTAAAGTGGCTCCTGTCTCTCAGCACAAGGAAAAATTTCACTCGAAGTCCCGGCTTTCACAACTCAGAAAAAGTCGACGATCGCGGCCATGGTTTCTTGGGGACGCTCTTCCATCAGCCAATGCCCGCTGCCTTTCAACTCGATGATTTTGACATCGGTTGCTACGCGCTTCATCTGTGGGCCAAGGATCGCGGCACTGGCTTTTTCGCCTGCGATGGACAAGACAGGCATGGTCAACTGCGTCTGAGCCATTTGAGCAAAGTCTTTTGCTGTGTCGGGCCATGACGCAAAGTACGCCCATCCAGCACGCATCCTTCCCGGACGGGAATAAGCGGCAACATACGACGCGCGGTCGGCTTCTGAAAGCGAGCGCTTTTCGTCTGCCGCCAAGTCGTTCCAGAAATATCCGAAATATATCTTCTCCCTGCTTTGGACGAGGGCTTCGGGGGTGGTCCCGTGGAAGCGAAAGTGCCAAAAATTCGGGCTGTCGTAGGCCAATTCCCATCCCAACACACCTGGGAGAAAAGCGTCCATCACGACGAGCTTTTCGACCTCGCTTGGAAACTGGGCCGCATAGGCGTACGCCACCATCAGACCGATGTCGTGACCGACGACCCTCGCTTTGCTGATTCCGAGTGATTTCGCCAGAGCATGGACGCGAATGGCTGCAGTTTTCATATCGAGGCCGTCTTTTGGAATGTCGGAGTCGCCAATTCCCGGCAGGTCCGGCGCAACGATGGTGAATTTATCCGTGAGTTTCGGAATCAACGGCCTCCACATCCGCGAGGTTTGAGTGTAGCCATGGAGAAGGATCACAGCAGGTCCGTGGCCGGCGGTGAGGTAGTGAATCTTAAACCCATCGACCTCGCCGAACTTCGATTCGATCGCATCAGGACCGGATTTGTTTTGGCTCGTTGCTGCCACAGTCGCTACCAAGAAAAAGCCGAGCAGCACTCCCGCTTTTGGCTTCAGATCGGTTCTCATTGATTTCCCTCCTGACGCAACGATTCCTGCCCTGCGGTCGTCACCTGCTTCACGGGCCGCTTCAATGATTCCAGACTATATAGTCTAGAATTAAACCTGTCAATCGCACCGGTTGTAGACTGGAAAGGCCCAGATATGGCCCGACCCAAGGAATTCGATCCTGAGCGCGCTTTAGCCAAAGCGATGAATCTTTTCTGGCGCTTGGGCTATGAAAATTGTTCCCTGGAAGCGCTGATGAAGGAAATGGGCATCGCCAAACAGAGCCTCTATGACACGTTTGGTGATAAGCGGGCCTTGTACCTAAAGGCCATGGCACATTACCGGGACCAAACCAATAACCAGATGCAGAAGATGCTGAATGAGATTCAGTCCGTCAGAGACGGTTTCGCAGGACTTCTCTTCGGCCTTGCCGCTGAGACACGGGAACACCATGAACGAGGTTGCCTTTTGTTGAGCGCCAACCTGCAGCGTGATCCGAAGGACGCAGTCGTGAGGGATTTCTTGAGGGATAACCAGGCTAGAGTAGAAGCGATCTTTTGTCAGGCTCTCGCGAGAGCGCAAAAGCAGAAAGAACTGTCGCCCAAGGACGACCCTGTGGCTCTGGCACGCTTCTTTGTAGCCACGATTCAAGGCATGCGAGCAATGGCCAGGCTCAAGTCAGACAGGAAAGCGCTGGAACAGATCGCGCGAGTCGCACTCGCCGTCTTCAACTTATCGATTGATGCGTGATCTTAGGGAAAGGATTTGAACTTCGACCCTAGATTTTGACAGTTTGACGAGTCCATGCCGACTGAATCAAATTTGCAGGAAGCCTCAGTGAGATCATTCAGCGGGGCAGCAGTTCCGGGCGGAACTTTCTTTCGACCACTGCCTCACCCAGCATCGCACTTAACAGCGCGCTCCTTCTCTGCGCCGTCAGAGGGTTTGACTTGGAGAATCTCTCACTGAACAACAGCTTGGCAACTTCTTGACCATTGGACTCGTAAAAGCAGGCTTCTTCGGATGCCGATTCAGTGTGCGGAAGGTCAAACCCCGACTCCGGCAAAACTCGCTGCGTCGCATTGCTCCCTTCCTGCAGAAATGCCCAACTTCCCGGCCAGTTGGTGTCTCGCCTCGCTGATTTCATCGAACAGTTTGTCGCGCGCTTCCGGCGTGAGTCTCTGGCCTGCCGCCCGGGGACGCAACACGTTTGCTAGTAGCAAGCGAATCTCAAGAATCTCCACGAGAGATGGATCGTTGGTCGATCACTACGTAGTCCATGAAGGCCTGGACATCGAGAATGGCGACTCGCAGCACCTGTGCGGAGTCCTGCGGCCACGCCTAGCCGCCGAACTCGACAAAGGCGATGACATCGCCAAACGGTAAGCACGGTGGGTGTGATTGGATTTGCGCCGGTTGACCCAGGCTTCGAAGATGCTTGCCACCGAATGAAAGAAGTTCTCGACGCGGCGTGCTATTTCAGGAGTGTGCGCGCCGACAATCACCGGAGGCATTGCCGGCAGGTTTTCAGACTCAGGTGGCGTTACGACATCCGACATCCACCCCACCACGTTTGTAATGGTTAATGTGTCTGATGACAGAATTTATCAGACACATCAATCCGAAAGGGGAGACGCGGGAAAATTCTCGTTTCGTGTGATGTTTCATAGCTGTCTTGCACACGAGTCGGAACTGCCACCTCAAGCTTCGCTGTTTTCACTCTTCCGCCCTAATCGCCTGCAATCTAGTTCTTGAACACCGCCTTCGGCAACATTACGTGCACTCCCTTGTTGCCATCCACCAGTTCGGTGATGTCCACGTCGCCGGCCACGCTGATCAACATGTAGGCATCTTCGCGGCTCATCTTCTTCTCCGTGGCCAGGAAATCGATCATCTCCCGCACCGCGATGCGGGTCGCT
>DATNLE010000105.1:0-10951 GCA_035603035.1 Candidatus Acidiferrales bacterium | reverse complement strand
GAAATCGGCAGCCTGCACGTTGCGTATCGCTCGCAAGGCTTGGATTGTTGGCGCTATCAGTTGGGAGAGGGAGTTGCTCAGGCGCGCGATTTCATGCTTACCGTGCAAACCAATTTTCGGGACATTGATTTCGCCGACGATACGCTCTCACCCACTTCCAAGCAGCTCATTGCCGGCGGTTGGCAGTTGACCTGGCAATACTCGAGCCTGGTTTCGGGCTTTCAGATCGGTATGACTATGCCCGCGAAGTTGCAGCCCGGGCCGCTGGCGGGAGAAATCAGCTACGCCGCGCCGGTGTCGTTATTCTTTTTTTTTCTGATGTTCATCATTACCACGGTTCGCAAGATCGATCTGCATCCCATGAACTATTTTTTTCTGGCAACGGCCTTTTTCGCTTTTCATCTGCTGCTGGCTTATCTGGTGGATCACATTTCGATCCATGCGGCGATGATTCTGGCATCACTGGTTTCCGTGACGCTGGTGGTGAGTTATCTGCGGTTGGTAGTCGGGCTGCGGTTTGCCGCGTTGGAGGCGGGCACAGCGCAATTAATCTATCTGGTGCTGTTTTCGTATGCTTTCTTCTGGAAGGGATTCACCGGCCTGGCCATCACGATCATCGCCATCCTCACCCTGTTTGTGGTCATGCAGGTTACGGGGAAAATTCGGTGGTCGGAACGTTTTGCGGCGCGAGGTGGAGTGCAGTGCCTAACATGGGATGAGGAAGGCTGGCTATCGGGCCGCCGCCAACGCGCAAATGAGCAAAATAAAGACGGCCTGGGTGATTCTGATGGAAAATCACAATTGGACTGATAATAACAGCGCTGCTGCATTTGGTGATCCCACCCGGCAACCATCTCAGCCGGCCCAATTATCTGGGGCGGGAAGCAGGCACCAATTTTGGCATTTTTGCTGATACCCAGCCCGGCCAACCGCAACTTAACGTTACCTGACTGCTCCTCACAGGCGTGGCCCAACCGTCAAACCGCCCTGTTCCAGCCGCCTTCGGCTACAATCGTTGCGGCCATGTTGCGCACTCAACTCTACACCGATCCGAGCAATGTCTTTGTGCACGATGCGGTTCTCGTGTCCTGCTGCAAGCATGCGCAGAAAACGGCTCTGGTAGATCTGTCATGCGGGCGGCGGATGACTTACGCCGAGTATGGAGAAACAGTGGAAGCGCTGGCACGCGGTCTGGTTGCGGCTGGCCTGAAGCCGGGTGAAGTGGTTGCTATTCTTTTACCGAATTCGTGGGAGTTCTGTGCAACTTATCATGCTTCTACGCTGGCGGGGGCCATCCCGACACTGTTGAACCCAACTTACCGAGAGCGGGAAGTCAGGTATCAAATGGCGGATTCGGGTGCGGTGCTGCTCATCACCGATGCGCCGAATATTGATCGCGTCAATTTGTCGGGATTGCAAAACCTGCGGCGAGTATTTTGCACGCGTGAGCAGGGAAGCGGAAGCGAGCCGTTTTCCAATTTGCTGAAACCAGTGAGCGCGAAGTTGCCACGGCCTGAGCAAGGATCGCAGGAGACGTTGGCGGCGCTGCCTTATTCCAGCGGTACCACGGGGCTGCCCAAAGGAGTGATGCTTTCGCATTACAATCTGGTGGCGAATGTGTATCAGTTGATGGGTCCGGGAGCCGCGATGCTGGAGCCGGAGGATCATCTCCTTTGCTTCCTGCCCCTGTATCACATTTATGGAATGAACGTGGCGTTGAACCCGATGCTGATGATCGGGGCGACGCTGGTGCTCATGCCGCGCTTCAATGTGGCGCAAGTATGTTCGCGGCTGACAGAGGAATCTATTAGCACCATGTTGATGGTTCCTCCGGCAATGAATGCTTTGTGCCTTGCGGCCGAGGCGGGGCAGTTTCCAAAAAATCACGAGCTGCAGTGGGTAAAATCTGGAGCCGCGCCGCTAGCGCCGGAGCTGCCGCGAAGGTTCACGGCGCTAACGGACATTCTGGTTTGTCAGGGTTACGGGATGACGGAGGCTTCACCGGTGACGCATGTAGGATATCTCGAGCCTGAGCTCTATTGTCCGGATTCGATTGGGCATCCTTTAGCGCAAACAGCGTGCCGGGTGATTGGCGCGGAGGATATGGCTCCATCGCGTGTGGCCGAGGTTGCGGCCGGCGAGCCGGGAGAGTTGGTGATGCGCGGGCCGCAGTTTATGCGGGGATATTGGAAGCAGCCAGAGGCGACCGCGGCCGTGCTGCGTGACGGATGGTTTTGGTCGGGCGACATTGTCACGCGGGATTGCGAAGGTTTTTACCGAGTCGTCGACCGCCGCAAGGAAATGATCAAGTACAAAGGATTTCCCGTGGCCCCCGCGGAGTTGGAAGCGGTACTGCTGGAGCATCCCGCGGTGCGGGAGTGCGGTGTTGTGGGGCGTCCAGACGCGGCGGCGGGAGAGATCCCGGTGGCGTTTATCGCTTTGCGTGAAGGATTTGCAACGGGAAAGATGATGGAACGAGAGTTATGCGGGTTCGTTGCCGAACGGCTGACTCACTACAAGCAGCCGCGCGAAGTGCATTTTGTGGAGGTCGTCCCCAAAACGGCCTCGGGAAAAATTCTGCGGCGGGAGTTGCGGAAATTGATTCGCTGAGGGGGCAATCCTCGCATCCCGCGAGCGGCTACAGCTTCAGAAGAACACACGGATTTGACAATCCCTTGGCAGTCCTGTTCACGAGCCGAACCACACTGCCCTCGCTCAGTAGCGGCTATCCCACGCCGTTTCTGGCTCAATTCAGGTTTGCGCTTGCGGAGGATACTCATGAAACGTTTTGACAAGGTCAGAGCTTACGCTGCTGTCCTAACGATGATTGCTGCCGGTGGCATGTCGGGGAGAGCACAGACGAATCACGACAACGCGAAGCTGCAGGGTACAGGCACAACGATAGTGCAGATTTCGCCCGATGGTACGAAGACACGGTTCGCTCAATTGATGCCGCTGATCTGCCGGGTCCTTACGTGGCGGTTACAATCCTCAACCGGCAGGGAATGGAGGCCTGGAGAACATAGTGAACGACGTCAGCATTGAGAAACTGCGCGATCACTTCATAATCTGCGGTTACGGGCAGGTAGGCCGTAGGCTGGTGGATCCGCTGAAGTGCCTGCAAATTCCTTTTGTGTTGATCGAGACCAACGAAGGATTGTGCCGCAAACTGCTGAAAGAAAAAGTGCTGCGCATCCAGGTAATGGCAAGCGCCACAACGTGCTGCAGTCCGCCGGAATCGAGCGGGCGCGAGGGTGTGCATTGTGATCGACAATGATGCTGACAATCTTACATCACGGTTACAGCCAAGGCGCTGAATCCCAAGGCGCGTATTATTACGCGGGCCGGGCCGTCGCGTTACGCTCAGGACATGCGCAATTCTGGAACGGATGAAGTGATCATCCGGAGTGTATCCGGAGTAGGAAGCGGATTCATGACCGGGCCGATGATCGCCAAATTCTATCCGAATGCGCACGCGCATCTGGAGTGAACCAAATTGGATTGAAGACGCTGACCGATGTGACGGGAAGAAACGCGATTGTTAGGGCTATTTTTCCACGCCGCTTTCGCCCGCGATTTTCTTGGTCACCAGGAAACTCCAGATGGCTTCATTCGCGTTGATGGCATTGCTGGTTTTTCCAACCTCTTTCTCGGTGGTGAACTGCTCGCCACCCGGCCAAGTATTGCCGCCGCCCTTTACGCTGTAGAGAGCGACTTGAGCGTTGTCCTTGCAAGCGCTGTAGGTGAATGTTTTCGTCTCCTTGCCGCCCTTTTCCGAGGATGGCAATTTGTTCTGAGCCGGTTTTTCTTCACAGCGGTCGAATTTTGCCCAGGTCTTGGCGCTGTCTTCGGCAGACAGCACGTGGAACCGCCCTGGCTTGTAAGTGCCGCCATTATCCGGAACGATCGGGTCATCTGTGCCATTGATAAACAGCGCGGGCACGGGCCGCGCCGGCAGGCAGATCATAGTTTTGGGCATGGCCGCGCCCACCGCGGCAATTGCGGCTACTCGATCAGCCATGTTGCAGCCGACGCGCAATGCCATGAAACCACCGTCGCTCAAGCCCGTAGCGTAAATGCGGCGAGTGTCGACGGAGTACTTCAAGGCGAGCTGGTCCAGCATTTGGTTGAGAAAGGCAACATCATCCGCAGGCTCAGCCCGGTTCTTCTTTTCCTCAGGATTCTGTCCTCCGCTCTGACCGCCTCCGGGATACCCGCTACCGCCACCACCAGGGTAACCGCCGCCACCCCGCGGATATCCGCCACCACCACCGGGGTAGCCTCCACCACCCGGCCAGCCTCCGCCGCGCCCCCCGCCCCCGCGGCGGGGTTGCATCCCCTGGTTCACTTGTTCCGGGCGTACCCCGATATTCCATTGCCCGTGCCCGGAATTGGGATAGACCACGATGATGCTGTCTTTGTCAGCAAACTGATTGAAATGGGTGAGGCGCGCCATATCGTCGGCATCCTGATTGTTCCCGTGCAGAACAATGACCACCGGATAATGTTGCTGGTGGTCGTAGCTCTTGGGCAGATGCACGACGTAGCTGCGCGTCACGTCGTCAACATCGATCTTTTCCTGGGAGTCCTGCGCCGACAAAGGAGCAACGAAGAGTAATCCCGAGAAGCAGGCCGCGACCAGGTACGCGACCGACAGACCATTTCTTAAATAGGAGCGGTTCAAGGCCATTCTTGGGGTTCCTGTCGTGTTTATCGCATAAGAACCTCCGGATGGTCGCTGGGTTGCTAGCGGGAAGCGAGAGTTTTGCAAAGTTTTGTAAGGGAATGCCGCAATGGCGAGGCAGTAGGGAACCTTTTTTGCGGACGTTCGTAACTATCCATGACGGCGCCGGATTGAACTGCGCCGTGAACAGGAGGAATTATGGACGGGAACTTTGTGGGGTTGGCGGCGGTGGTGATGTCGCTTGGCATCCCAATGGCGGCGATGTATACGTTTTTCCGGGTGCGCAAGTTGCGCAGCGATGAGCGAATGGCGGCGATTGCGCGTGGGGTCGATGTGCCCATGCAGGCGGAGCTTTCTGAGTCTGCCCGTTCCCGGCGGTCCGGAATTCTGTTGGTCGCGGGCGCGCTGGGTTACATTGCGACCTTCGCGCTCATCGGACGCGTAGAGCCCGATGCAACCATAGCAGCGACGTTCGGCATAATTCCGCTGTCGGTAGGAATTGGTTTCTTCGTAGATCATGCGCTGATCCGGAGGGACGCGAAAGCGTCGTGAGGCGCACGTTAAAGAAGATAAAGAGAAGGAAAACAGAAGAAAGAAGAAAAACATCGCAGTGACAGATGCGCCCATTCTCTTGCTCTTAACTTGTTTTCGCAAATGCGTCGGCGAGAGCCCCTCGGCTACGTACCTGCACCTAGGGGTTTGCCCCTAGGAGGATTTTCCTTCGGAAGTGTCAAAATTCCATCCCTGCCCGAAATTTCATTCCTGGATAAACGTCCGAAGACATTTTTGCACTTGCCGCAACTACCCTGAGGCAAAGCAGTTTCCTCAATTGGAGGCTCGTGGCCCCAACGTTGCATTCTGACCTTTGTGGCTGATCGAGGGCCATGACGTCTCGATTTCGGAGGGAACTTAACTACTATGAATATGAAGCGCAAAAATCATTTAAGTCACTGCTGCAATATATTGCTGACGTGTGCCGCCATCCTCCTGGCCGCGCCGGTGCGTACGCAGTCGCAGACCATGCAGTCGCCGGGCATGGTGTCACCCGACCGGGATGACGCAACGCGGCGACAGCTTGCCAGCTTCGACAGCTTTCTCGACAGTCACCCAGAGGTCGCCGAACAAGTGCGGAAGGATCCGTCGTTGGTGAACAACCAAGACTTTGTTGAGAAGCACGGCGAGCTGAAGCAGTACTTGCAGCAGCATCCGGAAATCCGCGAAGAACTCAGCCAGAATCCGAATGCCTTCATGCATCAGGAGGAGCGCTTTGACCGCCGCGAAGACCAAGGTCGTGATCGGGACGTGACCCGCGGTGCTCTGGCGAACATGGACCATTTTATGGACAGCCATCCGGAGATTGCGGAGCAGCTGCGCAAAGATCCATCGCTGGTAGACAACAAGCAGTTTGTGCAAAGCCACCCGGATCTGCAACAGTTCCTGGCCGATCATCCGGAACTTCGCGAGGAGTACAAGGAGAATCCGAATGCCTTCATGCATCAGGAGGAGCGCTTTGACCGCCGCGAAGACTTTAACGCGCGTCGCGACCGGGATGTAACTGGCGGCGAACTCTCCAGCTTCAACGAGTTCATGGAAGGGCACAGCAACATCGCTGGCGAACTTTCCAAGAATCCTTCGCTCGCCAGCAACCAGGAGTACCTCGAGAATCATCCTGCGTTGAACGATTATCTGAAAGCGCATCCTCAAGTACACGAAGAACTGAGCGAGAACCCGCAGAGTTTTCTTCAGTCGGCGCAACAGTTCAATGCGCACGGCTCGACGAAAGTGGCGAGCGAATCTAAAGCGAAGTAGCCAAGTATAAGTAGAAGATAAGGGCGATCGTGAAGCAAGGGCCGTTTAGCGGCCCTTGCTTCCCGGTCTGGTAGGTATTCGCAACCGGCAGCAAAAAGCCAACGGAGGATTAAATGAATCGCAACGTGCGACTGATCTCAATGCTCACGCTTCTTCTTGTACTTCCCGGATTTGCGGGCGACAAGAAGAAACACGCTAGTCGTGCCATGATTGAGAAGATGGAAGCTGTCCCTTGCGGCGCACACGAGCGTGGACTGACCGGCCTGGGCAGCGTCTGGGCCTCGGTTGGGGTTACGCACGTGAATTCTGACGAAAAACTCTGCCCGCAATATATGCTCCGTACCGACGATATGGAGTATCATGTGCGCCCGCTGGATAAACATCCCGTCCTGCTTCCGGTAGGCCAAGAAGGCGAATTCAAAGTCCAGAAGGACAAAATTGACATGCGTATCCCGGACGGCGACCATAAGATGAGGCACTATCAAGTGGTCGCGATGAAGCCGATTGACCATTCCGACACACCTTCATCGGCAAGCTACAGATACGATTTGCCGCGCGACAAACCTCTGGCTAACAAGAACTACGCAAACCAGAACGCACCTAAACCTCCGGACAACCGTCCGCAGTAGGAGTTGCGAGAAATTGGACTTAGGACAGAAGGGAACCGCGGCCACCATGTTAGGAACCCGCCGGGAAGATCCGGCGGGTCAACGATCGCACAAGCAAAGCGAAAAGATCATCCCTCAGTTAGCCACTCGTATTGCTGCTCCGTTAGCGGCACGACGCTCAAACGTCCCTGCCGCACCAAGGGAGACTCAGCAAAAAGCTTCTTCGCTTTCATTTCTGCCAGGGAAACCGGCTTACCGAGCGGCTTCCCCACTTTGAGTTTCACCTGTGGATTTTTGGGATCGCTCGGATCTACCGACACAACTGACGCGGTGCCCACCGCGCTTTTCTCGTCTCCCGTGTGGTAGACGATTAATCGTTCTCCCGGCTTCATGGCGCGGAGGTTCTTGAGCGCGACAGGATTGGTGACACCATCCCATATAGTTGTCTGTTCCCGCTGCAAATCGGCAAAGGAATATACGGTAGGCTCGGTCTTCAAAAGGTAAGGCATCGCAAGATTCTACTCGGTAGTCAGATTTGACATCCAGCAACCAATCGGATTTGTAACTGTGCTCGAAGAGCCCGGTCTACTGCGGCTTTGCATTTGGATCCGGGGGCGGAGTTTTGTCGTCATGTTTTTCTTCGGGATGATCCTGATAGATGGAATACTGCCCTTGCGGACGTTTTAGCTTGATCGTGAAACTCAATTTAGCCCGGTCCACGTCATAGTCTTCGCCGAAAGTCTGGAATCCGCTAGCCAGGATCTGCACACGCAGTTTGCCGTAGGGGATGCCGTCAAAGCTGGCCTTGCCATCTGCATCAGTTTTGAGTTCGAGTCCACCCCGGCTTTGTTTGCCACCCGCGCTTACGGGATGCATGATCACGGCGGCACTTCGCACCGGTTTGCCGTTATCGTCTTTTATCACGAGAAAATTCAGAACGGCAGTCGGATCTTCAACTTTGTCCCGCTGTGCGGGGGCCACACCCGCTAAGGCCAGAAGCAAGAGCACACAAGCAATCGTTTGCGATTTTGTTCTTTTTCGGAATCCATGGTTCCAGGTTGACCGAGTCAGTTCCATATGGGCATTTTAGCGATTGCCAAGTGGGTTCGGAAAGAGGGAATTGATGACTGCCGGGTGCTAGGGCTTAACCCCGGATCGCGCCTTGCTCTCGCCCCGGGGCTGAGATCTAAGTTGTATTAAATCGCGGGCCACGCACGCGGTGTTGTGGCGGGCTACGTCGCCCTCTTCCAGATAATCTCCCAGCACCGGGATCACGCCCAGAGCCTCGATGGCGTCGAGATGGGCGACAATCTGGCACGCGCCCTCGAGTGCGTACTTGGTCTTGAGTTCGTCGGATACAGGTGTGCGGTTGATCAGGGCATAATCGAAGATCTGTTGGCCGGCGTGACGATTGAGTGCGCGAATATGATCGGCGGCCGTAAGACCCAGGCTCTCGTTAGCCTGCGTCATCAAATTGCAGATGTAAACCTTCGTGGCTGGAGAGTCGACAATGGCATCGGCTATGCCATGCACCAGAAGGTTAGGGATAAGGCTGGTGAAGAGCGAACCGGGACCGATGCTGATGATGTCGGCACGGGCGATGGCGTCGAGCGTTTGCGGCAAAGGGTCGACATCGGGGGGAACTAGGAAGAGTTCATGGATACGGACTTTGCTGGCCGTGATGTTGGTCTCGCCGCGTACCCGCGTGCCATCTTCCATCAGGGCCTCTAGTTCGATGTTCGAAGTGGTGGCAGGGTGGATATGACCGCGGGTGACCAGAATTTCCGAGGAAAGGCGCACGGCTTCAGAAAAGTCGTGAGTGATGGAAGTCAGCGCCGCCAGAAATAGATTGCCGAAACTGTGGCCTTCCAGACCGGATCCTTTATTGAAGCGATGCTGGAAGAGTTGGGAAAGCAGAGCTTCATCCTCGCTGAGGGCGACGATGCAGTTCCGGATATCGCCCGGCGGAAGCATGTTGAGTTCTTTGCGCAAGCGTCCGCTGGAACCGCCGTCGTCGCTTACGGTAACCACGGCGCAAAGATCCCTGATGACGGGCGCGGCCGGAAGCGCAGCCATCAATTCCGCGGGGGTGAGCGCGAAGAGTTTGAGCCCCTTAAGCAGAGTGGATAGCCCGGTGCCGCCACCGATGGCGACAACGCGCAGGCCGCGTTCGCGGGGAGTCTTATCCAGAGGCAAGGGCGCAGCAGTTTTGGTCTCCATCGAGTGAATCTCGATTGCGGCCTAAAACGATTCGTCTTCCCGGAAGGAGCCTTCCGCTGAAGCGAGGTCGGCAGCGGGATCCGGGTACAACAACTCCGTGAAACGGGGATCTTCGGCCAGGTTGTGGAAATCGGAGTCGTTCCGCGCCTGGTAGCGCAGACTGGCATTCAAACGCAGGGCCTCATCGAGATGCTTGAGCGAGTCTTCCACGTGGCCGGTCAGACAATCGAGTGCCGCTAGGCCGTAAATAACGAAATCAGTTTTGGGCGCCTGCTTTACAAGTTTCTCGATATGCTCGCGAGCGGTGACGTAATCGCCGACATTCATCAGGGAGACGGCGTAATCGAAATGCTCTTCGACTGTCTTGAACTGATTGGTGGTCGAGCGCTCGAGATGTTGATTGCAAATGCTGAGATGGATGGAAGCGCGGTCGCCCAATTCCTTGCTGCCCCCGGCCAACACTTTCTGAAACAGTGGTTTGGCCTTGTCGAACTTGTGCTCCTGAAGGGCGCGCAGCCCGGATTCATAGTGCTGAAGGGCTTGCGCAGCGCGTGGGTCGTCCGCTACAGATGACTTCTTAGGGTTAGCCTTTTGAGCCATGTGAAGAATTTTTCCTGTGCTCGTCGTAATGAGTACTCCTTAAGCATGAACCTCAAAGAACTGATCCTCAAGTATCACTCAAAGGACGGGGCGAGGGCAATTCTGGGGGACGCCGGTACCGAGAAATACACCAGTGAGGATGGTCCTTCTTTAGTTTCCCTATAAATACCTCGGCCAGAGCACTCAGTTGATCGTCGTGGCTGACTCCAGATCAATCTGCTTCCATTCTCCCTTGATGATGCCGGCGCGAATCTGAGTCGCAGTTTTCCCTGCCTGATGCTGCTGGTAAGAATAGTAGACTTCCTTCAGGCAAGTGGCACAGCGTGCGCCATGCGTGCTTTCAAAGCAGCTATGTAGGCTGTTGTGGCCCATGCGGTCGCAGTAACAGTAGCAGGGCTGTTGGTGGAGGACCGCGGGAATCTTCGATGCCAGCTCGTAAGCATGCATTTGATACGGATACTGCGCATCCGCTCCCCAAAGTTGATCCTTCGTAAGGATTGCAGGGAGTTTGGTTCCTTTGGGTGGAGGGCCGGCGTTGTAAGCAGGAATGCCCGATCCGTCTTCCTCCTGAGGGGCCGCCCAAAGCGAGGTCATGGTCATGGTCACGAATAAAAGTAAGGCGAGAGTAACAGCGCGGTGCACAAACTTGTGGCGAAAGAATCGGGTCATGGCCATAGAGATCTCCTGAGACCTCATTTTATCCTGCTTTCGTAATTGGGGCGAGACGCCCCCCCCGCAGCACCGAACTGACTGAGGAGTAGCATCAAGGAAAAGGCGCTACAGTGTCGGCTGTGGAGTGATCTGTATACAATAAGAATCGCATGTCACAGACACAAAACCCAGGAACAGAGACATCAGCCCTGCCGCCACTTCCGGTAGCAGCACAGGGCGGAGTGGCGGATGCGGGAGCACGCCTGCGTCCAGCTTTGGGAGTGTGGTTACGTGACCTGATTATTTCACTGGCGATTTCCGCATTCATTATTGTCTTCATCTATCAGCCGGTGAAAGTCGAAGGCACCAGCATGATGCC
>DATNLE010000080.1:0-13471 GCA_035603035.1 Candidatus Acidiferrales bacterium | reverse complement strand
CGTGCGCGACGCCATGCCGGCACGGTTCGATCTCCTCGCACGTGAAACCGATCCGGGCGTTCGCGCCGTTCTCGGGCACTGGCTCTTCGGCTACATCCATCCTTATCCCGACGGCAACGGACGCATAGCGCGGTTTTTAGTGAAACAATGCTCGCATCTGGCGGCTATTCCTGGACTGTCATTCGGGTTGAAGATAGGGACGCGTATCTCGCGGCGCTTGACCACGCCAGCATCGACGCGAAGATCGCGCCGTTCACTTCGTTCATCGCGGAACGGGCGCAATGGTCTATGGAGCAGGCATCCGCGAAACATCACGAGACGCGTTAAGCCAGCTTCGGGTTACTCAGGAAGCTTTGCCGCAAACCTTCATCGCGCGAACCGTCCGCTATAAAGGAACGTCTTACAATTTGTCCTCTGGAGCGGTTCTTCTTCTTTGATGCATCGGAGGCAGAGGCAAAATGTCAGACTTGGTTAAGTGGGTCACTCAGCACGACAAAATCCTTGGTCTCATCGGGGCTGGCCGATCTCTGCTGCCACCACCGAATAAAGGATGCCCCAGCTTTCCTCCTTTGGAAAGCTGGGCACCACGGATCTCAACTTGTGCAGTGTTAACCGTACGTGACGGTAGTGCTCTGTCCGACCTCGATAATATAGCCGTCAGGATCGCGGATGTAGCAGCGGATCTCGCCGTACTTGGGGATCGGCTCCGTGATGAACTCCGCTCCGCGACTTTTCCACAATTCATAGCACGCTTGAATATCCGCAACGCGGAAATTCATAAAGCTGTTGATGTGATTCGGGTCGGGGACGCTGAGCGTTACCGTCGGCTTATCTGGGGTCGGCCCGCCCCCGACGTTCAGAATCATCCAGATATTCGCAAGCTGAAGGTACCCAGGCGCGTTGCCGTCACCCAGGCTCAGAATGCGAGCGCCAAAGACCTTTTCGTAGTAGCGAGCCGATCGCTCGATGTCGGCGACGGTGAGAAATTGCGCAATGCTGATCCCCTCCCGCGGGGGCATCTCATAGCTCTTTTGTTCGATTTGTACGGCGTTCGTTACGGCATTCATGGGTGACTCCAATTTCGATACAGTGTCCGCCGAATGTTATACGAGAGGTGCGGTGATCACAGTGCTCACAACTGCTCCTATCAGCGGCACCTCAATTAAGCCAGAAGCTCAACGACGAGTCTATTGGACGAACGTATTGATCAACACCAGAGTAGAGGTTGGAAATATGGGCAACTAGTGGCGGGGGCCGGCTTTGGTTTTTGCGTACGCCACCACGGCTGAGGCTGCCCTCGATAAGAACTTCACACGAGTGATCAGTATTAACCATCATGAGGCAAAGTAGATCGCTGCGTAAGTCCGGATGAGTCGGGAGACCGGGGACGGTCCCCGGGTTTCTCCCCCGCATGATCTCTTACGATCGCCTCACTCCTCCGCGTCGCGGTAGGAGCTGGTCCGCAAAGGCCCACTGGGCCTGTAGGTGCTGATGATGACGCCCGAGCCCACAGCCTTCGTGCTGACGAGCACGAATTCGCGTGGCGGCGTTCCCTCCGAAAAGATACGTTTGCCAGTGCCTAACAGAACCGGAAAGACGAGCAGCATGACCTCATCCGCAAGCCCGTGTTCGAGCAGCACTGGTGTCAGTGTCGAGCTGCCCCAGACGATCAGGTCCGGCCCGCTCTTCCCCTTAATACGGCGAATGCCCTCGACGATGTCCGTTCCAAGGTCCTCGGCCGGCCCCCATGCAAGACTCTTCGGCCTGTGGGTCGCGACGTATTTCGTCGCCGCGTTAAAACTGTCCGCCATCGGACTCTTCGGGGCTTTTGGCCAAAAGCCGCTCCAGATATCGTAAACTCGCCGGCCCAGCAGCAGATCGAAAGCCTCGCCGTGAGCCGCGACGATGTCCCCTCCTGCCTCCGGGTCGGCATGCGGCCCCGCCCATCCGCCATACTTGAAGCCGTCACCTGTATCTTCTTCTGGTCCGCCGGGGGCTTGAATCACACCATCCAGCGAGATGTGTTCGATGATCCTGATCTTTCTCATGCAGTCTCCTTCAATCTTGTTCAATTTACGGTTTAGCGACCTTCCGTTCCGTCTTTCCAGTGGCGGCTACCTAAACGTCGTACGAGCCGTCGCGAAATCGACAAAGCGGAGAGTTTTTTACTGCTGGCCCGGCTTGTCGCCGCCCTCGGCGATCTGCTGCTCGAACTTCGCGAATTTCTCCTGAAAGTCGGCGGGGAAGTCGGTTATCTCAAACATCCGGCGAACTTCGACCATTTCGGTATCCTCTCCGGGGATGCGCGAGGCCCGTTCGAGCCCTCTTCGCGCGACTTCACCTGGATCACCCAGTAGCCGCCGACGACTTCTTTCGTTGCGGTAAACGGGCCATCGGTAACGGTTAATTTTCCGCTTTTGAAGGTGACGGGCGCGCTCATCGTCGAGTGCGGGGTCAGGCCGTCAAGCGCGAGCAGCACGCCGGCCTTCTGTAGTTGCTCGTTGTATTTCCTCATTACCTCCATGTGTTTGACGTGGTACCGTGCCGGGTTTTGCATTTTTGTAGCCTTTCGGAAATATGATCATCATGAAACGCATCGTTTTCTCCTTAGAGTGTTGAGCGGACGCCATATCAGGGTCGCTGCTTTTCTGAATTTCTATTTGGCCCCGGCGGGACTTAACGTTTGCCGCCGGGCTTTACATGCTCGGCGCCGGCGTTCCATCGGACCATTTGTCCACTCCTATTAGAAAGACGGACAGTGGGTGGGAAGGATTCGAGTTCGGGGTAGCTTCGGCGGAGATGTACCAGTAATCTACGGCGAGGATTGGGGAGTTTGTGAGATTTGCGCCCCAGGCTGCACCGTCTTTCGCTATTTGGTCGAACATTAGGTGGGGGCCGTTGTAGTTGCCACTATCGGCGAGATACGAGCCCTTCGACATCATGTAGTCGACCGTTCCCACAAGGGAGGCAATTCTTTCTTGTCTATCGCTGCTTTGATTGCGGCGATGACTTCGGGTTTGGAATGGCCGGACAGCAACAATTCCGTGCGCTTGTAGGCATACGGCAGGACGGAGCGGGCAGCGGGTGGATTGAGGCAATCTGCGGCGCGAATTTTGGGGTTCCAAAATTCGGGGTGGTCGAACATGGCCATCCATCCGCGTCCCACCCGGCGCGCCCAGCCGTTTTTGCCTTCGACTGCGGTTTCATAGCCGTGGCGGGTTAGGACTATAACTTAGGCGTCGTGGGAGATGGCGTCTGGGGCGGCGCTGCGGGCCAGGGCGATTTCGGCGTCGTGATCCATCAGATATTGTTCGACCGGGACATCGTTGGATATGGTTGTTTGGAGTCTTGTGCGGCTGCGGGCCGGGTTGCGATCAGCGCGGCGACGAGTACCAATGCGCTTAGGAAAATGCTGTGTATTTGATTTCGGGTCATCGCTTCCTTCGTACTTTTTGATTTTGTGCTTCTCAGTTCACACTTCGATTGAACCTACATTATTCGAACATTTAGCGATTTTCCGTTCCGTCCGACCACCCTTGCACGGCGATCGAGAACATAGTCAGGTGCTCGGTCGGGTGCTCGTGCTCGTCGCTCATGGCAAGGATTGGAGAACCCGGCAGATTCGCTCCCCAAGTCGCGGGGTCGGTCTGCGAATAATAAAACATGAGGTGCGGAGGCCAGTGTTTGACGCTGTCGCCGCCGTATCCTTGCTTCGACATCATGTAGCACATCGCCCCGGGTTCCATTGCCGGCAGTTCTTTTTTGTCGACGGATGCCGCGATGGTCTCGTCCGTCTGAGCTTGCGTGCGTCCCGCCAGGATCAAGTCGGTCCTTTTGAGGTTGCGTGGAAGGAGCGAATGCGCGGCTGCCGCGTTATAACAAATCGGGGTCCGCACTTTCGGACTCCAAAAGTCAGCATCAGCTGCGGAAGTCCACGAACGTTCCACGACACACACGAAACCGTTTTTGCCCTTGACCGCCGTTTCGAAACCACGCCGTCCAAGAACCAGGACCTCTGCCTCGCGTGAAATGGACTCCGGCGCTGCACTTCGAGCCAGGGCTATTTCCGCACCCTGATCCGTCATGAGGTATTGGTCGATTGGGGCCATCTTAGGATATGGTGTCACGGCGTCCTGTGCCATCGCCTGGTTCGCCGTACCGAGGTACGCCGTACCGAGCACAACAAGCAGCGCGAAGCTCTTGATTGCGATTGCGCCAACCTTCTTTTTCTGCATGTTTTTCCTCCTGAGAGTGGGCCAAGTCCGATACTGCCGTTCAGTCACCTCCATCGGGTCTTCTGTCAGTTAAACGGGCGTCAGATCCTTTATGTTCGAGCGGAAAAACGGACGCACCTCGACCGGCGCCCGGCAGGCGACGACCGCCTTGCGCCCCCACGCCAGAGCCTCGTCCAGGTCAGCAGCTTCCAGTATCCAAAAACCGCCTAGGTGCTCCTTGGTTTCCAGGTACGGCCCGTCGGTGATGAGCACCTTGCCACCGGGCTGCGCCCGCAGCGACTTCGAGTTGCTTGCCGGAGTGAGACCACCAGCGAAAATCCTGACACCGGCAGCTATCATCTCGCGGTTGAGCGCGTGGATATCGTTGGACATCGCTTCGCCCTCTGCGGACGGGTCGTAGTCGTCGGGGTGGTGAATCGCAACCAAATACTGCGCCATGATTTCTCCATTCTCCTGTAACGGTCTTTTCTTGTAACGATCTGGGGCGGGCCGGTTGCCCTGCCTTCACGATATAGTCGAACGGGCGACCGGAATTCGACAAATCGTCCAAGAAATTTTTCTTCTTCCGCCGGGTGCTGGGTGCCTTATTTCTCGCGTCCTTTGCGAGCAGTGGGGTTTTTAGCTTGAGCTGCCGATGACGCCTGCCCCTGTTCATCGGTCACAGACAGGACCTCGAATTGGTGCGTAGGGTTTCTTCATGCCACGTGGCTTAAAGCGTTATTACGGCGAGGGAAGCCTCCATTTCATTACCTGGAGCTGCTATCGGCGCAAGCCGCTGCTCGGCAATCCCGTGCGCCGCGACTTGGTGGTTGGCATCCTCGAGTTGATGCGCGTTCGCCATCGTTTTGCCGTGATCGGATACGCGGTCATGCCCGAACATGAACATCTGCTGATTTCAGGCCGTAAAGCTAAGCGACTCCCGGCGGCTGGCTATTGGGGGCGAATTCTCCGGCCGGTTCCGAGAGAGTCATTTCTACGATCTCAATCTGTGGGGCAACAGTAAAGAGGTCGAGAAGCTGAAGTACATGCCTCGCAATCCGGTGGTGCGCGGACTGGTGGCGAGTCCGGAGGATTGGCGGTGGAGTAGCTACCGTTCCTATGCTTACCGAGAGGCGGGATTGGTTCGGATGACGAGTAGCTGCCGTTCAGGTTTCAAAACATCGATGTTCCACAACGCTCCCGAGGTAATATTTCGAAGCAAAATAGATTGGCGATTTCTTTCAGTTCCCACGGGGGCGAACAACGGGGCGGGTGGCCATCCGCCCTACTCCATGTTTTTTATTTCAACTGCCGAATCCGCTCTTGCAGGAATTGCCGCTCTGGTCCCTGTTGGGTCAGCGCCAGCGCCTTCTCATAGGACGCCCGAGCCTCAGCTGTCCTGCCGAGCCTGCGGTACATATCCGCGCGGGCGGAATGCGCCAGGTAATAATTTGCCAATTCGCCCTGTTCCAATACCGCGTCGATATGCGTCAGACCAGCCTCTGGACCTTCGCACATTGCAATTGCCACGGCACGATTGAGCCGTACAACTGGCGAAGGCTGAATTCGTACCAGTTGGTTGTAAAGCGCAACAATCTGCCGCCAGTCGGTCGCAGCGACCGATTCCGCCTCCGCATGAACGGCCGCAATCGCAGCCTGCAGTGTGTAAGAGCCGAAGCGGCGGGACTTCAGGGCTTTCTCCAGCAATGCCACTCCCTCCACGATCTGCTCTCGGTTCCAGAGCGAGCGATCCTGGTTCTCCAGCAAAATCAGCTCTCCGGTCGGAGAGGTTCTCGCAGCGTGACGGGATTCCTGTAGCAACATCAGGGAAAGCAGCCCAATGACTTCCGGCTCTGGCCGGAGTTCGGTCAGCAACCGGCCCAGTCGAATTGCCTCGCCGGTTAACTCGGCCCGGGTAACCTCCGCTCCCGCCGCAGCCGAATAACCCTCGTTAAAGACGAGATAGATGACCTGAAGCACCGCGCCCAGTCGCTCCGGCAATTCCTGCAGCGTCGGCACCTCGTAGGGAATCGGTGTCTCTCGAATCTTTGCCTTGGCGCGCACAATTCGCTGCGCCAGCGAACGCGGAGTGATGAGGAAGGCCTTTGCTATCTCCTCGGTCGTCAGCCCGCACACCTCACGCAAGGTGAGCGCAACGTGCGCTTCCGGCGATAGAGACGGATGACAGCACGTAAAAATCAGGCGCAGCCGATCGTCTTCAAGACCGCCATCCTCAAGGCTGTTCTCCTCATTATTGGACCTTTCCGCCGAACTCCATTGCGCTTCGAGATAGCGCACCAGTTCGTCTTGCGACGCATCAAATCTTGCCCGTCGACGCAGAGTATCAATGGCTTTGAATCGGGCCGTCGAAATCAACCATGGTCGCGGGTTGCCAGGTACTCCGCTCTTCGGCCACAGGATCAGCGCAGCGGCAAAGGCTTCGTGCATCGCCTCCTCGGCAAGATCAAAATCACCGAGCAAGCGGATGAGAGTTGCCAGGATTCGTCCCGACTCCACGCGATAAAGGAAGTCGAGCAATTCGCGTATCTGCTCGGTGGAACACTCGGACATGACGAAGACCTTAGCAAACCCGCTACCCCGAATCAATTTGGCAAACGGCGGATCGATGCAAAGTGCCCAGGTTCAGGTCACAAGGAATTCAAAGAACCGACGCGAACATCGGCGCTTGGTCACAGTGGGATTCGATTGCTCAGCCGAGAGTGGTAACGCCACGCTGAATGTCGCTCCACCCTCCGGACCATTTCTTGGCCCAAAGCCGGCCACCATGTGCTTCAATGATCGAGCGCGAGATTGCAAGCCCGATTCCCATACCTGTTTTTTTGTAGTCACAAAAGCATCAAAGATTCGTTCAGGGTCCTCGACTCCCGGCCGTTATCTATCACCTCAACGCCGTGTGGGCGTAATCCTTCCGCCGCGGCTGGCAACCTCCCTTCCGATGAGCAAATTGCCAGATCGTAGCCACGTGTCGCGAGTTCCTTGGCAAGGGAAAGTCCGATACCGCTCGATGCACCTGTCACAATTGCGAATTGCTTTGCCATTTCCTACCCTCTTCGTGCCGCCGCTCAGCCGCGGCAATTCTAATTCCCGTATTCCGGCTCACCACAAAAAGGGCGTAGGCAATTTCCGAACTTGGGGAAAACGTATGATGCTTTGCCTCACTCTTGGGATGGTTATAAAAGTTGGCCGAGTGACGATCCCTTTGCTCACAAATCAAGAATGTTCCAGGAGTCGGTCGGGGGCCGTCGAAAATCATTTCGGACACTTTGGCGAGCAAAGGAGCAGTCAGAAAAAAACAATCGAGTCCGGCTGGCATAGAGGAAAATTTGCGTTACTCTACGTAACTAAACCGATGTTTCTCCCACTCGTTGAGGCCTAACGCTTACTTAGGACTTTGCGCTGGCTGACCAAAAGGCTGATGCAAAGTACCCATCGAAAGGGAGGACTCATGTATCACCACATAAAAAAACTAATGTATACCGTGAACGTTGGCACACCGGATCCTCGGTTCGGCAATATGCTGCTCGAACAGTTTGGCGGAGCAAACGGCGAACTCGCTGCCGCGATGCAGTATTCCATCCAAGGACTAAATTGCGACGATCCCGACCGCAAAGACATGTTGATGGACATCGGGACTGAGGAACTTAGCCACCTAGAAGTTGTGGGCACACTCGCACGCATGCATCTTAAGCCCATGAAGAAAGATCGTGAGGCAGGAGAGGTTGATCCACTTATTGCGATCGCCGGTGGAGGCGGTGTCAGCTTGTTCAACTCAATGGGAGACGCATGGACGGCGGACTATCTCAAGATCACGGGCGAACTGGACGTGGATCTCAGAAGCAACATCGCCGCCGAGGCTCGCGCCAAGATTGTGTATGAGCGCTTAATCAATTTTTGCGACGATCCCGGGTCGAAAGATGCGCTTCAGTTTCTGATGACCCGGGAGATCACTCATATGAAGGCTTTCACCGCTGCTCTCGAGAGTATGGGCAAAGCGCCATTTTCGATCGGCAAAATCCCTCCGACCCCTGTGCTGGTCGACCAGTATTTTAACGACTCTACCGGAGAGGGAGATCAAGGCGAGACTGACGCCAGGGGGCCGTGGAACGAAGGCGGCGATTGGCAAATCGTCGAGGTTCCCGAGCTTAAAGAGGGCGTTGAAAACCTGGAAGCAGCGCACGGCGAAGCTAATTCTGGGCGTGCCAGGAAACAGCGAGCAAGTTCAACCGAGCCTAAAACTCGAAAATCAGCATAAAGCATTTGACTGTCGACCCCGCCATATGGAGGCGGGGTCTTTTTCATCTGCCGAGCGGGTTGTCCGAATTCAGTTTTTTTTTGGCGCCCGCCAAGAATAAAACACCGTTCCTGGCGGAATTGCCGGGAACGGCGTTCTTGTAAGAAAACACTAGACATTGCACTTATGCCGCGTTGCGAGATTTTTTCTTTGTCAGCGGCGTGTCTTCTTCGCCCGCTTTCTCGCCTTGGCTTGCCTGCGCATTGATGTCGCCAGCGAGTCCGGTGAGTTTCTTGTCCGTTTCCTTTTCCTCTTCGAGCGTTTCCTTGAGAAGCGAAACATGCTTCGATTCGCCGAGTTCCTCTGCGAAGGCGATTACGGTTCCGTAGCCGGCGATTTCGTAATGCTCGACCCGTTGCGCGGCTCCGATAAGCGCAGCGTCGAGCACCGCGCCATCATGCTCCTCAATCGCTTCGGAGCCTTCTTCGATCAGGCCTTCCATGCCCTTGCACTTTTTACCTTTCGGACTTTCGCCGAGCTGTTGAAAGATATTTTCAAGCCGCTGAACATGACCTTTCGTCTGTTCGAGGTGCTCCTCAAACCCGTCGCGCAGGTCCTCTGACGTCGCCGCTTTCGCCATTTTCGGCAACGCCTTCACCAGTTGGTTTTCCGCGCTGTACAAGTCCTTGAGTTCATCTATATAGAGTTCTTTTAATCCTTCGTCCGCCATAAGTATCCTCCAGAGTTAAAAATTTGTTCAGGTCTATGATGCAGTAGAGAACGTAAAGGACAATGGGCTCGGGCGGAATCGGCTGTCCAAATCCATCTGGCCCTCTTCACAGGGCCGAAGATGTGGCTGAGCGGCAATCCCGCAGCACAAATGAATGTTAGTCCCGTTGTCAGTGACCAGGCGCGGGGCATCTCCAAACTTGAAAAAACCGACACACTTTATAGTGGAATGCTTCCGCCCACATAGCTGGCGATCCAGTACTACACATTTCGGTGACTGTAAATGGCAACTCTGGAGCCGTCTCCGCTACGACACCAGCCGGGAAGACATAGAGCATAAACCAACTTGTCGTAGCTGCCCTGCCCACTTCGCC
Organism: Candidatus Acidiferrales bacterium; assembly: GCA_035603035.1. Taxonomy (GTDB): domain Bacteria; phylum Acidobacteriota; class Terriglobia; order Terriglobales; family Acidobacteriaceae; genus Sulfotelmatobacter. The sequence goes on along the minus strand of DATNLE010000080.1, from coordinate 3,902 downwards.
CCTCTCTATCGGTGATAATCTACGCACCCAATATATAAGGTTAAATTGTTGTCATCGCTCATAACACCTCGTATATTAGGCGTATGTTGCCTCTGTCCGAACTCGGCGAGCAGATTGCCGCCAAGCGCAAAGCACTTGGCCTGACGCAGCCTATGCTTGCAAAAAAAGCCAGGGTCGGACTCTCCACGCTCGACGCCCTGGAGAACGGACGGCTGGGCGAACTGGGATATTCCAAGATCACCAATATTCTCACCGCCCTGGGGCTGGAGCTGAAACTCCAGGAAACAAGCACAGGCCGGCCGACGCTTGACGAACTTATGGAAGAGGGACGGAATGATCAAGGTCTGGACCGACGCCGCTGAGGCGGGACTACTCGATCGTCACGGCGAACGCGGCGGCACGTTTGCTTACCTCGCCGGCGCTGCGCCCGCGCGCGCGGTCTCGCTGACGATGCCTTTGAGGCTTGAGTCGTGGAGCGTACCTTTCGGCCTACTTCCGGTTTTCGAGATGAACCTGCCCGAAGGCGTACTGCGGGAGCGGCTCCGCGTTGCCTTTGCGAAAGCCACCGGCACCTTCGACGAATTCGACCTCCTGTCCATTGTCGGTCGCTCGCAGATCGGACGCATCCGCTATACCGGCGACAAGGAACATCTGCACGAGGAGGTGCCCTTCCAGTCGGTGGACGAGATTCTCGAACGCAGGCGCGGCGGCGACCTCTTTCGCTATCTCCTGGAGAAATTTGCTATCTATTCCGGAATCAGCGGCGTGCAACCCAAAATCCTCGTGCGCGATGAAAAGGCTTTCGCCGAGATGGAGCCTACGGGACACCGCCTCTCGCAAAGCTACAAAGGGGCGACCCATATCGTGAAGATGTGGGAGGCCAATGAATACCCGCAACTGGCGGCCAATGAGTATTTTTGCCTCACCGTGGCGCGCAAATACGGACTCGACGTGCCCCCCTACCGCCTGGCCGAAGACGGCATGGCGCTGGTCATTGACCGTTTCGACCTGCGCCTGGACGGTACCTATCGCGGAGTTGAGGATTTCTGCGTGCTGAACGGCCGCAGGACCGACGAGAAATATCGCGGCAGCTACGAGACCTCGGTCATGAAGCGATTTCGGCAGTTTGCCAACTCGACGCATGTGGGCGAGGACATGGAAAAGCTGTTCGCCCTCATTGCACTGAATTGCGCGCTTCGCAATGGCGATGCGCATCTCAAGAACTTCGGGATTGTTTACGACGATGTTCAGGGCGAAGCGAGACTCGCACCCGTCTATGATCTTGTGACCACCTCCGTCTATCTGCCGAAGGACAGCATGGCGCTGACCCTTAACGGCACGACGAAATGGGCGAGTGCGAAGGAATTGCAGCGACTGGGCGAGACGCGGATGGGAGGGACTCCTGCCCGCGTCCGGCAGATACTCGAACGCATAGAAACTGCGATTGCGGACACCTCAAAGGAACTGCAAGCCTACATTAAAGCGCACGCGGAATTCACTGAGATAGGCGATCGCATGCTGCAGCAATGGGAACAAGGTGTCGCGCTTTCGCTTAAGGTGGCCTGAGCAAACCCCCTGCTCTTCGGCGATTAGTAGAACTACTTCCGAGTGGCCGACATTACCGGCAAGGGCAAGCTGAAGCCGCACCACCGAATCGCTTGTCGCGACTCGGTGAGCTGGTAGCCATCCCTTTCAGTTCTGTTCCCCTACGATGCGCCGCATGATGGTCTCAAGCGTTCGGATGCGTTCAGACATGCAGCAATTCTTATCCATCTCCAACCCATAACATGCCTCTCGATATCGTCATTCAAGGATTCGCTCGCGAATATTCCCCGCGGAACACCACGTTCCAAGTCGCCCCGCTGTCGTTAGATTTTTCCCAGGTCTGCTCGACCTTGTTGGGATTCATCCGTATTACTTTCACTCGGTTCAATACGCTCTCTCCGTTAGGTCCGCGGCTTGTGCCTTGAAATTCTGCCGAGCCGGACGCGACCTTGCCAGAGGTGAATGTGTAAACTCGACAGTGCTGAGCCGTTGCTAGAATCGAAATACCCAAACCTATCGTGAATCGCCGGCAGTTCTGTCCAAACTCGTTTGGCGCGGAATAAACTAATCGGAATAAATCGGGAGTAGCGGAGACAATTCGTGGAAAAACAAATACCAGGACGGCGGCATTTTCTCAGAATGACGGGGATGATAGCCGGTGCTGGAGTGTTCGGCTCCAAAAGCCCGCTGAGCCTGGGGCCTGGACTCGGACTAGGGAGTTTTGGAGCGGTTTTCCCGCAATCCGATTCGAACCGGCCCGACTACGTCTTACGAATTTCCGCGAGTCCAGTTGCGATAGCCCCGAAACACATCGTCTCCACGATTACCTATAACGGTCAATTCCCAGGCCCCCTACTGCGTTTCAAAGAAGGTCAGCCGGCCACGGTCGAAGTCCATAACGACACCGACACTCCTGAGCAGTTGCACTGGCATGGCCAAATGGTCTCTACCGACGTGGATGGCGCTGCCGAAGAAGGAACGCCCTTCATCCCCGCGCAGGGAATGCGCCGGATTGTGTTCACTCCGCGGCCATCAGGTTTCCGTTTCTATCACACGCATAATCGGGCGGGTGCGGATCTCCACGCGGGACAGTACAGCGGCCAAGTAGGACCTGTGTACATCGAACCCAAGCATGACTCCGGGAGCTACGACCGGGAAGTCTTCTTGATTCTTAAGGAATTCGAACCGTCTTTCAGTAAAGGCGGCGATATGGCTCAAGATTTCCTCACTCCCTCCGCGCGAGTGAAGGAACTGGAGTCAAGTGGCGAGTCCGCGATGAAGGTCTCGCTTGCAAAAGGGTTGCCGCACGGATATGAGGTGGGCTATCGATATTTCACGATCAATGGTCGCATGCTGGGGCATGGCGAGCCAGTGAGGGTCAAGCAGGGCGAACGAGTGCTGTTTCATGTTCTCAATGGCAGCGCGACCGAGATTCGCAGCTTGGCGTTGCCAGGGCATTCTTTCAAAGTTGTCGCGTTAGATGGCAATCCGGTCCCAGCGCCTACGGAAGTCCCAGTGCTGTGGCTGGGAACGGCGGAACGCATTTCTGCCATCGTCGAGATGAATCATCCCGGTGTGTGGATCATGGGTGATCTTGCGGATGATGATCGCGGTCACGGCATGGGTATTGTCGTCGAATATGCGGGACACAAAGGAAAGCCGGTGTGGACACCGCCGAAGCCGTTTCATTGGGATTATTTGCGTTTCGCAAAAGCCGGCGCAACTGCACCCCCACCGGATGAGACGTTCGAGATGAGGTTTGCGAAGGACAACGCCGCCGAAGAAGGTTTCAACCGATGGACGATTAATGGCGTAGCTCACCCGATGACCCAGGAAGTCGTCCCTGCCGCATTTCACTTGAAGCAAGATAGACGCTATCGCATCCGTTTGCGCAATGCCAGCGACGATATTCATCCCATCCACCTTCACCGTCACAGTTTCGAGATCACGAAACTCGCTGGCAAGCCGACCGCCGGCGTGATGAAAGATGTCGTGATGGTGGGCGGATATCAAGAGGTCGAAGTAGATTTTACGGCGGACAATCCGGGACTCGCATTGTTCCATTGCCATCAGCAGTTGCACATGGACTTTGGCTTTATGACCCTGTTCGATTACGTCTAATCCTCTTTGATTTAATGCTCAACCCTTGATTCTAGCGAGGAGATAGCAGTGCCCATAAAAGCGGACTCACCCTGGGAGAGTCGTGCGTCGAAGGCCATCGTGCTGATTCGCGTCCTGGTTGGCTGGGTTTTCCTCTCCGAAGGTATACAGAAATTCTTGTTCCCCGACTCGCTCGGAGTCGGACGCTTTGTAAAAATCGACATTCCTTGGCCGCAAGTCATGGCCCGGTTTGTAGG
>DATNLE010000074.1:0-80389 GCA_035603035.1 Candidatus Acidiferrales bacterium | reverse complement strand
GCGCCATCATGGCGAAAAACAGAGCAGCCTTGCATCCAGGCGCGATCACGATGTTGTCGGCGGAAACGTCAATACTGCGGGTCCTCTGCAAATAGGTAGAGATCTCGTCGCGCAGGGCGGGAACTCCAATCACGGCGCAGTAGCGGTCTTTGCCGTCGGCGAGCGCCTTCGCGGCTGACTCGACGACCGATGCACCCGGATGAAAATCCGGCTCGCCCAGCTCAAGATGGATGACGGAGTGACCTTGTCGCTCGAGTTCCTTGGCGCGAGCAAAGACTGACAGCGCGCCTTCGCCACTCATAACTGACATCCGGGATGCTATGGATCGCATGCACTCTCCACGAAGTTTGCAACGAACAATCTACAACCCTTTATACATGCCGCCATCGACGAGGATAGTCTGTCCAGTAATGTATGACGCGCGCTCGGAGGCCAGCCAGACAATGGTCTCGGCAACCTCGCGCGGCTCGCCCAATCGCCTGAGCGGGGCATCGGCGGCCCAAGCGTCGAAAATCTCCTGGCCACTTTTTCCCGACGCGGATGATCGCGCCGCAGCCAATTCTTTCAGGCGATCGGTTGCCGTGAAGCCGGGACCCACGTTGTTCACCAGGATTCCGTCCTTGCCAAATTCGTTGGCCAGGCTCTTTACCAGTCCAACTACCGCGGCCCGCACGGCGTTTGAGAGGACGAGGTCGGTCACGGGCTGCTTGGTCGTAATGGATGTGAGAGTGATGATGCGGCCCCAGCGCTTCCTCTGCATGTGCGGGATCACTTCGCGCGCAAAATATACGCTGCTGAGAAAGTTCAGTTCGAGGGCGCGTTGCCATTCCTCGAGGGTCGCGGCCAGGAACCCTTTGGCGGGCGGGCCTCCGGCATTGGTGACGCAGATATCGATGCTTCCGAATTTTTGCGCGACTGCGGCGACGAAGCGGCTAACGGCCGCCGCGTCGGTCACGTCAAAGGCCTCGGCAACAACATCCACGTTATGTTGCTTTCGGATCTGCTCCGCCGCGGTCTGCAAAATCTGCTGGTTGCGCGCGCACATGGCGACGCGGCAACCCTCCGCGGCGAAGGCTTCCGCCGTGGCCCGACCAATTCCTTGACTCGAGGCTGCGACCAGCGCGACTCGATCTTTCAGTCCAAGATTCATGAAGCTGGAATTATAAATGGTACGCAGTAAAAGGCTTTCACTTGCCGGAGTTCCCGCACAGCATTAATTCCTGCCATCCTCACCCTGACCCGCTAACTTTTCATCTGTAGGAATTCAAAAAAGCGCGCTCTTGCTGACTGCCTGGAGAGCGCCCCTATCGCGCGCCACCATGGATATCGATCTGCCTGCGGTTCGAATACCCACGGTCGAGCGGGGAACCGAGATCCTGAGTGTCCGCAGTGGAGGCGACAGTTCGCGACTGCGCGGCCAACTCGCCGGGCTCGCGCACGCGCTGCGCGGCTGGAACATGGAAAACCTCCGTCGATTGCGGAGATGCTGGACTTGGCGCGAGCTCTCGAAATCTTGGGCAGGGAAGAAATCTCCCACGAAGAGGGACTTGCTGCTTCACAGAGATTGGCCGGTTAAGGTTAAGCCGCCCATTCGCCCAGAAGCTCGTGCCTTCGGTTCCACAGGCCGGTTACTGTTTTCCGATGGAGCCGCGTAGCACCGTGATGGACGCCATCGGAAGCTTGTAGAACATTTCTGGGCCGCCGCTTATCTTCGACTTGGAGGGCGGGCCGTCGGGATCCGCGTGGCCGCGTTCTCCTTCGGGGTGCCACAGGTATTCGGCGGGTCCGAAAGTGATGCGATCAACCTGGCCGGAGAAATGGCGGTCGCGCCTGGTTTCCGGATCGCTAAAAACCACCTTTACCGCATGATCGTTGTATTGGTCCCGGTTGACCAGCATTACGGACCACAGTCCGTCCGGACGCTCGAGGGCATAGGCCGTCACCAGGAGCGTCCCCGCAGCATCGGTCACGTCGCTTGAAACCTTGAAGAGTTTGTGCTGAGCATCAACGGGCTGGACCCATTCCTTCGTGATCACCTGGGTGGCCAAATACTGCGGAGGATAGCCCTTCAGGTTGTAGTTTTCATCGAGCATGAGAAAGCCGTTAAACTGGCCGGGATAGGGCATGTAGTGAAAAAAGTAAGTGGCTCCGGCGCCGGCGGTCATCATCGATCCAACATAATCGGCGAGCCATAACGCGCTCTTCACGGTCGATGGCCCGGCTCCGCCGCCGATATTGCCCTCGGTCATGAAGAAGGGAATATTCGGCGGCAAGCCGTTGTCCTTCCAGACCTGAACGATGTGTCTGACGTATTCCGGTTCCGGGTACAGGTCGGCCCAGGAATAAGTGGGCTTATCCTGGTAAGGATAGTGCTCAAAAGAGAAGAAGGTGAAATCGTTCAGACGGCCGCGGGCTTTGAGGTAGTCGATGAACCTTCCGAGCCATGAGACTTTCCCGGCCGCGTCCGGCCACACTTCAACATCCTCAAACGTTCCTTCGAAGGGCGGACCGCCCAGCTTGGCCTCGGGAACGAGCCGATGAATCGCAGTGGCGAATTGCAAGTATAGCGCGCCGTAGTCTTCGGGCAGCATGTGCTGCCCGTCGGCTTCTTCTCCCATCTCGATCCAGGAGATGGGATAGTGGCGTTTGTAGAGATAGGCGATCTCATTCGCCGCATCCTCGGGTGTGGAATACAACATCGCAATCGGAACCATCGTGGGAAGTCCGCGGGTAACGCCGCAGGTGAAGAAGAAATCGAATCCGACCTGGTCCCCTCGCGATTCGTCCATGTCGGAGGCCGCATGCCATGGGTCGACCGAAGAAGGCCAGGTCACGGTTTGATTGCGGCTGGGGAAGTGAGTGACGTAGTCGTTGAACTGGCCATCCCCCGAGAGTGCGCCGACGTAGAGTTCATTGATGGCGTATCCTACGCAGTTTCGCTTGTCGGCTGAACCATGACTGTCGCAGGTATTGGACGATTCCGTCATCCAGATACGAAGGTACCTGACGGGGATCATCCAGGAAACCAGCTTGAGGGTGACGGTCCCACCTTTGCCTTCGGTTATGGCGCCCAAGGGAAAAGTCTGCCAGGTACCTTTGGTGGTCCCTTCATAGAAAGGTTCTAGCTCGCCGGTCCAGAACTGGACCGAGTAGTGCTTCGCGTAAGGTTCGGCCCACGCGATTCGAATGGCGTTGACGGGTATCTTGCTGCCTAGATCGATCATCACCCACTGCGGGTGCAGGGAGTCGTCCTCCCCGGTGAAGGTTTTTGTGAGGTAGGGATTGCTCTTCCAGTACGATTTCGGGTCGCCGTCGGTGAGCCGGGACCACCCGTTTCCGTCGCCGCGGCTGAAGCCGCGGTGCGGGAGCGGGGACGCCCACGAATGGCGAATCATGTCGGTGGTGGGCTCGGCGTTCCCCACAAAGTAGCCCTGCTGTTTCTCCGCGTCACTCCAGGTACCGTGAGGGTTCCAGTGCCAGGCCTCGACCATGAGCTCTGTGTTCTGGCGATAAGTCACGGTTTGCCATCCCGCGCCGAGAATCTCCTTGAGAACCGGATCAGTCAGCAAATGGTCGGGGGTTCCAGTCCTGAGCCGGTCAATCGCCGCGCCTAGAGAGCGGACGGGACTGAATGTGTTGGCGGCGTGGGAAGGAGCAGCATCGACGGTGACGGTCTGAGCGATCGTAAGGTTCGCTGTGAAGAGAAAGCCGCAAATGACCACACAGACTTCAACAATTTGATGTTTCGTGCCCGGCACCATTGAAGCGCCTCCAAACCATAACGTGAGAATAGCCGTGTGTTGTCGCTCAGGCGCTATGACGGTCGCGATGAGAGAGCCAAGCAAACAACTTATTCGGACCAGAAAACGACCAATCCTCAGAAGTACACTTTCAAAGCCACTTGCAGTTGCCGGGGGTTGTTGACCGTGGATGTGATCATGCCGAAATCGCTTGCGCCCACGGTCGCATCGGGCCCCTGGAACTGGGGATGGTTAAAAGCATTAAAGGCCTCGGCGCGGAATTCCCCGTGCATTCCTTCCCTGATCTTGGATAGGGGAAACTCCTTGAAGATCGACATGTCGAAGTTTCTGGCGCCCGGCTGAAGCGCGGTGCCAATGGTTCTGGGCGCGGTGCCGAAAGTGAAGTTGGCGGGTGCCGACAACGCATTCGGATTCGCGAAGTAGCTGGTTCCCGTGAACGGTCCGTTGATCACAGCGTCCTCGGGTCTTACCGATGCGCGTTCCAGCGTGCCAGTCAAGTCTGGTCTCTGGTTGTAGGTGGGTATCGGAGTTCCGCCGTTGACCAGCAATGGAATGATAGGCCTGCCGTCGTTAAAACGGATGATCGCGTTGGTCTGCCATCCCCCAAAGACGGCGTCAAGGATGGGGTTCATGTTATTTCCCAGGAATCTTCCACGCCCCACAGGCAACTGGTACACGTAGGTAAACTGCAGGACTTGAGGGATGTTGTAAACGGATATCGCCCTCTCGCCGGCGAGATTAAATGGATTCTGCACGTTCAACGTCGACCCACCGATCGTTCCGCCACCCAGAAACACGAAGCTGTCATCACTGGCCGAAGCATCATCAATGGATTTCGACCAGGCGTAGGTCGCCAGGAATTGCAGACCGTGCGTGAAGTCCTTCTCGACCCGTACCTGGAGGGCGTCATAGGTGGAATTAGCGATGGGGGGAGAGTCGCCCTGGAAACCGTTGTACTGGGGGTGCGGCACCAGGAGCTGAGACTGCTGAATCGTGGGTCCGGCCAATCCGCTGGTCGGATCGCAGATGAATTTTGTGGGATCGCAGGTGCCGCTCCCGCTAAAGAAGAATGGGTTGGGAACCTGCGCGGTGAGAAAGTTTCCAATCTGATTCGGGGTCATGCCTGCGATGGCGGATGGCGGCACATAGTTATGTTCGCGGAATCCACCAAGATACAGGTGCGTGCCCTTCTTACCGACATAGGTCACATCCAACAGGATTTTCGCGGGCATCTCCTTTTGCCATCCGAAACTCCAGGTCTGCTCATAGGGAGTGTTCTGGCTCTCAGTCTTGATCGGTCCCACAGCCGCAAATCCGATATCGTTGAAGGCCCCCAAGGAATTGCCGGGAGCTGGGGCAACACCGCAGCTGAAGGGAGGGGCGAAATTGCACGAAGTGTTGCTTAGAGTATTCCAGGGGGTGGCGTGGTCAATGTTGAGCGTCGTGAGCCAAGGCGGTTGGATGTTGTAACCCTGGAAGCCCCACGGACCGGTGCCCGAGGCGCCGCTTCGCGGGGTAGAGAAATAAATGCCGTAGCCGCCGCGAACCACAAACGTGGGTAGCATTTGATAGGCAAAGCCAAAACGCGGCTGGATGTTCTTGTAGTCGGTGTCGTAGGTGTAGCGATCACCCGGGCTGGCAAAAACCTCAACGCCTTGTAACGGCGGAAGTCCCGCTACTTGCAGCGGCGATAGAGCATTGGGATCGAGCGAGTTCATCCGGTTGAAGCGTTCTGTCCGGGGCGTGTTCAACTCGTAGCGCATTCCCAGATTCAGGGTGAGCTTGGGCGTGGCGCGGTAGTTATCCTGAACAAAGCCGGCGACTTGAAAACTCTGCGTGCTGACAAAATTGTCAAACCCTTGCTGGCAGGGAGTGCAGCCGCCGCCGCTATTGTTGGGAGACCCAACCCCGGTGAGGAAACTGGCCAGCCCATCTCCGCCGGAAAGAGGCAATCCATTGTCATCGGTATCGAACTGGGTCCCGAACTGAGAAGTGCTCGAAAAATCATACTGAAAAGAACCCGCAGGCCAGCCCGGGTTTCCATGGTTAATGCGATGCAGGCGGCCTTCGCCGCCGAACTTTAATTCGTGTTCGCCGTGCAGCCAGCTGAAAGCCCCGCCCAGATGACCGGTGTCCTGCCCTTCACGCGTAATGATGAAGGACTGAGTTCCGAGATTGTTACCGAAGTTTCCAGTGTTGTAGCCGGCGATCAGGATATTCGGAAGAACTCCAAAACCGTTGTTCAGGTACGAGGGAAGTCCCAGCTGGCTGAAAGAGGAGCCGATGTTTGGGAACTGACCTTTTATGCCAGGCGCATTATCAAACCGGCGAACGTAGCCGAAGACAACGTTCAGGACCTTCTTCGGGCTGAAGGTGTGCGTGTGATTGATCGAAACCGTGTGAGCATCGAAATGAGAAGGACCACTGGTGCAGGGATCGGCGATGTTCCCGAAGCAGTTAAAACTCGTGGAGTTGAACCACTCCTGCGAATATCGCCCGCTGAGCAGGTCGCGGTCGCTAAAGCGATGATCGATCTTGATGTCGAACTGATTGTTTGAGCTTGTATTCGCACCCGAATCGAAGAAGTTCGAGTTCTGCAAAGTAGTGATATCGGCAGCGTTAAAACTCGGACGAGGATACAACAAGAACATAGCCTTGGCGGCGGGATTGATCAGGTTGCCGGGGCCGGCGGGCAGCTGAAACGGTGTTCCTCTGAGGGCTACGTTCCCCGGCAGAGTGGCTGAACTGGTGTATGACGAGAGATCGTTGAAGGGAATGAATGTAGAACGCACTGCTCCAGCGCCGAGGCTGCCATCTCCGGCAGGATCTGAGCTGAAAACTCCGGAATAAGGGTCCCATAACTGACCGCTTGGGCTGGAACATTGCCCGGCGCTGTTAAACGTCGCACCTTGCAGGATACAAAGCTCGCTGAAGTTACCCAATCCCTGATTGCCGGCCGGACAAGGGCCTTCTCCTCTCTCGCACAGCGAGGGTACGCCCAGGTCTCCCGAGCTAGTGGCCGTGGTACTTCTCACACCCTCATAGTCGAAGAAGAAAAATGTCTTGTTCTTTCTGATTGGACCGCCGACGGTAAACCCGAAATCGTTTTGTTTCAAAGCTGCAATCGGTGTATCTGTTGGATTGAACCAGCTGTTGGCGTCGGCGGCGGAATTGCGCAGAAAGTCGTAAACGCTGCCATGAAAGTGATTGGTCCCCGAGCGGGTCACTACGTTGATGATGGTTCCGCCCGCGAAACCCATTTCGGCGGTGAAATTGGCTTGCTCGACTTTGAATTCTTCCACCGAATCAACCGAAGGAGTGTAAGGCACGCTGTTAAGACCGCTGTTCTGTTCGAAATTCGTCGCGCTCGCCCCATCGATCAGAACGTCGGCGGTGGAGTTCCGGCTGCCATTGGAATTGAAGTTGATTGGTGCTCCCGATCCTGGCCCACTGGTACCCGGTGCATTGGTTTCAACGACACCGGGCGCCAGGAACGCGAGATCGGTGAACTCGCGACCGTTCAACGGCAAATCATTCACGAATCTCCGGTTTACGACTTGGCCGGTGGTCGCATCCTGAGTCTGCAACTCGACACCGCGGGCCTGCACCTCGACGGTCTGCGAGGCCGCACCCACTTTTAAAGAAAAATTGACCTCTACGTTTAGATTGACTGTAATCACGACCCCGTCTTTACGCTGACGCTCAAAACCGGATGCCTCGGCCGATACGTAGTACGTGGCCGGCGGGATGCTGCGCAACAGATACCGGCCCGCGCCATCAGTTGTGCCCGAGAAAGCGAACCCTTTGTCCACGTCCGTCGCGATGACATGCGCTCCAGGCACGACGGCTCCCGAGGGGTCGGTCACGCCGCCGGCTATTGAACCGGCGTAAAGTTGGGCGCTGACGGGAAGGGCGAAAGACGCCAGTGCGAGGCAAAGGACGAAGAAAGAACGGATAACCAGGGACCGTGGACTTCTGCACATGACAAAACTCCAGGACAACTCTTTGTCTCTATGTCTCTATCTCTGCGACAGCAACCTTTTAGCGCGAACGAAAAGATCACTAAAAGCCCGTAGTGAATCGTTTTAACTCACCATTGAGCAAAGTCAAGCGGAAAATGTTCGTTCCTTCAAATCTCTAACACATGCTGGCTTCTAAGTTTCACAGGATGAAAGTGCCCGGGCCCAGGTCCGAGAAACTTTCAATCGCGTCGGCCATTGTCGACCGGAACAATGTTTAGGAGACGAGGTCTCAGCCCAGTCCGAATTCTCGTCGCTTCACGGAACCGGTTGCGGATTCATGCGGCGCACCGGCTGGGATTTCGCGGAGATCGCAGCAGGAGTTCGGTGGATGTGAGAGCGAAGATGCGCCCCAGCGCTTCTTCTGCATGTGCGGTATCACTTCACGCGCAAAAATATACGCTGCTGAGAAAGTTCGTTTCGAGGGCGCGCCGCCACTCTGCGAGGTCGCGGCAAAGAAACCCTTTGGCAGGCGGGGCTCCGCGTTGGTGGCGCAGATATCGATGCCTCCGAATTTTTGCCGACAGCGGCGACCAAGTGGCCAACGGCCGCCGCGTCGGTCACGTCAAAGGCCTCGGCAAGAACGTCCACGTTATGTTGCTTTCGGATCTGCTGCGCCGAGGTCTGCAAAATCTGCTGGTTGCGCGCGCACACGCCGACGCGGCAACCCTCCGCGGTGAACGCTTCCGCCGTGGCCCGACCAATCCCTTGACTCGAGGCTGCGACCCGCGCGACTTGATCTTTCAGTCCAAGATTCAGGAAGCAGGAATTTATAAATGGTACGCAGTGGAAGGCTTTCACTTGCCGGAGTTCCTGCCCACCATTAATCTGGAAGCGACGAGGAATTCTATGAAAAGGCACTCCGGCAATCATTCCGAGACAAAGGCGGTGCGCGGCGCAACGGATCTGGACAAGAAAAATGGGCCGCTGGCTACGCCGATTTATCAGACCTCCACCTTCGAGGTCACAGACAATGACGAGCAGCTGCGCGCTACCCACACCGATCACTTTTACACGCGATACGGCAATCCAACCAATACGGTTGCGGAAAAAACGATTGCGGCCCTGGAAGGTGTCGATGCCGCGCTCACATTCGCCTCCGGCATGGGCGCGATCACGACGACTCTGATGGCGCTGCTGAAGAGCGGCGATCACATTGTTGCGCAGCGCGATATCTACGGCGGCGTGAACAAGTTTCTCTCGCAGTGGCTTCCGAAGATGGGCATCGAAACCACGTTCGTCGATACCACAGAGTACGATCAGCACGCGCGCGCGATTCGTCCCAGCACGAAGTTGCTCTATCTGGAGTCGCCCACAAATCCGACTCTGCGCGTCGTAGATTTCAGAAAGATTGCCGCGCTGGCCAAACATCACAAGCTGCTCAGCATGGTGGATGCCACATTTGGAACGCCTATCAACCAGCATCCGGCGGAATTTGGCATTGATCTCGTCATGCATTCGGGAACGAAATACCTCGGCGGGCACACCGACTTGATCTGCGGCGCCATCGCCGGCCGCCACGAGCTGATAGAACGAATCTGGGAAACGCGCACGACGCTCGGCAATTGCATGGATCCCCACGCCTCGTGGATGTTGGTGCGCGGACTGAAGACGCTGGCTGTCCGTGTGGCGCGACAGAATGAGAATGCGCAGCGCGTCGCGGAATTTCTTGCTGAGCATGCCAAGGTGCGGAGCGTACATTATCCTTTTCTCGAGAGACATCCACACTATGCCGTGGCGCGTGCCCAGATGTCTGGCGGAGGAGGCATGGTCAGCTTTGAGGTCGAAGGCACCGGGGACGATGCGCGAAAAGTGAGCGAGGCCATGACGCTGTTCACCCTCGCGCCGAGCCTGGGCGGAGTCGAGTCATTGGTATCAATCCCGGTGCTGACCTCGCATGCCATGATTCCCGCCGCAGAGCGTGCAAAGATGGGAGTGAGCGACCAGATGATCCGCCTCTCGGTAGGAATTGAGAACGCGGATGATTTGATCTCTGATCTGGAGCGGGCGCTGGCAAGTGTGGCGGCACCGCAGCAGGTGCCAGTAGGGTGAAACATTCAGCCCCCTTGCACGTCTACAGTTCACATTCCTGATCGTTGGCTGCAAGATGAATGAATGACTAGAAGATAAATTTCAAGCCCAGTTGCAGTATGCGGGCCAGGTGTGCCGAGCTGGCTCGAAATATTGGAAGGCCTTGACCGCCGCAGCTGGCATCCCCCGCCGAATTGTCGGGTCCCCCATAGCACGTGACCTGAGTGGCATTGGTTTTCGCACCGTTCGCATTATTGGAGGCCGACCCAGCGTCTCCGCCCAGGTACGAAAATTCCGTGTGGTTAAATACGTTAAATGCCTCCGCGCGGAATTCGAAGTATTTGCTCTCAGTCACCCTGAAATGTTTAATCAGAGCCATATCGAAGTTCTCCCGCCATGGATTTCGGAGGATATTTCGGCCCGCGTCTCCGAAAGTTAGGCCGGTCGGAGCGACAAAGGCGCCCGGGTTGTAAAGCAACGGTCCGAAACCAGGTTGCGAACCCGCGAGTGGACTGCTGGAGGCCCCCGACTTCGGGTTTCCGACAACGTCGGGGTAGGAAAATCCCGTGGCGATGCTGTTGGAGACGCCGGCATTGTCGGCGGGCGCTATCGATCCATTTCCCTGGTTGTACACACTGAAAGGCGAGCCGCTTTGAATTAGCGTTATCCCGGACCACTGCCAACCACCCAGGACCGAGTGTGCCAGTCCCTTCTCTTTAAAGAAAGGAAAGTCATATACGTAAGCAACGGTTAGGTTATGGCGCTGGTCGAAGTTTGAACTCGCCCGATAAGCGTTTAGGTTGTAGGAATCTACAAAACCCAGATCGTTGTAGTCCGAGGAATCGTCGATCGAATGGCTGTAGGTATAAGCAGCATTCAGTTCTAGTCCACCGATATCGTGGCGGATTGTCGCTTCGAGAGCGTTGTAGTTGGAAGATCCCGTCTGATCCTTGCGCGTAATGCTTCCAATTCCCAGGAACGGCAGGTACGGATTGGCATTGTTGCCGCAGGCGACAGCAAGATTATTGGCCCAGCTGCCGGTCGTTGCATTGCCGTTAACGGTCGCTGACGCCTGTCCACTGACGGGATCAATGGCGACGGTTCCGCAATCGGTTGGAGTGATGACCTGCCCGGGAGCATATGGGTTCAAGCTGGCTGGAACCGCGTGCATCTGATTGTACTGATAGGAGCGGGTGAGGTGGACGCCTGCGCTGCCAACGTAGGCCAGCGTGGCGATTGTGCTCTTACCAAGGTCGTGCTGCACGTTGAAGTTCCACTGCTGCGCGTAGGGCCAGGTAGCCTTGTTGGGAAGCGACACAAAACTCAGAGGCGTGGTGCCAGCGCCAAGTTGGCTGGGATTCAAATTGTTGTAACCGGAAACGTTTACAACACTCGTGGTCTGGGTGTTGATATTGTAAGGCTCGAGTGATTCGGTATTGGCTTCGTTGCCGTTCGTGTGTTCGTAGAAAATGCCGTATCCGCCGCGGATCGCCCACTTTCCATCCCCCTTGGGATCATAGGCAAAACCAATGCGCGGAGCCGGATTCCACCAGTGATTCTTCATGCAACCCTGAGGAACACCGGGCGCGACTCCGCAATCCACCCATCCGTTGTAAGGATTTCCAATTACCAATCCTGAGACTGGATCAACGCTGCTGGCGCCTGCAACATAGAATGCGGGATCGAAATTCCATGCCAGCTTGTTCTTCTCGCTATAAGTACCGTAGAAACTCATCCGTACTCCCAGATTCAGCGTCAACCGACGCGTGGCATGCCAGTCATCCTGAACATAGGCTTCGTAGATGTTGTATTGTTCGTGCATCTTAAGAGCATTCTGCTCCTGGGTGAAGCTGCCAATGTTGCCCAGTAGCAGATCGGCGTAGGCATTTCCGCTGCTCACCGTATTGCCGGTGTTGGAAAAAAACAATTGACCATTCACACCCTCCCCCGGCTGGGGAACCTCATTCTTGTGGGCATTCACCACGTAGACGCCGGTTTGAATATTGTGACTGCGCACCACCTTGGTTAGGTTATCGCGGTAGGTGAACGTCGGATTCGAATTCAGCGGGCCTTGGGGAACGTAGCCGGGATCTTCCGAGAATGAATACAGAGAGTCGCCGATGCTGATACCCGGCACTTTGCCGCCAAAACCATTATTGTACAAACCAATGGCAGGAAATCCCGAAGGACGCTGCCACGGGCCCGTGAGGGTCGTGCCGATGTGGTCGGTGGTGTAGCTGGCCACAAATTCATTCAGCAGAGTTGGCGAGATATTGGCCGTCAATCGCGCAACCATACTCACGCCAGGATTGGTGAACTTGGTCTGAATCGTAGGAAAGCTGGTGCCATTGGTCCATAAAGGAACAGGATATTGCTGGTCCCACGAGTCGTGGATGTAGCGGAAATTCGCACGGACTTTGTCGTTGATGTTTTGGTCGATCCGGAAAAGTTCCTGACGCCAGTGCGTGGGCAGCGTGGGGGGAAGGTACCATTGATCGAGAACACCAGCACCCAAATTGCCCGAGGACTGGTTGGGCTGGGGAATCATTGCTGTGAGGGCTGTCGCAACGGTGGGATTCTGAATCGGAACCTGATTATTTACGAAAGGCTGCCCCACGTCCCCGGGATTGCTCCCCGTCGGTTGAGCAACCCCATTAATCACCGCGGGCACGACAGGGCACTCGGGATTATTCGGGACGGAGCATTGATCCGTGAAGTCCCCGCTTCGGTTTGCCATGGTAGGGACGGCAGTTGTGCCAAAAAAGTTGGTGGCGGGTACCAGTTCACGACGCCACTCTTCCGACCAGAAAAAGAATGTTTTCTGCTTGTTGACGTTGTAATGGCCGGGAATAAATACGGGGCCGCCGATGGTGCCACCGAAATCGTGCTTCTTATAAGCGGGAACCGAAGTTGCGCCAAACTGGGTGGCGTTGAAGGCGTCGTTGCGGATGAATTCGTACAAGTCGCCATGGAACGAACGGGTGCCAGACTTGGTTTCGACTTCTACGGTTCCCGAACTGTTGCGGCCGTACTCCGCGCCGAAATTCGAAGTCAACACTTTCACTTCGGCAATCGCGTCAATGCTAGGGTAAACATTCAACGTGGTGTTGCTGCCGTTGTCCTGGGAATCGCCTCCATCCACTTCGAAGTTGTTGTATTCCGTGCGGCCACCGTTGACGCTGTAGGCTACCGTAACAGCGCCGGTCCCGCCCTCGTCTTGGCCGGATTGGTTGGTCACTCCCGGAGACAGCGCAACTAATTGCGTGTAATCGCGCCCATTCAGTTCAAGTTGAGAGATTTCCTTGCCCGTGATCGTGCCTTCTAGTTCGGCGGACTGAGTGTCGACTTGAGCGACTTCGGCGCCTTGCACGATCACCTCCGTGCTGATGGCGCCGACTTGCAGAGCTACGTTCACGCGAGCCTTTTCGGCGACCCGCAGGATGATGCCCTTGGCTTCGTATTTCTTGAAGCCTTGCACCGTTACGCTCAAATCGTAGGAACCGATGGGCAGCGAGGCGAATAGAAAATCGCCGCTGCCGTTGGAACTGGTCGTGTTCTCGATTCCATGCTGGGAGTTCGTAAGGCTGACCTGAGCACCTTGCACTGCCGCCCCTGAGGCGTCGCTGACCGTGCCGGCGAGAGAAGCGGTGTCTTGGGCCAAAGCCACGCCACACAAGGTCACCATCAAAAATAACATTCGCACCAGCATTCGATTCGATTTCATGGTCGGGTTTCTCCCCATGCGCATAGGGTTTGCGCGTCCCAAGGCTTCAGTCACGTCTGGTAAACGGCGCTTGCTCGAACGTTCCGATTCCAGCAAGTCGCCCATCGCCGCGGAAAGTTTATTAAAACGTATGAATAGTGCTTTTATTGAGCATCTGATGTCAAGAAAAAAAAGCCACTGCGGCTACTTTTGGGCACCTACAGCAGGCTTCGGGTCGACTCCCGAACCACTAATTCCGGCGCCACCTTGCGGTGCTCAGCGCCTACCTCGCGCTTCTCCAGCACCGACTTGATACCCGCAAGAACTATATCTACCGCTCCTGCGCCCATCGCTTCCATGGGCTGGCGCACGGTGGAGAGTGGCGGCGTATACAGAGCCGATGCGGCCACGTCATCGAAGCCAATGACAGAGCAATGTTCCGGCACGCGCAGACCACATTTACTCAGCGCGCGGATTGCACCGAAGGCGGTCATATCGTCGAAGGCGAGAATTGCGGTAAATGCACGCTTCTGTTTGATCAAATCCTCGGTGAGTTTTTGACCTGCCTCAAAACTGGAAAGAGGGTCTCGCGACTCCGGCAAGTCGACAATCAGCCGGGAATCGATTTCCAGGCCGCACGCTTTGGCGCAGTTGCGAACCCCTCGCCAGCGGGGAGAACTGTCGGACAAGGCCTTGGGACCGCGGATAAAGGCGATTTTGCGATGACCGAGGGAATGCAAATGTTCGACCGCTAGGTACCCGCCAACTTCGTTGTCGACGATGACCGAGCTCATCGCGTCCCCTTTGAGTTCGCAACCGATGATGGACGTGGGAATGCTGTTCTTTTCGAGGTCCGCCAGCAAATTGATATCGAGAAAAAGCCAGTTGGCCAGGACGACCAAACCTTCGATACGGCGGTCGAGCAGCATCTCAAGATAGCGTTCGAAGCGGCTGCGCTCGTTGTGCACGTCGGTGAGAATCGGCAAGTAAGATGCCTGGTAAAGCGTGTTTTCGATACCACGCAAGACCAGCGTGCAGTACGGGTCGGTCATGTCAAATACCATCACGCCGACCGTATGGCTGCGCTTGCTGCGCAGCGAACGGGCAAACTGATTGGGACGATACCCCAGCTTTTCCGCGGCACGCTCAATGCGCTTCTTGGTGACTGGCGGGATATAGCGCGCCAGCGGAGCGTCATTCAGCACGATCGAAACCGTGGTGGAGGAGAACCCGCTCTCCTTCGCTACATCACGAATAGTGACCATCGAGGCATTGCCCTTGGACTGGCGCACGGCAAAATTCCTGACCGCATCCCGCCCGCTTGAATTTTCTGCGGAGGTTGGCGGACACTACAGCAGTAAGAGTACGACCTGTGTCAAGCATGCACTTACGATTGAGAATTCTGCTGGGCCTGCTGCTGAGCTGTGCGAATGCGGCCATGGGGACACGGATCTTATCAGCACAAGCAGTCCCCACACCACGAAATGCCGCGCCTGTCGCCGACTCTGGCGTGGGTGCGGATCCGGCACAGCTTTTTCAATCGGGCCAGGAAGCTTTGACCGAACACCGTCTGGACGAGGCGGAACGCGATTTCCGACAAGTGATCTCACTGGACCCGCAGGCGGGCGGCGCTTACGCGAATCTGGGCGTGGTCTATATGCGACGCAAACAGTGGTCGAAAGCTTTAGAATCCCTGCGTCAAGCGGAGAAGTTAATGCCGCAAGTGGCGGGAATCCGATTGAACATTGGTCTCGTCCACTTCCGGCAGAGTGAATTTCTGAAAGCTATACCGCCGTTTGAATCAGCCGTGCATGATCAGCCGGAGGCAGTGCAGGCGCGACACCTTCTGGGACTTTGCTACTTTTTCACGGAGCGCTGGGCGGATGCTGCAAACACGCTGGAACCGCTCTGGGCGCAGGAATCCGGCCAACTGAGCTACCTCTACGTGCTGTCGATCGCTGCTCATCGTGCAGGCCAGAAAGACTGGGATGAAAAAGCCACGGCACAGCTCATCCAGGCAGGCGAGGGCTCGCCCGAGTTCCATTTATTTATGGGTAAAGCGCATCTGAATCTCGAACAATACGATCTGGCGCTTGCCGATTTTCAGGCTGCGGAAAAAGCGAATCCGAAGTTGACCTTCGTTCATTTCAACCTGGGTTTGACTTATTTGAAAAAGCAGGATTACGAACATGCGCGCGACGAATTCTTGAAAGATGCCGCGGTAGAGCCCGATCTCGCCTTCAACTATGACGAACTTGGCGACGTCTACGCGCAGATGGAGCAATACAGCGACGCGGAAAGAGTCTACCGCGAGGCGCTACGCCGCGATCCGCGCCTACTGAATTCCTATGTAGGGCTCGCCAAAGTCTACCAACGGACGCAGAACTATCGGAAGGCGCTTATCGCGATTGATTCGGCCGGCAAGCTCGATCCCGTGCGAACCGACATTCATTACCTCAGGGGACAGATTCTGCTCCGACTCGGACGCAACCAAGAAGGCAAGAAGGAGCTGGAGGCCTCGGTCCGCATCGACAACGAACGGCGGGCCCAACGCCAGAAACAGGTCGAGAGCGGTGCGGTACCGTCCCCGGAACTTCTTGGGGACGATCAATATTGATTGACGATCAATATTGATTGATATTGATAAAGATCAATAACGACCGGTTAAGAAGACCAATAAAATGCTCAAATAGTGCAACTTTCCAACCCATCGTGCCAACCAATCGTGGGTACGTGCTCCGGAGAATTCTCATGAATCGCAATCTGAAGATCGCGGCCATCGTCGTTGGAGTTTTGATCCTGATCGTAATCCTTATTCCCTTGTTCATCGACGCCAATGCCTTCCGGCCGAAGCTGGAATCCGAGTTGAGCGATGCCCTGGGAAGGCCGGTAAAAGTCGGCAACTTATCACTCTCGCTATTTTCGGGCGCGGTGAAGGCGGACGATATCTCGATCGCCGACGATCCCGCATTTAGCCAGAGCGCTTTCGTGCAGGCGAAATCGCTCAAGGTGGGCGTCGAACTGATGCCGCTGATTTTTTCTAGGGCGCTCAACGTTACCAAGCTGACGCTCAATCAACCGCAGATCAATCTGGTTCGCTCGCAGAATGGGGAGAAGTGGAACTTTTCCAGCCTGGGCAGTAAGAGTTCGGCCCAGCCGGCTGCAAGCGGATCATCGTCGAGCAACGCCAATGCGAATCTGTCAGTGGACAAGCTCAACATGCGCGACGGCGAGCTCACCATCAACCGCGCCGGGTCTTCCGACCAGCCGCGGGTTTACAGCAAAGTGGATATCGTGGTGACAAAGTTTTCCTTCACCAGTGCCTTTCCTTTCAAGATGACCGCCAGTCTGCCGGCCGGAGGCAGTCTCAAACTCGACGGCACCGCCGGCCCCATCAACGTGGGCAATGCCGAGCTCACTCCTTTGCAGGCCAAGGTTACAGTTCACCAGATGAATCTGGCTGCATCGGGCTTCATCGACCCCGCCTCTGGCATCTCAGGCATCGCCGATTTTGACGGCACAATCTCGTCCGACGGCCACGAGGCGAAGACCAGCGGCACCCTCAGTGCCGAGAAGCTACAGGTCGTGCGCAAGGGATCACCCGCGGGAAAGCCGCTGCAAGTAAAGTACGCTGTCGCCCACGATCTGGTGAAGCAAGTTGGAACTCTGACTGAGGGCGACGTCACCGTGGGCAAGGCCGTGTCCCACCTCTCGGGAAACTACGATACGCACGGAACGACTACCACCGTGAATCTGAAACTGGACGGACAAGGCATGCCGGTGGACGATCTGGAAGCGGTGCTGCCGGCGGTGGGCGTGATCCTGCCGCCTCGTTCGCAACTCAAAGGCGGCACGCTCACGGTAAATTTTTCGATCGTCGGCCCGGTGGATAAACTGGTCGAGACCGGGACCATCCGCATGCAGAACTCGGCGCTTGCCGGCTTCAGCCTGGGTTCGAAGATGTCCGCTCTCTCCGCGCTCGGGGGGAAGGGTGCGGGAGCGAACGATACAACCATTCAGAATTTCAGCGCCGACGTGCACGCGACGCCGGAGAGCACGCGCGCCGATAACATCAATCTCACCGTCCCCTCACTCGCGACGGTCACCGGGGCGGGCACCGTAAGTGCTAGCAACGCGCTCGATTTCAAAATGAAAGCCGATGCCATCCCTTTCCTTATCCAAGGAACAACCGCAGATCCAAAGATCGTTCCGGACGTGAAAGGCATTGCCGGCAGCATGCTAAACAATGCGCTTGGAGGCAGTAAGAACGGAGCAAAGAATCCGTTGAGCGGAGCTTCTGGACTGCTCGGTAAAAAGCCCCGGTAGCCGGGCGGTTTCGCCCTGCGGGCTGCAGCAGACGCCACGCACGAGGGTTAACCAACCGTGCGCTGATTCGCCGGTGGCAGCGGCAGGTGACTTAAGTAACTTGCCTGCTGTGGCAGGTGAATTGCTATGTTAAACCTCGTTGACAATCGCCAGCGTTCCAGACCATACTCCGCTGCAAGCTGAAACAAGCCTCGAGCTTATCGATCTCAAATTGGGGCCTATTGAGATTTGTGGCGTAGTTCGCTCACGTCCCGAGTGTTTTTGCGGCGAGTCGGGTTTCACCCTAGGATCACAGGAGGATTCTTGTGTCTAAACCATCTGCCTCTAAGAGACGGATATATTTTTTCTGCGCCGTCCCTGTCTTCGCCGTTCTAGCCTTCGCGCTGATGGCGCTCTCCTCCAGGTATCATCGCGCCGTGCATACGGATTTGTCTTTCTCCTTGACTTCCCAGCCGGAAACGGTTTCCCCGGCAGTGCGCGAGCGCCTTCAAACCAGCTTCACCAGCCTCCCACTGGCCTTCGAGCAGAATCAGGGGCAGACCGATCCGCAAGTTAAGTACATGGCCCGCGCCAATGGATACACTCTGTTTTTGACCAGCCGCGATGCGGTGTTCTCGTTTCACTCCAAATCCTCTGCAAACGCCAGGCTCAGCCGCGGCCGCGTGCCGAAATTGCAGGTCAACGCTGCTCCCGGCATTTCCGAAAAGCCAGCCGTCGTTCGTATGCAGCTGGTTGGCGCGAATTCCAGTACGCAGATTACAGCGGCTGATCAGTTGCCGGGAAAGAGCAATTATTATCTAGGAAACGATCCGAATAAGTGGCAAACCAATGTTTCGCAGTATGCCCGCGTCGCTTATAAGAGTGTTTATCCGGGTATCGATTTGGCCTACTATGGCGAGCAAAGCAAACTGGAGTTCGATTTCATGGTTGCCCCGGCCTCCGATCCTGCTTCCATTGATCTCGCATTCAGTGGAGCGCAACAGGTGGCCACCGACGCATCCGGCAATCTGATCGTCTCTTCCGCCGCAGGCGATGTCGTGCTCCACAAGCCTGTCGCCTACCAGCAGGAGCATGGCAGTCGTCAACTCGTGGATGCGAGGTTTGTTGTAAAAGGCAAGAATCAGGTCAGCTTCGATCTAGGCAGTTACGATCGCAGCCGCGAACTGGTGATTGATCCGACGGTTACTTACTCGACTTATTTGGGAGGCAGCGCCGAGGACGAGGCCTACAGCGTCGCGGTGGATTCCTCGGGGAACGCCTATGTCACAGGAGCGACGAAATCCCCGAACTTTCCAGGACCGCTCGCAGCGGGTGCAAATTTTGATGTCTTCGTGAGCAAGCTGAATCCGGCTGGCTCCGCGTTGCTTTATTCCACATTTGTTGGAGGCAATGTAGGAAATGGGGACAACTTTGGGCTCGGGATCGCAGTCAATAGCACCGGCACGTACGTCGTCGGAAATACCAGCTCAACCAATTTTCCAGCCTCTGTCACAATCGGCCCGGGAGGCGGCGTGGACGTATTCGTAGCAAAACTCGACAACAGCACCGGCGTCGCGTCACAACTAACAAAAATCGGCGGCACGGGTAACGACTCCGGAAACGGAATCGCAGTGGACAGTACCGGGGCAGCCTACATCGGTGGCGAAACCGATTCCACAAACTTTCCCATCGCAGGTCCGCCCATTCAAACGGCAAACGCAGGAGAGGATGACGGATTTATTGCCAAACTCGATAGCAACGGCGCCGTTTTAGATTATTCCACTTACATCGGCGGTTCCAGTGAGGATCTGGTCACTGGCATTGCGCTGGATGGCACGAGCAACGCTTACGTTACCGGCATTACCCTCTCCGCCAACTTTCCTACCTCCTCCGGGGCCTTCCAGACTGCCCAGTCGGGTACTGCCGACAATGGTTTTGTCGCCGCGATTAAGGCGGATGGCTCTGCTATGATTTACTCGACCTACCTGGGTGGGAGCGGCACGAACGACGCCTTGGCAATTGCCGTGGATTCCGCCGGTGAAGCGTACGTCACTGGAGATACAAATTCCTCAAACTTCCCTGTGCTTAACGCCACGCAAGCCACTCTCAAGGGCGCAACCGACGTTTTCATCACCAAGGTGCAAGCCAACGGTTCGGGGCTCTTATTCTCCACTTATTATGGCGGCACTTTGGACGAAGCCGGAACCGGAATCGCAATTGATGCTTTCAATGACGTGTACGTTACGGGTAGAACATTATCTTCCGACTATCCGACGAATGGAACGCCGTTTCAGTCGAGCCTAAGCGGTAGCTCAGATGCTTTTGTGACCGAATTGAGCAATACCGGATTTCCTGTCTACTCAAGTTTTCTCGGCGGCACGGGTGATGAGAATAGCGTGAGTGCCAGTACAGTCCTCGCCCCCTTAGGTGCTGTGGCGGTTGATTCCACGAGTAACGCCTATCTGGCAGGGTCAACCGATAGCACAACCGGATTCCCGGTGTCCCCATCCGCATTGCAATCCGCGTTCGGCGGCGGCCTTGCAGACGGATTCGTAACTAAAGTTGGAGCCGCCCCTGCCGACTTTTCAGTGGCTGTTTCACCCGCCACCATCTCTATAGCCAGCGGACAGACCACTGCAACCATCACGGTAACCGTTTCTTCCGTCAACGCCGCTTACACCAATGCTGTCGCTCTCTCTTGTGGTGGAAAGCCTGCAAACGCTGCGTGCAATTTCAGCACGCTTTCGGTTACGCCGGGCAGCTCCCCTGTGACTTCCAATCTCACGATCTCGACTAACGGCAGTACAGGGAACGGTTTATTGACCCCACCCATGGGTCACCGCTCAGTGTTTTATGCGATGCTGCTGCCAATTTGCGGCTTCGCTTTCCTAGGCGCCGGGTTTGGCTATCGCAATAAGAAATATCTCGGGATCATCGCTCTCACCCTGACGCTGGCATTATTGATTGTTCTTCCTGCCTGCGGCGGCAGCAGTAGCAGTAGCAGCGGCGGTGGTGGAGGGGGCGGAGGGGGCAACAATACTGCATCCGGCACTTACTCCCTTATGGTCTCAGGAGTGGCTGGTGGGGTTACGCATAGCGCCCCGCTCACCTTAACAGTCAACTAACGCGAAATCGAAAGACCAGGGCCGCTTCCCACCGGAGGCGGCCCTTGTTTTTTTCGGTACCTGCGATTGGCGCGATGGGCCTCTCTAGTCTAAGATTCTTGCTTGGCGCATTCCACAACCGAACTTACATAACATTGCTTTCCCAGCGATGGTTTGTACCGATATCCGCGGGTGGCGATCTTTCGTCCCCCAGCCGGGCAGCGTTTGCGCCGTTGGAGGAATCGAAGGTAGTGAGTTCCTATCCATTCATGTTCAATGCCAGGCAGGTTCTACGCGCAGCCATCTTCGCTCTGTTGGTATCTTTGTTCGCCGCAGCCCACGTGACCTTCGCCCATGCGCAGAATTTCACGCTTACGGCATCTGCACTATCACCTTCCGCAGGCATTGACCCGGGCGGCTATGCGACCGCCACCATCGCCCTGAACACGACTACGGGATTTTCCAGCCCGGTCACATTCACCTGCACCGCGACCTCGACTCAGGTCACCAGCGATCTGCCGCAGTGCTCCCCGCCCAGCCCTGATCCCTCCATCCCCGACGCCATTCTGTCTCTCACCGTCACAACCGTGGGAGCCACTCCGGCGGGCCAGTATACGATCACCGTTACCGGGACGAGCGGCTCCGAGACGGAAACCGCCACGTTGTTCCTCAGTGTAATACCCGTCCCTCAGGATTACACGCTGAGCATCACCAAAGCTATCAGTCCGGGAACGGTTACTGCGGGAAGCGGAGCGCAAGCGAGCGTGACCGTCACCCCCCTTGCCGGCTATACAGGGAATGTCACGCTCTCCTGCTTCTCGGTTACTCCGGTCGTGATCGCGTCGCCGATATGCGCTTTCAACCCGCCCACTGTGGCCGTAACGAATGGCGCCGGACCCACTTCGGTTCTCACCATCAGCACTTACGGAACAACCGGGACTGGCAACCTCTGGACGCTACCTCGCATTTTTTATGGTTTCTGGATGGCGTTTCCGGCGCTAGCGCTCATCGCAGCCGGTGCAAGCGGTACTCGCGGAAAAAAGTGGATGGGACTGCTCTTAGTTATGGCCGCCGCGAGCGGCTTACTGTTTTTGCCGTCATGCAGCGCCGCCAGCACGCATTTGAACAACTCCAACGGGTTCACCACGCCAAAAAATACCTACACGTTTACCCTGACGGGCGTGGACGCGAACGGCGTTACTCCGAGCAACACGACAACCACTAGCGCTCAGGCGACCGTCGCCCTCACCGTGGACTGAGGCACCCCGCAATGTACGGCGCGGCTTCCAGGACCGTTCCTCTTGCAGATCGAGATCGCTGGCCTGGGCAATTGATCACGCTGGTTGCTCTCTTAGCGGCCAATATATTGTGCTCGTCTGCTTCCGCCCGTCCCCTCAAAACGAACGACAAGCCTGGTTCTCCCACGGTGCGCTGGAGCGAAACTCAACCCGGGTGCACGTTTTCCACCAGCGAGGATGGCAAGTATCGCTACGGGCTGTGGTCGGGGGATATTGGCATCATCGTGTCGGTGGATGCGCGCGAGGTGCAGATCATCCACCATCGCATCGAGCCGATTTTCGGAGTCCTGCTGACGATCCGTTACCGCGGAACTGGCGGGCTGGATGTGAATCCCGATGCAATCTCGCTGCAGTTCATGAAGCACTTCCAGGTCGTGAGGACGTCCATCGACCCTGATGATTTCACGCAGAAGATTCAGGGGGACGCCGACGCACTCGACGACGAAACCCGGCGGATCGTCGCGAAGCATCCCGAAGAAAAGCAGGTCCGCGACCGAAGATTGCAGGACTATCAGAAATCAGTGAGCGAATTGATCGAGTTCCTGGGTAAAAACAGTTTGCGCGCGGGACATCTGGACCGCGGGAATCCGGAGGCGAGCGGGTGGGTGTTCTTCAATACCGATAACAAGTGGCTGGGAGGATGGAAGGCGCAAGAGGAATTCGTCCTGCGCTTGCCGATGGATGGAAAAATCTTTGAATTCCCCTTCAAATTGCCGCCCAAAGCCGGAGAACTGTTGCTGCGAAAACGGGAGTGAACCAGGTGCCCAAGGCCGAAGCCCGTGCAACTTAAGAAGCCGCTTGGCGGTTTTGGCGGTCGAGTTCCGCAGCTTGATGCTTCACGATATCGCGCAGCGAGACCAAACCCCGTAGCTGCTTGCCCTCCACGATCGGCAGGTGGCGGAAGCCAAACTCGTGCATGATGAAAAGGCACTCGTCCACACTCTCGTCCACATTCACGGCCCGGGGATTGGCCGTCATTACTTCAGAAACCACGGTGTGGCCCGGTGTGCGCCCAACCGCCACTACGCGGTTCATGACGTCGCGCTCGGAAAAGATTCCCGCCAGTTCTCCATTTCGAAGCACAGCCAAAGCGCCGATGTTGTGTTCCATCATGAAGCGGGCGGCTTCCAGCACGGTGCTGGCAGCGTCGATGGAATAAACTTTGCGGTCCTTCACAAGCTCGCGGAGTGTAAGCATGAGCGCTCCTTTAACGATTTCCAGCGGGTGCAGAACGAGGCGGCCCGGCAAATTCGCAGGCGAAAATTACTTTATCACACAACTCTCGGGATCAGCCGCCAATGCTCTGGGGAAAGGAAATTGATTTTGCGCGCCACGGGTGGGGCGGCGACGAAACCCAAATGGCGGCCTCGAAAGGCCGCCACATGGGCAAAATCATGGGCAACAGCTAGAAACGGAACTGCGGCCCAAGGCTGATTCGCAGATTGTTGTGCGTGCCATTCAGAAAGTAAATGTCGTCGCCGATTTCGGCTCGAACTCCGATCGGACCGGCGAACGCCTCGAAACCTCCGCCAGGATATACCGCGAATCGCGTGGTGCCGCTGGTGAGCCCGACTGAGTTGGTGAAGCCGGTGGTCGCGTCATCGTTGGTGACGCTGAAATTCTCGAAGCCGACCTTACCCGTGACAAAGACGCGGAAGGGTCCCGACCCAGTTTGAAACTTCGGTCCGAAGAACCCATGCAGCCTTCGCACGTGTGACGTCACCAGCTCGGTGGAGACGCCATTGGTAAAGGTCTGCGCAAAGCTCCGCTTGAAATCGTAACCCATTTCCCCCTCCAGCTGAATGCTGGGATGAACATTGAACGCGGCCCTGCCTCCCAGGCCAACAAAATTCTCTGTAGGCGTCACATCAGTCATTCGCAAATATTCGGCAAATACTCCGATTTCGACGTGGTCGGATTGGTCTTGCGCCCGAAGCGCGGGTGCAGCAAACAAGCACAAAATGACGGCATATCCTAGATAGCGTTTCATATTTAGGTTTACTCCCTGGGTGGTTTACGTCCTCCTGCACTCCCGCTACTAGTCCCTGGCAGAGAATGCGGAGAACGTCGTGGCGGGACGTGCAATTCAGATGAGGACCGGTCGAAGAAGGTTGCTGGACGCGGGTTTCCGGGCGTAATCGCTAACTACAACACTTCCCGAGAGTGGCCGATGATTTACTGTAAGTGGTTCAGGCGGACTGGCCTGGCGTCGGCGGAACTATCGCCCCGCGGCTTGATCGAGACTACAAAGTACTCGCGTTCTTTGCTGTCGATACCTTCGATGCGCAGCATCATCTTATTTTTCTCTTTTTTCTCTAGGCGGAACTGTGCGCTCTGACCGATCGGCAGCAGCACGGCATGCTTGTCGTCCTTGGGGCGTATGCGATAGATCACTTGATCGGTCTGTACCAGATATTCCTGGCAGAGCAGATCGTGAGTCTTCCCCTTCTTGGCGTTGTCGTCCATACCACATTGCACCGAATCCATCTGCAACAACTTGCCATCCTGATAAGCTTTCAACTCTTTGGCATACGCTGTTGCCGCCAAGAGAAGCGATGCCAGCACAAGTGATTTCGAGCCCATGAAATCCTCCGGTGAGTATGAAAGTGATTCGGATGCCTGGCCGAACGATCGCGCCGTCCAGGGCAGACATTGGTTCAATCTGAATTGTTTCTAATTTTGCTGGCCGTCGTTAGATCACGTCAGTCATCGAACCGAAGTAACCAAGGAAGGTGATGGAGGCCAGCTTCGGGAGATCCGACAGAAGTGGCCGACCATCAGAACTCAACCAAGCTCTCCAGCACGGAAAAAAAATCGGGGTAGGAAATCGCGGCGCACTGACTGCCGTGAATCAATGTCTCGCCCCGGGCTCGCAGGGCGGCGATGCTGAAGGCCATTGCGATGCGGTGATCGCCGAATGATTGCAGTTCGGCGCCATGAAGGGACTGCCCGCCGGGAATCTTCAAACCGTCTTCGCGCTCCTCCAGCTGTGCGCCCATGGCGCGAAGATTACTTGCGATGGATGCGATGCGGTCCGACTCCTTCACCCGTAGTTCTGTCGCGTCCCGGACTTCGATTCCCTGCTCCGTATAAGGCGCGATCGCGGCCAGAACCGGGAGCTCGTCGATCAGCGCAGCGGTGTCGGATCCTGCGATGGTTGCACCCTTCAGCCGGCCTCCTTCCACCTGCAGTGTGCCAAGTAACTCGCCGTGAACTTCCTCAAGCTGAGTTACAGAAATATGCAGTCCCATCTGGATGAGGATATCGAGCAGCCGTGCGCGCGTGGGATTCATCAGCAGGTTCGTGATGGATAGTTTCGAGCCGGGAAAAAGACTGGCCGCGCAAAGAAAAAACGCAGCACTCGAAAGATCGCCGGGAACCAGCGCTTCGATGCCGCGCAAGCGCTGCCCGCCCAGAATGGAGACCGCATTTCCGTTACGCTCGAGCTGCGCACCAAAGGCTCTCAGCGCCACTTCCCCGTGATCTCGAGTGCGCAGCGGTTCTTCAATGCGGGTTTTCCCGTCAGCTAGAAGGCCGGCGAACAGCAGGCAGGTCTTCACTTGCGCACTGGCAACGGGCATCTGGTAGTTGATCCCGTTAAGATTGCCGCCGGCAATGCGCAAGGGTGGTCGCCCGCTTTGCGATACGATCTCCGCGCCCATGGCCTTGAGGGGAGTGATTACGCGTTCCATGGGACGGCGCGAGAGCGATTCATCCCCAGCCATTTCGGTGCCGAACTTCTGACCCGCAACGATGCCGCTCAGCATGCGGATCGTCGAACCAGAATTACCGCAATCCAAGGGCTGGCGTGGGGCGCTGAGCGAGAGGCCGCTTCCCTGCAGCTCAATGACGTTGCCGCCTTCGGTTTTGCGCTCCCACTTAACTCCGAGCGAGCGCAGGCAGCCGAGCGTGCTGGCGCAGTCCGCTCCAGTGGAATAATTTTTCAGCCGTGACGGTCCGTCGGCAATCGCCGCCAGCATGGCATAGCGGTGCGAAATCGATTTATCGCCGGGCAAGCTGAGGCTTCCGCTCACGTTGCGCGCCGGGCGCACGATCATTGCTGACTCGATGTCCATGCTAAGAATCGACTGGGCAATCGTTAGGCTAGAATCTTGGCCTCGGCTTGCGCTTGGCGCAAGACTTCGGGCGGGATTGCTTTCATGCTGAGGCCGAACTCAAACCTCGGCGTTTCCACGCCGCGCCCCCACCGCGCCACGTCCCAATGGGCGCGCACGCATTTCACGTCGGGATGCGCCGTAAGGTCCAGCAATAGCGGATACTGTCCGCGATAAAACTCTTGCGGATAAGTTACCAACGGCTTCGCGTCCCATGCCGCCCCGTCCGCCGAACCGAAGATGCTGAGTTCGAGGGATTCCTGCTCAATGATGTCGGAAATGTCGAGAGTGAGTAGGAAAACACGATTGGTTGCGCCGCCTAGGTCGACAGCAGGGCCGTCGCCTTTGGAACTAACCACCGTTTTGTCTGCTACTAGAACCGTATCAGCCATGGCGAGAGAATTCTAACAAAGGATGAGGCCGTAGTCAGTGCGGCTGGTTCACTCTGAGGGATGCGGGCCGGTGAAATCCGCGCAGCAGGGTTTCTCCACCGGCTTGAATTCCATCAGCTCGATCCGCGTCCAATCCGGGTCGAAGAGGTTCAGTTGCCACTTGCCGTCTTTTCCCATCTGCGCTTTCTCGCTGCCGTGCGGCTTCCACCCATGCGCTTCGAGCGTCGCCTGCGCTTTTTTCATGTCGGCGACCCCCAGCGAAATATGATTCAGTACACCCATCAGCTGTAAGTCGGGATGGTCGGGATGATTGAGCATGTATTCCAACCAATCGGTGCCGTCGGGCACCTGCATGGCAACCCAGTCAGTGGCGCCGGGCTGCATTCCTCCGTGCCAGTACAGGTGAAATCCGAGCAAGTCGCGGTAGAAATGATCTTCCGCATCGCGGTTGTGGACCAGAAATCCGGCGTGGATCATGTGGCGGGAAACCCCGGAATCCGGCGATGCGGGCGCTTCGACTTTGCCGCGCTCGATGAACTCAATGCGATGGCCTTCCGGATCGGCCACGGCGATGCATAGACTATGGTCGGCGCGGTTCTCGATGGCAGGAACCGTCACACCCTTCGCAACCAGATACTGACGCAAGGCGACAATGTTGGTGGTGGCGAAGGCGACATGGTCCATGCGGTCGAGGGCATCGGGATTGGGCGCCTTGCTGTAACCAACCCACTGCTTGCCGACAAGGTATCGCAGCAGGCCGCCAGGCTCCGCCGGCGAAGCGGAAGCGAGGCCGAGCGTTCCGCCGTCGAGCATTTTCACTCCGTCTGGCGAAGTCGTGTAGAAGGAGACGTGATCGATGCCTAGAATAGGGGGGCGTTGGGGAGACGGGGTCTGCGAATAACCACAAAATTCGAAAGCGACGAAACAGATTGCCATTGTGACCAAGCAACACAACCTTTTCATAGCGTCCTCGATTTGAGCGCGAACCAGGCCGAACCGAATTCTAGAGTCCAGCTAAAAACTGACCAAACACCTGGCCGGCTTCCTCGGGCTGTTCCCACGGCGCATAGTGGCCAGCTTTCGGAATGACGAACAAGTGGCTATTGGGAATATGCTGGCGCATCAGTTCTGCTTCATTCATGCCGGTGAGCAGGTCTTCCTCTCCAGTCACGAGGAGCGTCGGGACATTGATGGTCTTGAGCGTAGCCACCGAGTCTGGACGCTCCGCCATGCCACGCTGCACCCGGGCCACGTCTTCGGCGGACATCTTGCGCATCATGCCCCGCGCGCCTTGGACCCGATCCGGACGCAGCTCGCGGGTGCTCTTGGCCAACACCCGCGAAATCATACTTTCAAAGAATGGTTCGGTCCCCCGCTCGAGCACGTCATCTGCCGCATGCAGGCGAGCAGCGCGGGCTTCGGGAGAATCCGCTGGCGCTTTCGTATTACTCAGGCCAAGCGCGGCGATACGCCCGCGATGCTTCCGCCAGAATTCGAACAGGACGTATCCGCCAATCGAAACTCCTATCAGGGGGGCGCGACCGACTTCGGCATCGTCCATCACGCGGAAAACATCGGCAGCGTGCTTCTCCATGGTGGCGGAACCTTCGCCAATTTCCGAATCTCCGTGACCACGCAGATCGGGAAGAATTAAGCGATATCGCGAGGACAACGCATTGGCTAGAGGCAGCCAGAATTCATGATTCGCGGGAAACGGATGCAGCAGAATTACAGGTGGACCTTCGCCCAGCACGTGATAGGCAATTTCCGCGTCGCCGCTTTTGATGCGCTGCATGCCAGCGATTTAATCACAGATGGGCCAGGCGTGTTGCAAATGGAAACTTTATTCGCACCGTCATTTAAATTCCAGATTTAAGTCCTTCCTGGTTCCAAGTTCGGGGGCTCGGAGCCTAGGAATTTGTAACGCGCTGCGCTCCGGCGGGAGCCATCAACAGCAAAGGCTCTTCCGGCATGACGATCCACGCGATCGGATACGAAATGACGCCAATGCCGGTCATCAAAGATGCGATCAGCCACACCAGTCGGATGGCGGTCACGTCGATGTCAAAGTATTCCGCGAAGCCCAGGCAAACCCCGGCGATCTTGCGTCCTTGCCGGGGGCGGACCAAACGCTTGCGCGCAACCGAGGCCCCTACGCGGATGCCACAATAGGCGCAAACCGCTGCGTCGTCCTGAATGACTTTGCCGCAGTAATTACAGTACATAGCTCTACCACCTCTCACAAGAGAGTACGCAATTTTAAGCCGAAAGTTCCCTTCCTTGGACTGCTCGATGGCTGTCCTTCTCCGTGCTCTTTCCTTCCCCTGAGTCCCCAAAAACCGTTAGGTCACACGAAAAGAATCCTTAAGTGCAGTTTTGCTCCAAGGGGCGGGCATCGCATGGACGCTCGAACTTTGATTTTTCGCACTTCGACTTTACGAACTTTGATTTTACGAACCGGGGGAGTGAAAACCGATTATGCGCGCCACTTGAAACTCATCGTTTGCCTGCTCGCCATGCTAGGCGCGAAAGTGGCTTTCAGTCAGGTTGCATCCACAGAGGGTAACGGCGACGTTCGAGGCGGATCGAGCAGTTCGCCTGTCGCCTTCGTTTATCCGCCCGGCAGCGTAAAACTCCGCCCTTCAGAGCAGAGATCAGCCGTACATAGTTGTCCTCTTGGTACGCTACGGCTAGACCACTTCCCGGCAGGTTTGCTATTCGATATTTACCTGGACCTGAAGCCTAAGCACATGAAGCCTAAGCACACAAAGGGCTGCCGTGATGGGGTTAGTCCCCGTCTAGACCAGACGCGTGGGGTCGGTGCGACCCTTCAGGCGCTAACATAAGGGTTGTAATCCAAAGCGTAACCTGAGAATCTTCGCCCTTTAGGGCGGAGAGGTTCAACTCGGGGTTACTCCGGCCCTCCCGGCGATGCCGGCGGCGCAGAGCGGGGATCTGTATTGCCCCTACCTGGCTGCCGCCGATTCCGCCATTCACGAGGCTGTCCCGGCACAAAGCCTTTAGTAATTCCTCATGGCAGCCATCCGGTGCTAACCGACTTGCCGCCTATACTGCCGATAGCTCCGGGAACCTGTCCACGACCAGCACCTGCGTAAACATGCCCAAAGTTGCGGTCGCGAGCGTTACGAGTGTTTCAGCGTGCCCACGGGGAAAGTTGCTGGCCGTGGGCGGGTCAGGAGGCTTACCAGTATTCCATTTCAACCAGAGTAGCCCGATTCGCACTTACCGGGCTGCTAACCAAGGACGAGGTAGATCAGGTGGCGTGGGACAATGGACAATGACAACCATCTCTACGCCATCAGCCGTTCTGCGGGGAAACTTTTCGTAGTTACGATCACTTCGACCGGCTATCGCCAAGCCGCGGGATCGCCGTACGCCGTTACCAGCCCGCAGAGTAAGTGTCCTGCCCAGGTAGGAACTCTCGCGGCGAGGGGACCGCCGTCAACAACCAGAGCCCGAAAGCCTGTCGGGAGCTTAAACTCACTCCCGATAGGCTTGTTTGATGTGCTTGCGGGCTTGCTCGGCAAGAGGTGTGCTGTCGCTTTCGGCGAGGACAGTTTGATACTTCTTCACCGCCAACTCACGCTGCTGGAGGACGTCATACATTTCGCCGGCGGCCAGGTTGGCTTTCTGAAGTGTCTCAGCATCGGGATTGGGAGCTTGGCTAACCAGTTCGTAGGCGGCCGCAGCCCCAGAAAAGTCTTTCTGGCTGCGGAGTAACTCTCCCAAGGTCCACGCGGATACCTCGTAATGCAGGCTGCCGTACTTCCCTTCACGACCGTTTTGCCAGACTTTGCGATAGCCGGCTGCTGCTTCCTGGGCCTGACCGGCGGAGCGGAAAAGATTGGCTTCCTCCAACGGGAATAAATAATCCCTCGGGTAGCGGCCCGCGAGATCATGCATGAGGGCGCGGGCCTCGTCATAGCGATGCTCACGGCGTAGGAACAGGGCCAACACGACTTTCGCGTCAACGCTATTTTCGCCGGCGCTGTCTGCGACTTGGCGCAGGTATTGAAGACCTTTCTCTTTCGTCCCGCTGAGACCTACGATCGCGACGGCGGCTTTCACGCTCCAGGGCAGGCTGCCCACCACATAGTTGTGTGCGCCCACGACCAGCTTCGCATCCACGTAGTTGGGATTCAGCTCCAGGACGCGTTCGTGATCGTGACGGGCGCCGATGGCGTTGCGCAAGGCGGAGAACCAGGCGCGTTCGACCAGGGCGGTATAAAGCGAGAACTGTGCGCGGGTGACGCCCCGGGCGTAGAGAGCATCTACGTTGCTGGGATCGGCCTTGAGCTCTTGCTCTTCAAGGGTTTCTGCGCGGTCCACTAATTGTTTAATCCGCTCCTTCACCTTGGCGTCGGCTGTGCGATGGGCCTGGCCGATGAAGCTGTCGTTGGCATATTCCCCGGTATTCATCGCGCCCATGCGGTAAAGTTCGCGCAGCAAGACCGTGGCCAGAAGGTGATTAACCGCGGCAGGATCGTTTGGGTGGCGCGCGAGTACCTTCTCGAACTCCTGTACGGAGCGGTCGTAATCCATGTTGTAGAAGTGATCAAAGGCACTGCCAACCAGTGGATCGAGAGCGGAAGAGTTAGTGGCAGCTGGTGCGAGACTTATTCCCGTAGCCGAGCGGGTTTGGGGGCTGGCGTGTAAGGGCAGCAAGCATGGGCTTCCAAGGCACAGCAGAATGGCGCTGGCAAACAGAATTCTCGTAAATCTCCGATTCAACCGCATCCCGACCGTTCTACCCTTGATCTCAGTTTAACCGAACTTAACTAAAGGCGAGAGTGCGGAATAGTTTTTCGGGAAGTCCAACGCGACCGACAAGTGTCGTGAGGGACGGAGTCAGGCGAGAAAGCACAAGAGTCTAGTGACTGTTGATGGTTGTGCTCTGTGGCTGCCCGGGTGGATGGTGACTGCAATCACCGGGGCATCTTTACGCGAGTTTGCGGGTAATAATTGCGCGAAGATCCGCTCGCTCAGTGGTTAATAATTTGCAAGTATCTGACTCGAAGACTTTTAGGAGCGGCGGATTTTGGCTGTTGATTTGCGTTACGCATAATAACGTCCTCAAGAGTTTCCTGGCTATGGCTCAAGTAGTTCACGACGTGCAGCACGAATTTTGGAGGCCCCCCACCATCCTCGATCCCGCGATCGAGACAGCACCTCCACCATCGACCGCTCAAAATATGGTGGGGACCTGCAGTGGTTGCGGAAGCGAGTTTCTGATCGGCGCAAGGTTCTGCCACAGTTGTGGGCGAGGCCGACGCGTTCTGTCGGCGGCATCCACAGAGTCAAATACAAATTCAAATTCAAGTAAAGATGCATTGCTTATGACTGGCCTTCTGGCCAGAAACGTGGCTCGGGTTGGAGCCGTTGCCGAGTCGACAGCTCGAGCATGGCAGACGCTGCGGTTTCCCGCGTGGCTGCACTACCTGCACTTCCATGAGATCAAACGCTGGGTTGGCTTGCCCACGGCGGCTTTGGTCGCCTTCATGGTTGGCTTGGGGTGCGTAGTAGGTGCTCTCGGGGTAAGCTTCTTTTACAAGGCGTCCAATTTGGCGGAGTTTGAGGCGATCCAGATGTGGCGCATTGAGTGGCTCCTGGCGGCTACGGCGTCATTTGTGGCCGGAATTTTGTTAAAAAGGCCTTCAGCCGATCGCGACTAATTCCCTGCCCTTGCATTCTCCCCGCGGCACCTCCGCGGGCTAGCTTACCAATCGAGCGCGAAAAGCCTCGGCATTGATGCCGGGGATCGACAGCGCGATGACGTGAAATCTCGATGCCTTCAGGACATCTCAAGAATTGATATTGAAGCCAGAGTCGAGTTAGACTTGCGGTATGTGGCGAACAGAAAGCGAATATAAAGCGAAGATAGGCGGGTGCCTCAATTCAAACCGATAAGCCTGCAGCCGAACTTGACGAAACCAAGCATTTGATGCCGCTGCGTTCGGTCCGGCCTAGCTGCGATGCCTGGAATCTGCCTCCTTCAGGTACCTTCAGGCGGGGGTGGACGTCAGGATTCGCTTCCGGAACCAGCCGCGCGACGCTGCTGATGCATTCGGTAAAGGTGATGTATTGGGCCAGTTCCGCGGCCAAGGGGGTGGCCGGCCGCAATCGCCGCGGTAACGTAGGTCTTGGCCAGCAAGGCGGCTTCAGGGAGTCCGCGATCGAGTGCAAGGTGGCAGGCCATTGCCGTGGAGAACGCGCATCCGGTACCGTGGGTCGAGTTCGAGCGTAGCCGTTCCGCCTTGAAGACTTCCTGCTCGATCCCTCGTTTCGTCGTAAAGCTCAATAAATCAATAGCTTTGTCCAGATGTCCTCCGGTGATAACCACGGCGGCGGAGCCCATCTGGTGCAGTTTGGCCACGGCGGCGCGCATCTCGTCGAGATCGGTAACCTTCAATCCGGTAAGCGCAGCAGCCTCAACGACATTCGGAGTGAGCACATCGGCGAGGGGGATAAGCTTCTCAATGAGCAGCCTGATGCCCGGGGCGTCAAGTAAGGCGGTGCCGGAGGAAGACTTGAAGATCGGATCCAGGACCACGTTAGGCAGCTTGGCTTTTCCGAAGCGCTGGCTAAGGAAGTCTGCCACCACCCGGACAACTTTGGCACTGCCGAGCATCCCAATATGGACGGCTGCGATGGGGATGTCTGCTGTAAGTTCCTCAAGAGTCTCGGTAATAACGCTCGGATCGGCGGCTTCAACCCGTCGGACGCCGGAAGTAGACTGTACAGTCACGGCGGTGATGCAGGCGATGCCGTAGCATCCATGGGCGGCGATGGTCTTGATGTCGGCGGTGACACCCGCGCCAGAGGAGGGGTCAAAGCCGGCGATGCTCAATACGACTAAAGGTGTCTCAGCCATGGCAGATAAAACTCGCGATTACGAATCCCATAAGGTCTCAGAACCGGGATGATTTCTGGTGGTTCCTTGGTCCTTGGATCGAAAAAAATCATTGCTCGTCTCAGCAACCTTCCACCTAAACCGCTGGCAATAAACAACTTATGAATAAATACGGCGTAAGTCTCTGATTCCATTGAGGATGAAGATAGTTGCCAAGCTGCTGGGGATCATGTATTTACTATATAGTAAATAGATAAGCGCCTTGTTCTTATGAACATAGTTAACTTATCTCATGTTTAACAACAAGTTACGTAAGATATCGATAACTGCCAGGTCACGATAGACCACGTACTTTCGGGTTGACAACCCCTTACCCGCACCCTACCATTTACAGAACGTTAACGAAAGAGCCTAGCTAGGACGACTTTTTGAGATGCGAGGAGAACTGAATGCGAAGACGTACAGCTCATGGACTGATGATCGGCTTGCTGATCGTCGGACTGGGAGCGGCTCAGGGACCGAACAGCTCGGAGGCCAGTTCAGGCCCAACTAGATCCGCCCAAAATAAGCCCGACAATCTAAAACAGGCCGGTAAGACTAAACCGTATCAAATTGGTACCGCTTCCTGGTACGGCGAGTATTTCGACGGAAAACCGACCGCCAGCGGCGAAGACTACGATATGTACGACATGACCGCAGCCCACCCGACTCTTCCCTTGGGAAGTTACGTGCGGGTGACGAACCTGCGCAACGGACGGGCGGTAGTGGTAAAAGTCAACGATAGGGGACCAGTCGTAGCCGGCCGGATCATCGATCTCTCTTACGGGGCCGCTCAGGTCTTGCAATTCCAACAACGCGGCTTGCAAAAAGTTAGACTCGATCTGGTGAAAGCGGGCACATCTCAGCACCGGCCGATCTACCAAACTGTCGCTGCCAACCACCCTATAGCGGAACTCCGCTAGAAGCTTTACACTGCTGGGGATGCAGACTACCCTGCCCCATCTCATCCCTGGCAGCGATCGGCAGCAGGAAAATTCCCCCCAATTTGTCTCCCCTGAAAAAGACCCGCGCCGGAAACTGATAGTGGCGCTGGACGTCGCCACGGCAGCGGCTGCCCGCGCGATCGTGGCGGCTGTCGGGGAGTCGGCTTTTACCTATAAAGTCGGAATGCAGCTCTACACCGCCGAAGGTCCGCAGTTCGTGCGGGATTTGGTGGAGTCGGGTCGGCGCGTCTTTCTCGACCTCAAGTACCACGACATCCCGAACACGGTAGCGGCGGCGGTTCACGAGGCCGCGCGGCTCGGAGTCAGCATGCTGACGGTACATGCGTCGGGAAGCGATAAGATGGTGCGCGCTGCGGTCGACGCCGCCCGTGCCGTCAATCCCGTGCTCATCGTGCTGGGCGTGACGGTACTCACCAGCCTGGACGAGAACGATCTGCAGAAGATCGGGATTCAATCAGCGGTGCAAGATGAAGTTTTACGCCTCTCGGCGCTCGCCCTGGCGAACGGATGCCGAGGGATTGTCGCCTCCGCACGCGAGGCCTCGAGGCTACGCTCAGAACTGGGACACGATTTTGCCATCGTAACTCCCGGCGTGCGCCTTGCTGGCGAGGGCCATCGAGACCAAGTGCGCGTAGTCACCCCGGCGGAAGCGATTGCCGCAGGAGCAAGCCACATCGTGGTAGGGCGGCCCATCACTGAAGCTGCCGATCCGGCAGCGGAAGCCAGGGCCATCCTGGCCCAGATTGGCTCTTAAGACTCGCGTCACAAACCTGCAGGCATTCGTCGATCAGTGATCCGGAATGGGGTAGCCTTCCGAATGGCTCGATCCCCAGTCGAGTTTCTCGGGAGGGGTGACGCAGGCTTCGGGCTCTTCATTGCATTAGTCGTTTGAGTGCCGCGCGGGCGTCGGCGACTTGGGAGAGTCGGGTTTGCGGACTCGCGAAGCGAGAGAGAAATTCCTGGTATTCATTAATAGCCTGATCGCGTTTGCCGGTTCGCTCGTAGACTTGGCCAAGATAGTAGTGGGAAAGAATACCAAGCAGGGGGAAACGCTGCATCAAAGTCCCAGGGTTCGCCAGCAAACGCTCGTTCCGTAAGACTTCGCGAAATTCGGTTTCAGCCGACGCATAGTCGCTGGTGAGCAGATGGGCGCGGCCTTTGAGGAAGAGCAAAAAAGGAGACTGGAAATCGGGAATGCTGGTGGCGCG
The DNA here is from genome assembly GCA_035603035.1 of Candidatus Acidiferrales bacterium. Taxonomy (GTDB): domain Bacteria; phylum Acidobacteriota; class Terriglobia; order Terriglobales; family Acidobacteriaceae; genus Sulfotelmatobacter. The sequence continues at coordinate 44,578 of DATNLE010000074.1, read as the reverse complement.
ACTTAAGGCTGATGGCCCATCCCCACGATCGACCGCTGCGGTGATATCAGCGTATGCTTGATTAATTTCAAGCGCCCGAGGCGTGATCAAGGGGTGGCTGGAGGCGAATCGTTGTAAGCTTTGCTGAGCCGCGGACGGGTTTCCTGCAACGGTTTCGAGGAAGGCCACCGTTTGCTGTTCATAACCATCGAGCTTCTGTTGTTCGGTAAACGAAAGAGCGGAGGAACCCTCTCCCACCAGGACAGACAAGGCAGCGAATGATCGCAGAAACGTCCCCGCAGCCTGGATCTGTTTTGCATGTCCAAGTTGGAGCACGACCTCCCGATAACTCGCCAGTGCGCCTTCCAGGTCGCCTCCCGTCTGCTTGAACTGCGCCTCGAAGCCCGGAACATAAAGGCGAGAGAGAGAAGAGGCGCGGTGGGCATATTGCTGGAAGGCGGCATTGGCCATGTCGGGTTTCTTCTGATCGGTGTAGACGATGGCCAACTTGAGGTACTCCGCGTAGTCACCGAAGTCCGGTTTCAGCTCAAGAACTTTTCGGTAGGCAGCTACCGATTCGTCATCCCGGCCCGCCACGAACAGTATGTCACCGCGTGTGTCAAGCGGATTCGCATCGTCGGGGCGAATCGCCATGTAGCTGTCATTCGCTGCCAGCGCGCCGCTAAAATCGCCCATCGCAGCCAGGCCGTAGGACTCAAAGTTCAGTAGATCTTCATTCTTCGGATCCAGCGCGAGTCCTTGTTGCAGCAACTTCAGCGCTTGCTCGGGCTTGCCGAAGCCGCCGAGCGCGCCGGCCAGGATGCCCCGATCGAGACTCTGGCGGGGGAACTCGGATACCAGTTGCTGACGAGCGGCCAGTTCGGCCTCCGGATCCTCGGAGCGGCGGGCTTTGAGCACCTGCAACGCCAACTGCTCGTAACGGGGCAGGCGCGACTGATTTTGACTCACTTTGATGGCAAGCTCGCTGCTGCGCCGCAAATCACCCAGAAGGCGATACTGGTCGGCGAGGCGCAGTTCGGCCAGAGCGAACTGCGGGTCCAAACGGACCGCCTCTTCCAATTCGCGAACGGCATCGCTGGTGAGATAGCGGCGGCCGTAGTCAATGCCCAACTGGTAATGGCGATAGGCCTCCACGTTGGAGGTGGAAGCCTGCTCGATCTCCGGCGCCTTCTGCGGCACCTCGGACGCCGGCAAAAAGCTGCCGGCAATGCTCGCGGTGAGCCGGTCCACCATGCCGAAGATGCTCTGCAGGTCCTGTCCTTCCAGCTTTTCCGAGAACAGGATCTGACCCGTGCCGGTGTCCTGCGCGCGAACATCGAGGCGTAGTTCGGTCGGCCCAATCTTTAGCAAGGCTCCCGTAATGTAGGCGTCGGCCCCGGCATCGCGCGCCACTTCCTGCGCCTGGGCACGATCCAACGACTTGCCATCCTTGGTCGCACGCTGCACCGCTCCCATCACGCGCTCGGTGGAGAGCACATCCAGGCCCTTAACCTGCGCCAGGTTCGTGGTCAGCATGTCGGTCAGACCATTGTCGAGCCAATTGAGCGATTGATCCTGTGACAGGTTGTTGAAGTACAGTACGGCGATCGCCTTGTGGGCTCCGCCCCCCGCAGAACGCGGGTTTCGGCCGCGCAGAAAAAAGAACCCTGCCCCTGCAGCCAGCAGGATTACCACCGCGGCCAGCATCATCCCCTGGCGTTTTCCGAATACCCGGGCCGTAGACGCACTCGAAGAAATTCCCGCCGGAACCACTGCAGAGCCAGTGCCGCTCACACTTGTCACGGCTACGGCATGCCCCGATACTTCCTGCGCCGAGGATGAGTTCGGAGCAGGTTGCGGCATCGCCATTACCGCTGCGCTTCGTCCCGATTCAGTATCGCGTTTCAACCTCTGGAGATCAGCGCGCAAGTCGGCGGCGTGCTGGTAGCGCAGATTACGATCTTTCTCCAGTGCCTTGTTGATGATGTCTTCCAGTTTCGGCGGAACATCGGGGTTGAGGCGAACCGGAGCGATCGGAGTGCGTTCCAAAATGGCGTTAAAGACGGCAGCGGAAGTATCCCCACGGAACGGCATCGTGCCGGTGGCCATTTCGTAGAGTACGGCCCCAAAGGAAAACAAATCGGTGCGCGGATCGAGTTCTTTTCCCAGCGCCTGTTCCGGCGACATGTAGGCGACCGTCCCTAGAGCTGCGCCCGGACTGGTCAGATGCTGCTCGTCGATGCTGGCGGCCTGGGTTGCCGCGCCTGCAAGCAGGGTCGATGAACTGGCTTTGGGTGTGAGTTTTGCCAAGCCAAAATCCAAAATCTTTGCGTGTTCGCGTTCCGTGACGAATAGATTTGCCGGCTTGATATCGCGATGCACGATCCCCTTACTGTGAGCCGCATCCAGAGCGTCCGCAATCTCGATGGCTAGTAAGAGCAGCGTCTCGGTCTCCATGGGACGCCCTTCAATGCGATGCTTCAGGGTTGCGCCATCCAAAAATTCCATGGCGATAAAGGCTTGGCCATCCTGATCGCCGATGTCGTAAATGGTGCAAATGTTGGGATGATTCAGCGCCGACGCAGCCTGTGCCTCGCGCTGAAAGCGGGCCAGCGCTTGCGGATCGCGGGCCACTTCTTCGGGAAGGAACTTGAGGGCCACAAAACGCCGCAGCCGTGTGTCCTCGGCTTTGTACACTACTCCCATCCCGCCACCACCAAGTTTTTCGACGATGCGGTAATGCGAGATGGTCTGGCCGATCATTCAGGAGATAAAGTGGCGTTCGGGTCGCTTCATCTTACGGACCCGACATCCGCGAGTCAACGAATGCCGGCCCTGGCAGGCCCTGGAACGAGCATGGCGAACCCAAAACACGCGCGTGAATCGCTGACCGAGACGGCGAGAGCAGTCCCGGTTTGTCGGTAGCTTCGGAATCCGAGCCCCCGGCTATCGCTCAGCCTTCTCAGTTGCGATACTCTTCCGCAAATCCTCCGCCGATCCACTCAGCAGATTCCTCAGCACGGCCACCTCCGCGGCAATGCCAGTGTGCAGCGCTGGATCTACGTCAGGAGCGAAAAGAGAGGAGTGGTTTGACGGCAGCATCGTTCCGGCAGCATCAGCTTGCGCTAACTTTACTGGGTCTGCTCCCCCAAGGCTGAAGTAGAAGCCGGGAATTCCTTGTTCAACAAAGTATGAAAAATCCTCCGAGGCGGTGATGGGCTCAGCGGTAACCACATTCTTTTTTCCCAGGGCCGACTCCAGTACTGGGCGCAGACGTTCGGCCAGCGCGGGATTGTTGTACACCACATCCGTTCCTTCATATCGGTCAACCGTGGGAGGACGCGGCGCACCCGCCGCCTCGGCCTCAGCCTTGGTGATCCGCGCAATAGCCGCGAGCACTTGCTTCCGCACCTCCGGCTTGTTGGTGCGGACGGTCAATCCCAGTTCCGCCTGGTCCGGAATAATATTGTTCTTGGTGCCAGCCTGAATGTAGCCCACGGTGACAACTGCCATTTCCTGCGGCTTCACTTCGCGCGCGGCAATGGTCTGCAGCGCCACAATGGTTCGAGCCGCGATCACGATGGGATCGATGGCCGTGTGCGGAGCTGAACCGTGCCCGCCCTTGCCATAAATCGTGATGCGCAACGAGTCCGCATTCGTGTTGTAGATTCCTGGAGTGATGCCCACCATTCCCGCGGGAAGTATGTTGCCTACGTGCAAGGCAGCGGCCACGTCGGGCTTGGGAAAGCGGGTGAGGAAGCCGTCATCGAGCATGGCCTTGGCGCCGCTGATCGTCTCTTCGTCGGGCTGGCCGATCAGTATAAGAGTTCCGTGCCATGTGTCTTTGCCGCGCGCCATGATGGCGGCCGTGCCCAGAATCGATGCCATGTGCAGATCATGCCCGCAGGCATGCATCACGGACACTTCGTGGCCGGCATCGTCTTTGGCGCGAACTTGGCTGGCGTAGGAGAGGCCCGTCTTCTCCTCCACCGGCAGCGCGTCCAGCTCGGTGCGCAACATCACGGTCGGTCCCATGCCGTTCTTCAGGACGGCAACAATCCCAGTGCCGCCGACGTGTTCTGTCACCTCATAGCCGAAGCTGCGCAACCGTCCAGCCAAGTTTGCCGCCGTTTGAGTTTCGTGCCCAGACAATTCCGGGTGTTCATGCAGATCGAGATAGAGGGCGTGCGCCTCAGGGTAGACGTTCTCGACTTCTTTCGATCTCGGAGTTTGGGCGTTGCCCGATGCCGCGAGCGATGCTAACAGCACAATCCCTACCAGTTTCATTGTCCACGGATCATAGCTGGCGGCATGAAAGCCTGCAAATGTTTCAGGCTAAACCTAATTTCGGGCTAAGCCCCCAGGCTTCGCGACGGAATTTCAGATGCAGCAACGTCGAAATTTGACTACATCGATTCGAGGTTTCACAGCAGGTGGGCGGGTGTACAATCGTCCTTAAGAAAGCACTGGTTTGCGTCCTTCGTTTGCAAGCTCGAGGTGCTATGAACGTCCACATCAGTTACCGTCTTCACAAAACTCCCGCCGTAGAAAAAGACATCCACCATCAAATAGAAAAACTGCAAAAACGGCTGCAAGTTTTCCGGCCCGAACTCATTCACCTGAAAGGCATGGTGGAAGAGGTCTCTGCGCGCGAAGGGATCAGTGTTTCGCTCAACCTGCGTCTGCCTTCGGGACAGATGGCAGCGCAAACCACGGCCACTAGCGCCGCCGCTGCCGTGAAGACCGCGTTCGAAGACCTGCTGCAACAGGTCAACAAGCACAAACAACAGCTGCGCTCGGCGCATAAGTGGACGCGCCGGCAAAAGGACGCGCCAGCCCGGAAAAATGTTTCCGTTCCTTTTGAGGACACGCTGGCCGTGGTGTTTCCCGCGACGGTGTCGGCCGAGGATGTGCGTTCCTACGTCAACGTAAATCTTCCCCGCCTCGAGCGCTTCGTGGAGCGCGAGATTTATTTCCGCGAGACTGCCGACCAGGTTGTGCGCGATTCCATCACCACAGAGGAAGTGATTGACGAAACCATCGCGGCCGCTTTGGCCGGGGACGGGGAACCGTCGGCCCGCGAAAAGCCGGAGCGGTTGGCGCTCGAACCCTGGCTGTATCGCTTGGCCCTGGACGCCATCAACGAACTCTCCCGCCCCGAGGGAACCAACGGAGGCGCCATACGCCTGGAAGAATCGGCACGCCAGCCGAATGTCAGGGCGAGTGACGAGCCCGAACTGCAATTTCATCAACCTGACGAAGCCCTCACGGAAGAAACCATCATCGCTGACGACCGTGTAGCGACGCCGGAACAGATTGTTGGCTCCGACGAGATTATGCGCCTGATTGCCTCCGCCCTGCGCGATGTAGCCCCCGACCATCGGGAGGCTTTCATCCTGCACGCCATTGAAGGCTTCGGGGTGGACGAAATCTCGATTATCACCGGCATTCCGCCCGACCGGGTGTCGAGTTCCATTACTGCCGCGCGCGATCATCTGCGCAAATCGCCCCAGTTTGTCGGCCAGTTTAAAGGGCGATTCGCCAATACACGCACCGCATAATCCAATTCCAAAAGAAGGGACTGGGAAAATCGAATGATTAGTCGCGAACAAATCCATGAATTAGCGCAATTCGAAGACCACGAGAGCTGCGCTCTCAGCTTTTACTTTCAGCCCACCTCGCCACGCAACAAGGCGCACAAGGAAGAAGCGATCCTGACCAAAGACCTGGCACGGGAAGCGTTGCGTCAATTAGAAAGCAAGCGCCTCGAGGGCAAAGGTAAGGACAAAGGTAGGGAAAAAGACCGGAGCGAGGCGGCGCGGGCGGATATCGAGCGCATCGTACGCCTCTCGCAGAATTTGCGCGGCAACGGTGTGCATGCCAAGGCGGTCTTCGCCTGTTCCGCGCAAGGCTTTTGGCGCGAGTATGATCTGCCCGCGCAGCTGAGCGGCACGCAGTTGCTCGTGGATCGGCATTTCCATCTGAAGCCTTTGGCCCACCTGCTAGGAGCGTCTCCCAGCCTGGGCGTGGTCCTGGTCGATCGTCACCGGGCTCGCCTGTTTGAGCTGCGTCTCGGCGAACTTAACGAATTGGAGGGATTCTTTCACCCCCTCTCCCGCCGTGGCCGCAGTGATGGTTTCGCCGGTTACGACGGAGGCCATGCCGAGCGCCGCGTCGCCGATGAAGCGCGCCAGCATTACAAGTTTGTCGCCGACTTCTTTAAGGACGCCTTGGAAAAAGGCATGTTTGATAAGTGGATTCTGGGCTGCCAGGAAATTCACTGGTCCCAATTCGCCCCGCAATTACATTCCTATGCTTCGCAAAAATTGTTAGGCCGGTTCTCCGCCGAGGTTGCTCATGTGAGCCGCGATGAAATTCGCACGCAAGCCGAACGGATTTTCGCCGACTGGCAACAACGCCGTTGCCGCGAAGCCCTGCATGAGACCCTCAGCCAGGCCCGCAGCAACGGGCGCGGCGTCACCGGATTGCGCCGCGTGCTGCGCTCGCTCGAAATGGGCGAAATACAGACCATGCTGATTGGCGATGACTATGTCGCGCAGGCCGTGGAGTGCACCGGCTGCGGCCACCTCGACGCGCACCTGGTAAGCTTCTGTCCCGTCTGCGGACGCGAGACTCGCGAGGTCGTCGACGTGGCCGAGGCAATATTGCCCTGGGTGATCCGCCATGACATCGAAGTTTTCTATGTAAAGGATGATCCCGAGTTCGACAACGTAGGAAATATCGCGGCCCTCTTGCGCTTCCGCTCTGCCCAGAACAACAACGTTCAGCCGATCAGTGGACCTCGCACCAAGATAACCCTCGGCCGCCAGCCCGGACTGGTGGGACGTTACCGTGGACTGGCCAGCGGCTGATTCGGCCGCTTCCAGACGCGCTCTAGCCTTTGTCATTCCTCACGGGCCCAAGCCCGGTGGGAAGGTGTCTTTGCGCTGCGCCGCTGTTTTCTTGCCATATATCGACTCAGCCAGGCAAGGTGAGGCCGGACACGCTTGCGTGATATGCTTCCCGCTTTCCTACCAGCAGGAGGAACATGACTTTCTCGCGCCGTGATTTCGTTAAGACTTCCCTTCTCGGAGCAGTCGCCGCTGGACTCGGAACGCAGGCGCAAGGAGAGGAGTCCGAGCAAGGCGCCGCGCCAGAACGCGACGCCCAATCCGGACCGCACAAGCGCCCCATCATTGTTTGCGCCAACAACGGCTACGCTTATCTCGAAAACGCATTCGCCTTTCTGAAAGGTGGGGGAGACACACTCGATGCTGCCCTCAAGGTGGTGAAAGGTCCGGAAGACGATCCCAATGACGATTCGGTCGGTCTTGGCGGACTTCCCAACGAAGAAGGCGTGGTCGAACTCGACGCCTGCTGCATGCACGGGCCGACGCGGCGCGCAGGATCGGTTGGCGGCGTGCGCAACATCAAGAATGTGTCACTGGTCTCAAAGGCCGTGATGGAACATACCGGCCACGTCATGCTGGTGGGCGAAGGCGCAGAGCGCTTCGCCGTGGCTCTCGGCTTTCCGCGCGAGAACCTGCTGACCGAACACTCGCGCAAGATCTGGCTGCTGTGGAAGGAGTTTCATTCGACCAATGACTGGTGGGGGCCGGGTCTTGCTGATCCCCACTGGCAGCCTCCCGCGAGCGGTCCGGCGAGTAAGGACAAGCCGCAGTCCGAACTCTGGCGACAGCGAATTGAAGACCTGCAGGCGCGCGCGGCCGATCTCGGCATCGAGCCGGAACGTCGACTTGCGGCTGTGCACAAAGTTTTGTTTCCGCAGACCGGAACCATCCATTGTTCAGCGCTGAATGATAAGGCGGAAATTTCCGGTTGCACCACCACCAGCGGATTGGCTTTCAAGCTTCCCGGACGCTGCGGCGATTCGCCCATCATCGGCGCCGGCTGCTACACCGATCAGGATGTGGGCTCGGCGGGCGCGACCGGCAGCGGCGAGGAAAATATCAAGGTCGCCGGCGCGCATACCATCGTTGAAAATATGCGTCATGGCATGTCGCCGCAGGAGGCCGGCCTGGACGCACTGAAGCGCATTGTCCGCAACTATAACGGGGATATGAACAAGCTGCGCCTCATGGACATGACCTATTACATTCTGCGTAAGGACGGAGCCTACGCCGGCGTTTCGTTGTGGGAAGGCTACTCGGAGGGCAATCCTCACAAGATTGCCGTCCACGATGGCAACTTGCGCGCCGAGGTGGCAGTGAGCTTGATGAAGGGATATTCGCAGGAATTTCCACCGTTCCCCGACATTCCCGAGGATCTGAAGAAAGGCTCGGTGTATCTGAAATAGCCTGGTCAGGCAGGGCGGATGAAGCCTTCGAAGAAATGTCTAAACATTTGATAATAAATGTCTTGCTGGAGGGCCTTTCGTAACCGTAAACCTGCGGTCGGCAGGGAGATCCCGTGATAGAGTTAGGTGAGAGGATCCAGGAGCCAGAATTGGCATCTAAGTCTTGTAGCAACACGGTTCTGCGAGTCGCGGATGAGAGTGAAATTCGGGTTGCTCGGCAGATCTGAGAGATGAGACAATAGAGAAGCAAGGGAGGGTCAACATGGCCACAAAGATTCCAGCAACGATCCCGGCAACCAAGATTCCCCGTCGCTAGTTCTTGCGAATTCTCTCGCGAATTCTCTCGCACTACGGGCGTACCGTACTCGTAAAGTATCTGTCAATTTCGTTAGTGCTGTACTTCTTCTCCTCTGCCAGAAGCTTTCGCAAAAGCTGCTCGGTTTCCGCGGTAATCTTCAGTTTCGCCGGAGTATCATACCAGTACTCATAGGGCCGGTTGGACTCGAAGTCGAGCACCGCGTAAAAGCCCTCCAGGTACTGAATGGTTGGGGCGACGTTTCCAGTCCCGATCCACGCCTGGAACAATCTCCACGCCTGCTGCATGGAATCCTCCGCAAATTCAACGACTCCGCCTGAGACGTCCGCAAATCTCTTTTCAAAGCCCTCGTAACTGTCGATGTCTTCCAGTTGATCCATCGAGTCACGCACAGCCAAAAACAGAGGGCTGTCCTCTTCTCCGAGACAGGCCAACCGCTGGTTCTTCCAACACACGGCCGCCAGGCTTTCGCCTCTGAGATCCTTGAAGTAAAATCCCCCAATCTCGTTGCGTGTCAAAATCATCTTTCTCCCGCAAAATAAAAGATAAAAAAATGCCAGCCTGGCATTGGATTGCTTCAGACTATCGGCAAATCTCTCGGCAGCTAAGGAAAGCGGCAAGTAGAACTTGGCAGCGTAATTGTGGCTGACGGGAAGCATCTGCTTCCAGGTTTCGGCGCGTACGGCTCGCTCTTGTTCCTGAATGTGCCGTGCGGCATCGATGACCGCCTGGGTGGTCGCCGCCCGTTTCTCTCGCGAGACGTTGATGAAATTGACACATGCCGTAATTGCGGCACCTACCAGCAGAAGCAAGGCGGGAACCGCAAGGATCTTTAAGAGTTCATCCAGGCTCAACCGGCCGATCCATGACGCATCGACGACCTGATTTTCTCCAAGGCTCACGCCTTGAGACTCGAGCACTGCGACAGCTTCCTTCTCTTTGCTCACAAAATTCCAGGTCACGACCGAGGTTAGAGTTGACTGATTGTGAAGTGCCGTGGGCTTCAGATAACCCTGAACCGTAACCATCCCACCCGGAGCCAGGGAGCTCGCGATGAGGTTATGAGAAGCAAAGAAGGCTTGCGATGTTTCGCACGGCTGGGTTCGAGGCGGCAATATTGGAACCACACAAATCTGCTGGGAATCATCGAGTCTGTAACTGTCCGGAAGTTTCCAGAGGGTGATGGAGTTCACGGCGATGCCTGAACCAATTTTTCCATGCCCTTGGTTCTTGATGGTGATGAGGAACGGCAAGAGTTCGTCCTCGCGGATGACGTGGGAGGAAATGGTGGCACTCAGGGAAACCTCAGGAACAACGGCCTGTACAGGAGGAGAATCCGCTTGCGCGAGGAGACACAGCAGAAAACTTAGGAAAAGTGCGCGAGCAGGCGCGGAACTCATGCGGCCTAGGTCCTTTCATCGAAGCGCTAGGCGCTTGGCTTAGGCGAATCTTACTTTCACATCCGGACCTTTTTCAAGGTGGATGCTTTCGATGAAGCGCACCTTGCCAGTCTGCAGCGTGAGGATCACAGATGAAGTCCGAGTGCCTTCGCCGAAAAAGCGAACGCCTTTCATGAGTGCGCCATCCGTAACCCCGGTGGCGGCGAAAATAAGCTGCTTGCCAGGAGCAAGATCTTCGGCCTCATAGATACGATCCTTGTCTTTGATGCCCATGCGAGCGAGGCGCTCTTCCTGATCAGGCTTTACTACCAGGCGGCCGAGCATATATCCATTGAGGCAGCGGATGGCGGCGGCGGTGATCACGCCTTCCGGCGCGCCGCCCGATCCCATGACTGCGTGCACGCCGGTGCCGATCACGGCGGCCGCAATGCCAGCAGAAAGATCGCCATCACCGATCAGCCGGATGCGGGCGCCGGCAGCGCGAATGTCGGCAATCAGTTTTTCATGCCGCGGACGGTCGAGCACAATCACCACCAGATCCTCCACGTCGCGGTCTAATCTTCTTGCGATGTTCTTCAGATTGTCGGCGACGGGAGCGTCGAGTTCGACAGCGTTCTTGCAGGAAGGGCCAACCACAATTTTTTCCATGTAACAGTCGGGAGCGTTGAGCAAACCTCCGCGTTCGGAGGCGGCGAGCACAGTGATCGATCCGGGCGCCCCGGTAGCGCAGAGATTGGTGCCTTCCAGCGGATCGACGGCAATGTCAACCTCCGGCACTTCACCACCGTCGGGAAATTCCGCACCCACTTTTTCGCCGATGTAAAGCATGGGCGCCTCGTCGCGCTCGCCCTCGCCAATGACGATCGTCCCACGCATCGGGATGCAATCCATGGTATGGCGCATGGCCTCGGTAGCCACCTGGTCGGATAGCTTGCGTTCGCCCTGACCCATGGTTCGGGCCGAAGCGATGGCCGCCACTTCCACCACCCGCAGAAATCGCGATGCCAGATCGCTTTCAATATTCTGCCCGAAACTGCGGGCTTTCCCCTCCGGACGAGTTTGCGTAACCATGAAAAGCCTCCAGATACGGCGGCTGGGCCGCCCGTAAGAGCACCGCGCATAATGCGCCATGATGCCGGGTCCCGTCAAGACGGAGGAGGCGGTACACCAAGGCGATTGATCAGGCAGGGGGCCCGCTATCGAAGCCGGGCCTGGCTAGGTGAGCATGGCTTCTTGAGCAATCTACCCCCCTGAAAAGGCAACTGGATATGGTTGTCGACAGGGTTTCCTGGTTCCACGATATCTTCCAGGCGCCCCCTCCGAATATCAGAAGAACGATTGGAGGCCGAGGCCCTAAACCTCCCTGTCACCGGGGATGTTCAATCTTCTTCCTTCCTCAGAGTCGAGTGGCCTAGTTTCGCTACCAGTACATATCCAAAAGGTCATGGCCTTTTGTGGTATGGAATCGGTCCATCCAATGTAGTCTCTTTAGTTGCTACACGTTAGTTCGGGGACAGTTCACACCGGGTACTGGCCTTTGGCCGATTCGAGGATGAACCTCCGAAATCTACTCGAATCGTGCTCTGGAACGCAGACTGAGTTCCGTACACCCCCGAGTGCAGACTTTGGTGACGCTTTCAGGACTCGATTATGAGAAGACGAATTCTGAGATTACGCGCTGCGAAGGACTCTTGCGTAGGTGTAGGACTGCTTCTTGTGGCCCTCGCGACCATGGTTGGCTGCCAGGGGTTCAGCTCTTCTAAGCCGGCGAGTCAGCAAACCACGCAAGTTGGTACTATTCTCTTGAGCAGCGCCAGCCTCGACTTTGGCAGTGTCACCGCGGGCACGAGCAAGACTTTGACCCTTTCTGCGTCGAACACTGGCGCGGCAGCCGTGAGCATCAGCAGCGTCTCCATTTCCACTAAGTACTTCACGCTAAGTGCGCCGAGTCTTCCGGTCAGCATCGCGCCCGGTCAAAACTCAACGATCAGTCTTGTTTTTACTCCCAATGTGGCCGGCGCTTTCAGCGCCACGGTTTCGATCTCCAGTAACGCCTCCGACAGTTCGTCTACTCTTTCGCTCTCCGGCACCGGAGTGAGCAATGGTCAACTGGTGATCAACCCAACCGGCGAGACCTTTGGCAATGTCACGGTGGGGAGCCAGAGCAGCCAGACAGTTACGCTGACCAACAATACTGGATCGGCCGTCAACATCTCTCAGGCCGCGGTGAGCGGAAGCGGATTTAAGCTGAGCGGGATCGCTACGCCGCTTGCGCTGAATGCCTCGGCAAATGCAACTTTCACGATCACCTTCGCACCGGCAACTACGGGAACCTCGAGCGGCAACGTTACCATTACCTCGGACGCGGTAAATCCCTCGCTATCCATGGCGGTCTCCGGTACTGGCGTTACACCGGGAGCGCTCGGCGCCAATCCCACCAGCCTCGATTTTGGAACCGTTCAGGTGGGTAGCAACCTGCGATTGTCAGACAGTGTGACGAATACCGGTGGTTCGACCCTGACGATTTCTAGTGTTGGGATCAGCGGTACGGGTTTCGCATTGAGCGGAATTTCTACCCCGGTAACGCTCGCGCCGGCACAGAGCGCGACCTTCACGGTGACTTTCACTCCTTCCTCGGCGGCGAGCGCCAGCGGAAGCGTCGCCGTCACATCCAGCGGATCCAATCCAACTTTATCGATACCTCTCGCGGGTACGGGAACGATTGTTGCCGGACAATTAACTGCCACGCCAGCTACCTTGCCTGTAGGCAGCGTGGTCGTCGGAACCAGTGGAACAGCTTCTGGAAGTCTCAATGCGAGCGTGGCGAACGTTACCGTCACGGCCGCCAGCACCAATAACTCACGCTTCACGATTAGCGGCTTGTCGTTGCCCGCTGTCATTTCCGCCGGAAAGAGTGTCCCTTTCACCGTAACCTTCAGTCCGCAAGTTAGTGGTACAGATAGCGCGACTCTGACCTTTACCAGCAACGCTCAGCCTTCCACGGCTACGGCGGCAGCCACCGGAACAGGCACTGCAGCGCCGACACACACCGTCAGCTTGTCGTGGAGCGCCAGCACTTCGCCGAGCATTTCGGGATACAACATTTATCGCGCGATCTATCTTGGTTCCTGTGGTTCTTACTCGAGGATGAACGGATCCACGCTAATTACGCTCACGACTTACTCCGACTCTTCCGTTACCGCCGGCACGAATTATTGCTACGCCACCACCGCCGTGAATTCCAGCAGCGAAGAAAGCGGTTACTCGAACATCGTTTCCGATGTTCAAATCCCTCCCCCGTAACACACTTGCGCTTTCCGCTCGCGATCCTCACGGTGAACCACTCTTTCAGCCATTCCCGCCTTTCCCAAAGGTGAACCATTTCAGGAATCTAAAATCTGCGCCGCGACTGGAGGATTGTCCGAAAGGCCAACACCAATCTCGTCCTATCGTGACCTACACATTCTGATGGTATCGCTTCAGACTGGTTTCATGAGACTCCCTCAGTCTATTGCTCAGCCCCTTTCTAACCGCGTCTTGTTCGCGATGATTGTGGCCTTGTACGCCACGGTTTTTTCTTTTGGTGCGCAGACGACCACGCGACAATTAGCCTTCAGCCCCTCCGCTCTGCACTTTGGCAGCGTGCCCGTAGGGCAAACCCAGTCCCAGCTCATCACTTTGACCAACAGTGGCCAGACCAGCGTTACGGTCTCGGCGATGAGTCTTTTTCAAGGAACTGAATTCAGTCTGCCCCAGCTCAGTTTGCCGTTGACCCTGGCGGCCGGACAGAGCATCGAGCTTAACGTTACGTTCTCTCCGACTGCGAACGGGTGGGTGGGAGGAAATGCTACCTTCAGCAGTAGCGCATCGAACCCAAAGGTTCAGTTTGAGTTTGCCGGTACTGGCGTGACCAGTGATCCGATGGTGGCTAGTCCATCGAGCATTTCGTTCGGCCAAGTGCCCGTCGGAACGAGTTCCACTCAAAAGGTTGTGGTGACGAACAATCGTTCCTATCAGGAATCGATCTCCGGGTTCCGAACGACGGGTGGCGCATTCTCGGTGAGCGGTCCCGCTACCCCACTCACACTAGCCGCGGGTCAAAGTCTGACGTTAAGTATCACGTTCGCTCCGCAATCGGCTAGCCTCGCGGGCGGAAGCGTCTTCGTGGGTGGTCATCTGAACGTACCGTTCAGCGGTACGGGAACGGCTCCGGCTTCAGCCCAGCTGACCGTCGCCCCCTCATCGGTGAACTTCGGCAACGTGCCTGTCGGAACAACAGCGACCCAAGCGATCACTTTGAGCGCCTCCGGGGCTGCGGTGACCCTGTCGTCGGACAGCAGCAGCAATGCTCAATTTGCCCTCAATGGAACTATTTTTCCCATAACGATTCCCGCCGGCCAAAGCCTGTCGATCAATGTGGCTTTCGCTCCAAAAAGCGGTGGGGCGGCCTCTGGATCACTTTCGTTTTCGAGCAACGCATCGAATTCCCCAGCGCCCGCATCGCTTACCGGCACAGGGACTGTGACGGCCTCCCCCCAGTTGGCGGTCACACCGGCCCTGCTGAACTTCGGCGATGTGGCAGTCGGGACGACAGCCACTCAACCGGTCACCATGAGCGCTTCCGGCGCTGCCGTGACCGTGTCGTCTGCTAGCAGCAGCAATTCGCAATTCGTTCTGAACGGAGCTAGCTTTCCGTTAACTATCGCTGCCGGCCAGAGCGTATCTTTCAACGTGGCTTTTACTCCAAAGAGTAGCGGGACGGAATCTGGCTCTCTTTCACTTGCCAGCAACGCAACCAATTCGCCGGCACCGGAATCGCTGGCCGGTATTGGAACCGTGACGAACTACAGTGTCAGTCTCTGGTGGAACGCCAGCACGAACGTTGCGGGCTATAACGTCTACCGCAGCACTGCCGCCAACGGCACCTATGCCAAGGTCAATTCCAACGTAGACGCAGGTACAGCCTATACCGACAGCACAGTAGCTTCCGGCCAAACGTACTACTACGAAGCCACGGCGGTGAATTCCAGCGGGCAAGAGAGTTCGCGCTCAACGCCTCCCGTGGTGGCGGCTGTGCCCTAGTTCGGCGTTATAAGTTAACCGGAACTCAAGCGAGTCCGCATCGGAAAATTTCGGTTTCCTCTCGGAAGCATTAGGTTTATCCTTTTGCTTCCTTTTTTTATTTCGTTTTGGAAACCAGACAACGCATACCATCTTTAGAGGTCATCACCGCTCCTTTACCCGATCTCTCTCCCTGAAGTTACTTCAGTAACCTTCCTGCAGTCTGACAAGTAACTTCTCAGCATTTTTTGTGGCCCATAAGGGCCATTCTCCGGGCCCTCCATTTACGTTAGTACTAGTACAGGTGGCCACTCTTGCCGCTGACTAAAGTTATGCTGACAAAATGGCTTGGCACGATCTTCAGCCCCAGGATAGCGCTGCTCTTGGTAATTGCCGGCTGTTGCAGCCCGGCATTCGCGCAGGAAGTCTCTTACGCTCTGCTTCAGCCAGCTTCGATGGAACCGATTCCCATGACACCGACTCCGATGACGACGTCGGTTCCGACTGTAAACATCCCGGAGGCATCCAACCATCGATTTTGGGACCGTGAGAATAGCTTCCTGTTTGCGACGAGCACCGCATTCAGTGCCGCTGATTTTGTTATAACCCGGAACAACCTGCGTAACGGCGGCCAGGAACTAAACCCCGTCACTCGTTTATTCGCCGGCAGCACTACGGGCTTGGCTGTGAATTTTGCCGGGGAGAGCGTTGGCGTTATCGGACTCAGCTATTTCTTGCACAAAACCGGACATCACAAGCTCGAGCGAGCAGTCTCAATGCTGAATATCGGATCCTCGGCAGCGGCTGTGACGTTCGATCTTGCCCGTCGATAGAATCTCCCAATCAAATACCCTTCAGGGTGAAATTCCCGGTTGTTCGTCGCCACGGCGAGCCATCCATAAGAGCAAGAATATCGCCGCCAGAGCGATGAGAAAGTAGATGATCCCTCCCTGATGATGAAGTCTTCCGGTCAGGAAACTCGGATCGACGCGCGTTCCCAGCATTCCCAAGACAAAGATCCGAAGCCCATTCTTGACGACCGAGAGAGGGATCGCTACCACAATCACCAAAGCCTTCCGCCACGGTGAGCGCAAAAGCATCTGGGCAAGCACCATGGTTGTTACCACCAACATCAGGCTTGAACGGATGCTGCTGCACTCCCGGGCAACTTCAATTGTTAGGCCCGGAATGGTAATTAGCGTTCCATCCTGAGTTACCGGCATTCCCACGGCTGCGAAAAGCAGACGGGCGGATGCGGCAGAACCAGCCTGCAGCAGCCTTACGATGGGATTGAGCATGATTTCCGGCAGAGGAACGATCCAGAACAAAAAACAAAGGGGAAAGAGAGCGCGCTTAAAAGAGCGAGCGCCAAACGAGAGAATAAAGGAGCCGATCCACCATGCCACCAACGCCAGCATACGCACCGAAAGTTGCTCATCCGGACGCAGGGCAACAAGACTCAGTTTCGCCACCGCAGTCATCAGAGCAGCCGAGGCCAGCAAGATTGCCCCCAAGCTCAAACTGAATGTCGTGGATGCAACTCGCGATTTCCAATCGAGAAAGATCAACGCCACGCTGACTGGAATGATCAGCAAGATGTGTGTGTACTGATCGTCGTGGAGCGCCAGCGCAAATGAAGAGATCAGGGGACGAAACCAAATCGCCAGGGAAATCGCGAAGAGGATCGAAAACAGCAGCAGCGGCGACAGTCTGGGGACGGATGCTCGATTCGTTGTGCTCGGCACAAGGTAATGGTACGTCAGCAAATCATCCAACTGAAGAATCAATTGCGGTGAAATCCAAATCGGCAAATGATTAAGAAAAGCTCCTCCAGCCGCGTCGAACTGTAACCTATTTGTCTTTGTCCTCGGCGGGTGCTCGGCATAGTGGCGGCGAGACGCTGGACTGTGTCTTCGGCTTCCTCATTGGAATTTCAGCGTGCGCCCCTTTCGAGGCAACGCTCACAATTTTTTTCGCGCTGATCGCCAGCACTTTGTAATTGTACTTCTTGCCGTTTTCCACCAGGTCGTCGGCACAAGTTGTTTTGGGAAAGGGACGAATATTGACTCGTTGCAGCGGCTGATTCTTGCCTTGCAGGCTGCGATAAATGCAATATCCCACAACGTCAGCGTGCTTGCGATCAGAAACGCTGGCTGTCCACGAGAGAATCACTCTATGCTCCGGCTTTTCAGTGGGCATCTGCACATCGACCCCGCCGCTAAGGGGACACTCCAAAACCTGGGTGGTGGGAGAATTTATGGGGGACTTGGACTGCAGAGGCGTTCCCGGCTGCGTCCGAGTTGCCGACTCACTGGAGGCGCCTGGCGTTCGGTCACAGCCGCCATGCAATAGCACACCGGCAAGAATAAAAAGCAAGGCTAGCGAAAGCCGCGCTCCCGCACAGGATTCTATCCAATTCACCAGGCTCTGACATCGCCCTCTGGCCATAACCAAGTGTCTCACCAAATTGTTCAGGTATTCTCAAATTATCCAAACAATTCGTTCGCCCGGTTCGCACACGAGCTTCCGACAGTCTCCTCCACTCTATTCGTGAGAAAACGCCTCGTTCACGTAACGACTAAGGATCGCCGCAAGGCTTTCGAAGTGGGTCGTAACCATGTTGAGGTGACTTCCTGGCACGGTCTCGATTTCGAGTGACGCGACCAAATTAGCCCAAACGGGAACCGGATCACCCGGAAAGTACGAGTCGCTTTCACTTTTAACAAACTTTATTTTGCCAGGGTAAGGCTGCGGTCGATAATGCGCCAAAGCCAGGTAGGCGTTTTTCTGGACTTGCAGCGTTGTCCTTGCCAGCGATAAGCGAGGCGCTTCAGGAAGACGCGAGCCGCTGTAATCTTGCGCGATACGCATTCGATGTTTAAGCCCTGCAATGAAGTATGACATTGCGCCCTTGATCGGCTTCTGCCTCATTTCGGAAACGTGGCGTGTTGCCCGCTGCACACTAAGCCGCAGACGCTGGCCCGCGGACATAAAGCGGGGATGAGGGTAGGCATCGACCAGCACCAGGAGTCCAACCTTCTTCCCTGTCTCCAACAGCCGCTGGGCCATCTCGAGAGCCACCAGGCCGCCAAACGAATAGCCGATCAGGATATAAGGGCCTTCCCGTTGCACTTCGTTCAATGCGCCAAGATAGAACTGGGCCATATCCTCAATGCGGTCAAACGGTTCCTCTCTCCCATCAATGCCCTTGGCCTGAATTCCGTAGATCGGGTGGCACGTCTGAATGTGTTTCGCGAGTTGGGAAAACCGGGCGCGGCCGCCTAATCCATGGGCCATAAGAATCGGCGGCTTTACACTCCCCGCCTTCAGGCGAATGAAGGGAGAGAACCGCGGAATCGTGGCCTGCTCCAACAAAGAGGCGAGGCTCGCGATCGTCGGAGCGTGGAATATCGTGGAGCTCGGTAGCTCCCGGCCACACTCTCGCTGGATGTCTCGAAACAACAGGTCTGCGGAGTGAACATTGCCCCCGGCATCGAAGAAGTTATCATTGATGCCAATGCCAGACCGCTCGAGCACGCGCTGCCAGATCGGGATCAGCATCTCGACGGTCGTGGACGCCGTTGCAGAACCCGCGCCAGAACCTGATCCTGACGAATCAAAGAGAGCCATGGAAGACAACCTGTGCCGTGTCCCTTAATCATACGATGGGAATTGGATCCGGAGAGCTTACAGTAGGCCACAGGTTATAACCAAAGTTACCTGTCCTGCTTGTGCCTAAGGGCGTCCACTCCTCCCGTTTCTAAGCGGCCGTTGCCTGGCTATTTCATTGCTTCATCCCACTCCATGCCCCCTCGGGCGAGGAGCGCGGCACCGTCCTCCTCGAGAATCCAGCGCTGCTTCACCAGTATGTCGACCGCCTTCCCGTACCCTCTGAGATAGTTCTCGCGGCTGGGGTAGCGCTCTGCGATCGATGGACGCGGATCGCCCGTCTTCTCACGTTCGGACGCGGTCCTCGGAAACGGCAGGTAGGATCCCTCAAACGACACGCGCTGTGTGGGGGCCCCGATCGAAGGATCGCGCAGGTTCCACCCTGTATAGGTCGCCAGAGGAAGCGAAATTTCGGGCAGATGAACGCCTGCGATCTCGTTGCCATCGCGATCGACCTGCGGGACCAGAACCGGAAAAGGTTCTGCTACTCGCGGAGGCTGTTTGCTGATAACACCACGAGTCCAATCGGGCCCGAAGTCCAGCCGGTAAGCCGGGTTCGCCTCATACGGCTGGTTGACATGGGGAATGGCGGGGAATGAGTAATCCTCCATCGTCACCAGCGTGCGGTCTGCGACTTTCGGATAGCTGCTTTCCGGCGGGGCGGTGCCGCTGCGAACCCAGGCATCCATGTTCGCGACCATGGCGCGCCAGAAATACCTGATCGGCAGCGGAGTCTGGGGTTGCTGTCCACGCAGATCCCCGGTAGCCTGCGCTGGCGGAAACGGTCCCGAGAAATGCTGCAATCCTGTGAAGTAATAAACGCGGACATTCGAGGAAATCGCTGCATCACTCCGACCGTCCGCGGTCGTGTGAATCAGCGAAGCTGCCCTCCCCCAGTATTCGTAAGAGGTATTGGAAAGAAAAATCCGCGGCACCACCTTGTCTGCCACCGCGCGATCAAGCAAACCTTTCTTTTCCCCGGTGAGCAGATCTGATTCCGGTTGGTCAGTAAACGGAAAAATATCCGTTGGAAAGAAGATGGAAGAGGTAGGCTGCGCATCGCGCGAGGGCTGGGCAAAACGCAAGTTGAAGCTGCCCCGACCGGCTCCGGCGACGTGCGCCAACACGCCGTCCAAGGCCATCCTCCCTTCTTCGTCCGCATTGAATCCCTGATAGAGGAAATCCCGCAGAAAACGACCGTTCTGCGAGATGCCTTCCCCGTACACTCGCACGGCAGGAACGATTGCGTCCGGAGCATGCTTGGCGTAAGCGACGAAGTCGCGCACCGCCGCAAAACCCAATCCGGCAACCACCGGATCGCGGACCACATAAATGTATTCGTAGATCTTTCCCGGCTGAAAACTTCCATTGAGATGGATGTACCGGTCGCTCTTTTCGATCCTACCGTCAACCGTGTGCGCGAACTGCCACTCCGATTGCGGGATCAGTGTGCGCTTCCCTTCCCGTGTATCGCGCACGGTGAGCACATTCCGCGGATCCTCTGGATCGGCCACAGGATACTCGCTGCCGCCGATGATGCCGAGGATGAGATGGCCAAGCGGAATCTCTGCCATAACTTTCGAAGGCATCAGGTCGCCGCGCAGCAAGCCATGGATCGTCTGTCCATTTTCTTTGGCGATGGGCGCGTACAAACGCAATGCGTCTTCGCCAGTGGCATCCCATTGCCATCCCAGCGAAACAATGCTGTAACCGTGGCGCAGCAGCCATGCATCACCGGCATCGCTGGCAGCGTTCCAGTCTCCCCCATCGATCAGGCCAACTATGCGTCCGCGGCCGCGGTTTGGGTTCTCCAGCAACAGCGAACCGTTGCCCTTGCCGGGATCTTTTGGGCGCAGCGCCATGAAATCAGCGGAAAACTCGACCTCACCATTTTTGAGGTTTACCGCGTTCTCCAGGTCGACGATGCCCCGATTATGAGGATTCGCGATTGCCGATGAGAAGAAGACACGCCCAGTGATGCGCTCATAGCCGCCAACGCTGCCGAATGGTTTACCCTGCAAAACATCCTGTCGCGAGGCGATCTCCACCCGAATAACCCGGGCGTTGAGCACTAAGGCATTAGAGCTAAACATCAAAAAGACAAACCAGCAAAGAAACCACTCACGAGGCCGCATGCGCGGAAGAATAGCAGATCAGGGAGCGCGCAAGGTTCAGGGCTGGAGCGTCGCGCGCGTCTGCAACGGTTACGGTCGCGAGGATGATATCTTTAAACTGTTATCAGTTTTAAAGGAGCCAATGAAGAGCTGCCGCCAATTCTATATCGATGGGAAATGGGTCGACCCGGCCGAAGTCCGCGACTTCACGGTCATCAGCCCCGCAAGTGAAGAAGCAATCGCGACTATCTCGCTTGGCAGCGCCACGGACGTCGACCGAGCGGTTGCAGCCGCCAAACGCGCCTTCGAGTCGTATTCTGAGACAAGTCCGGATGAGCGCTTAAGAATTCTGCGACGCATCATCGAGGTCTATCAGTCAAAGCTAGAGCAGATGGCCGAGACCATTTCGCAAGAGATGGGCTCTCCCCTATCCCTAGCCCGCAAGGCGCAAGCTCCGGCAGGACTCGCCCACTTGATGGAAATCGTGCGAGTGCTGGAACACTTCAAGTTCGAAGAAGCCAAGGGCTCGACGGTCATGCGAAAAGAGCCTATCGGAGTGTGTGGACTTATCACCCCGTGGAACTGGCCGATGAATCAGATCACGACCAAGGTGGCGCCGGCACTCGCAGCGGGGTGCACGATGGTTCTCAAGCCTAGTGAAGTTGCGCCTTTGTCCGCTTATTTGTTTACGCAAATCCTCGAGGAGGCTGCAGTCCCGGCCGGTGTTTTCAACATGGTGAATGGGGATGGCCCCACGGTTGGCGCCGCCATCGCATCTCACCCTGACGTGGCTATGGTCTCGTTTACGGGGTCAACGCGGGCCGGTGTGGCAGTTGCGGTAGCGGCTGCACCCACGGTGAAGCGGGTCACGCAGGAACTCGGGGGCAAGTCTGCGAACATCATTCTGGATGATGCCGACTTCGAGAAGGCGGTCCAACTAGGGGTACAGGAATGCTTCCGCAACAGTGGCCAATCCTGCAACGCTCCGACGCGCATGCTCGTTCCCCGCTTCCGAATGGACGATGCAGTGGTCGCGGCGAAGAAGGCAGCCGCCACTACCAGAGTTGGGGATCCATCTTCAGAAGACACCAACCTCGGACCGTTGGCCAGCAAGGCTCAGTTTGAAAAGGTACAGCGGCTGATCAACCAGGGCATTACCGAGGGCGCAACCTTGCTTGCCGGTGGACTCGGACGCCCCGACGGCATCGACAAAGGCTACTTCGTGAAGCCCACGGTGTTCGGCGATGTGAGCAATGATATGACCATCGCGCGTGAAGAGATCTTCGGACCTGTTCTCTGCATCATTCCGTATCAGGACGAAAATGATGCAGTCCGAATCGCGAACGATACGCCCTATGGCTTGTCGGCTTTTGTGACCTCAGGGAACCGGGAACGGGCACGCTCGGTGGCGAAGCGCATTCGATCAGGAAATGTCCACATCAACAGTGCCCGAATCGACTTTGGCAGCTGTTTTGGAGGCTACAAACAGTCGGGTAACGGCCGAGAGTGGGGCGAAGCAGGGCTCGAAGAATTCCTTGAACTGAAAGCCATTTTCGGTTATGAATCGAACAGATAAGGTTGAAGTCGAGAACTTGTAAGAGGTAACAGGGAGGATTCGATTGCCGCTCGGAACCGGCTGGTCAAAGACGTGGACATTCTTCGAGGGCAGTTGGCAGGAGGGGAATATTGGGATCATGGGTCCCCGCACCCACGCCGCCTGGCTTTGTTCGATGGTATTCGACGGCGCCCGTGCATTTGAAGGGGTCACGCCCGATCTTGATCTGCACTGCGCACGCGTCAATGATTCCGCAAAAAAGCTCTTCCTCAAGCCGACGGTCACCCCTGAGGAATGGATAAGGCTGGCGCGGGAAGGAATAGCCAAGTTCGATAAGGACGCAGCGCTCTACATCCGACCGATGTATTGGGCGGACAAAGAAGGACCGTGGGTTCAGGCTCATGATCCCACATCCACGCAGTGGTGCCTCTCAATTTATGAGGCGCCGATGCGCGTGCCGAAAGGCTTCTCGATCACCTTGTCACCCTATCGCCGGCCAACCATTGAGACCATGCCGGTTGATGCCAAGGCGGGGTGCCTTTATCCGAACAATTCCCGTTCTCTTTTCGAGGCCCATGACAGGGGCTTCGACAATGCGATCGTGTGCGACATGTTGGGCAACGTGGCCGAGCTGGCCACGTCGAATGTTTTCATGGCAAAAGATGGCGTGGTGTTTACTCCCATCGCGAATGGAACATTTCTCGCGGGCATTACCAGACAAAGGGTGATCGGACTCCTGCGAAAGGCCGGCGTATCGGTCATTGAGAAGACTCTCACCTACCAGGATTTTGAGAAGGCAGACGAGATTTTTGCGACGGGAAATTATTCCAAAGTTGTTCCGGCAACCCGCATCAGCGATCGCACTCTTCCCTTCGGTCCGATCTACACCAAGGCTCGAGAACTCTACTGGGCCTTCGCACATTCGTGAGCGCGGAATCCAGGTCAAAACTTTCGGATTGAATGGATGCGATTCTGTGTTTTCCCGGGCCTATTTCAGCGGGCGAAAACCTATTTTGGCGAGCAGATCCCGAAAGCCAGGTTCATTGTGAAGGGTTTCCAGGTAGGGATCGAATGTGATATTGCCAACGTCATCATCGTGTTTGGCGTAGGCGGCTTCGAGATATTTCACCGCTTCCGGCTTGTTGCCTAACAGAGCGCTGGTTTCCGCCAGATCCACCGGCGAAACCTGCCCCAGGCCGTAGTACTTTTCTTGCTCGCGCAGTTGTTCCCGAAACATGCCCTTAGTGCCACCCGACGAGAATCCCTTGGCAGCGGCTTCGGCAATGGAGAGCGCCGCATCGTCGTGCCTGAGAAGAGCCTCTTGCTTCATTTCCGCCAGGTAGTCGGGATAGTCGCCGCTGTCCAGATACGCCATTCTCAGATAGCGATGTGGCGACATAAATCCTGGTTCGGCGGTCTCCATCTGTTTGAGAAGGGAGAGCGCTTCATCGCGGCGGCCGGCGCTCCATAGAATGCGGCCTTTGTCTGCCAGAATGGATTTTGAGGCCGGGTCCAGGGCTTGGGCATGCTCAATCTCTGCTATCGATTCCGGGTATCGAGCCAGGTTGACCAGAGTCGTGGCGTACCAGTGGTAGGCAACGCTGTTTTTCGGATCAAGCTCGATGGCGCGGCGGAATTCACGGTCGGCCGCATCTGCGTCCAACATCCAGTTGAAAGAGACAAACGCGAGCGACGCGTGCGCCTCCGACGACTGGTCGTCGAGTTCAAGTGCCTTCTTAGCGGCGGCCAACGCACGCGGGTAAGCCTCGTTCGCCGGCATCACTGAGTATTCGCGGAGCAGGTTATAGCAATCTGCCAGGCCAACGTAGGCTGGGGCGTAGCTGGGATCGTGAACAATGGCCTGCGTAAACGAGTCCAGCGCTTTGTTCAAACTGTCTATCGTGCGCTGATTCCAGTAAAAGCGGCCCTTCAGGTAAAAGTCTTCGGCCTCGGGGTTGGCGGGGTGGCGAGCTGAGCTCAGGTTCAACCGAGATACAGCCGCATGCGTTCCTGCTCTTGCGTTTTCTGCACGACGACTTACAAAAATGCCCAGCAAGAAAACCATTGCCAGCACGGGCAGGGCGAAAAGCCATTTCCGCCGCGCTCGG
Organism: Candidatus Acidiferrales bacterium; assembly: GCA_035603035.1. Taxonomy (GTDB): domain Bacteria; phylum Acidobacteriota; class Terriglobia; order Terriglobales; family Acidobacteriaceae; genus Sulfotelmatobacter. Next base: position 20,059 of record DATNLE010000074.1, on the reverse strand, counting down.
AAAAACGATTTCCCGGGGGGGACCAGCTCGGCATCCTGTAAGGCCTCCACCCCGAAGCTCGGCGGCTCTGGACTCGGTGGTTCGGAATAGTAGGTGGGCGCGATCCAGCGGTACCCTCGGCGCTCCACGGTTTCAACAAAGATGGGGTTGCTGGCGGAGTCTCCCAGTGCGTCCCGGAGCCGGTTGATGGCGCTGCTGATGCCGTGGTCGAAATCCACAAACACGCCGCCAGGCCATAGCGCTTGCCGGAATTCCTCCCGCGTAAACACATGATTCGGGCGGCTGAGCAGAAGCTTCAGCGCGCGGAAGGGGAGCTCCTGGATTTTGATCCTCACGCCATTCTTGCGCAATTGCCCGGTGCGCACGTCAGCGTCAAACACGCCAAAGCAAATGACGGATTGAGAAGACGGAGTCGTATCCATGGGCATATTTCGGCCTTGGCAAGGGAGGAATTTCAGTCTAGCACGGAGAAGATTCCGCCGAACATGACCCGCTTGTGCCACATCCTACATCGAAAAATCGCGTGAGAATAGTTTGTATCTATAGGTTGATAAACGATTTGTGGCGTGAACTACGTTACAGCGAGGCGTGAGCAGCTGGAGGATTGACAAGGCACGATCCCGCTGCGAAATTGGCCGCGTGCTCGAAGTTACCGAAGCCCTTGCCGAACGGGGTAAGGTCTCGGGCGCAGGTTCCTCCCCAACCCAAGCGAATTTCAGAATCTCAGGAGAAGGTTCTCCATGAATCGTAATCATCGACATCTTCAAGCTCATCCAGTTGCAACCAAGAGCGCGGCAGCAGTCGCGCTTTCATTCCTCACCCTCTTGTTCCTCTTCGTCGCGGCCGCGATTCCGGCACAGGCGCAAACTCCCACCGTGATTCATGACTTCGCAAACGGCACGACCGACGCCTGCGCTCCCCAGGGCAACATCGTGCAGGGGCGCGATGGCGATATGTACGGAGTGGGTGTCGATGGCGGCTTCAAAGGCTGCGGAGCCGACGGCTACGGCGCTGTCTACAAGATTTCGCCGTCGGGAGTCGAGAGCATCTTCTTCAACTTCCCCGCCGGCTGGGATAACTGTGCCTCCGGGCTAACGCTCGGCAGTGACGGCAATTTCTATGGCGCTTGCGTATTTGGTAATCCGGCGACCGGACACGGCAGCCTCTATCGGCTGACGCCGAGCGGCGTGTTTACCGATCTGCACGACTTCACGGTCAGCGAAGCCGGTCCGCAATTTCCGCCGATCCAAGCTAGCGACGGGAACTTTTATGGCGTGCTTAGCTACAACTCTGGTGCGGTTCCCGGCAGTGTTTACAAGTTCACTCCAGCGGGGGTGTTTACAACCATCCACACTTTTGGAGGAGGGGACGCGAGCCCGGCATCGAACCTGTTCCAGGCCAGCGACGGCAATCTTTACGGGACAGTGTCTGATTGCTCGCTCACAGGAAACCGGGGTTGTGTATACAGGATTGGCATCGGAGGCGCCTACAAACTGATCTATGGATTTGTGGACGCCACCGGTTGGGGGCCATGTACCGGCGTGATTCAGGGTAAGAACGGCGATCTCTATGGAGCTACCGTCTTCGGAGCGTCAACTGGGGATCAGGGAGCCATTTACAAATTGACCACTGGCGGAGTGTTCACTGAACTGCACGCTTTCGACTCCACGACCGACGGCGACTGCAACACAGGTGCTTTGCCTTCGGTGAATCTGCTGCAAGTGACTGACGGAAACTTCTACGGGGTTAACTTGGGCGGGGGTATCGGCAACGGAGGAAGCATCTATAAAGTGACTTCCGCCGACGTTTTCTCCACCTTCCTGTTCCCATCTACCGACGTTGACGGGGTTCAGCCCAATTCCACGCCGATTCAGCATACGAACGGGCTGGTATACGGGACTGCCACATCTGGCGGGGGTACCCTCAATTGCTGCCAAGGGAGCTTCTTCCGCGTAGCTACCGGCGATGCGCCGTTTGTGAATCTGGAACCGACCGAGAAGACCGGCAACGTGGGCGCGAGCGTGGGCATGTTCGGCCAGGGATTCAGCAGCGCGTCCGTAGTGAAGTTTGGCGGTGTGGCGGCTAAATCCAAGACGCTGACCGGCACGACCTATCTTACCGCGGTCGTTCCTGCGGGAGCACACACGGGTACAGTTACGGTGACCACGGGCACGACTACGCTGACGAGTCCACAAACGTATAAGGTGAAGCCGAAGATTACGAGCTTAACGCCATCCAGCGGCCCTCCGGCAAGCTTAGTGACATTGCACGGCACCGGTCTGATTCAGGCCACCACCGTGAAGTTCGGCACCGTGAAGGCCGCAAGGTTCACTGTGGTTTCGGACGTGGAGGTAACAGCCGATGTGCCATCAGGATTGGCCGCGGGTGCTGTGGTGATTTCGATCACCACACCTGGAGGAACGGCGGGCAGTCTAACGAAGTTTACAGTGCAGTAGTAAAACGCCTGAGCAGTTGGCTTGCGGGGTGTGACCTCGGCGACTGAAATTGATCACCAATGGTCGCCATCCGGAACTTGTGAGCGGCAGCCGGCCTGTCAGCTGCTGCAGCTTCGTGTACTCGGCTTTAGCTTTTTTCAGGATGGGGATATCGGGGGACGTCTTTTCATCGGGCGAGGAAATCTTTGTACGCCGCGAGCGCGCTGACGCAGTCGGCGTAGGCATCCGGCCGCTGCAACTTCGTCGACTGCAAGGTATTGGCGCGAGCCACTCCCAGATGAGCCGATGCTCACGTCCAGCACTTCCATACGATGCCGCCGTGGTCGAGAATCTTCTGAAACTCGACGACGGCGGCGCTGCCCTGACCCGCTGCGAGATACGCCCTGCCGCATACACACACCTGGTAGAGGCAGGACATATTGGTAACGAACGAAATTTGCCCTAGTTCGATAGGAGAGGGAGGCCTCAGCGGACAAGGGTCACGATATGGATGCTCCAAACAAGCTCCTCAGGAAACATCAATCAGGTTGAGCCGGGAGCTTGCAAAGAATCTCGGCAATCCGCTCTCCGGCATGGCCATCCCAAAGCGGTGGGATGACACCAGACTTGGTTTTGCCCTCAAGAATTTTGGTCAGCTCGCTGCGCAGATTGTTTGCGTCTTGACCGACCAATACATTTGTGCCGAGGTCAACCGTGATCGGCCGCTCGGTGTTCTTGCGCAGTGTGAGGCAAGGCACTCCCAAGTAGGTTGTTTCCTCCTGAATGCCACCCGAATCAGTGATAACGACTTTGGAGCCGCGCTGCAAGGCTAAAAACTCGATGTAGGGCAGCGGTTCCAACAAGTGAAGGTTCGGAGCGTTCATGCCCAGCGAGGCCATGCGTTGGCGAGTCCTCGGGTGAACCGGGAAGATAACGTGGAGGTGCGTGCTCACCTCAAGTAGGGCATCGAGAATACCTTTCAAAGTGGCACTGTCGTCGACGTTGGAGGGTCGATGCAGGGTCACGAGTGCATATTGATCAGGTAAGCCATCTTTGGGAGACGCGATGGCAGAAGGGAGAAGTCGGATCAGAGAATCAATCATTACGTTTCCGACGAGGTGGATTTTCCTGACTTCCACGCCTTCGGCTCGGAGGTTCTGATCTCCATCTGCCGAGGGAGTGAACAAAAGGTCCGCGAGACGGTCGGTTACGATCCGGTTGACCTCTTCAGGCATGCTTCGATCGAACGAACGCAAACCCGCTTCGATATGAGCGATTCGGATCAGCAGTTTTGAACACACCAAGGCCGCAGCCACGGTTGAATTCACATCCCCGTAAACTAGGACAATGTCTGGCTTGCGCTCCAACAAAACTGGTTCGATGCGGCTCATGATTTCAGCCGTTTGACGTGCATGGCTTCCCGAACCGACATCCAGGTTCACATCGGGCGCTGGAAAATCAAGCTGTGAGAAGAAAACGTCCGACATGTTCGAATCATAGTGCTGGCCAGTGTGGACCAAGCTCTGGCGGACGTCACGGTGGTCGTTAAGTGCACGCATCACTGGCGCAGCCTTCATGAAATTTGGCCTCGCGCCCACTACGTGAAGAAAATGCATGGATTCCCTGCCCGCTGCGGTTCAGAATATCGCGAATGTTATCGGAGAAGACAAAATGAGCCGCTAGAAAACTATAACAACGGGTTAATCCGACGAGAATGGTCCCCGGCTTTTCGGAACAGACAGGCCAGCCCGTGACTTGAGTTCGTGTGTATCCTAGCTCAGGCTACGCATGTTTCATCCCATTCGTAGCTACGAATAAATCTTTTGCATTTTCCCGGGACCCTGACAACTTGCCGATCGAGACCTACGAACGGTAAATCGATTTTGCTACGCAAGACCTTTGCTTGACGTAGATTCGCAGACGAAAAGAAGGCAGGCTGAAGAGTGTGATTTGAACTCTGGATATGATAGTCAAACGATTGCAAGCCACGCCGAAGAAGAAAAGACTTGGAATCCTCTGCGGTATAACGGTCACCGCTATGCTTGCCGCCACGCTGTGGCCTTTCAATCCTTTTCCCCGGAATGAAGTGCGTTGGCTGACAGAAGCGAATGGGATCAGTTTTGGCAATGCTGGCCTTGTGATAAGCGAGGAACCTTTGCGGACTGAAGAGAACCTGACCCAACAATCCTGCACTCTGGAGCTTCTGCTCAGGCCGGCTGCCGTGAAATCCTTGTATACGATATTGAGCTTCTATACACCGAAGCATCCTGAACAGTTTCTCCTACGACAGTGGACGGATGGCTTACTGATTTCGCACGACTTCGCGGACGACAGAAGCAAGATAAAGAGAAAGAAGATCGATGTCGATCATGCCTTCGAGGCCGGCAAGACCCTCCTGCTTACGATAGTGTCCGGGCCGAACGGAACAGTAGTCTACAAGAATGGGCGGCCGGCGAAGGCTTTTCGTACCTTCACCGTTCTGCCAAAAGAACTATCCGGGCAGATTGTGATGGGGACCTCGCCCGTAGAATATCAGCCTTGGCTGGGGGAGATTCGTGGCTTGGCTCTCTATTCAAACGGACTTACTCCCGCGCAGGTCTTCGAGCACTACAAGGCTTGGACTGACGGACCGGGAGTCGATCCTTCGGAACCCGACACTGTTGCCCTCTACCGCTTCACGGAGGGGGCGGGTAATAGACTTCACAATACCGCAAACGCCGGACCGGATCTCGAGATACCGAAAAACTTCACGGTCCCTCACAAAACTGTCTTGGCGTCTCCGGAAAAAGAATTCCACCCAACCTGGGAATATGTGAAGGATATCGTGCTGAATGTGGCGGGATTCCTGCCCCTAGGTTTCGTTGTTTGTGCCTATTTGGTTTTGGGCCGAAGCCGTTGCAAGGCAATGGTTCTTACGATTTTCGCCGCGGGAATGCTCAGTATGGCGATTGAGGTTCTGCAAGCCTATATACCGCGACGTGTCTCTGGCACGACGGATATCATCACGAACACGCTGGGTGCCACCCTTGGGGCTGCGCTCGCGCGACCCGGCGCAGTTCGCCGCTTCTTGGGAGTGTTGGGCAGGGACACAGTCTCTTAGTGACGGGAATCACGTCTGCTGAAATGCGGTTGTCTAATCTTTGCCAGTATGAGAAATTATGTACGTGGCCGGGGGTGTACCATCCCCGTCACACAGACGGTCGGCGATCTCCCCGCAGTTCTCGCCCGAATCGCAACGAGGAACAGCACAATGAAGGTCTGCTTGAGGCTAGGATGCGTGTTGGCAATGTGCCTTGCGGCAGGGGTGCTGACCGGGTGCTCGCACGCTCAGAAAACGGGAACCACCTCTTGGGACCCCAAGGCCGCAGCCGCCTACCTCGATCAAAGAGAAGTCTCCTGGATGGGATGGCCTGGATCGGCTCGCGACCACGAGACCTTCTGCGTTTCGTGTCATACAGGCCTGCCCTATGCCCTCTCGCGGCCTGTGCTCCGCAGGGCACTCGCCGAACCAGGTCCGTCAATCAATGAACGCAAGCTTATTGAAAATATCAACAAGCGTGTGCGCCTATGGAACGAGGTAGAGCCGTTTTATAGCGATAAGGGGTATGACAGCGGCAAGACCGCCGAGTCTCGTGGGACCGAAGCCGTTCTCAACGCATTGATCCTGGCGCGCTATGACGCTCAGAACGGGCATCTCGAGGATTCTACGCGGAGTGCATTCAATAACATGTGGGCGCTGCAGCAGGCGGGTGGCCGTGGCCAAGGGGCTTGGTCGTGGCTTCAGTTCGGTTTGGAACCGTGGGAAGCGAAAGATTCGCAATATTATGGCGCCGCTCTTGCGGCGATTGCCGTGGGAACCGCTCCCGAGGACTATCGTCTAACCCCAGAGATCCAACCGAAACTTAGCCTGCTGCGCGACTATCTTAACCGCGAATATGCGACCCAATCCACGATGAATCGTGTGGTTCTTCTGTGGGCTTCCGCTAAACTGCCCGAACTCATCGACTCGGAGCGGCGGCAGTCGATCATCGCGCAAGTCAGAGGCGCGCAACAGTCCGATGGAGGGTGGAGGCTGTCGTCATTGGCCTGGCCGAACGGTTGGAGCTTACACTCGCTCGCTCGTATGGGGCTGCGAGCAGACTGGACACGTCAGGAAGGGCAAAGTGATGGTTATGCGACAGGTTTAATCACATTCGCTCTGCAACAGACTGGGATGTCGGCGGCAGACCCCATGATGAAGCAGGGCCTGCTTTGGCTCAGAAGTAACCAGAACAAGGAAGATGGCTCTTGGCCTTCCTCCTCGATAAATGAACGTCGCAAAGCATCTTCCAACGTCGGGCATTTCATGAGAGATGCTGCCACAGGTTATGCCGTGCTTGCTTTGAGCGACAACAGCGGGGCGACGAGCCAGGGCTCTGTAGCAGAAAATCGTTCTGTCGAAAACTCTGACCGTGTTATCCGAAACTGGTAGAGGAGATAAGCCGCAGAGCGGGGAACTTTGAGCAACGTAACGCCTCAAAGTCTTGCGTATTTAATGAACTGAGTGATCATGGCAGGAGTATCCGGCAGTATCGTTGGCTCGTCTTTCTCCAGTGCAAAGGCGCATTATCCTGGGATCAAAATACGGGAATTGTCCTAACGCCATGCCGGTCAATCGGATCAACGACCCTCCGCTGCAGTCTGCCCTACTCTACCCCCAGACCGGGGAACTCCACTGGTCGTTCGCGCATTCATGACGATGACCCCTGCAGTAGAGCTTCTGATTCCCATTTGGCAGAGAGTGCTGCAGCGCTCGTCCATTCGTGTGAACGATAATTTTCTCGATCTGGGGGGCAATCCTGCGTCCGCCGCTGAGTTATTTGGCGAGATCGCTGAGGTCTCCGGCCGTCATCTTTCTCCGGTGCTGGTTTACTCTGTACCGACCATCGAGGCTCTCGCAGCAGCGCTGGAGCAGCCCGACCAACCGCGCGTTCCGCCGCTCTTATTGCTCAAGGCCGGAACCGAGCCTCCGCCCATTTTCATCGCCCACGGCCTGGGCGACACCGTGCTCGATCTTTTCCAGTTGGTGGAAAAGATCGAATCCGCACATCCGATATACGGGATGCAGGCCAGAGGCATTGACGGCGTAGACGAACCGTTGACGTCGGTGGAGGCGATGGCACAGTTCCATCTCGAAGCGATCAAGCAGTTGCAGCCGCACGGCCCATATTTCCTGATCGGCTATTCACTTGGAGGCCTGGTTGCGTTGGAGATAGCGCAACGTTTAGCTGCCGGAGGAGAAAAGATCGCGCTGTTAGCCCTCGTGGAGTCTTACCCGCACAGAAATCAACTCGGTCTTGTCCAGCGTATGCTGGTGTCGCTTCGACTGGCAAAACGTCAAGCACGGTTACTCAGTGCGTCAGCTTTCGGCAGAACCCGATCAGAAATTTCCGAACCCTTTGGTGGGAAGGCATCTCAATCCAGCGACTACGAACGGCTGATGAGAGATGTGATGAAGCGGATGCGGAATTCTGCTCATATGGCATTGAAGCGTTATCGTCCCCAGTTCTATCGAGGAGAGATGAGGTTTGTGCGCGCCGAGATCGTCACGCTATTCCCCGACGACCCGGTCGCGGTGTGGTCGCACCTCGCAGAGCAATTCGAGATCGAGACGATACCAGGGGATCACTGGAGTGTGCTCACTACGGGGTTCGATAAACTGGGATCAACCCTTACTGATTATCTCCGCGAAGCCTCGGCCTAAACTGAGTTGAAGCAGCGAAAGCAAAATTCCTCTTGTCAAATTTGTCAAATACGGTCGTCTTGTCGCTGCTTCGCAGATCTCCAACGAGTCACAAAGATCGAACACAGTGTCTCAGAGAGCGAAAAATTCCGACTTTCGACCGTCACTACAATTAAACCCAGCAAATATAGTTATAGACAAGTGTCATGTTCGATGGGACTATTCTAACTTGGGTTCAGGACATCCGCGGCGCTGGGACTCTAACTCTAACGCGCCATACCTCTCAGTAGGCTTGCGCACACACTGGCTTTTGGATATTCGCGAGAGGAAAAGGCAGCTCGAAAGCAGCGGCTGCCCGTTGTTACTCCTCTAAGCATAACGCTCAAACCTTCTCTTGCTGGTGTGAGTTATAAGCGATTAACTACCGAGATGAGATATTGCGGACATCCCGGCAGCGCGGTCGGGGCTCAGGCGTCGGCACCGCGTACACCGAGGCGCACGCCGTTCCGTATATATTCCGACCAGGGCCAATATAAAATGGCGCGCAGACTCCGGTTGGCACGTCGGTGCAGCTGAAAAGCCATGATTGTCCACTTATAACCGGCGGTGGGGGGCTTGATAAAGACTTGAATAACAAGTCTATCTCGGCAACTGGGCTAAAAAATCCGACATAACCTTGCGAAGAGACATTACCTAGGGAAAATGTTCCGAGAGGCCCGAACGAAGTCACTACCGGTGTGCCAACAACCGTTGGAAAATCGAACTCAAGTTGTGAGTAGTCAAGCTCAAAGGAATAGTTGATCGACTGTCCGACATTGGGATGTGAGCTGTTTCCAGGCACGGCAAGCGTTCCGATGACTTCATATACTATCGGCATTTCGTTTCCGCCTTTCCATTGGGCCCGAAGGCTTGTCCCCTTTGCTTGAAATTCCAAGTTAGACTTCGCTTTGTCTCAGACCTGTCGTTGTTCTCGATGACGACGCCCCCAACCTCACCGGAGGTCTTCATGGGACCCCGGATCCTATGCCGAAGATCTGGTTGCCTGAAATCGTTAGCCCGGTACAAACCGCGAAACCACGGATGCCAAACTCTCCGGTGGATCCGCAAGCAACAGTGTTGCCCGACACCGTTCCTTACACAGGTCTCGGGACATACACGTACACTGGTTGCGCCGCTCGCCGGAAACGGACGTGCCAGTGTCTCAGTAGCGCCGCTGCGCCACCCCGTCGGCCTGTGGTTCGCCTAAAAAAACCTCGGAGTTAACAGGTAACCGTGCGTTTTTCCGTTTCGGGTTCCTAACCCCACAATTTGGCCCCAGATGTTGATTCCAGTTGCCGAGTTAAGCGCCCATCCGGAACTGGCTGAGATCAGAGTGTTAAGATCCTGCATTCCATTCCTTTCAGACCAGATGAATGGATGCCCAACAACTCCGATCGGAGAGTCTCCAAACAACCCCGAACCTGCAGTTCCCGCCGCCTCCTGAAAAACAAGCGTGTTACCTGAAGAGCCGATAACCTGTCCAAAGAAATTTATGTTTGACGCGCTGCTAAATATATCGCCCGGCAGAGTCCCCAAATCGAGTATTTCTCCACTGGCTTTCCACAGTACTGCATGCATCGGGCAGCCCGTAATGTCGCCCGGTCCAAAGGACCAGCAAGCGTCGTCCGATACGAGGGAGGTGGTGGACCAGCCGACAATCTGTCCTAAGTCATTCACACCATTCGCCGAGCTGCTGAAGTAATCCAAACCCGCTGCACCACCTAACCATTCTAGATCCGTTGCAACGCCATTCTTCCACGACGTCGCATGCCCCGAATAAGGAGAGCTGTCACTTTGGCCGACTATTTGGCCGGTATTGCTAACTCTACTGGCGAACGTGGGTGGCCAACTCCCCCCAAATAAATCCATTCCCGCAGCACTTGTTCGCACGAGGCCGTACTGATACTCGGGGCCAAAAATAGAGGTGTATCCAACTACCTGACCGAGGTCATTGATGCTCGCGCCATAGAACGGAATGGCGCACCAATCCAGAACAAAATTTGGGTTTGGCACCTCGACCGCACCCAAGCCCTTCATGCCCTTCCCCGGTGTCCAAACGAAGGGCTGAGTTAGATCACTACATTCCTGGTTGGGGGGCGGAGATGGGTATAACGGAGGCTGGCCGAGTCCGTTGCTGATCACCGTGCCGGGCCCATCAGCAGTGCCTGTTACAACCCCAAGATCATTTATGCCTGAAGCATAACTGAATGTGCCGCCAGTCAATCTGCCCAAGCCCTTCCGGCCTGCAAATTGCGTCCAGACGAAAGCCTGTCCATTGAGGTTACCGGCGACCTGACCCCAGATGTTAATAGCTGTCGGAGCGAGTGGTCCCAAGTCAGAGATGGTGTAAACCTGTGCGCTAGCGATAGGCACAAGCAGCAAGACAAAGGCGAACAGGATTCGTTCCTTCATGGTGTCCTCCACGCGTGAGTAGGTTGTTGGGAGCCTGCCTCAAACAGATGCGGGGGGGGCTGCTCTGCTGGGAAAGTAGTGCGCAAAAGTCTGCGCAGAAACTGCAAGATAGTAACTGCCGTCGAGACTGTCTGTCAAGTGAATTGGCGCATTTGTTTTCGTCTAAGGTTCGGTGCGGTTAACAAATGTAACTTCACACGCCTTTATCATCACCCAAGAACATCGATTTACTGTTGAGCCCGCATTTAATGACAATCCCCGATTTGCTGAGGTTGAAGGGCGGCGGATCTCTTACCCGGCCAAATTGCCGTTGGACTTTCAAAAGCAGCGGCTTGGAGTGTGGCCTGTTTGGGTCCGGAGGTGGTACCGAAAGCAGTCCAAAACAAATCCGCTTATTCTCGATGCTTTTCCACGCACATTCAGCAACAACTCCTTCGTGGTGGATGCATTTTCGGTGCTAGACAAGGCTCCGCAGAGCGCTTTGGCCGGAAGACACGAAGGTCGCAAACCTCTGCAACCGGTTGCAAGAGCGTTCATCTTGACAGAACATCAATTCAGAAGCAGACTCGCCTTGCAAGTCCGAATCCTTCCCCCGTTGGAATCCGCCGACTTTGCTCCCGTGATCTCAAAGCGTGATTCGGACAATCTCCTAGGACTGACGAGAGGATTATCTATGCTTAGGTTGTCGATTCTTACTGCTGTTCTGGCCTTTTGCTCTGCACCGACTTGGGCTGACAGCATCGAACTGGATGTAAATGCTTGGGCTACTTTCACCGCTACACAACCCTGCACGTCCAATTGCACGGAAACCATCCGGGTAAACTTTCTCTACATCCCGCCTCCAACCGTCAACATCACACCCGAAAACTTTCTCGGTACCGTCGTACCCGGAACTATGGACGTAAGTTCCACTGGTTTCTTAGGCGCGTTTTCGGCGTTTTCTGGGGGAGTGGTCAACTCGCAAGGATTCGTCGGTTTCTCCGGCTCCTCAGGAGATGAGATTGACCTTAATATACTGAGCAATAATGGGTTTCAGCCCGGCATTAACACCGCCGATTTTGACCTCTTTTCATGTGAAAGCCAAGCCTGCCAAACCGCTTTTGGAACGGCCGACCACCACCCCAACCCCACCAGCCAGTCGAGCCTAGTCTCAAGAGTGGCCGTTCCGGATGGAACTTCGTTTCTTTCCCTTACTCTCGCTGCGTTCGGCGCGATTGGTATAGTCTGGCGCTGGCGTACAAAAGAAGGGAGCGAAGCGTGAGGATGGCCACTGCGCGCGATTACTTTTTTTGGCTCCCTGAGATAGCCCCTGCGTACAGGTAGAAGAAAATCGCCTATTCTCAAACGCACTACCGGGAAAATCCCGAACATGCTAAAGTATCGGTCTGACTTCCCAAAAGGAGTAGCGCATGAGGTTCCAAGGCGCTTTCTGTCCTCGCTTCGCTGCATCAAAGACGCTAATTTAGTGCCTTATTAGTCTCAGTGGAGCTTCGATCCGACCGAAAACAGTATCGCGGACGGAACTCTGCGATGCGCTGAATGCTCCTGTGAATATCCTATTGAAGATGGAATTCTGCGACGCAAGGCTTCGATCGCCGCTGGCGAGAACCCTTTATTAAGCTATTCAGGAGCTTACGCAGGCGGGCGTGCTCCGGCCGGTCCATGAAAATCAGCCTAAAGCTAAACATGCGCACCAGTTCGCGGAACTCGGCCTGACGGTTGAGGGGCAAAGCCAATAACATCTGCTGCGCGCGTTTTGCAGGAAAGCCTCGGGTATTTAGCAACCGAGGAGCACTCGGCGTGGCCGATAACTGACCATACTCTGCCCATTTGCTGCCAACATCCAAGTAATGTATCGAACTTTCCTCGTGCAAGCGAGCGTATGTCGGATGGGGGTCCTGCAGAATTTCATCGCCGAAAACAACTTTCTTAACTGGAGCGATAACCTCAGACAACCTTCACCTACTCGCGGAATCAGATTTCAGTCACGCAGAAAAAGCCATTGCGATGTTCGAGTTTAGCATAGCTTGCCACCCCGTGACCCTCTCTTAGTATGATAACTAACCGCACAACTTCATACTGAATAGAAGAAGAATAGGTTGAGGTGGAGAGCGCTCACATAACGCTGGGAGCAAAGCTCATATTTAGCGACCGAGGTGCGCTTATCAGGAGGCGGCCGGTAGACGCTGCCATACCAATTCGATGGTTTGCGTTTTTCCGTTCATCCGCGTCGCAGGTGTAAGCAAAATGATTTGATCACCCTTGAATTTCACGCTGCGGACCAAGTCCTTATCTACGTAGTTTTGAATCGATGAAACTTCGACATGATGGGTCACTTTGTCACCGTCGAGCCGGTACGTTCCGGCATAGGCAAGAAAAGTCTTAAAGGCTTCGGCCTGTTCCTCGGGCGAGCCTCCGCCGAAAGAGAGTGACTTTCGCCCATCGTAGCTGATCAGCGCACTTACTCTGCCATCGCCGGTATAAGTGAGAAAACCCGCAGGTTGGGCACCATAGGGACTTTCGCTGCGCTCTCCGGTCGATGTCGTACTCGAGGCGGAGACCAGTTTCCAGGTGCCCACGAGTTTGTCATTTGAGTGCCCGGACGCAGCGGGCGGAATAGCGCCAGTTCCCATGATTATCTTCCTTTTAATTCTATGTCTGGGAAGTGCGCCTGCAGCTCTCGAAAAGCAAACGTGACACTCCCCAGCTTTTTCCTCGTAGTATTTTAGAATACTCGTTTGACGGAGGCTTTACACCAAGCCTACACTCTCCGTTCTATCCTGGGAGGTCTGATTCTTGCAAGAAAACATGACGGCGGAACTGGAAGGCGAAGTTGCGCTCGTGACGGGCGGAACGTCGGGCATTGGCCGTGATACCGCCGTGCTCTTTGCAAAGGCTGGAGCTAAAGTAGTGGTCGCGGGCTGGCGTGAACCGGAAGGTAATGAAACCATCGAATCATCCGCTCCGCTGGCGGCGATGGCCTGTTTGTGAAAGCCGATATATCGAAACCCTCCGATGTTGAAGCACTCATCCAGAAGGCGGCGGAAAGATTTGGTCGCCTGGACATCGCCAATAACGCTGGGATCGAGGGTGTTTGGGTACCCATCGTCAGACAATCCGAAGCAGACTGGGATCGAACCATCGCCATCAATCTCAAATGTGTCCGGCTAAGCCTGAAGTACGAGATTCGGCAAATGCTCAGGCAGGGTGGTGGCGGAGCGATTGTTAACATGGCTTCCATTACTGGCTTGATCGGTTTAACAGGCGCAAGCAGCGTATAGTGCCAGCAAACAAACACAAAGTGATCGGCCTGACGAAGACCGCGGCGCTCGAAAAAGCTAAGAGTGGGATTCGGATTAACGCAGTGTGCCCGGGAGTAATCGAAACGGCTATGGGCGAGCGGCTCTTTGGCGCTCCGGTTGTCCACAAATATGTCCTTGGTTGCCATTCCATCGGCCGTTTTGGAAGATCAGCGGAAATCGCCGAAGCGGTGGTATGGATGTGTTCGGATCGCGCATCTTTCATCACCGGCCAGTCCCTGGTCCTCGACGGCAGATTTCTGCTGTCCCTCTCGAGAGAGGATCATTGTCTTGACAGTTACGATTTGAACCACAACCTGCGTTTTTCTGGAGGGAAGAGTCCTTTACGTCCCTTGCCCATCACAAGTGAATTGCTTTGTAAACAATCAACAAGCCGGGACCTTGCGGGCTCGTTTATGAGTGAGTTCGGCAGTCTGAACAATGCGGCCCTGATTTGATGACTTATTTTGACCTTTTGGAACTTGCGCTGGAAATTTCCAGCTCGGCGTAGAATCGCAGGAGTGTGTGAACCCATGAATGGTGCAGAGAGTTTAATTCGTACGTTGGTCAGCGCCGGTGTCGACTCGTGTTTCACAAATCCGGGCACTTCCGAAATGCACATCGTTGCCGCTCTCGACCACGTTCCTGAAATGCGTTGCGTGCTAGGCCTCTTCGAAGGAGTGGTCACCGGAGCCGCCGACGGCTATGCGCGCATGGCGGAGAAGCCTGCATGCACTCTGCTGCATCTTGGCCCTGGTCTGGCGAACGGCATCGCGAATCTGCACAATGCCAGCCGTGCACATGTGCCAATCGTTAATCTTGTTGGCCAGCATGCTACCTGTCATTTGCAATATGACACGCCGCTGGTTTCTGACATCGAAGGCATTGCGCGGCCCTATTCCAAATGGGTGCGAACAGTTCTCTCCTCCCCTGAAGTCGGCGGCGCTGCAATCGAAGCGATCGTTGCCGCGCGCACTGCGCCAGGCCAGATTGCAACGCTGATCGTGCCCGCTAATGCGGCTTGGACTGAAGGCGGAATAGTTGTTGGGCTTCCCTCTTTACCCAAATCTCCCATACCCGCAAGCGTTACGATCGATCGCGCAGCCGCCCTGCTCCGCTCAGACTCGCCCACCGCCATTTTGCTCTCCGGGAATGCACTCTACGGCAAAGGATTAGCAGCTGCTGGTCGCATTGCGACGGCCACAAACGCAAAACTACTTGCCCCCTACCCCGTCACACGGCTTGAGAGGGGCGCGGGCATCCCTGCCGTAGACCGAATTCAATACGTTCGTGAAATGGCAGTGGAGCAGCTGAAGGAATTTCGTCAGATCATCTTAGTAGGCGCGCGGGCTCCGATCGGATATTTCGCTCAACCCGGGAAGGACAGTGTTTTCACCTCACCGGAATGCGAGATCTACCCGCTAGCGAATCCTGGCGAGGATTATGTCGGCGCACTAGAGGCCGTCGAATCGGCTCTGTCACCGAATAGAACAGACATGGCTGTTGAGAAGGCACAGCGGCCTTCACTGCCGAACGGCGAGATCACCCTGACGGGACTTGCTATGGTCGTGGGCGCACTTCTCCCCGAGAATACAATCGTGGTCGACGAATCCATGACCTCAGGCCGAGGCATGATGGCTGCCACGAGAGGCGCTCCTCCGCACGACTGGCTGGGGAACACTGGCGGCTCAATCGGGATTGCTTTACCCATGGCCGTCGGTGCGGCAGTGGCGTGCCCGGACCGTCGGGTATTGTGCCTTACCGCCGATGGCAGCGGCATGTACACACTTCAGGCGTTGTGGACGATGGCGCGCGAGGGCCTCAACGTCACGACCGTGGTCTTCGCCAACCATAGCTATGCCGTCCTCAAGCGTGAGTTTTCTTACCTGGGAGTAGGAAATCCAGGGGCGCGGGCCCTGGATATGTTCGAAATCGGCCGCCCCGATCTCGATTGGGTGCACTTGGCGAAAGGAATGGGAGTGTCCGGCACGCGGGTCAATTCGCTGGAAGCCTTCGGGAAAGCGCTACGGGCAGGACTGCAAAGGGAAGGCCCAACATTGATTGAAGTACCGTTATGAGCGCCTAAATGCCCTAAATGCTGGGAGATTGCCGTTGCTAGAGTTGCTTGGTTCGTATAGAAAAAAAAGACCGTAGTTGGACGCTAGACAGAGCGTCTCAAGAGAAACCTCTTTGGCGTGATGTTGACCCGGTTCGATCGAACTGTCGAGTTTCGTCAGGTGTCGGGGACAGTAGAGAGTTGAGCAGTTGCTTAAAGGGATCCAGCAGCGCGCCTTTTCGTGACGCCGGGCCTTCCCTGTTAAGTCGCCCCGTTTGTTGAGTCACTGTATTGCAATAGAGTGTTTCATGGGAATAGCGAAGTTTGAGGTTTGAGGCGTCTCCTGGCAGCCGAATGTGGCACACAATTCGGAGCCTTTTGTCCCAATTGTGTGAGACCTTTGAAGTGTCGACGCGGGATTAACACTCGGAAAGAAGGACGACGCCCGCAAACCGAACCTTGCTGCACATCAAGTTGCTCGCAATACCAGGTGTCTCCCAAATAACCGTTTCCACGTCGATCAAACGGCGGGTACGCGAAATCGCCGTGTGATCCGGCGTGTCCTCATCCAACCCAATCCACAAAGCGACGCAACCCCAGCGAATCCGCCAATTGCCAGGCAATCCCGCGTTCACTGTCGATGCCTTCAAAGTAACCCAGCAGCAGCGACCGGAAGTAGATCCCCGGGGTCAGCGAAGGCCGGCCATACTTAGCCGCATAGAACTTCGTACACCGCCCCTCCACATACTCATCGAACTTCTCCCCCTCCAGCAGTTCATGGAGCCGCTGATAGAACGGATGTCCTGGAGCCGAAGGCAGCTCCGTATGAGCGATCCAAATGTCTTCTTGCTTTTCCCGCTGCTTGCGCGTCCCCAGTCGCCATACGCGCATTCTACGAACGCTACCTGTGGATCCTTCAAACTCTTTTGCTTACGCATCCGCACTTACACCCCGGGCTGCTAATAGGACCGTCACGAATAAGCCGCGAATCAACTGGCACCTGTACAACATGGCTCCGAAAGTCGCCCCGAGCGTGTTGGTGACGATATCAGTCATCCCCGAATTCCGAGTCGGGAGAAATGCCTGCAACACTTCAATCGTACAACTTACGACTGCGCCTAAGACGATAGTCGCAAGCACACTCCGGTCAAGTCGTCGCACCCGCGAGAAGTATGCCCAGAAAAAGAACCCAAGCGGAACGAAGCCTCCGATGTTGATCAAAACATCCTTGCAATAGCTCCAGCTGAATTCAAACTCATCCCAAGGCCGTTCGAGAAACGGCGCATGCAGGACAAAATAGCGATCCGGAATATGAAGGTCATTCGCGGGGTTCATCTGGTCGTGGACGATGGCCCCAAGCCCTTCGTTGAACAAATAAAGGGTGGCTGCTCCCTCATTCTTGATCTTGGCTCCTTGGTTCGTTGTCCAGTCAGCATAGTGCTGCGAAACCTCGGCCGGAGTGAGTTCTCGATTGTAAACAGCCAGGCCGCTTAACTGACCTTGCCAGCCATTGTCCACCAGAGGACGGTTACCAACGACAAGTTGACCGGTCAAGTCCCGACTCGAAAGCCCGAATCGCGCGGACGCGCCGACCGGAGCCCCATTCACATAAACCGTCGTGCTTTGCGGACTTGCGGTGATTGTGACAATCAGTTGCTTGTCCTTGCGGAAAACGTGGTCAATGTACCATTTGCTTCTGACACGGCGTTTTCGGTCAACATTGACACGTCGCAAGAGTAAGTCATCTAGAGATTGGTGCAGCGAGAACGCGACCGTACGATTTCCTGACGAGTAGAATGCAAGTAGAGTTCCCCCGCTATCAATGAAGGCCGGTTGGACCCGGATTTCAACGCTGCAGTTATTTCCGCTTTTCAACCCGGCCGGATCATGTGCCTCGGAACTCAGCATGACTCCATGCCGACCGAAACGAAGACCGCTACCGTCGTTTAGCCAGGTTACATCGTTCATGGGCGCATGGAATGGCCATAGTCCAGCAACCAAAATGCCAGCTAGGACAGACACACAGAGGAGTGTAAGCACTTTCTTCCGGATGCGATTGTTGGTGGCCGTTGTCACATGAATCCCATACTAGTTCCGCTGCTTTTTCTGCCTATTTCGGTCGCCCAGGATGTGGCAAGCTTGGCCAGAAGTTCTTTCGCTTGCAACGATTACCTCTTTGCAGCGGGCGTTGGCATTACTAAATCGTACCCGTAACGCCGCACAAAATAACGAACTTAGGTTGCTTTTTGCTTCATTCCCGGTAAACTCCGGCTAGATAAAGAAGAGCGCTCCAAGAATCAGCCTCCCTGAAGGCTAGAAAGTTCAACAAATTGGCCGATTTCTGGAAACTTGCGACGTTCCGAATTACCTGGCCAGACCCCCAGTGCGAAATCGATCGGCTTAGAACGCTGCAAAATCTCTGCCGCAGGTTGCAAGAATTCATCTTGACACAGCATCGGTTCAATCGCAGAATCAGCCTGTAGTCTGCAAATCCTCCCTCGTTGGAAACGCCGACCCTGCCCCTATTGTTTCCCCGGCGCGAGTAACCATGTACGCTAACTAAATTCTTTGCTTGACGAGCCTAGAGCAAAACAGGCGCATGAAATCGCCGATTCGTGAAGCTAAGTTTATTCCAATTGCCTCTGGGAAAACCGAGCGCAGATTTCACAAAGGTTCGTTATTACAGGAACTCGAACAGCGATCTGCGAGTCTCATCGGTTAGCTCAATACGATGACTGAAGTAATACATGTCAGTTTGATTTCGTCGCTGAGTGTGCAATTCTAAAGTCTCTAACGTCTTCGTAGGAGAACCGTAGGTCGCATGGTCCGCGCTTGTCAAACTTCGAGTGAGGCGCCTCTGTTCAGCATCATCGTCGCCGTTTACAACGACTGGGCAATGCTTAAGGCATGTCTGCAGTCGTTGATGCAGCAGACAAACAGTCCGAGTTTCGAAGTCATCATCGTGGACGACGGCAGTACCGAGGCTGTCCCGGACTTTATTTACAGCTCGAACTACGGTTGCCCACTGAATTTAATCCGCCAATCTCATGCGGGGATTCCGACTTCCAGAAATCGTGGCATTCGGGCATCCAAGGGCGCCGTATTACTGTTTGTGGATGCTGACAGCAGGCTCCAAATCGGCTGTCTAGCCGCTCTCAGTGCAACGATCGCGCGGTCCCCTCTGCACCATTACTTTCAGCTGCGCCTCGTTGGAGACTGCTCAAGCCTGGTTGGCCGAGCAGAAGAACTTAGACTAGCAAACTTTCAGGATCACATGCTTCAGCCGGACGGACGAATTCGATACTTGAACACGGCCGGATTCGCCATTCGGCGGGGAAAGGCGGACATCGAAAACGGTGTGTTTGATCCCAACGCTCTTAGGGGCGAGGACACCCTCCTCCTAGCCAATTTAATGCAAAATGGCGAGCTACCGCTGTTTGTTCCCGACGCAGTCGTCGAACACTGCATCCCACTATCTCTACTGGAATCCCTTCGGAAGGATATTCGGTCGGCCAACTTGGAAAGGGGGACGTACGACGCTATCGCATCCAAGGGAATCAGAGTTCGGCTGACTCATGGGGAGCGTCTGAAATTGCTATCGTCGATGTGGAAGACCGCCCGCCGAGACTCGATTGGAAGATCTGCCTGGTTTGTGCTGGTGG
This sequence comes from Candidatus Acidiferrales bacterium, assembly GCA_035603035.1. Taxonomy (GTDB): domain Bacteria; phylum Acidobacteriota; class Terriglobia; order Terriglobales; family Acidobacteriaceae; genus Sulfotelmatobacter. Next base: position 434 of record DATNLE010000074.1, on the reverse strand, counting down.
CAAGACAGGGGTTTAAGCGGAGTCTCTCTTTTGCTTATCAATGTCTGCGGCGCCGTCGACACTAGACAAGAACGACAACCTGCCAATCGCCGAATCAGTACCGATTTCTGAATCAGGGCTGGCTACTACAAAGCCATCTCGCATTGTTCTGACTCCGCACCTCAGCTTTTCACATAATAACCGGAAGAGCTTTTAGGCCTCTCAGTCCAAAAGTGGAAGCCCACTCGGGCCGTGGGCCGGCAAGCTTCATCTTCGGAAAGCGCTGTACCAGATTCAGAATCGCGATCTGTCCTTCTAACCTCGCGAGTTGGGCCCCGATGCAAAAATGCGGACCCGCGCTAAACGCCAAGTGTTCGTTGTTCAGCCTTTTCAGGTTTAGTTGATCCGGTTCTTTAAATTTCTTTGGATCCCGATTCGCCGCTCCGAGCATGCAT
>DATNLE010000060.1:0-2552 GCA_035603035.1 Candidatus Acidiferrales bacterium | reverse complement strand
TACGTCCTTAACCCCACGGGCGGTACGGACGGTAGTGGTACGATGACGTTGTCAACTCCAACCGGTTTTACTGGCTATTTCTTTATCGTCTCTCCGACCAACGTGGTGATGATCACAACCACGCCACAGGACACGAACCCGATTCTGATTATTATCGGGCATTAAGAGCCGCATCTTCCCGGGAAAGTGAAGGCGTCGGTACGCCGGCGCCCCTTTTTTCTTTGCGTTTTGACTAGTTTCCTCCCTTTTTGGACTTGCAAGCGTAAATAAAGCGGTTAGAATCCTTTGTCAGAGAGTTTAGGCGTCGGGTTAGAGTATTGAACGGGTTGCGCATTCTTACTTTCGAACTTGGGAACCCCTAAAACTCGGCTATTTAAAAATTTCTCGCATTTCGGTTCTTAAACCGACTGCCGGGAGGGCTTTATGCTGCGCCGTAACGCGTTCTTTATTTTCATCGGTATTATTCTCGCTATTTCAATCGTTGGCTGCGGGGGTAGTCCCTCTCACCCTGTGATTTCTGGAACGTTGCCAAACGGCACCGTTGGGACGCCCTACACCGGAACGTTGACCGTCACTAACGGCACAGCTCCTTTTACATGGAGCATAACCGGATTGCCTGCCACTCTCACTTTCCCGCCAGCCGGCAGTGGTAATACTGTCACCATCTCGGGAACTCCCCTTGTCGCAGCTACGATTACTGGAACCGCGACGGTAACAGACTCAAAGGGACACTCTTCGGCAGCCTTCCCATTCTCGTTCACAATCGCGCCGTCGCCGACACCGGTGATTTCGGGAACTTTGCCTAACGGCAATGTTGACGTCCCCTACAGTGGAACGCTGACCGTCACCGGCGGCGTGGCTCCTTTTACTTGGAACATAACAGGATTGCCCGCTACTCTCACGTTCGTATCTTCCGGAACTACTGTCACGATTTCAGGAACGCCTCTAGCTGCAGCAACGATTACCGGGACAGCGACGGTGACGGACTCAACGTCGACATCTTCGGCTCCTTTCCCTTTCACGTTCACTATTGGGCCAGCTCCGACGCTCGCGATCACGCCGACCTCGTTTAATTTGATGGTTGGGACTGCGGCAAACCAAACGCTTACGGTCAGTCCTGCTACCATCGGACCTTATACCTGGGGAATCACCAGCGGCGCGCTTCCAGCAGGCTTGGTTTTAAGCAACGGAACTGCCGCGGACAATTCGGACAAGACGATAGTAACCACGACGAACACGGTAACTATCACCGGCACACCGACTACAGCTGGAAATTTCCCGTTCATAATTCAAGTGACTGACTCCGCGGCACCTCCTAATTCGGCTCAGGCTTTATACTCAGGCTTTGTTTCAAATTCTAATGCACAGGCTTGCCCGGCAGGAAGCAATAACGCTGGTTTACCAGCAGGGACGTCCTATGCATTCCTTCTGAAAGGATTCGACGCCACGGATGATTTTCCGATTGCCATTGCGGGCAGTTTCACAGCCGATGGGAATGGCGGCATCACGGCCGCCGACGTGGATTACAACGGAGTCACCCTCGGACCTCAAAATCCAGGAAGCAATATGGATCTCCCAGATAGTTCTTACTCCTTTAGTCTTGAAAACGGCGATACTCGGGGCTGCTTAAGTTTAGTTTTTAATGCGCCTGCCGCTATGAATCGCGGCAACTCGCGCAAGTCTCAGACAGTTTCGGTCAGGCGTACCAGTCCGGCGGCGCGGCGTGCCAATGGTGCAAAGCCTCAGGGAGTTCCAGCACCTCCGCCTCCGCCGATTCCGACGAGAGTGATATTCCAATTCGCGCTTGGCGGCAAGACGGGCGGAGTTTACACGACCGGCAATATCATCGAGTTTGACAACGGCGATGGAGCGACTGATTCATGGGCCAGCGGTACGATGCATGTGCAGACCCTGTCTCCCAGTTTTACCGTCAGTTCGCTGGCCTCTAACTTTGCATTTGGCGCAGCCGGCTGGGATGACTCGGTTGATCGTGCAGCCATTGCAGGCTCATTCACGATCGCAGGCGGCACGATTGGCCCTATATTTGCAGACTTCAATGACGCCGGGGCGCTCTCCGGTGAACTCACCGGCGGATCGGGGGTTATTAACACGATTACTCCTGCCACTGGACGGGCAACCGCTAATTTTGATATTCCGATGCCGGCGCCGGGCCCAGACTTGCAATTTGACGCCGTTATTTACGTTATAAACGCCAACGATTTTTACATTCTTTCTTCAGATGCGGTGAGCGCAAGTGTGCCGCTTCTCAGCGGACGGGCGCTTAATTCGCCCGGTACTTTTGCAGCAGGTGCGCTGAACGGCTTTTCGCTCATCGCCAGTGAAGGGTTCGATGCGAACGCATTCACGAATGTCGTCACCGTCGGCACGGCACAATTTTCTAGCACCGGGAATACTGTTTCAGCTTCGCTCACCCAAAGCGATAATGGAACGGTGACAACTCCGACGTTTGCCGGGACTTACGCAGTGGACACCACCAATACTTCCTCAGGGCGGGTTTCCTTCACCGCCACGGGTACCGCGACTCCGCCGGT
>DATNLE010000034.1:0-5424 GCA_035603035.1 Candidatus Acidiferrales bacterium | reverse complement strand
GTTGGACACCTGCCAGGCAAGGACGGACATCGTCCCACTGTCGTGCGGCCCTGGTACATCACCCGGGCGCAGGGGCCTGCCGGCTCGACGCTGGCGGCGAGCGCGCACGATGTCGCCGAGTTCGGCGCCCTGTTCGTCAATGACGGCATCGCCGGCAACGGCCACCGCGTGCTGTCGCACCAGAGCATCGCGACGATGATGACGCCGACAGCGCCTTCACCGGGCGGCGATTTCGTCGCTTGGGGCGTCGGGCCAAGCCTGATGCGCTGGGGCAGCACGGACGTGTGGTGGCATCCGGGCGGAAACCAGAGCGGCGTTTCCATGCTCTACTGGATTCCCGAACAGCGCGCTGTTTTGGCGGTCCTCATCAATACACCGGCGGCGGGAGGCAAGTTCTTCAAGGCCATGCGGGGATCCTTTGCGCAGGCCGTCTTCGGCATCCACGCGACCGACGCCGCGCCTCCGGCGGTGCCGATTGCGGTCTCGAATCCTCAGCGCTTCGTCGGCACCTACGTGCATTCGGGCGCTCGTTATGAAGTCTCGCAGTCCGGCCCGAAGCTTCACTTCCAAATGACGATGCGCTACGAGGGGGCACTGGAGGACGAGCCACCCGCCGCGGAGGATGCTGGGGACCTGGTCCCGCTGGGCGGGGACCGCTTCCTGTTGGCGTTGCCCGGTGGCGACTATGAGAGCATCAGCTTTTTTGGGTCGACGAAAGAGGGGCGCGCGGAGAATCTCATTGCACCCTATTTCGCGGCGCGACGCGCGGCCTTGTGAGTGCTGATCGCCGGGCAGGGTGCAATAGACTAAGACTCGAACAGAAGGCGTCAAAGCCTGTGAGGCGCTCTTTGCGGGGTGCGGAAATAGAGGGTGTCGGATCATTGGGAGACATTCATGCCATTGTTCACCGTGACGATGAAAGCCGGCCGAGCCGCTGAGGAAAAAAACGCGATTTCTCGTGCCATCCATGAAGCTAGCGTCAACGCAGGATATCCCGCGGACGACATGTTTCAACGTTTTCTCTGTCTTGAGCCGGCCGACCTGAGAGTCGATCGCAACTATCCTGGTTTGCCGACACCCCGAACGGAGAAAATGCTCATGATCGAAGTCCTCGTATCTTCCGGGACTGACGCCGACAGGAAGAGGCGGCTGCTGGCAACGTTAGTCGAGGCGCTCGAGGGTGCCGGCACCGATCCGAACGATATCATGGTGTTCTTCGGAGAGATCGATCGCGCCAATAGCTCGTTCGGCGGCGGTCGACTTGCCCCACCAGTCGCCAGACTCCCCTAAATAGGACTTCCAGAGCGGAGGCGTTGCGCGTGTTTCAGCCGGTTTCAATGTTCGTGGGTTTGCGATATTCCGTGCCGCGCGGTCACGGGTTTTTTGTTTCCTTCATCACTTGGATATCGCTATTGGGTGTCGCTGTGGGAGTCGCCGCCGTGATCATTGTATTGTCGGTCATGAATGGCTTTGAGTCCGAATTGCGCTCGAAATTGTTGAGCATCTCGGCACACGCGCGGCTTATTAACGGCGGCGCGTCGATACCGGATTGGAAAGTGCGGCTCCAACAGCTGCAAGGCGCTCAAGGGCTGGTGGGCGCAGCACCCATTTTAGATACCGACGCCATGCTCTCGCGGCAAACGTCGATGAGCGGGGCGATCCTGCGTGGAATCGAACCGACGCTCGAGTCTAGCGTGTCGACGATTGCCGATTCCATGCGCGAGGGAAAACTGAGCGATCTTAAACCCGGTCTGAACCGAATAGTTCTCGGTCGGGCGCTTGCCTATCAATTGCAGGTGGGCGTGGGCGATTTTGTAACCGCCATGATTCCCGGCAATAGCGACGCGAGCGGCGGCGGTGTGCCGCGGCTGCAGCAATTTGAGGTCGTCGGCACTTTCGAAGTGGGGCTGCAGGAAGAGGATGGCGTGCTGGCGCTCATCAACTTACAAGATGCGGAGGCCTTTCGCGGCCTCGCGGGACCGACCGGAATACAGTTGAAATTCACAGACATCCTGGAGGCGCCGAAACTGGCGCGCCTCGCCGTACAAAGACTGCCGCAGGGCCTTCAGCTTCGCGACTGGACCCAAGACAACGAAGTGTATTTTCATGCAATTCGTACCGAGAAGACGATGATGGGGCTGTTGCTCATGCTGATCGTCGCGGTGGCGGTGTTCAATATTGTCGCAACCCTCGTCATGGTGGTCAACGATAAGCGTACCGATATCGCAATCCTACGCACACTGGGCTTAAGTCCGGGAGGCGTGCTCAGAATATTCGTGATGCAAGGCGTAATCATCGGTTGGCTCGGTACTGCGATCGGCGCGGCGTTGGGTCTGAGCGTTGCTCTCAACGTCGACGTCGTCTCGACGTTTTTACAGCAAGCACTGGGGTTCTATATTTTTGATCCTGAGGTCTTTGCTCTGACGGGAATCCCAAGCGAGACCCATGCCGGCGAAGTCATCGGGATCGTCATGGCCGCATTACTGATGACCGTCGCTGCAACTCTCTATCCGGCCTTGCAAGCCGCAAGGACTCAGCCTGCAGAAGTATTGCGATACGACTAATGCGGTAGGTAGTCGTTGGGCTCGACCAGTTTGAAGCCTGGGGTCTCGGCCACACACTGACGCAATAGGAAGGCATGGCCGGACCCAAAGAAAATCACGATCCGGTCACCGGGCTTTGCGAGCTGCAGCAGATTGGCGCAGATCAGGAGGTTTCGGTGATACCAAGAGGCCGTAAGGTCAGCGCCTGGCTGGTCGCCGCCTAAACCAATGCGAAGCATGTTGCGGTAGAACGCGTTGTCGTTCTTGAGCCGCGCCGGATCGTTCAGGAACCGCAGATCCGCGGAAATGCCTTTTTGCGCCAATAGTTGAGCCTCCTCATCGACGTCACGCTGGATCGCCGCATTCGCTTCGTCGAGAAGAGCAGAGAAGCCGCGGGTCTCGGCAAAGTTCTTCAGCCGCTCGTAAGGGAAGTCGCCGTCGGCATCAAGGCTGTAGACTTCCGCGCCGACTGTTTTGGCCAAGCGGAAGCCCAACTGCACTACCTCATTCCGCGAAGGCGCCAGGGTGCCGGCCAAGTACTGCTTGTAACGCTCAGCCACGAGATCCGCCGGCCATTCCACGCCGATTTTAGAGGGCTTGAAGCGCCCCAAGGCATCTGAGACCGCCGCGATCTCGCTCTGGCGCTTCGGCTCAAGGACGTCGTCTACTTTGAGGTTGTGAATGTCGTGACCGGGATTGGCCATATGAAAAACGCCCACCACCATCACCTCGACCGGCTTCATAGATGACTCAGCCGTCAACGCCATGGTCGACCAGAGGCAGAAGAGCAGCATCATTGCGAGAGGGCGCAGCAGCATCAAAGCACTCCTTCGCCCTTGTGACGCAAGCCGAACTTCGGGTCATTCTTTCTGCAGGCCTCGATGAGTTCCGGAGAAACCTGCGGCAACGGTTTATCCGCAATGGCTGGCTGCTTTGTACCGCGCATGATCGGATCAATGCAATCGATCCATAACCCGTAGCCCTTCTTATAGTCGCCCTCCACGAAGCCGGCCTGCTTGCAGGCATGGATGATTTGATCGCACGGACGCTGTTCAGCCGACTGTGCAGCCAACGCGAGCACGAGTCCAACGGTGAAGGTGCCGAGCGTAGCCGGTAAAATCAGCCTGTGCCTCATCCCTTGTCTCCCGCGACCTACTTCCAGTGAGGAAGGAGTTTACCCTCGGCGTGCCGGGGGGCAATGCCCGCATTTATCGACAAATGAGAAGTGAGTCGCAGTAGTAGGGATCGGGCTTGGCGAGGCGTAGAATTTCACAAATCCAGATCCAGCGTGAATGTTAGCGGAGGAGGCAAGGTCATGAAGTTGCTGAGAGCCCTGAAAATCAGTTCCGCGCTCGTCCTGTGCGGATCCAGCATGACGGCGATTGCAGGTGAGATATCGGCCGCTGCTCCAGAGCAAGGTGTCTGGCAAAAGCACGAATACAGTTTTCAATACTTTGGGTTTACGACGACGTATTCGTGCGACGGTCTTGCGAGTAAGCTCAGAGTGCTCTTGATCGCGGCGGGCGCGCGTGCTGATGCCAAGTCGATCTCGGGTGCTTGCGTTCGCGGATTCGGTAATCCGGACAAATTGGCGCGGGCGAATCTCAAATTCTATACGCTTGCGCCGGCGGGGAATGGGAAGAACGCGAGCCCATCGATCGATGGCGTGTGGCGCTCCGTAGCGTTTGCAGATCGTTCGCCTCGTGAGGTGGGTCTCGGCGACTGCGAGCTCATAGAACAATTTCGCGATAAGGTGTTGCCGATGTTTACTACGCGCAACGTCGATAATCGAATGACCTGCGTTCCGAATCAGTTGTCGGGTTCAGGGATCAACCTGAAGTTTGAGGTTTTCGCTGGAGCGCCGGTCGCGAGGAAGAATTGAATGGCGACGGAGAAGGCGAGCTGAGCGCTCCGTCATTTCGCCCGCAGGCCGCACTATACATTAATAATACATTATTTATCAATGTGTTACAGGACTATAATAATGTGTTTTCCATAGCTAGCCCGGTGTTTTTATCTTGCCTTCGTTCGGGCTTTTTGCCATTGGTGTTTTTGGCATCGCGCTAAGATTAGGCTTGTGATTAGACCAACGCTTCGTTGAACAGGAACTTCCGGATGGGGCCAGAACTCGCTGTGTCAAATCGCGTTCCGCCCCTGATATTGCCATTTCGATGAAAGCCACCATGGCCGACGTGCCAACGAACGGACAGGAGGTATGTGCTATCACGGTGGCATATCATCCCGATGAAAAATTTCCCATGCGAGTTGAGCGCGTTCTGCGGGAAGTGGGTGCTCTGGTAATTGTGGACAACGGATCGAACGATGCCGAGCTAAGAATGCTGCGCGAACTCGCGACGAATTCATTGATCACGCTGATATCGAATGGGGAAAACGTCGGTATCGCGCGTGCGCTCAACATTGGCATTTGGCGGGCCCTTACGCTCGGATTTAAATGGGCGCTGCTGCTCGATCAAGACAGTTGGGTTGATGATGACATGGTGCCGACTCTAATCGCCGCTGGCGCGGCCTATCCAGACCGAGACCGCTTGGCGGTAATTGGCTCCGGTTACAGGGATGCCAGCGAGCCATTGCGGGAACAGAAGGCTGAAGCCCTCGACAACAACTGGGAAGAAGTCTCGTCGGTAATCACATCAGGTTCATTGATCCCGTTAAATGCGCACGCGGCCATCGGAGCCTTCAGGGAAGATTTCTTCATCGATCATGTGGACACTGAATATTGTTTCAGAGCCCGGGCCATGGGCTATCGGGTCATCAGAACGCGAAGGCCCATCATGTCACACAATATCGGTGCCATCAGCCGGCATGAAGTGCTATGGATGAAGAAGTGGACCTTCAATCATGCGGCCGATCGGCGTTATTA
>DATNLE010000030.1:0-11827 GCA_035603035.1 Candidatus Acidiferrales bacterium | reverse complement strand
GAGCCGCGCCCATCCACTCTTGTCGCCCGAAGGTTGCTGGACACGAGAGTTCTTACCGTTGCCTCGCCCGGCTACTTGAAGAAACACGGTCACCCTACCGACCCCCAGCAACTGGTTGCGGATCGACATCTGATGATCGATTTTCGAGACCCGGAGACGGGCCGCCCCTTCGAGTGGGCGTTCCGTAAAGGTCGAAAGGAGATCAAGGTTGAGACACAAAGCCAACTCATGCTGAGTGACGTCGCAACCATGCACGCTGTGTGCCTGGCAGGATATGGGATCGCTCAAGTTCTCGAACTCGGCGTGGACGCCCATCTCTCGAGTGGACGACTGGTGATCCTCTTTCCGGATTGGGAGGAGGAGCGTTTCCCCCTGTATGCCTACTATCCCTCGCGCCAATACCTCGCACCGAAGACCCGCGCGTTTCTTGAGTTCCTGGCTACGACGGTCCAGACCCCGCACTCGCGCAAAACAACTACAGGCTGAATTTCGAAACCCGGCCGAGGCTCCCGCTATCTCGGTCATTGCTTCTCCAGTTCCAATCGGGCCAGCGTCGCAATCGGAACGGTGATGTGCGCAAAGAACGCCAGTCTAAACGCGATTGGTAACCAGATGAGCGTCTATCGTTACTGATTCGACGGACACAGACAAAGCGTCTAAGCGGACGGATGTTTCAGAACGTCCGCCAGTGCATGAATCCGCATTGAGTCGGCCGGGGTCTTCGAGGTTGCCGCGCTCTTTTCCAACGAAGGCGCCATACCCTTCAATTTCGCGGTGCTGCGCTTGCTCATGTGTGAACTCTCTGCGCTTTTAATCGCCTTCTGCAGCTCTGCGATTCGGTTTGCGGGCAGAGCCTCCGACCTCGACAATTGGTCCACGTACGCTTTTGCCACGACCAACTTTGCAGCCCACTCGATTTTTTGCTGGTTCTGGACATTCAGGTCAGTCACTCGAACTGTCTTGGCCGCGTCGATTTCATTCTGCGTGAGAAATTTGGTAGGCGTCAGTTGAAACACGTCCAGCCCACGCGCTATCTCCGAAGCGTAAATGTAACCGTTGTACCAATATGCCGACCAGTCGCCGCCGAGCACCAGCACTTTCGGATCAATGGGACCGCGATCGAAGTAAGCAATCTCGAAGGGGTTCGCCGGGTCGGTGAAGTCCATCACGGACACCCCGCCCTGGTACCACGCCTGCACTTCAATGTCTCGGCCGGGAACCGGAATCAGAGAACCATTGTGCGCCACGCAGTTCTCCGTATCGCCCTGCGCGGATGGTAGCTTGTAGTAGTTCACGAAACTCAGCTTGTCGTCCTTCAGACGGAAGATGGCGTCCGCGCCCCACTTGTTCGGGTCGTTCGGACGGCAGCGCGCCCCTAGGCCACCGCCCCACTCGTCGGTGAACACAACTTTGCTGCCATCATTCGAGAACGAAGCCGAATGCCAGTAGGAGTAGTTCGGATCATTCACGGCATCCAGTCGCTTGGGATGTACAGGGTCTTTGATGTCAAGCACAATTCCGTTCCCGGAGCACGCGCCTGCTGCCAACCCGATCGCGGAGTACACAGTAATGTCGTGGCACTGGTCGGTGTCCGCCGGTTTCTCCGCCCCCTTCTTGCCATGGGTGCCGCCGTTATTCAGGCCGTTGATCGCGCCCGTGCGCGCATCGATGAATAGGCGCGGACTCCCCACGATCTTAGCCTCCTGCGGCGCAGCCACCGGAACTTTGATCACATCGATGCGAAACAACGCCGTATTCGGATCTTTGTCCGGTTTTTCCCCGGAGCACCCAGCCAGTTCTTCTGGTTGACGCACAAACGAAGTCCCCGACACGTAGATGTAAACATTCTCTTTGTCGTTCGGATCGGTTACCAGGGTATGCGTGTGCGATCCGCGGCACGTCTGCACGGCTGCAACCTGCTTTGGATTCCTGATGTCGGAAATATCGAAGATTCTTACGCCGCGGAAACGGTCTTTTTGCGCTACCGGGATCGGGCGCTTTTTTTCTTTGTCTTTTTCTTTCTCGTCTTTATCTTTGTCCTTGTCCTTGTCGTTAGTGCTGGCGTCGTCTTTGTGGTCAGCGCTTATTTTGTCTTTACCTTCTTTATCTTTATCCTTGTTCTCGTCTGCGGGCGGAGTCGGTTCCGGCGGAAATCCCTGGACGCCGCAATCCAGACGTCCATTCGGCATCTCTACCGACATGAACAGTAGATTTTTGTATACCGACACATCACCCTGTCCCCCTGGGCAGACCATCGATGTCAGCAACGTCGTCTTCGCCGGATTGGCGATGTCGTAGATACTTACGCCATAAAAATTTCCCTGGAACAAGTGGTTGCCTTGGAAGGCAAGGTCCGAGTTGGCGAAAGCAAGTTGCGCGACCAGCAAGTGCGCTGACTTTGGCATCTTTTTGTTGTTCCCCATGCCAAGCCGCCCAACCATCGTCTCCACCTTCGGATCATCGGGATCCGTGGTGCCGAGTTGAAACGCGTCCGGCTTCTTGAGCAGCAGGAGGTGTTCGATGCCCATCGAAGTTTCGCCGGCGTCGTAAAGTCCCGGTGCAAGCTTGGCGCGCGGATCATTCGTATCCGAGCCTGTCATACCCGGCGCCAGCGTTGGGGCAGGCTCTGGAGTGAATGGATCCTTATCTTCATCGTCTGCGTCTTTTTCTTGCTTGGCGTCTTTTGCCTCCTTCTCGGAGGGGTTTGCAGGCTTCTGCGCCTGTTCCTGTGGCGGAGCCGCGGGCGGCGCTGCCTGCGCCTGCGTTCGGTTTACAGCGAAACAAGAAATAACCGCGACACACGCCACACACAGAGCAAGACTGCGCAATTGGTTCATCATTTCTCCCCTAGAATCTCTTTCTTCAACATGGTCTCCATGATCCGTATCTCGGCTCGTTGCGAATTGTCCGCGTCGGTGGCGAAGTTGAACAACTCGGCGTCCTGGCCAGCGCCTGCGGCATCGAATAAATCTTTCACCATGGTCAATGCGCCGTTGTGATGTTGAATCATCCCCAGGAAAAATAAGCGGTCAAACTCGACACCCCTCGCCCGATGCAGCGCTTCCATCTGCTGCGGCGTAAGCATTCCGGGCATCCGGGCCATATTCTCGCGTGAAGCCTCGTGCGCCATGTCCATGCCCGGCATTTTCGGCATCGCCTTCGGAACCGATTCGCCGCGGACAGCCAGCCAACTCTTCATGAACTTGATTTCATCCGATTGCGAGCTACTGATACGCGCCCCCAATGAACCCAGGTCCTTGTTCTGGGTATGGGACGGAATCATCGCCGTCATCTCAACCGCTTGGGCATGATGCAGGATCATGCCCTGCATGAACTCTACGTCCGCTGGCGACCGCGGAGGCAAGGTTGCTCTCGTCGACGACGGCAGCGTTTTGCTCGCAGTACCCGGCGCGCCGGGTTGTACCACCACAGGCTTCGCCGGATCATTTTGCTGTGCCAGAGCGGCGGGGGAGACGAAAATTCCGAAAACGCTCGCGCCGATTAATGCACGCATTCCAACTCGCGCATAGCCAGGCTTGGGCTTCCGATCGCGCCGAAAACAAACCTGTCTTCTTTTTGGTGGCAGAGGAAAGATCTTCATTTAGACGAGTACTAATCTTGTCACGAAATGGGAACTTTTTCAAAGAGAGAAAAAATGAGCGAAAGAAGTGCGAGAGCCGGGGTCGGGTCAGTAGGGAGAGCTGCTCAATCGCACGCAGACTTGCTACCTTCCCGTTGGGCCATTACATGCGCTCACCGGCAGAACTCTAATTGGTACTGGAAAGTAGGCCTGTCGATATCAATCGGTCGATCGCTGCTAGCGCGTTTGAACTAAGCCGCTAGCGCGGCGGACGCGGCCGCGTGCTCGAAGTAGGGGTCATTGGAGGTTCCAGACTGGCCAGACTCACAAGGCTTGAGGAAGGATCGGTCTTGCGTACGATGAGGCGATCCTGAGGGTAAGTATTCATGTTTGGATCGATGAGCATCCATGACCGCTCTTTTGCTAAAACCCGCTTCTGGCAAGGCTTTCCAAGCGAAAATCAATTGAATCCCGTAGGAAATCCCGCATCCGCCGCAAACGCTAGCGGCTCACTTCAAACGACCCTATCGAAACTGCCCCCGACCACACGGACCTTCCATCCCCCCACTTCTGCTTCGGGGCAGTCCCGATAGGAATTTAACGTTTGTCGTTACCTATCCATGGTTGTAATTGCTGAATACTTCGCTGCGACAGTGATCACGGTCGTGTGCCTTTGCTCACGGCGGAAGAGACGAAATCGATAAAGGCTCTCACTTTGGGTTGGACGTAGTTGCGAGATGGATAGACAGCGTAGATGGGAAAGCGCTCGTCGCCACTCTGGCAGCAGTTTGACCAGTGCTCCGCGTCTCGAGCATTGGTTTGACGGAGACTTCAAGAACCTGCGCGATCCCCCAGCCAGCCACACAGATGCCGTGCAAATTGACGATGTCGCTTACAATCAGTCTTCTCGGCGTTGCGATCTTCACAAGCTTGTTTTCCGCGGTTCTTTCAGATGAAAAAAGCGGCTGCTGGTGCTTGCGCACCGGGAGGAACTGCTCTTCAGGCGCGTGAAGAGTTCCTCCAAGTGGACCCCGAGCTGAAAGTCGGCATTGAACAATCGGCTTCACGAGCACCCGCTGACGCCAAGGTCGTCATAGCCTCGGTCCCAACCCGGTCGCGCCGGAGGAGCCCGGCTCCAGCAGCTCAGCCCGGAAGAATTCTTCCTCATTGTCGTCGACGAGGCGCACCACTCCGTGGCGCTCTCCTACCAGCGAATCTTTGAACATTTCGGCCTCTTTGACCCGAACACGCGACGGTACGTGGTGGGCTTCACGGCAACGCCTAAACGCGGTTACAAGCAGGGCCTCGGCGCCGTATTCGAAAAAGTATGTTATGCCCGAGATGTACGCGAGATGATCGCTGAGCAATAGGTATGCCCCATTGCCGGCTGGCGTGTGCATAGCGAGGCATCGCCGGACAAGGTTAACATTCGCCACGGTGATTTCGTTAAAAGCCAATTGGCGCAGGTTGTCAATACAGGTGAGCGAAACAACCTGTTGGTTGCTGCCTACCGGAAGTCGCGGCAGGTCGTCGCGCGATTGTATTCTGTGTCAATGTCGCGCACGCGTTGGATGTGTGCCACGCATCCATGGCTGTCGGATTACACACGTCCGCGGTTTGGGGGAACATGCCGCGCGAGGATCGCCGGATCAAACTTGCTCAGTTCTCCCAGGGCGACATCGACGTGGTCACGAACTGCAATGTCTTAACCGAAGGCGTCGATGAGCCGCGCGTGGATGCCATTATTATGGCCCGTCCCACGGGTCAAAACTTCTCTACGCGTAGATGGTTGGGCGCGGAACTCCTGGTATACGGCCCATCTTAAATTCTTTGCCCCTCCAACATTCTTCTGTCACACACGCTTGATTCACTTAGTTTCTATACCAAGAAACTCGCCGATCTTGTCGTTCAAGAATTTCTCGTCCGCCGGGCTGCCGCCGGCGCCCGCGGTGTGTCCCCATAGCGAAGGAATCGGTACCAGCGAAGCGTTCGGAATGAATGCCGCTTCGTAGCGCGCGTCACCCACCGGGAAGTAGAGATCGGTTTCAGAGGGCATATAGAGGAACGGAACTTTGATCGAGCGTAGTGCGCGTTCCGTGTCGCCGTTGAATCCTGGAGTCTTGCCAACATCGTGATACTCCCAGGTTCGCGCCTGCAGGATTAAGTCGTTGGCATCGGCGCCGGGGATAAAGTTGGTGCGAAATTCTTTAAGTACACTTTCGAATGTGGTTCCCGGCTTCGCGCCTTCCCGCCATAATTCTTTGCGCCACCACTCTTGCGAGAACAGCCATGCCGTCCAGACCACACCGAAGGCCTCCAGGCCTTTTTGCGGCGGCGCGGCGTAATCGCCATCTTTGAAGGCGGCGTCGGCAGTGAGGGCGGCAATTTGGCCTTCAAGACGGACAACGCCGTGTCCATAAGTCTTGGCGGTGCCGGCGGTGCCTACGATGCGATCGGCGAACGTGGGATAGCTTACCGCCCACTGGAACGCCTGCTGGCATCCCATGGAAAATCCGATGATGGCGCGGACGTGCGTGATCTTCAGCTCTTCGGTGAGCAGTTTGTGCACCGCTTCCACGTTGTCGCGGATGGTCATCACGGGAAAGCGTGGGCCGTGAAAGGGTTCGGGAGTGTTGCTGGGCGAGGAGGAGTGTCCGTTACCGAAAAGCTCGGTGGCTACTAGAAAAAATTTCGAAGTGTCGAGCGCGTGACCGGGTCCAATGAGCCATTCGTAGCCGTGATAGTCGGCCATATAGTGCGAGGGCAGAAGAATCACGTTGTCTTTGACGGCGTTCAGGTGTCCGTAGGTTCCGTAGATGATGTGGGCGGATGGGATCGTCGCTCCGCTTTCGTTGTGAAAGTTAGCGATCACGAACTCGTGTTTTTCACCGGTATCGGCCTTCGGGGGAGCATTCTGCGCCCAGAGACCGGGGCAGATTACGAGCAGGAAAATGAGTTTTTTCATGGGGCGCGGCGTCCTTTTCTTGGTTCGGATTTTCTTGTCACGCGGCCCGTTCATGTTCCGCGCCGCGGAACAGCGCAATGAGGGCTCCGATCACCCAGCGCGTCAATATAACGATGATTCCGAGCAAGATCGCGGCCAGTGTTCCTGCTGCGTATGGATGACGCGTTGCCAGCCAGGTCAGGCCGATGGCGAGTACACCCTCGGGCACACTTAGCGTTATGTTCGAGACCGGCTCAGGCGATGGCGTTATCGCGGCGCGGGCAGCGGTCTTGCATCCATGCGCGGCCAAAGCGATGACCGCTTCCGACAGGGTGGCCAGCAGTTGTTTTTCGGGAGAGAGTTGGTTTGTGGCTTCGTAGGCGAGTAGCCCGGCTACGGGAACCCGGATGAAAGTGGGAAGAGCATTCCAGATCAGGTCGACCACGGGAATCTGGTCAGCGAAGAACTCAATGGCAAACAGGGCAATGGCCGCGGCGATCACGGGCCAAGCTGCAAGGACGTGCAATCCCGGGGGGAGTGGGAGGTGTCTTACGCGCGCCAGCAGGCCCAGGGCAGCCACAGTGGCATAGAGGTTCAGGCCCGCGAAGGAGAGTGCGGCCACCAGGGCGAACAGTTCGTTCGGCGAGATTTGCAGCAGGTTGAGCACTGGTCACTCGAGGCAAATGATAGCGCTTCGGGAGAAATGGAGCGAGTCTTGGATCGATCGAGTCAGAGTTGTGGCGGTTTCCGGGCCTCGCCCGTTTGGCGGATGCGGAAGTATCCTGCGCATTGAGCATGGCGCAAAATTTGGCGAAGCATCTCAGCCCGGCTCTCCGTAAGAAGGTCGAAGCGCGGGCCGCACACCTCATCGCAGAGGAAATGACGCTGCGGGAGCTCCGCCGTACCCGCAAACTGTCGCAAGTACGCGTAGCTAAAGAACTGGGCATCGGACAAGAAGGCGTTTCGAAGATCGAAAAACGCGCAGACCTCATGATCTCCACGCTTCGAAAGACCGTGGAGGCTATGGGCGGCAGCCTTGCCCTTGTAGCACAATTCTCTGACAGCGAACCTGTCACTCCTCCGGCATAGCCGTAGACAACCCGAAGAACAAGCCTACAGGGAGGAAGCGCGCTTATGCGGGCGCATAAACATTCTTTGGTGGAGCACACGCGATGATGCTTTTGGCGCAGGGAACTGATCCGCGTCTATTTGCAGCACATTCGTTCGATCACATGTTCGTCCCGGCCAATAAGAGGGCCGATGGTGGCGTAAAAGAAGTAAAATGCCCTCACTCTGGGAGGCGCGCCGCTATGTTCTGTCCCAAGTGTGGTCTGCGGCAACATGTAGTGGCTCATTCCATCTTTGTTCTGTGTGTACTCCACCACATAGTAAGAGTGATTCATCCCCTCAAAGACGTAATGCTCGGCATGGAAGATGAATCGTCGATCCTACTGGTCGCAAGGTCACCGCCGAGGAAATGAAGTGCGTCAATCTTTATCCCGAGAAATTCCACGGCGAATGGAACTATGTGATCAAGCCTAACCCCGCTCGACGGCGGAGCACAAATTGATACCCTTATTTATTTGCGGCGCCTTAGTAAGTCGTTTCTCAGTGCAGAATAGGCGTGGCGTCGGTGCCAACGCAAACCCAATTCGAGCCTTTTTTCAGCCATGTATCCACGAAACGCTCGCGGCGGATGTAGGACTTGCCACGTTCGACGCCTTTCACCTGCATGACTCCTGATGCGATTGCCGCGTCGCCGAACAGATGGACATTTAACGACTGCGGCGCGACCTGTTGCTGCTGGGCGTGGGGTTGTGAGACTAACACTTTCATGCTGCTCAAGAACTGTTCTTTGGTCTGGACCGAGCCGTCATCGTTCACCAGGATAATCGCGTCATCGAGGATCGAAGCCAGTGCTGTCGTATCGCCCGATTTGTATGCTTGGTTCCACAGTTGCTCAAGAGCAGCGATTTTCGATTTGGTGGACGCTTCAGCATCGGTTTGCGCCACAGCCCAGCCCACCGTTAAACAGATAAACACTAGCAACATGACCAGCTTCACAGGTTCCTCCCACTTCTTCTTCTAGCAATGAAGATTCGCGGCGAATAAATGCGTACTGACTGCACATTTGATCGATTTCTCCGACTGCACGATCCCGATTGTGGGCGACTTTGCCACGGCTACTTTCGACGTCCGGGAACCCAGAATCGAAAGTCGGGCAAAAGAGGGCGGATTCTGACAGATGAGACGCGACTAGGTTTTGGTTCGGTGAGCAGGCTTTGCACGGCCTGAATCAGTGTCAACGAATTGTTCTCGAACGATGTGTCTGACTTCATAACAAACGCGCCTGCACCCTCGTTTAAGTTTAAGAGCTTGGCTTCATTAGCTTGCCCCAACCCACTCAGCACGATGACGGGGATGTGTTTCAGCAGTGCGTCGCTCTTCACAGCCCGGAAAACTTCGCGTCCTGACACTTTGGCAACATTATATTGAGCAGAATAAGATCGGGAATGTTCTCGCGAGCGTCACCGAGGCCTTCCTCACCGTCTGCTGTACAGACGACATCGTAACCCCCTCCAGCGAGCGCACGTCCATTTGCCATCCGCTGGAACCTGCTGTCTTCGATCAGAAGTATTTTCATCTTTCCTCTACCAGTCTAGTGTGCAAGGCTGCGCTTAGGATGTGCACTTCTGATCACTTCCCAAGTAGCGGAAAGCGTGCAGCTAGGACGAAACGATGTGAAAAGGAACCCGCATTAATGGAATTATTCACTTGCGTGCTGTCCTCGGAGAAGCCTGTTGGGCCACCGGGGCTGAAAGCCGATTTTTCGCTCGAGTTCGCCTAGCAAATTGCGGCGTGGGACGGGATTGGGCTTTTATGTCCTCCACAAAGGTCAGTGGGTCAACTGCTCGTCCGGCGCTTTCTCGAAAATTGAAGTCGCCCACAGATTTGGTATCCCAGTACGAACGTCAACGATCGCAACGATGTACGTGCTCATCTCTGCGGGTCGCCCACGCTTGCCTGATTTTCAGGCGGCATCAGCGGAAAACCGCCGAACCTGGTTTTCATCGATATTTTACGCCCTCCAAGTGTCGTCCCTTTCTCAAGTAGCTCTTTCTGTGCGTTCCCGATTCTTATGCCGCTGAAACCGATTTCTTCTTCCCATCGAGTGCCGGTAGAAGAAGCTTCAGAACCGCTTGATCAGAGAATGGGTTCTGACCTGAGATAACCTCGCGATCCTGAAGGACGTAGCTCTGCCATGGAGCGACCACACCTACGTCAGCGCCCGCCGTACGCAAGGCGAAGTCCGGGTAGAAGAGAACCTTACCACCAATCTCAAGCGGTTCCCGCTGCTGCTCTTCCGCTGTCGAAAAGACAGTCATCTTATATCCAGAATAGATCCAGCCTTGAGCCTTTGCCCGCGCTCCAGCGGCATCGCCCGCCGTCAGCGCGGCGACCACCTCCTTCGAATTCGGAGAAGCCGCGAGAAGCGAAATCCCGCCATGGCAGAGCACTGCCGTAGGCTTGGATGTTTTATGAAAGTGTCTCAGCACGGTGCCCGCGTCGGGATCATCGAGAAGATCCATCATCGGGCCATGGCCGCCGGGGACGAAAACAGCGTCATATTGATCCAGGCCCGATGCGATGACATCCGAGATACGAGTTGGATTTTTGAGCCCCGTCAGGGTGTCGCGGAAGTTTAGATAGTCCTGAAGCCTACCCTTGTCCCCACCGAAGAACTGCGCTATCGCTGAATTGACATCCATTTGCGGCGTGTTGCCTTTGGGGTTGGCGAAAGTGATTTCGTAGCCTTCCTTCATCAGGGCGCGAACCGGAACCGTCAGCTCGTTGAGGTAGTAGCCCGCGCCCTTATAAACCTTGCCATCTTTCAAGGGCAAGCCGTGACCGCTCGAGACCAGCACCAAGATTTTTCCTTTTGTTGTCATTTTTGTTCTCCTTTTTGAAATCGAATCTGTTTCCTGAGATCACTAATTTCCATTCATTGAAACGGGGGAAGGTTCCGTCTGTCCAAGGTTTACTCCAAAGTGCGCGACGGCGGGCCACCGCGGTTGATGCGGGTCATGCCCCGGGGAATCCGAACATCAACCACGACTGATTGGCTACCCAATGCGGGTATAGCTCCGTCATCTGATCGAACAGCTCCTGGTCGGACGTCGCGGTTTTCTGCAACCGATCGAAGTCCTCGAGGTAACGCTTGGTGTCCTGGATTGCCGAAGGAGAGTCGGGTGCGCCGGGCTTCTTGTGACCGGCGACGACAATCGCGGGGTTCAGCGCCGCTAACCGGTCTAGCGCCGCGATCCAATTCTTTCGGCTCTCGGGGGTGGTGTCGCCGACGTACATCCGGCATTGGTTGTACACAACGTCGCCAGCGGCGATCAGGCCGATCGATGGAACGTATAGAGACGTCGAATCGGGACTATCCGTCCGGCCCTGCTCGATGATGCGCAATTCGTGGCCCTCGAGGGTGAATGTGTCGTGCTCATATGGCTCTGGTGAAACCAGCTTAGTGGCCACCTGCCCGGGAAACATCCGGCGGGCTAACCGCTCCACCGTGGGAGTGAAGGACATCTGCATGGCCTTCACTGTCTTCGGCGTTGCGATCGCCCGAGCGCCCGGGAAACGGTCGAGCAGAACGCTTAGACCGTAGAAGTGGTCGAAATGAGCGTGCGTTATATAGATGGTCTCGAGGTTGCGGTTGTGCAGAGCTACCCAATCCGCGAGAGCCTTGGCCTCAGCCACCGTCCCCATTGCGTCCACCAGCACCGCGTCGTACTCGCCGTAGATTAAGGTCGACGTGATCGGGTCAAAGCCGAGCGCTTCGCCAAAGGGCCTTGGGCGCTCGCCGACCATAGTCTTTCCCGGGGCGGTAAAAACATTCACACTAAGCGTGCTCAAGGCGACAGACGCGATCACGCGCGCGGCTTCTTTCAGTTCGTTTGTGACGACCATCTGGTACTCCTTTCGATGTCAGAGCGAGTGACTGTTGAAAGCAAAATTGGCAGAAGCGTAACGATGAGACGCAGAGTCGGCATCCCCCCCGGAGTGTTAACCGTAGGTGAGGGTAGTGCTCTGTCCGACCTCGATAATATAGCCGTCAGGATCGCGGATGTAGCAGCGCGTCTCGCCGTATTTTGGGATCGGCTCCGTGATGAACTGCGCTCCTCGACTTTTCCATAATTCATAGCACGCTTGAATATCCGCAACGCGGAAATTCATAAAGCTGTTGATGTGATTCGGGTCGGGGACGCTGAGCGTTACCGTCGGCTTATCCGGGGTCG
>DATNLE010000021.1:0-15958 GCA_035603035.1 Candidatus Acidiferrales bacterium | reverse complement strand
GGGCGAGATCTTTCACCCCTTGCGGTGGAGGCCGTCCGAGGCCATGCAGCTTCTGCGAGATGTCCCGCAACTGGAGAGTGCGGGCGTAGTGGTGCGAATGCCGGCGACCTGGCAGGCCAACCGACCTCCGCGCCCGCAGGTTACGGCTAAGGTTGGGGGTAAGTTGCTGTCGGGTGTGGGCCAGGATGCGCTGCTCGATTTTCGCATGGACGTCACGCTCGACGGCGAAACCTTGACCCCTGCCGAGGTCCGCGAGTTGTTGGCTAAGTCGGACGGGCTCGCGCTGGTTCGAGGGCGTTGGGTGGAAGTTGACCGGGAGCGGTTGAGCCGAATGATGGAATATTTCGGCGAGGCCGAGCGCGTCGCTGCCGAAAGTGGTCTCAGTCTTCGTGACGCGCTGCGCATGATCGCTGGGGCCGATGTGGATGCCGACGACGACTCTGCTGCGAGCGCAGCGGAGTGGGGGAAGGTGGTCGCGGGTCCGTGGCTCGCGGAGACCCTGAAGGGATTGCGCAGTCCGGAGGGATTGGCTGGCATCGATCCCGGCTCGGCTCTGAATGGCACTCTGCGTCCCTATCAGCAGGTGGGCGTGCGCTGGCTTTACCTGCTTGCCAAGCTCGGGCTTGGAGCCTGCCTCGCCGACGATATGGGGTTGGGCAAGACGATTCAAATACTCTCGCTGTTGCTGGTGCTGAGAAACCAAAATCGCGACCAACGGCAACCAAGTCTTCTAGTTGCGCCCGCTTCGCTTCTCGCCAATTGGGCGTCGGAACTGGAGCGGTTTGCACCGAGTTTGAATGCTCTCATCGCCCATCCGTCGGCGCTGCCTGCCGCCGATCTCATGACCCTCGCGCCGGGGCGTTTGCAGGATGTGGATCTGGTGATTACGAGTTACGGCTCGTTGCTGCGTATTCCATGGATTGCGGACGCCTCCTGGCGCTTGGTTGTGATCGATGAAGCGCAAGCCATCAAGAATCCGAACGCCAAGCAAACCCGGATCGCCAAGAAGTTGAAGGCGCAGGCGAAGTTTGCGCTTACCGGCACGCCCGTCGAGAACCGGATAGGCGACCTCTGGTCCATCTTTGATTTCATGAATCCAGGACTGCTCGGAACGTCGAAGGAGTTTTCAAACTTCGTAAAGCGCCTGGAGGGTCGAACTCACAATCCGTACGCTCCACTGCGCGAACTGGTGCGCCCATACATTCTACGGCGACTGAAAACCGACAAGACGGTGATCGCAGACTTGCCGGACAAGACCGAGGTTAAGGCGTTCTGCCAACTCAGCCGCAAACAAGCTGCGCTCTACAAACAGGCAGTGGAAGAACTAGCCGAGGCGCTCGATGGAGCCGATGGCATCCGTCGCAAGGGTCTAGTACTGTCATTCCTGATGCGGTTCAAGCAGATTTGCAACCATCCGTCGCAGTGGCTGGGTGACGGCGCTTGGAGTGAAGAGGATAGTGGGAAGTGGGCACGCTTGCGCGACATCGTCGAAGTTATCGCCGCCAAACAGGAGAAGGTTCTCGTCTTCACTCAGTTTCGGGAGATGACGGCTCCGCTCGCGGCGTTTCTGGGATCGATTTTCGGGCGCTCCGGGCTGGTTCTTCACGGAGAAACCGAGGTCAAGAAGCGCGGGGATCTGGTCCACCGGTTTCAAGAAGACGAAGGTGTGCCTTTCTTCGTGCTTTCTCTCAAAGCGGGCGGCGCGGGCCTGAATCTCACTGCCGCTTCCCATGTGGTTCACTTCGACCGCTGGTGGAACCCCGCCGTTGAGAACCAAGCCACGGATCGCGCTTTCCGCATCGGACAGAGCAAGAACGTGCTGGTGCACAAGTTCGTCTGCCGGGGGACCGTCGAGGAAAAAATCGACCAGATGATCGAATCAAAACGGCAGCTTTCGAAGGATTTGATCGAGGGCGGCGCCGAGCTGCTCCTTACTGAATTGCAAGACGAAGACCTGCTAAAGTTGGTGGCGCTGGATCTCAATGCAGCGCTTAAGGAGGCGTGATTCGTGTATGACGGTTGGGGATGGAGACCTTATGTGTCGGCGGCGGAGCGACGGCTGCAAGCCTTGCGCGAAATGGACAAGCGCAGAAAGAAAGGACACGTCGTTTCGCCAGTGACGGTTGAAGGTCGGACGATCGTGAAGACCTTCTGGGGTAAGTCGTGGTGCGATAACCTCGAGCGCTATAGCGACTTTGCCAACCGCTTGCCGCGTGGGCGGACTTACGTGCGCAATGGTTCGGTCATTGATCTTCAGATTTCGTCCGGTGAGATCAAGGCGCTGGTCAGCGGTTCGGAGATTTATGAGGTAGCGGTGAAAGTCGTCCCAGTCACGAAGGCGCGCTGGCGGTCCATTTGTAAGGACTGCGCTGGCGCGATTGATTCGTTGATCGAGCTTCTGCAAGGACGCCTGTCCACGGGTGTCATGGAACGTATCTGCCTGCGGAATACCGGCCTGTTCCCATCGCCGAAAGAGATTAAGCTCTCGTGCAGTTGCCCGGACTGGGCGGAAATGTGCAAGCACGTTGCGGCAGTCCTTTACGCCATTGGCGCTCGTTTAGACCAACAACCTGAACTCCTTTTCAGGCTCCATGGAGTCGACGAAAAAGAGTTGATCGCCCACGCCGACGTGGCATTTCCGCTGGCCAAGAAGGGACCGGCAGCAAACCTCCTCGGCGGGGAAGACCTTTCCGAACTTTTTGGATTGGATATGGCTGCGAGCCCCGCCGCCAAAACCGGGCGTTCAACCCCCGTGCCGACCAAGGCAAAGCGCACAGGGAAAGAGAAAAGGAGCCGAACCAGGAAAACAACGGGGCCAGCATCGCACATTGGTGAGTGAAGGATGGGAATTAGTCTGGGCAGGGTGTCGATTCTTTGTTGCAACCGGCGACAGTAGCGCTCCGGAACAAT
Organism: Candidatus Acidiferrales bacterium; assembly: GCA_035603035.1. Taxonomy (GTDB): domain Bacteria; phylum Acidobacteriota; class Terriglobia; order Terriglobales; family Acidobacteriaceae; genus Sulfotelmatobacter. Next base: position 13,048 of record DATNLE010000021.1, on the reverse strand, counting down.
GAGCACGACGATACTGATCTGCAGCAGCAGCGCATTCCGCTCTCACCACGACCACGAGGAGATTCCTTCATCCACAGATTCCGAATATCATCATTGCGCCTCGGAAGAGTGGAAGTTGCATGTCCGTGTCTTCTGGTGTGCAGACGATCTGGTAACAGATAGGCGACGCTCAACAGTGACGACAATACCTCGGACTTTGCGAAAAGGCGGGACTACGAGTAGGAGACTTCAGTGTCTCTCCGTGGTAAGCCGAAAAGCCTCACCGCAGAGAACGCAGAGGAAGTTCACTCCCGGCGCGATTCGTATAAATTAAATGAGGAAGAACACGTGATGAAGTCCTCGAAGACTCTTGCCGTCGTCCTCCTCGCTGCACTCTGCAGCTGCGTGCAAGCCCAAAATCCAGCGCAATTCGTCCAGCGCTCCGGGACAAAGCTAACTCTTGCCGGAGCCCCCTATCGCTACAGCGGCCCGAACATCGAGTGGCTTGGCCTCGAAGGCTACGGCCCGCACGACCCGCAGGGCCCGCATTATCCCAGCCACTTCGAGGTGGACGACGCCTTCGCGACTGCCGCCGAGATGGGTGCGCGCGTGGTTCGATCTCAAACCATGGGCGACACCGTCGGATGTCTGCTGTGCGTCGAGCCCACCGAAGGCAAGTTCAACGATGCTGCTTTCGCGGCCACGGACTATGCGTTGCTCGCCGCTCGCCAGCACGACATGAGGGTTATCGTCACGCTGCTAGGCGATTGCGCAACCTGCACACTCGGCGGCATAGGCCAATTTCTCGCATGGGAAAAGAAACAGAACCCCATGGATTTTTTCTCCGATCCAGGACTCATCTCTGCCTTTGAGCATCACATCGACGCCGTCCTCAACCACGTGAACAGCCTGACGGGCGTGCGTTACAAGGACGATCCCACGATTCTCGCCTGGGAAGACTGCAACATGTGCGGCCTCATCACCTTGTTCATGGGCGGGCGTCGTGAGATCCTCAATCAGGTTTCCGACTGGGTCGAAACCATCGGCGCCCATATCAAGAGCGTCGATCCGCGCCATCTCTATCTCGACACATCGGGCATATTTCGCTCCTATCCAGGCGTGCTCGACAACAAAACCCCCGACCTCGTAACTTTCGAATACTACCCGCATTGGGATACGCTCCTGGGCACGAGCCTCCACACTACCGCGGCGACCTTCACTGAGGACGCCGCCACCATTACCGGGCACGGCAAGGTTTACATCGTCAACGAATTCGGGTGGGATCGCACCGACTGGAAATCGCAGGCCGACCTGCAGCAGGTTCTGGATGCTCTGGTGAAAGATCCAAACGTTTCGGGTGACGACTTTTGGGCGCTGCAGGCGCACCTGGACAATTTCGGATTCCAGCCCATCCCGGCGAACGTCTCGAACGTACCCTACGCGGAAACTGGCGAAAGCGGCCAGTGGTGGGCACTCTACTATCCGGGTGTGACGACGTTAGTAAATACAGCCGAAGATATGGCGCACCGCTCGCAGCAACTGCGCGCCCATGGGTACGCCATGGCAGGAGTGTCGGTTCCCCATCACGTGATCCCGCGGCGTCCCGTGATCACATCGATCGTGATCGGCGGACTCATCGCGTGGCGTGGTTCTGCAGGCGCCGTTCGTTATTCGATCGAGCGTAAAGACGCAGTTTCAGCCGATTGGAAAATCATCTGCGACCACTGCGCCACCGACACAGACGATCCCTGGCCCGATCCCCATCCGATTTTCTTGGGCGCTCAATATCGAGTCACCGCCTGGAATGCAGATGGCGAGCCGAGTGAGCCATCTGAGCCGCGCTAGCAATAGCTCTACGCGCCAGCAACGAAAAGTTGGCAAAAAGCATAAGTAAGCATAAGGAAAGAACGTCGTTTCGGTGAAGCATTCCCGAAGAAACAGGTCGATTTCTGACTGCCAGGCAGGCGCACAGTCCAGGCTAACCGCACCTGAAGTGGGGAATACGCCGCACCTTCGTGTTTCTTTCGGCGTAGCATCGCCCGCCATTCGCTTTTCTCCGAGTCTTGAAACCGGACTAGCCTTGCCCCTTTTGCAAGCATTGATCCGATTCTCCGAAGGTACGTGGTTGACGCCGTATCCCGTGCAAGTCGCGCACGTAATCGAGCCTCGCGGGGTACGTCGATTGCGAGTGTGTCGTCGGCTAACAGGAAGCTATACGATTGTTGCCGCATACCACCTTCGCTCCACACCCTCGTCGCTTGGGTTCACGAATGCCGGGCAGCCCACACAGCGGGAGTGAGATCGGGGAGGCACCGGGTCGGGAGACCGGCAAGCTCATAAAGAGTCGTGGAAAAGTAATCGCGCACTTGCGAGTTGCAGCCGACGCCAGCTCTCCACGACCTAGAGAATCGCCAGGTTGGACCGGACACGCGAGCTCATGAACAAGTCGGACTCCTGGTGCGCCTAAGGAGGCTTCCCTCTGACTCTCTGCGGCCTCCATGAATTTGGCGAAGGGTTATGCGATAAAGTGTGTTTAAGGCGCTATCTACTCGCCCGGATGATACATCCGCTCCGTGTGCCCGTTTAGCTGCTCCGGATAGAAGTAAACCTCACGCAGATTGCCCGCGGTATACCGCCCCGCCTCGTCATCGAAGTGCTTCGAATCCGGATGTCCGCTCTCGCCACCGGCTGTCACCGCCCTCGCGCGGACCTTATCCCCGAATTCCACGACGGCAACAAAGCTGTTGCCGCCCGTCCCATACCATCTCTTTGTCTCCGGATACTGCCGTGCCCCGAAGGAGGCCAGAGATCCCCAAAGAGATGAGGTAAAAGGCACTGGGACGCTCGGTCCGGCGTCGTTGAAGGGCTGCACGATATCTCCGGTAAGCCGCTGAAACCGATTGATCTGCCCCCAAGGCGTCCGCCATGTGCCGAAATCCGCCGCCAGCTTGTCCGAAGCTGTCGCCAGCACTGTTAGCAGAGCGTCCGCCGACAGCCTGGTTGCCACCCATTCCTCGCTCGGCACCAATGCTTCGTGCGCGGGCCGACCCACTTTCTTCATCAGCTCCGTCCCCCAGTACACCGCTACCGAAGTTGCAATCGAATCCGTTCCCCAGCGATTGTCCCATCCACGCAAGAGCAAGATCCGGCCATTCAAACGCGTCTTTAGGGGCGCATCCGGCGGCAGTGCGTCATAGGCGGCGACCAGCACCGGCACCGTCTTGGCAAACCACGGCAGATAAGAGTCATAGGCCGCGTCCATCAGTCGATCGAGCGAGAAATCCCGACGCGGCGTCCCACCCGGAGCCAGCACACTCATCGCATGTAACCCTCGGGCTGTCTCGATTCCTTGCTCCACATATACGGGATACTCCGCCTTTCGTAGCGAATATGCCCCCGCACCGTTCCAAGGCGAATCGTTCACGTTGAACAGGTATCCGCTTTTCGGATTCAGCAAATGTGGTACCTGGTCAACGGTCATCAGTCCCCTCCAATTCGTCGCGGGATTGCTGCCGTCGACGGGTTTCGTGTAGTCGAAGCGCGTATCGCGATCAGGAATGAAGTTCCCGTGCCAATACGCGATGTCGCCATCGCCATCCACAAAGATCGTGTTATTCGAGGAGTTCGCGTGCAGTTCCATCGTCTTCTTGAATTCGGCGTAGTTCCGTGCCTTGGTGCGCAGATAGCTTTGCTGGAGCGCCGCAACCGGAGTATTCATCAGCTGGATGGTGATGAAATTATCGCCATCGCGACGAATTACAGGCCCGTGTAGGGTGTACATTGCGGTAAAAGTCCGAGAAGAAATGCCCTCCGGTGTTTTGTAGTTAAGCGTGATCAGCTTCGTGGTGAAAGCCCGGCTCGCCCCCCCATACAGATAGCTCAGCTTGTCGCCAACTCGGATCACTTTCTCCAGATACTCATCCACCGCATCCACGTTGCTCGACGTATGCATCCATCCCACACGGTCATTGAATCCTTGGTAGACGAAAAACTGACCCCATGTCACTGCCCCATACGCGTCTAGCCCTTCAGCGCTCGCCATCTGCAACTCGCTGCGAAAGAAAAACGGTGTATGCGGATTGATCAGTAAAAGCGCATGGTGATCAATCGTGTTAGCGGGCGCAATCGCGAACCCATTCGACCCGCTCGGCTCCGGTTCACACCCGTCCATCTCCCCCTTCGGCGGCTCAACCTGGCTCATCCCACTGCCACCGCCTGCATGCACGCTGCCCGAGTCATAGAGCGCTTGCAGCTGCTTGGAGTCGACTTGCTCGATATCCCCGCCGATGCTCCCCTCGGTAAACGAAAGGGCCATCCAAGGCTCGAATTGTGTCAGTACCTTCGGCTTAGTCGTCGGGTGCTGCGCAAGATAGAAGTTGATTCCATCTGCCCACGCATCCATCAACCGTCTGAGCCACCACGGGCTGGCGACATAGTCGCGTTTGAGTTCTTCGGGATCCAGAAACAGCCGCTGCCGCAGATCCTGCCAGATGGTAGTCTCGCCCTCCGCCTCCGCCCTCCGCCCAAGAGAGGTCAGGTAATTCATCTCAATCCGGTTGAAGTCATCCTCGCATTGCGCGAAGATCATCCCGAACACAGCATCCGCATCGCTCGCTCCATGCACATGCGCGATGCCCCAGTCGTCGCGCACGATTGTCACTCGGGCCGCTTCGGCTTTCCATCGGATCTGCTCCGCCGCTGTCGGTCCTTGTGCCATAAGCGGCCCAACACCCCATATCCATACACTCGTGAGCACCAGTACTATACGCAATCGCTTCCTCCATTCGAATCGTGCATATGAGGCTATTACGAAACTCGGGATCGGCGATACTGAATTGAGGGGCGCACCCTTCATCAGGTATCGCCGCTTTTCGTGAGCGTCGGGTTCAGGTCACAGACACCGGCTGTAATCGCATCGCCCTTGACCATAGCATCGGTCGCTGCCCGGCAACATGGACCTCGTTTGGGGCGAGTTTGAGCCCGCCCATCGACCCATTCAGGCCCTGGGGCGGCCACATTCCCGGCGTTACGATCTTCGCATACATCGCCGCCATTTGGCTGATCGCAGGCGGCGCGGCGATACTGCGGCCGCTTAGGTCACGCGAATATTACTTGCTGATGCTCGGGTACGCCGCTCCGCTGGGCAAAGTTGAATGAATCGTCCCAGACTCCACCGACAGCGTATAGGAAACGCCAACGCTGCTAGACCATTGCAGCACATTGAATTGCTCGTCGGCGCGCAAGCTTCGCACCATCACTCCCCGGAATGTAAGGGGAGTATTAGCTTTGCACGTTTCTGGAGTCTGAGTGGCTTCGAAGAAATAGGCTGAACCCGCCCCGACGACCGTCGCGATTCCGTCTGGTTCAAGAAGGACCGCTGTGCGTTGGTCGACGGCAATATCACGGACCCGACGCGCCCTGCCATCTTGCAGAATCCTGGCCATGAACACCAGCGTTCGACCCATTCGATCGCGTGCTGAAAAATGCGTGTCGGTAATCACATCTTTCAAAAGCGCATTATCAACAAGCGAATGCACGATGGTGACACGTGCACTGAGCGGATTGGACAGCGCCTCCGGGGAACTTAGATCAGGACCATTCGGAACATCGCCCTGCGCCGAGTACACAAATTCGCCCTGAACTGCTAAACCCGCGCTCGTTCCCCCGATCGGAATGTTGCGGGCGATGGCTTCATTTAGGGCCTGTTGCACCAGTGTTCCCATCCAAAAGTTGATGTAGTCCGCCTGGTCGCCGCCGGCAATAAATACAGCCCCGGCCTTGCGAATCGCCGCGGCCACAAATGGATCGGAGGCAGCCGCGCGGTCTGGGATCACAAGGGTTGATACCGAGTTGACGTGACACAACCCTTGAACATAGGAATTGTAAGCATCGTCGCCATTCGCGCGAAGCACCAGGAAATCGCCGCCGCCAGAACGCTCGCACATCCACCTAAAAGCTCGATCGAGGTCTTTTCCTCCACCCATCAAGGCGAAGCCACCTTGAGTTTTCGTTTGTACGTCCGCGGAATTCCCGGAACGAAAATATTTGTAGTGCGGGCTGTCTGCGAAGGCAGGGCACAGCAATAGCCATGCCTGGAGCAATAGCCCAATTGGCGCAACGCAAACGAGAACGCGCCAGCGGTTCATTCAGAACTCCGATGAATCTGAACTCTTTCTCTTACTCTTACCAGATCAGTTTCGCTCCCAGTTGAATATGACGAGAGCCGCCTGTCCCGAGGACCGGGTTCGAAGCTACGCCCAGATCAGGGGTGAAAATCGCGGTCCCCACAGCGCTGGGCACGGAAAGATCGTTATTCAACGAGAACGCATCGAAATTGGGGTGATTCAAGACATTGAAGAACTCGCCGCGAAGTTGCATTTTGACCCGTTCGTTGAATTTCCAGATCTTTGCGATCGAGAAATCCCATTCGCGGAAACCGGGCCCGCGAAAAATGTCGCGTCCCGAATTGCCGAAATTTCCCGGCGCTGGAGCCGTCAGTACAGTGTTGCCGGAAATGTAGCACCCCCCTGAGGTGCTGGGAAAACCCGCGAGATTGGCGAAGTTAGGATTTCCATTGAGTTGATTAGCCGCGGCCTGCCCGCCCGCCGCCATGGCTGCAGTTACGCATTGCTGCGCTTGAGTCGTGGTTCCACTAATCACGTTCTGGTTGGCGTCGGTATTGAATACCGTGGGCGGGAGGTAGTTGAGGGGAGTGGTAGGCGACCAGTGAATGTTGCCGGGCGGTCCCGAGATGTTCCATCGATCCTCGAATTCGCCTGTGAGGCTGACATCGTCGCCGAAATCGTAAAGCGAGTAGGGCTCACTCCCCTCGAGGGTCACAATGCTCGCCACCTGCCAGCCTTGCAACATCTGCAACGGAGATTCTTTTGAGGGTAAGTCATAAGAAAGGGAGAGAGTCAAACGATGACGGATGTCGAAATCAGAATTGCCACGTTCGGCCGCATAGTCCAGGCTGTTTTGCGGAATATTCGAAGGAGTGTTGCTGGTCGCGGTATCGATGGCATGAGCATAGGTGTATCCCGCCAGAAAGTACAATCCATGCGCATAGCGTTTGGTTAAAGTGACCTGCAGAGAGTGGTAAATCGAATTGCCCAGGTTGCCGAGTTGATCGAGAAAACCCATGTAAGGAAAGCACGGTCCGCCTGAGCCTAAGCCACCGTTAGCCACGGAACAGTTAGCGTTGAGAGGCCGCCCGGCGGATTCACAGTGGTCGCAATTGGCAGGACTTTCCAGTGGCGAATACGGATTTACCTGATTGATATCCCGAACGCTGTATAGGTCGACCCCATGATTTCCGACATACGCCAACTGCAGCATCGCGGTCGACGAAAGCGCCTGCTGAATATTGAGGTTCCAGTTCTCCACGTAGGGTGTTTTGAGATTTTGGGTGGTGGCGAAGACGTTGCACTGGCTTGCGAAACTGCAGCCCTCGGTCGCAGAAGAAGGAAATACCGGGCCAGGACCCGCACCCCAGTTGATCTGGGTTACGTCGGTCGAGTCGACCAGAAACGCATTGATCGAACCATTCCCAGGAGTGACGCCCAGCCCCGCAGTGGTGGGATTCAGGTTCAGCCCTCCGCCGCTAAACATGAAAGTGCGAATGGAGGGCTGCACAAAGATGATGCCGCCGCCACCGCGCACCACAGTTTTGCCGGCGCCGAACACATCGTAGGCAAAGCCCAGGCGGGGAGAAAAATTGTTGTACCGCGTAGGATAAGGAGAGCTGATGCCGTCGCCCACCTGAACAACGCCTCCTGGCTGGCCATTGGATAAGGTTGACTCATAGTTCGCCAACAGGTTGCGCGAGTCTTTGATAGGAAAGACCACGCCATAGCGGAGGCCAAAATTTAGCGTCAAGCGCTTCGTCGCGCGGTAGCCATCCTGAACGAAGAGGCCAAACGACTTCATGCTCACATTGCGCTGTGGGTCGCCGTAAAGGCGCTCCCATCGGTGCGGCGTTCCCGCAACGAAGTCCGTGAGATCGCTGAAGTCCACACGTCCGCGGCCCTCGGTGGCGCGAAAGTAATCCACATCTCCGTACATGAATTGCCCGCCGAAACGGAGCGAGTGTTTCCCCGCCGTGTAGGAAACCGTATCGGACCAGTTCTGGGTCTTGCTGGGTGTAGTCTCTAACGGCCAGCCGGAATTGCCACCCATATAGTCGAATTCGTCCGTCCCGGGGTTGATGCGCGGGAAGCCATAGAGCGTTGGATCGGTAACTCCGGTGTCGATTCCGTACGACGTGGGATTAACGTTGTGATCGAGCGGGAAGATGGCTTCACTGAAGCTGTCGAAGCTGTATCGCGCCACGTTGACCCATGTCGAACTCGGGGTCCAAACCCAGTTCACGCCGAAAATCTGAGTTGTGGGCTTCGTCGTGGAGAGCCACTCGGGGCGAATCGGAATGGTGTCCATCTCGACAAGATCGCTGTTGCTATAGAAATACCGGGCACTGAATACGTGATGGTCGTTCAGGTGATAATCCGTTTTTGCGACGAGATTATCGCCCCGGTTGGTGTTGTTGAAATCGAAATCAATGGCCCCCGGATCGGATTGCTTGAGCGCGAAACCAGGATTGGGAAGGAATAGCTTCGACAAAGCCATACTTAGAGGATTTGGCGTGCACGGGCCGTTGATTCCCTGGGTGCAATATGCGATCGCATCCGGAAGGCTGTATGTCGCCGATAGCGGGTTGCCCTGAGAATCTGCGATTCCACCCATTTGACTCGCCAGCGACACGGTTACCGGGCTGTCGTAGACGCCGGGGTTCCCCACCTTGTCGCGAATACCTTCGTAATTTACGAAATAGAACCACTTGTCTTTTTTGATGGGTCCGCCAATGGAGACACCGAACTCGTGCATGATGAGGGCAGCTGCCCGTTGTGGCGTAGGATCGAAATAATTCCGGGCATCGAAGGCGCTGTTGCGGCTGAAATAATAGGCGCTTCCGTGGACGTCATTGGTACCGGACTTGAGCCCGAGGTTCATGACCACGCCAGGTTTGTCACCGTACTCCGCCGAGGGACTCTCCTGGGTATTAAATTCCTGGATAGCGTCGAGGGGAAGAAAGCTGGCGGGTGTGCCTTGAATCCCGGCTTCGTTCACGACCGACTCGCCGTAATAGACGTCGTTGTCGGTCGCGCCATCGATGAAAAAGTTGTTTTCGTCAGGACGATTGCCGTTGGAGGTAATAGATTGGAACCCGCCTCCTGGGGTTCGCTGTACCCCGGGATGAAGCGGTAACAGGTTTTGAAAGTCGCGGCCCTCCAGCGGCAATTCGTTGATTGCTTTATTTCCCACTACTCCGTTGAGCGTGCTGTCGGTGGTGTCAAGCAACGTTCCTTCTCCGGACACCTCGACCGTCTCGCTCACTGCCCCCGGCTGAAGGCGCAAATTAACCTGCACATCGCGAGCGACTTCGAGAATCACCGAACTGCTTCTCGTCTTCTTGAAACCCGGCGCTTCCGCCGCGACTGCGTAGGTTCCGGGATCGAGATCGGGTACGGCATATTCGCCGGCCTGGTTTGTGATCAGCGTTCGGAAAACGTTGGTTGCGACGTTGGTGACTGTAATTGTCGCGTCGGCCACGACTGCTCCGGATGAATCAGTGACCGTGCCCAAAATCCGGCCCTGATAAGTCTGTGCCGAGAGTAAGGCAACATTGGCTAGAATGAGAAACAAACTTCTGATGGCTGTGCCGGATCTCATGTACAACTCCTTGGAATAGCTGTTCTGGAGCGGAATTGCGTCTCGTTGCTTAGTCCGGTAGCACGCAAGCCCCTTAAATCTTCGGCCAACCCTGATTCCTCTTCACTCTATTAACCGTCGAACAGCGTTGTCAAGAAAAATGTCTCATTTTGCAACGTTTGTTGCGAATAGTTCCAAGTGACGATATCCGATAAACCTTGACGGGACCCTCTTTCTGGGCGATGCTCTGCGATAACTATGAGAGCCTCTCGAACGGACAGAAAAGCACCGGCCAAGTTTCAGATTGATATGGAGCGTCTCAGCCGCAAGAGGCGCGAGACCATCCGACCGGTTCTGGAGAACCCTCAGGACTTCGTTCTGCTCAGTGCACGCGCCTTCGGGCGGCGCTTGGGAATCGATGCGGCAACCGTGGTGCGCATTGCCCAAAGAATCGGTTTTGCGACGTACCGCGATTTTCAGCGTTACCTGCATGGCATTTCGATCGCAAGAGCGACTTCCCTGGATGCGATGATGGCTAGTTTGCCTCCCGATGGCGGCATCATCAGCCTGATCAGAAACTCCTTGGACCGCGATTCAGCCAACCTGAACGGTTTGCGGCACAGTATCGATTTAGAATCGCTGGCTAGGCTCGCAGCGAGATTCTACAAATCACCCCGCATTCTGATCTTCGCGGGGGACTTGGCGGCCACTCTGGCTGCGTACCTTGAGCACCAGCTCACCATCCTGTCTCTCCCCGTCCTGAGTGCTACCTCATGGGGCCGAATCATGCATCTGTCCAGAAGCGCGAGCAGGAAAGATCTGGTCATCGCGATCAGCTTTCGTAAGGGGCTAAGGCAAACTGTTGAGGGTTTGCAGCAGGCACACGCCAGGGGGGCATACTGCGTCGGCCTTACCGACACTTACGTGTCGCCCATTGCTCAATCTTGCGACCAGGTCTTCTTGGCTTCAATTGAGGCGCCTCCGTTTGGGGCTTCCTACATTGCTCCCATGGCGGTGCTCAACGCGATGCTGGTGGCGTGCGCCAACCACCGAAGATCCCGGACTCTCTCACTCTTGCGGGCGGCAGATAGAGAAGAAAGGCACGGCGCGCGCTGGTACCAGATGTAATCTGCTGGAAGAGTTCTTTTTTGCAAGTCTGGCAGGTTGGACCCGGTGTCAATCAACGTCAGCGGACTACCGTGCGCGCCGATGCGTAAATGTTTCGCGTGTTTTGTCTCGCCGCCAGCTATAATGCAACAAACGTTGCATATACAAAAGACACCTTTGTGAAGATAGAATCCATCACCGCTCGCGAGTTGCGGATGCACCTAAAAGAGCCTTTCGAGACAAGTTCTTCGATTACTCGTGAGCGTCGTGTTCTCCTGCTCGAGGTTCGATCAGACGGACTCTCCGGCTGGGGTGAGATCACCGCAGATGAAGACCCCTTCTACAACAGTGAAACAACTGATACCGCATGGCATATCCTGCGTGATTTCATTGTCCCTCTGACGCTGGGCAAGATTGTGGAGACGGCCCAGGAAGCAGGCGCACTCATGAGCCGAATTCGCGGTCACGAGATGGCTCGCGCTGGACTGGAAAACGCACTCTGGGATATCGAGGCCCAGCAAAAAGGAGTTCCCCTCCACAGATTGTTGGGAGGATCTCTGGCCGACATTCCCTGCGGCGTCTCCTTAGGCATTCAACCGACCCTCAGTTTGGTGATATCGAAGATCGAGCAGGAACTGGCGGCCGGGTATCAGCGCATCAAGCTCAAGATCAAGCCTGGAAATGATGTCGGAATGGTCAAAGAAGTGAGGAAGATTCTTCCGAATGTGAAATTAATGGTGGATGCGAACTCCGCGTACGCTCTTCAAGATACTGAGTTACTCCGGGAATTTGATAGCTGCGATCTGCTGATGATCGAACAACCTCTTGCCTGGGATGAGCTCTACGAGCATGCGAAATTGCAGCTGCAGATCCAAACGCCCATCTGCCTGGATGAATGCATTCACAACGCGCGCCATGTCTGCGCCGCGATCGAGCTCGGAGCGTGCAAGGTGATCAACGTGAAGCTAGGGCGCGTTGGTGGTCACTCAGAAGCGAAACGCGTGCACGATGTTTGCCGCGAGCGCACGATTCCGGTATGGTGCGGCGGAATGCTCGAGTCCGGAATTGGCCGAGTTCACAACATTGCGATGTCCACTCTGCCTGGTTTTACTCTTCCCGGAGATGTTTCAGCGAGCAAGCGCTACTGGGACGAGGACATTATTGAACCCGAGGTAGAGGTTACTACACGAGGAACAATAGAAGTGTCGGAATCGCCCGGATTGGGCTTCTCCGTGCGACGCGAGCGCATTGAGCGTCTCACCGTACACTCCGAAACCTGGCCAGCTTGATCAACAACTCTCATCTGAAACATTCCGGACCCAGGAAGCAAGCTAAAACACAAAACTCCGGGGAAACTTTTTTGTTCCGTGCCAATGAACGACATCAGTTTCTACCTTGTGCATTACTTTTTGCTGGTGCTTTCCGGCTTACGATCAAAGCAGGGCGGCCCTGCGGGAAGGCTTCTTCGGAAACGCGGCTGCTGCCCGTGAGCGCGCCAAGCCAGCGCTGAAAGTGTGCAATGATCGCGAGGTGGAGTACGGCGGGGCCTGGCGCTGGCGAAGCGTCCGGTATATGCGAGCGCGGACGCCTCGTGGTTTGCCCGCACCTCCCCCAGCGCTGCGCGGTAAATTTGGCCTCGAGTTCAAGTGCCGGCCGAGCATGACGTCGAAGCCCGAGGACCTCGGATCGAAAGATGCTACGGTGAGACGTGTTGCTAATGCAGAATCCGCTGTCCATAGAACGGGAGGAATCTTTGAACCTTTCCGGTTCCTTGCGAAAGCCACCTCTGTCCCGAAGCTACAGGGCATTGCGTGGACCACTCACCTTCGCATTACTTTTTTCTTTCGTGTTCTTGGTTCATTCGGCTTTCGCGATCGGAACTCCAAAACAGATCGGGAAAGACCTCTACGCGTGCATCGCGGACAATGATGCGAGCGCCAATTCCACCTTCCTGGTCGGCAAGGCAGGAATTCTCGTGGTTGACTCCGGGCTCAATGAAATAGCGGCGAGGAAGTGCCTGGCGGAGATACGCAGCGTTTCGAGGCTGCCGACTCTCTACGTCATCAACACTCACTATCATCTCGATCACCAGGGCGGAAATAAGATCTTCAAGCCCGAAGCGAGCATCATCAGCACAGGGTGGACCCGCATGCGCACAATGGAGCTGCGCAATAACTCGTCAAAGAGGCTTCCAATCACCGTTGTGCCGGCAGATGTCACCTTTGAGTCCGCTCTTACGATTCATCTTGAGCCT
>DATNLE010000016.1:0-4155 GCA_035603035.1 Candidatus Acidiferrales bacterium | reverse complement strand
GCCGGTGACCACGATGCCCAGAGTGCCGTCGGGAGTTACCATGCCCTGCCGTCTAGCGGCGTCGCGAAACTTGCCGGAGAGCGTGCGCAAGAGTCGCACCTCAGAGTAGCGCACCCAGAGACTAGGGCGTGCCAACAGTTCGCTGGATTTCAGTGGCTTGCGCGGACCAAAGGGGTTGCGCACGGCTTGTACTCCGCAGGCAAACGCAGCGCGCAGGACGGGGCGCAACACCGCCGCAAACAGATGGGTATGCTTGTGAGAATCGATGTGGGAAACCGAGATGCCGGCCGATTGAATCTTGCGAATCTGCGCGGTCGTCTCGGCTTCGATCTCGGCGGGATCCAAACGACGAGTTAATGCCCGAGCCGCAAAAGATTTGAGGCTGTTGCCAAACCGAGCTGGAGGAGAATTTCGGGAAGTAATCGTGGGCAGCCGAGCCGCATCGAGAACCGGGGCTCCGTCAATCAATACAACGTGACAGCCCACGCTGAGCAGTGGAGTCTCTTTTGCGAGGCGGACGGCGTCTTCGAACGCAGGCCCAGTGGCCATCAGCGTGGATGAGGTTACTATCCCACGAGTGTGAGCTTCGATGATGGCACGATTTACGCCCGCAGTGAGGCCAAAGTCATCGGCATTAATGATCAGGCGGCGCACCGCGACAGTCTAGCAGGGAGAGCAGGCGAACTGGTCACTGTCGCTTAGGAGTGTAACCGAAGCGAGAAATAGCGACTCTGCCCCACTCAAGAGTCTGGTGACCGCGTTGCGAATTTCATCTGAAGCCCGTTTTCAACTAAACTCTGGAAGAAAAGTTGGTGTAGACTGCTTGCGTTTTCCCTACGAGTAGAAGAGAAGGTCCGAATTTAAAGACCCTTCGACGGAACTGAGGTTTCATGACGACAATCGCAGACGGAACAAACGTCTGAGGATCAATTGCATTGCGTGGCCGCCTCGATCCGTGCGGCAAACATGCCGCCGATCGGATGGGCAGGGGACGGCGTCCGAGCCTTGCAGCAATCGTCAGGGTGGTTGTGGAAGGTCTTCGGAATCCTCAGTAGCACCGTCGCCGTTGCTAGGGGAGCGCCATTTTGGTTCGACCTGCTAAACAAGATCGTCAATTTGCGGGCTCCGACTAGCGGATTGAAAGAAACAGTATCGCCAGCCAGAGCATTCGTACAAAGGACAAATCGACTATGTCCGACGCTTTTCGAAACGAAAGCCGTGGTCAACTCACCATGAGGTATAAGGAAGCCACTTTTCTACAGGCTAGTAGGCGGGCAAGGTGGGTCGAACGACACATCGTAAGCAGAGGGTTCTATGCCACCTGGACTGGACAATCTTAGACATATCGTAGTCCTCATGATGGAGAACCGGTCGTTCGACCACATGCTGGGATCTCTGACAGCCGTCAACCCTCAGATCGACGGTGTCACCAACCAGCTCAGTAATCCCGATACAACCGGTGCGTTGGTAAAGCCGCAGGCCTTAGCGGAGTTTCAGGGGCAGCTTGATCCCGATCCCGACCATCATTTTCCAGCCGTCGATCTGCAGATCTTCGGCGGCGATACGAGCCCGAATCGCGTGGCGAATATGCAGGGGTTCGTGAAGAGCTACTTCAATCAGCAGAAAGACGTCGGGCATTCGCAGAAGATCATGTATTACTTTGCCCAGAATCAGCTGCCCGTGCTGACCACATTGGCCTTGGAGTTTGCGGTCTTTAACCGGTGGTTTGCGTCGATTCCCGGGCCCACGATCTGCAATCGGGCGTTCGCGCACTATGGCACGTCGTTTGGCAGGGTCGACATGAATTTGCTGTATGTGAATGAGCCCTTTAAGAGTATCTACGATCGCCTGATCAACGCCACTCCCAAGCACACCTCCAAGCTCTATTACTACGACACAGCAAGTTCAACGATGGAGATAACGAACCTGCTGCAGAATCAGCCGGAGTTGTTTGGGACATATCAGCAGTTTCTCGATGATTGCAAGACGGGAAATCTGCCGGATTATTCTTTTGTCGAGCCGAACTATAGCGATCACGACAGCGACAACGGCGAAGAAGTGGCCTCGGACCAGCATCCGGACCACAATGTGCAGGCGGGAGAGCTTTTCATCGCGTCAGTCTACAAGGCGATCAAGCAGAACGCGAATTTGTGGCAGAGCACGGCGCTGCTGGTCGTGTATGACGAGCACGGTGGAATTTACGACCATGTGGCGCCGCCGGCTTGTACTCCGGACCAATTTCAGGCATCGCCAAACGACACGGGGACTGGAATGCCGTTTGCCTTTGACCGGCTGGGTGTGCGCGTGCCGGCCATTCTGATTTCGCCATGGATCCCGAAGGGGACGATAGTAAACCGGGTGTTTGATCATGCTTCGATTCCGGGAACGGTCACAAAGTTCTTGCTGGGAGACTACTCGCCGCGGTCGCCGCGGGAGACAAGCGCGGACGTTTTCATCGAGCCGAACGCGGCGCCAGTCGACCCCGCGCGGAACTTGCTTTCGCTCGACACCATGCGGACGGATTGCCCGGACTTTGATGTGTAGGAGTGACGCTTAGCCGCTTGGCTACGCCTGAGCCTGGAAGGAGTGACGAGATGGCCCTCATCCACGTACCCAGACCGCAGAATGCATGGAATCCAAACCGGCCGATCAATGCGCTGCTGAAATCGCAGATTGTGCACTTGCACGAAGCGGAGTTGAAATTGCCGGTGATGCTACAGACCGGCATTTACATCAACGCGATCAAGACCGAAAGCGAGGCGGCCGATTATGTCCGGCAAGTGACTGAGGCGATCCATGCGGCGCATCAAGCTGCGACGGCGAAGCGGGCGAGGTCTCGGGTTAGGCGGACTGGCAAAGTCAGAACAAAGAAAAAGCGCCCGTCGAAGCCGAGGCGGGAGACGTAAGTGACGGTTTTTGAGGCGTTGGAGATTGGTTTGCTGGAGGCAGTATGCGTTGGGGCTTGTTGGTGGTGCTGTGGCTCGCGGGCACGTTCGCCTTCGCTCAGGAGAGCATGCTGCAGGCGGAGTTCCGCCGCGAGGGCGAGCGGGTTAGCGATGCCTGCAAAGATTTCGCTTTCAAGACTGTGCCGGGCTGTGCCATCGAACTGTTCACCGACCATCCCCTTCACATCGCAGCCGGAAGCATGCCTCCGCAAAACGGATTCGGGGTCGGAGCGGCCTTCGTGGCCGACAAGAACACAAAGAGTTGGCGGTTGAGCTGGGACGTGGATGCGGTGGGCTCGACCAACGGCTCGTGGCGAGCCGGAGGATACATGAAGATGATCCACACGCCCGTAATCCAGATCAAACCGATTATCCCTGAGACCGGTGGAACCCAACAGGCCCCGTCCGAAAAGCACCCTCAACAATCGAAGCTGGCGGTTCATCCCTACACCGTTCTTAATCTTTATGCGCAGTCGATTTCCTTGAACAAACTCTATTTCTTCGGTCTCGGCAATGATTCCCTGCTGGCGGGACAGTCAGTGTTTGGAACGACGGAGTCCATCGTCGGCGGGACCGTGATCAAGCCGGTCTATGAGTGGCCCGCGATCGCCAAGCTGAAGTTAGCCTTGCTGGGAGAAGTGAATGGACGCTTCGTGAACGTGAGAGGCGATCCCGGGCAATCCGCTCCGTCGATCCAGACCCTCTACACGGATGCCACCGCACCCGGGCTGGTCAGCCAACCTGGTTTCGTGCAGCTTGGCGAAGGGTTCCGAATTGAGCCGGTGTTCGGGGACCACTTTCAACTGAACTATCTGGGGAACTTTCAGCAGTTCTTCGCGCCGTCGAGCTCCGAAAATTCCTTCCTGCGCTGGACCGCTGACCTGAATCACACTTTCTATTTGTATGGTTACACGGAGTCGGCGTCTAAGAACATGAATACGAACGGTCCGGACGAGTGCGCGCCGGCCGGGGAGAAATGTCCGGAGGTTCCGCACTCGCGGAACCTGAACGGGTCGATTGGAGTGCGGCTGTTGTTGTCGGAATCGATCAACTCGGCGACGAGCGCGGTGCCGTTCTATTTTCAGCAGACGCTGGGTGGGTCCGACATTGATGGAGCGATGGCGCTCGGAAGCTACCAGGACTACCGGTTTCGCGCTCCCAATCTTCTGTTGTTGCAAGAGAATTTCGAACACTCGATCTGGGGCCCATT
>DATNLE010000013.1:0-1127 GCA_035603035.1 Candidatus Acidiferrales bacterium | reverse complement strand
AATGGGCCGCGTTCCAGAGCGACCCGGAGTGGATCACCGCGCGCGCGAAAACCGAGGCCGACGGCCAGATCGTCAGCAACATCGTCAATCAATTGCTGGTGCCGACCGCCTTCTCATCGGTGAAATGACCGGCGTCTAGGGTCGGGACTCATTAAATCCACCATACAAGAGCGGCGATCAGACAAACAGAGGCCAAGTAGTTTCGAGCCAGTCTGTCATAACGTGTTGCGATACGGCGGAAGTCCTTCAGCCTGTTGAATGCAGCTTCGATGCGCCAGCGAAGCTTGTAGAGGCGCTTGCTGAAGCGGAACGGTTGCTTTCTGTTGCTGCGGTTTGGAATGACCGGCCTGGTCCCACGTTGATCCAGTTCCTCGCGCAATTCGGCGCTGTCGTAAGCCTTGTCGCCAAGCATACGCTTCGCCGACTTTACTCTCCGGATCAGGCGTTCTGCGACCGGGCAGTCGTGCGCTTCACCTCCGGTCAACAGAATGGCGATGAGGCGTCCTTTAGCATCTGCGAGTGCGTGGATCTTCGTGTTGCGCCCTCCGCGCGAGCGGCCAACAGCCTGCTTCTGCTCCCCCCTTTTCCGCCCGAGGCCGAGCGGTGCGCTTTGACGTGTGTGGAGTCGATCATCTGCGTGTCTGTGGATTGTCCGTTCCCGGCAAGCTCTCGGAACAGGTTTTCCCAGATGCCACGCCGCGCCCAGCGTACGAAACGGTTATAGATCGTCGTCGGTGGACCATAAGCTTCCGGGCAATCGCACCAGCGGCAGCCGCACCTGAGCACGTGCACGATCCCACTGATCACGCGTCGGTCATCGGCGCGCTCGACACCACGCACATCCTTCGGCAAATTCGGCTCAATCCGTGCCCATTGCTCGTCGCTCAGCCAGAACAGCTTTCTGCTCATCAATCCTTCCCCCAATACGAATCAATATCGTATTGTGCAAACAGAAAAATTAATGAGTTCTGACCCTAGCCAGCTTTTCTGTTGTACAGTCGATAACGCGGAAAACGCAAAGAAGACCGACCCACGCTACCCGAATGACACCGGGCAGGATGCCACGAGAACCAGAGCAGCGTTTAGGGACTTGCAACTCATGGAAAGTGTGGACGTCAGCGAATGGC
>DATNLE010000447.1:0-1936 GCA_035603035.1 Candidatus Acidiferrales bacterium | reverse complement strand
ATGCCACGCTCGCGGATTTGCCGTTCAACCATCTCTCGGCGCGCCGCTTCGAAATTCTCTTCGACAGCCGGGAAGGTGTTGCCGTTTTCGCTCATGCTTTTCAGAAGCTATCACAGCCCGGCGCGAGGTTGCTACCGAATCGGCTGGCGATAAATCGGTGCGTAGTAGGGCGGTTTCAGGTTAGCGATCACTTTGTGAACAGTGCAAGGGGAAAGGCATTTCCTTCGGCGACGCAACCGGCATCATTGGGATGCAAGTGGTCTCCACTGTCGTATGCAGGAAGCAGTTGCGTGGGACGGCTTGGGTCGCGTAAAACCGCATCGAGATCGACCACGCCATCAAATTCACCGCTGCCGCGAATCCAGTCGTTGACCTTCTGACGTCCGGCTTCCCTCTCTGGAGTATAAAAAGCAGTCACGAACCCCTCGAACGCGGAGTTCTCAAACGGCGGGTTTGTCGTCCCAATGATGCGAAGTCCCTTTTGATGGCCTTGCAAGATGAGCTGACGATAGCCGGAGATGATGTCCTCAGCACTGACTTTTTCATTGGGAGGAGTGAACGGGAATGCCGGGAAAAGGATGTCATTAATGCCCAGACCCACGATGACGTACCTGACGCCTGCCTGAGCTAGCACGTCACGTTCGAACCGCGCCAGCCCGGCCTGCCCCAAGGCTGCTCCCAGTGGGTTGTCAGCACCTTTCGGACTGTCATGCAGCAGGCGATTGCCGATGATGCCTTCATTCAGGACGCTAATCTCCACATTTAATTCAGCGTCTTTCTGCAAACGCCTGGCAAGCACGTCAGTCCAACGCGCGTTCGCGTCCGCTGTGGTGCCGTCTCCGTCCGTGAGCGAAGAGCCAAACGCCACGATGGCTGCTGAGCCAGCCGAAGTTTCGACATCTACCCCGGTGAGGAAGGGCCAGGAGTGAATGGTTTTGGCCACTGGGAATTTTGCGGCGCCCGTTGAGTCCCCTGTTTCTGGAGAGACATAGCTGGTCTGCTTCGCCATGCTGTGTGAAGTCCTGGCCTCAGTGCGCTGAGGCAGAAAAAGGCTAACCGCTAAATCCGACAACGCTGGCACGTCCATCTCGACCGGATCGCTTAGCACCGTCGAACCCGGCGGGACTGTCGTCGAGGATTTTCCTTCAAACTTGAGCACCCGATCGGAGCGCGGATCGATCTCCGCCTCGGCGGTCCGGCGGGCGATATGCGCGGCGCCGATTAGCAACGGTGTGTCCCCATAAGTGTTGGAGAACTTGATTCTGACCGCTTTCCCACCGGCGCTCGTATGCACGATGAGACGCAGGCTTTGGTTCCGGTAGGCCTGGAGAGACGCCGGGATGAATGGCTGCGCAGCTGTAGCCCATGTGCCGATCCACTGTTTGGCGTTCCGATCGAGGTCAAAGCCTAAGGGCATCTCCGAAACTGTAGATCCCAGAATGGCGGGTACCGCCTGAGCGGCCGAGATCAATATAATTGCGCAAATAACCCATTCTTTAAAATTCCAGCCCTTGCGGGCTCTCAGGATTCGCTCGTCGTCCTTATTCATAGCTTCATTCCCCTCCGTGAATCATTTCCGTTGATGGTGCGAGGCAATTAACCATAGGACGGCGCAATGCCAAGAATGAAAGCAGAAAGCCGGACGAACGCTTGATAGCCAGCACGGATGTAACTCAGGCACTGGTTTTGAAATCGTAATCGAATGAGGTGCGCGCATATCAAGACTCGGCTCTGGTGGCTCGCCTCTAAAAAGAAAGAATCCATTGTCGGAGGCACTGTCATAAAATCAAGGTCGGCGCAGAGAAGGAGAAAAGCATGAAGAGTGAACGAGAAGGAATCAATTTGAACGCGAAACCAAGCGGTACAGGTTGCGTCGAATGCCTGGCCACGGACGCATGGTGGCTGCATCTGCGCAGATGCGCCGAATGCGGTCACA
>DATNLE010000428.1:0-53120 GCA_035603035.1 Candidatus Acidiferrales bacterium | reverse complement strand
GTCTGGCAGTTTCGCTGGTCTGAGACCAGGCTTGACGGCAAGCGTTTTTACCACAAGAAAATTGTCGGCACAGTCGAGCAATACCCTGATGAGGATGCTGCGCGGCACTCCGTCGTGGGGTTGGTCTGAGAACTCAACGCCGATGGCCTAGCAACGAATTCCGGTGTCCTGACGGTTGCTCAACTTTGTGATCACTTCGAGCAACGCGAACTTTCGAAGGACGACACTTGGCGCAGTCATGCCACAAAGAAAATCTATCAGGCGTACTTGAGCCGCGGGATTCGCCCTCATTGGCAGAAATACGGACTTGCCGGGGTAGAATTAGAACGATACAAGTCGAGTCCTGGCTTCGCGCATTGCCATTCGCAAAAAGCAGCTGCGCCAAAATCCGCAACCTGATGTCGGTTCTGTTCCATCATGCCTGCCGATATGAACTGTTTGACCGCAACCCAATCCACCTCGTTCGTCAGAGCGCGAAACGCCGAACTCCACCCGCCATTCTGGTGCCCGCCGAAATCAAGGCGTGAATCGACGGTCTGGCACTTCGCGAACGCACACTAGTCCTTCTTGCCGCATCAACCGGGTTGCGACAGAGCGAGATATTCGGCTTAAAGTGGGGCGATATCGACTTCGAGCGAGGCACGATGAGCGTCATCCATCCCGTCGTCTACGGAGTGGTAGGCCCGTGCAAGACCGAATCATCGCAAAAGCCCGTGCCAATGCATCCGACTCTCGCGGACGCGCTTATGCAGCGGAGAAAACGTTGTACATACATCAGGCCAAGGACTTGGTTTTGCAAGTAAGCGCATGGTTGTACAACAGCCAGGAGAAGCTGCAGGGCCGTATCATACGATCGCGCAGGGCCACGACCAACGACCCTCTTCCCCTCTTCCAGCGGCGACCTCACCAGATCGAGCTCGCGCGTCTAGGCAGAACAACATAGTGGCGACTCTGCGGCTCCCGATCAGGAGTCTTGAGGAGAGGAATCGCGAGCTGAGAGGACTTTGGATCTTGTATATGGGGAACTTCTCTGGCGCGGGCTGCTCGTCGCCAACTTCCCAGTTTCCCATGGCTCGGGAGTAATCCCGTATGACGAGACTCATTGGTTGCGAAGCTCACTTTCTTAGGCAGTCGGGCAAATCGCAAAGCGCCTAACTCGCCGTCAGCCAGGTTAGGGCACCAGAATTACTGGACCTTCGCGTACTCCGCTTTCGCTTGTTTCAGGATGGGGATGCCGGGATCGGCGTTCTTCCAAAGCGCGAGGAAATCTTGGTAGGCGGTTTTCGCCTTCGTGTTCTCTCCCGACAGAGCGTAGGCGCGTCCCAATTGCAAGTGCGCCAGTGCGCCGATAGGATCGCTGACCACGATCCCGCGGTGATCGAGAATTTTCTGGAACTCCGCGGCTGCTGCGGGGCCTTGGCGTGCAGCCAGATAGGCCTCGCCACGCACATAGACCGGATAGAGCGCCCCGAAAAATCCGTGAATGCTGCTTCGTGGCTGACCTAGTTCATCGATCGTGGCGACTTGGAGCAAGTCAATAGCTTTCGAAGGCTGACCTTGGCTGAGTGCGAGAAGCGCATGAAGGGTCGGTAGATAACTGGATCGAACTGACGTGTCCTCCGGGAAGCGCCGTTCCAGGTCATTTGCAAGACCTTCCGCCCGAGCAGAATCCCCCGAGAGGGCCAGCGCCAAGGCCGCGCCGTACTCTACCTCACGATCTTTCGACAGGTCGAGTGATTCCTTCGCATTTTGCCTCGCCGCGGCCGAATTCCCCAAAAAAGACTCCTGCAATGCCGCTCCGGTCTTCCAGAGAGATGCGGTTTCCACCTGGGAGTTCTGGAGAGCCAATTGAGCTGCACGCTGCGACATCTTCCTGGCTTGTTGCAATTGACCTGCGTAGGCCAGCGCGAAAGACTCCTGGTTGGCGATCTCGTCTGCTCCTGATCCCGATGCCGCTACTCGTTCCATTCCCGCGGTGTCAGCTCTCAAGAAGGCAATTCGGTACTGGTGCAGCAAGAACCATGGGATTTCCAGTTTGCGTTGAGAGGCTTGCTGAAGAGCCTTCTCCGCTTCTTCCAGTTGGCCAAGGGATTCACGACTGTATACGAGAATGTCATATGCGATGGCAAAGTCTTTATCGAGCTCGATGGCTTTTTCTGATTCCGCAACTGCATTTCCGTACTTACCGGTGACCTGGTATATAAGGCCTGCTAACAGCGCGTGAGGGAGCATTTCACGAGGATAGGTTTGTGCCCACAACTCACAGGTTTGTTGTGCCTTTTCCACGTTTCCGGTCACCTGCGTATCGTAGGAAGCAACGATGAAGAATTTCTCTTGATCGTTGGAGCGATCTCGTAATTGATAGGCTTTGGTGGTGCTCTCCGCCGACAGGATTGATTCTCCCATATCGCCGTACGTACGTCCCAAGTACGCATATGCCATGGCGAACTCGGGGTCGATCTCAGTGGCACGCTTAAAATGGGGAAGAGCGGCAGTGGAACCAGTCGAAGATAACATTTGCAACCCTGTGCTATAGGCTTTCAAGGCTTCGAGCGAGGAGGTCGTAGCCTCTGCGAGCGGAGTATCGTGCTTTTCAGTCGCGGAGAGCGATTCGCCAATTCGGCTTCTAAACTTGGCGGCAATTTGACTCAGGGCGCTCATTACATCTTCCTTCCTCGTTGCCTGCGCCTGCTCTTGATCGAGGATGTCTCCGGTGCGGCAGTTCTCCGCTCGTAATCCCAACACGTACTGGCTGCCAAGGCTTGTAATCGAGCCTTCCAGAACAGCTGCGCTGGCTGTTCGCTGACATACTTCGTGAGCCAGGTCAGGAGTGAGCCGCGGGTTAGGGGGCTGGTTCATCATTCGCAGCACTCGCTGGATGCGATCGTTAGAGATGAGACTGAGGAAACTCGATTGTTGCAGTTGCACTTCAAGACCCTGCCGAAGCGTCCCGTCAAATACGGGATCGCCCGTGGTATTCACAAAATCTGCGATCAAGACAGAATTTGTCGCGCCCAAGGCAATTGGTGGAGGCCGGCGAAGGAAGAAAACTGCGCCCAGAGCCAGCAAGACCACAACGATCATCGTCAATGTGTGCTTCCAGATCGGTTTGTGATGACGAGGCATGGAAAGATGCACAGGGTGGGGTTGGTCGTCCTCCATCTGTTCAATGGCCATCTGAGAACGGGAGCGGCTCTCTATGACCAGGTCCTCGCCACCTTCCCTAACCGTGCGCACCTGTGCCGCAAAACGATAGCCCCTTCCCGGGACAGTCACAATGTAGCGCCGGTCTTCTGGTGTCTCTCCCAGAGCTCTTCGGATCGTGAAAATGTTTTGGCTCAGGTTCTGTTCTTCGACAAAGGCATCCGGCCAGACGGCTTTCATAAGCTCGTCCTTGGTAACAACCTGCCGACTGTGGCGAACCAGGATCAGGAGCGTCTCGAACGCCTTAGGGGTAATGGGTACCGGCTGGTCTTCGCGTAGCAGGGCCTGTTTGTCAGGATCTAGCCGGAAGGGCCCGAACTCGTAGAGAACTTTGGATTCTGTCGCCATGACTCACTTGTGGCCTAAGCGCCGTTGCTAGAGTAAGGGCAAGGGAGGAGACACCATACTGCGTTGCCACCGGAATCTATCACGAAGGATTCTGGCACGCAACAGTCTTGCCGTTCCCGCCGTTCCGGTCTCTTCCGAAGGCCTTTACTTTTTGCGAGATACAGGCTTTAAGACCGTTTGAGAAGTTTTGAAGGCCCTTCTAAGGACATCTGAGTGCTCCCCAATGCAGAATGCCTCCGATTCGAAGCGGTGCGAAGAACTGAAGCACTAATAACCGAGACGAAGCGGGCTGGGGCGGTTAGAGCGACCAGAATCACCGTTGAAACAGAGACGCTGGTGCTGGTTCGGCGAGCGAAAGCAGTTTTGGCTGGTGTCCGGACTGTCGCGCGGAAGTTGACGTGATTGCGCTCGACAAACTTACCGAGCCGGTTACGGCTGCTCAGATCCACGAGTGGTTCGGTGCAAACGACCTGCACTTATGGCAGATGACCGAAGGATCAGTCCGGATTTGCAATCGCTTCTTCAGTCACTCGCGCCGGAACCAAACCGTTTGGACGTTGCAAAAAAAGGCATAGATCAAATTTAGGAGGAGGAGTTATGACACCAACTACGTTGAGAACGGAGTCGTCCGGGATCGCCCTCATCGCACTGACACTCGCGCTATTCGCGGGGGCGGTCCGGGCACAGGAACCGCCCGCAACGCAACCAAAGTCTGCACGCTACACCGTCACAGATCTTGGCACGTTAACAGACGGCCAGTTTAGCGTAGCCGTCGGCTTGAACAATAAAGACTTGATAAATGGCGCTTCTGGCCTCGCTGACTTCACACAACACGCCGTCGTCTGGAAAAGGGGACTGCTAACAGACATCGCCGTCCCTGGACTCGGAGGGGCGAACAGCGAAGCCTTTGGCGTGAACGCGGAAGGCCAAGCTGCGGGTCTGGCTGAAACAACCACCAGCGATCCGAATGGCGAGGACTTTTGCGGCTTCGGCACTTACGTCATCTGTCTACCTTTCGTGTGGCAACATGGCGTGATGACTCCGCTCCCAACTCTGGGAGGAAACAACGCCGAGGGCGGCCAAATAAACGATAAAGGGCAAGTGGCTGGTAACGCAGAGAATACGAAGCTGGACTTGACCTGCCCGCCGGGTGGGCCGCAAATGTTAGAGGAGAAGCCTGTCATTTGGGAACAAGGCAGGATCAAGAGGCTCGATACTTTCCGGGGCGATCCGGACGGTTGGGCGTTCGGGATCAACGACCACGACCAAGCTGTAGGTGCGTCGGGCTTCTGCTCGACCCTCAACGATGATACCGGGGTCTATATCCTGTCTCGGCACGCCTTGTTGTGGGACAAAGGCGCCGTAACTGACCTTGGCAACCTAGGCGGGACGGGAGCGTTCGGGCCGGGAAATGTCGCCGGGGAGATCAATAACCGGGGCGATGTAGTTGGTAGTTCAGACCTGAAGGGCGACACAAAATTCCACGCATTCCTCTGGACCAGGAAGACTGGGATGAAGGACCTCGGCACGCTTCACGGAGATGTTAACAGCGCTGGGCTCGGCGTTAACGACGCAGGCGATGCGGTCGGCGCATCGTTTGACGAGGACGGGAATCCGCGCGCATTCCTCCGGAAGAATGGCGCGATGACTGACCTCAACACTCTCATTCCTGCTGATTCCCCGTTATATCTGTTGCTCGCCCACGGCATCAATTCCCGCGGAGAGATCGTTGGTTTCGGCGTCGACGGTGCGGGCGACGTTCATGCATTCCGGGCAACCCCATGTGCCGGAGATGCCGCCGCCGCGAGTTGGGACCGGGATGCCACGACAGGTGCAGTCGGGGAAGTAGGCGCCGCCACTGAGAGTCCCAGGGGTGTACCCTCGGAAAAGGCCCGCAAGTTTCTTCAGCGACAATTGCGCTTCAGCCGATTCGGAGTTGGGCTCATGGGGCCGCGATGATCGTCTGGGGCTGGGGAATCGATTTGGCGTTTTGCAAGATGCCGCGAGATCAGTGGTTCGATAAAGACCGCGAGGATGGCGAATTATCAGCCAGTTGCCCTCCGTTCGCCATGACACGATCCTTCGCTTGGAAGAATTTCGCTCCCTGGCCAAGTTCGAAATCCCGATCCAGCTTGATCGCCAAGGCGAAGTCTCCAGTCCCTCGCGACTCTGCTCTAACAACCTTGCCGCTACCGCTCAAAAAGCTGCCCGGTCGAGATCGCACAATTTCGACCGCTATCACTACGGAAGAGCCCTCGGGAATCAGAAAAGCACTGGAGAGCAAAATACCATTACTACTGATGTTCTCTGACTGACCATACAGTTCCTTGTTGGCAAGCTTGAGTGAGACGGGAAGATGCAACTGGCGGCGAATGCTGCTTCGCGGTGGACGTTGGGGAGAATCCATTGTGATCATGGCTGTTTGAAAAGAGTACGCCGAGGGCTGTGTTCTCAGGGAGGTAACCGTGGTTCATCGGGGTGCGGGAAAAAGGACGTTGCTGTAATAGTAATCCAGTCGCCAGATTCACAGTGGAATCGACTTTTTCAAGGACGAGACACCAATACGTTACTAGCCGGCTTCCATCTGGGACGCAAGTATGTCTATGGGATCAACTTGGGGTTCTTCCAAAAGCCCATCTTCGATTCCGCCCTCTACTGCCTCTCTCGTTCCCGAGGGCCGGTTTCCGTGCTCATGTTCGTACTCGTGCGAAATGCTCTGAAGCCGAGCTGAGACACTACCCAAGCCGGCGTGCAGCAGTTCAGCGCTTCAGAAAAGCCATCTTAATGGGTTTAGACTCCGCATCTTGGACGGCTCCCGCTCATAATTACTCTTCCTCTTCCTTCACCTCGCCCCGTGCCGCCTTAGCCTTCTCAACGATCTTTTCCTGCAGTGCTCCCGGCACTGTGTCGTAGTGGTGCATTTCCATGTTGAAGCTGCCGCGGCCTTGGGTCATTGAGGTCAAGTCCACGCCGTAAGTCAGCATTTCGGCCATGGGCACTTCAGCTTTCACGATGGTATTTCCGCCTTTGTTATCCATGCCCTGGATGCGCCCGCGTCTACTGTTCAGATCGCCCATGATGGAGCCCGCAAAGTCGTCCGGCACCGTGATTTCGACCGCCATCACCGGCTCCAGCAGAGTGGGTTTCGCCTGTTCCATCGCTTTTCTGAAGGCAATACGCCCCGCCATCTGGAACGACATATCGTTCGAATCAACATCGTGATACGACCCGTCATAAAGAATTACGCGGAAATCCACCACCGGAAATCCCGCCAGATATCCGCGCCCCGCCGCGTCTTTAATTCCCTTTTCAATCGCCGGAATGTAGTTCTTCGGAATCGCTCCGCCGAAAATGTCGTTCACGAACTCAAACTGGCCGCCCCGCGGCATGGGCTCCATCTTGATCTTGCAATCGCCGTACTGTCCGTGCCCGCCGGTCTGTTTTTTGTGGCGGCCCTGCACGTCAGCCTTCCCCCGGATGGTCTCGCGATACGGTACTTTAGGCGCCTTCAGCACTACTTCCGTGTGATACCGCTTCTTCAGCTTCGCCACCACCACTTCAATATGTTGCTGTCCTGTACCCGCAATCAGAAATTCCTGAGTCTGCGCGTCCCGAAAGAAGCGCAGCATCGCATCTTCTTCCATGAGTTTGTGGATCCCCGGCCCCAGCTTGTCTTCATCCGCACGGCTTTTCGGCTCGATGGCAAAAGTAATCGCCGGCTCCGGCAGCTTGACTCGCGGATAGAGAATGGGTGCCGACTTATCGCCCAGTGTGTCGCCAGTCAGCGTGTCCTTCAACTTCGCCACCGCACCAATATCTCCCGCATGCAACTCCGTCACTGGCACCGCAGTCTTCCCCTGCATGATGGAAACATGCGACAGTTTCTCGCTCGATCCACGCGAAAAATTCTGCACCATCGCTTCGTTCTTCAGCACTCCGGAAAAGACTTTGAAGTAGGAAATCCTTCCCGCAAACGCGTCCGACACGGTCTTGAACACGTACAGCGACACCGGTTCGGTATCCGCCTCCCGCCGCTTGGGCGCGTCCCCGTTACCCGAGGTCGCCGGCTCGCCCTGAACCCACTCATGTTCTGAAGGCGCTGGAGTGTAATCGACGATGAAATCCATCACCCGGTCGGCCCCAATGTTGCCCAGCCCTGAAGAAAAGATCACCGGAAAAAGTTTGTCCTCGCGAATGGCGTTATGCAGCGCGGGAATTAGATCTTCCTCCGGAATCGTACCCTTCTCGAAGAACTCCTCCATCAGCTTGTCATCGCCCTCAGCCACCAGTTCGACCAACTGCTCGTGAGATTCCTGGACCTGCGCCCGCATGTTGGCCGGGATCTCAGTCTCTTTTCCCTTGCCATTCCCGCCTAACTCATAGGTGTAAGCCTTCATGCGGACCAGGTCGACCACGCCGGTCAGATTTTTTTCGCTTCCGATTGGCAGTTCGATCGGAATCACGTTCCTCCCGAAGGCATTGATCAAGCTTTCCAGCACGCGCTCCGCATTCGCCCGGTCGCGGTCCATCCGGTTTACCACAATCAGTCGCGGCGTCTTGTACTCTTCGCAATCGTTCCACACTCGCTGCGTCACCACTTCCACGCCCGCCACACCGTCCACCACCACGATGGCGGCATCCACCACCGGCAGCACCATCCGGGCCTCGTGAACGAACATATTGAACCCGGGCGTATCGATCACATTGATTTTCGTCTTGCCCCATTCCGCATAGGCCGCAGAGGCCGCAATCGACATCTTGCGGGCGACTTCTTCTTCGTCGTAATCTGTCGTCGCCGTCCCATCGTCCACCCGTCCCAGCCGAGGGGTTGCTCCCGCCGTATAAAGCATGGCAGAGAGCAACGTGGTTTTCCCTGCATGCCCGTGTCCCACAATCGCAACATTTCGAATGTTTTCTCCGGTATAAACTTTCACGAGTAGGCTCCTTCGCAGGCGTTGAAAAAGAGAAGGCCCCAGAAGAAAATCGCAGTAGACAGGCCAGCCCAACATCACCCGCCAAAACCTAGGATGCTACCACGCGGGAAGCGGCAGCCTCAACTTGTGAAAACCTGCGCAGAACCTGCATCCGGTGTATTATCCTTTGGCCATGCTAGGCAACCGCACCAGCGAGCAATGGATCGCGCAATACGCCTCCAGCCATCGCCATCCGGTAAACCGAGCCTGCCACACCCTGGGCATTCCTACGATTCTCATTGCCATCTTCGTTTTTGTCGGTGCCA
Source organism: Candidatus Acidiferrales bacterium (assembly GCA_035603035.1). Lineage (GTDB taxonomy): Bacteria > Acidobacteriota > Terriglobia > Terriglobales > Acidobacteriaceae > Sulfotelmatobacter. The sequence continues at coordinate 44,329 of DATNLE010000428.1, read as the reverse complement.
TCTTTATGCATCGGCTGTGGCCCTACGCCCTCGGTCTTTTTATTCTGGGATGGATATTCCAATTCATCGGGCATGCGTTCGAAGGCAAACCTCCCGAGTTTTTTCAGGACTGGCGTTTCCTGTTCGTCGGCGTGCGCTGGTGGTGGGCCAAAATTAACGGAAGAGCATGACTGCGGCGCATCCCTGAAAACAGGAGCTTGCGCGACCGCAAAAAAAGCGGCGGTGAAAGCTGCATCCTTGAAGGAGCATCGGAATGAGCAAGGCTTTCACCATCTTCCTTGGCATCGCCGAGGTCGCGGGAAGCTTGGGCGTGGCTTTTGGAGTTCTCACCGAGCTTGCTGAGTTCGGGCTAATCCTGATCATGTTCGGCGCCATTCAGAAAAAGATTTTCACTTGGCATACAGGCTTCTGGGGCGAGAGGGGCGAGAAAGGTTCGGGCTGGCATTACGATCTGAAACCTGGTCGTCGCCTTCACCAACGGCGGCTCCTACGTCCTGATGCATTAGCCAATCTGGTTCCAGCTTCAGGTCGTTTAACCGGGAAGCGACCAGACATTTTGGCGCCTTCTCGTTGCGTTCGGCATCTGTAGGTTGATAAGCTTCAAGAGTTAAGCATGCATCAACGGATCGCCAAATTCCTGTTACTACTCGCGCTCGTGGGTAACCTCGTCCCGGTCGCATTGGCGATCTGCGCCTCACCGCCGCATGCCTGCTGCCTCAGGAAATCAGTTCGCCACTGCCACGAATCGCAGATTATAGCCAGCGAACAGCTGGCGTTGCGCGGTGGTGATTGCTGTAACCATGACTGCTGCCGCGCTGTAACTAAGGTCCGGTGGGCTCATGGGCAGAGCCAGATCAGAACTTTCTACCTCCGCAGCGTCGCCAATCGGCTGAACCCGCGAGATCCAGTCTTTCTCGACGCTGGCGTGCTCGGTCTGCAACTCAGCCGCGCCCCGCCGTATTCCTCGATCGCCTGATCTAAGTCTCATACTCAACCAGTGCAAGATGCTGCCCGCCAGGAGTTCTGGTGGCTGGCGCAACGCTTCAGCGCTGCGACAAATGCTCATCGTGTCTTTGGGCTTAAGCGCTCGACTGAAGCTGTCAGGGGAGACCGAATGCGTTCCACTCGCAATATTCTATTGGCGCCGTTCCTGATGCTGACTCTCGCCGCGTTGGGCTCCGTTTTCGGATCGGTCCGGGGCATCGTCCACGATGCACAGCATCGGCCCGTGGAAAATGCTATCGTCACGCTACGATCCACAACCTCGGACTGGGCCACGACTAGAAACACCGATTCCTCTGGCCAATTCATTTTCAACGCGGTCGCTCTCGGTGAATATACCTTGACGATTGTGGCGCCCAGCTTTAATCAGGCCACGGCGAATCTTCGTGTGAATTCCGGATCGCAGCCGGTTCTGCATTTTTCGCTTAGCGTCGCAACAAACAAAGAAACCGTCCAAGTCTCGGGAGCGCCGGAAGCCATTCCGACTGATTCCGCCACCACCACCACGCTGGTCGGCCGGCTCGATATCGAGCACACGCCTGGCGCAGCCCGCAGCAACAGTTTGTCCATGATCACCGACTACGTTCCCGGGGCCTACATCACCCACGACCAACTGCACATTCGCGGCGGCCACCAAACCAGTTGGCTCATCGACGGCGTTCCGGTGCCCAACACCAACATCGCCTCCAACCTGGGCCCGCAATTCGATCCCAAGGACATTGACTATCTCGAGGTCGATCGCGGAAGCTACGGCGCGGAATTCGGCGACCGCACCTACGGCGTGTTTAACGTCGTCCCGCGCACCGGTTTCGAGCGTAACAGGCAAGCGGAGCTCGTTCTCAGTGCGGGGAATTTCTACCAAACCAATGACGCCCTCAGCTTCGGCAGTCACAGCGAGCGCTTCGCCTATTACGCCAGCGTCAACGCCAACCGCAGCAATCTTGGAATTCAGACGCCGGTTCCACAGATTGTTCACGACGCCGAAAATGGCTATGGCGGCTTCGGATCTCTCATTTTCAACGCCGACCCTTCGAACCAGCTGCGCTTCATAACTTCGCTGCGCAAGGATTATTATCAAATTCCATACGATCCCAATCCCAACGACATCGAGAATGCACCCATCGCCGCGAACGGATTTGCGGCGCAGTATCCCAGCCTCAACCTTCGCGACGGCGATCACGAATCCGACGCCATCCTGAATTTCTCCTGGGTGCACACGTTCAATTCAAAGCTTCTGCTGACGGTCTCGCCTTTCTTTCACCGTAACGCGGCCGATTATGACAGCGCCCTCACCGATCCGGTCGCCACCACCGAGCATCGCAGCTCAAGCTATGGCGGAGGTCAGGTTAGTTTCGGTGCAAACGTTTCGAAGAATAATCTGCAAGTGGGTGTGTACAGTTTCTATCAACAGGATAATGAACTGTTCGGAGTGCTCAACAACTCCAGCGGGACTCCCTTTACCGATACCGAGCACCCCACCGGCAGCCTGGAAGCGTTCTTTGTTGACGACAAATTCAAGCCCATACCCTGGCTTACGCTGACCGCGGGTATGCGGCCCACGCACTTCTCGGGCGGAGTCTCGGAGAACGCGATCAGTCCGCGCTTCGGCGTCGCCCTCAACATACCGCGTCTCAACTGGACCTTCCGCGCTTTTTACGGCCACTACTATCAAGCGCCGCCCCTTATAACGGCTTCTGGGCCGCTGCTGGCTTTTGCACAAGCCAGCAATCTTGGATTCATCGCTCTCCATGGGGAACGCGATGAAGAACACCAGTTCGGTGTGACCATCCCTTTGCGCGGATGGATATTCGATGTCGATAACTTCCGCACCAACGTGGTGAATTTTTTTGACCACAACAATATCGGCGAATCCAACCTCTTTTTCCCCATCACCATTGCCCAGGCGGTGATTCGAGGATGGGAGGCAACTCTTCGCTCGCCGCGCATCGCCCATCGTGGCCAAATTCACCTCGCCTATTCCAATCAAATCGCCGAGGGCGGAGGAGCCATCAGCGGCGGCCTCACTGATTTTTCCTTACCCGCCGGCTTATCGCCACTCGATCACGACCAGCGCAACACGCTCAACCTCGGTGGCGACGTGACTCTTCCCTGGCGCGTCTATGCTTCCACCAACGTTTATTACGGATCGGGATTCTCCAACGCATTTCCCGGCCAGCCTTATCCTGGCAACTATCTGCCCCAACACACAACCTTCGACCTCACGCTCGGCAAGGATTTCGGCGAGCGCTTCTCCGCCTCGCTCAACGCCATCAACGTCGCCAACCGTCGCGTCGAACTCGATAATAGCGTCACCTTCGGGGGCTTCCACTGGAATAATCCCCGCGAGATTTACCTTGAACTTCGCTATCGCTTCCACTACTGAAATCCGGGACGGCGGGACCGGCACCAACTTCGGAGATAATGAAAGAAGACTGAATTATGACTGACCAGCACAACTCATCATCGTTAGCATTCTCTTCGCGACATTTCTTGCTTTTTGCATTGTGTGCCCTGCTAACTTTAGCCGCCGCCTGCAATCGCGCAAAGTCGCAGCCTGAAGCCGCAACCTCTCAGTTCGGAGGCAAACGCTATCCCTTCCGAGGAAAAGTCATCTCCCTCGACAAGAACGCCAGCACGGCGAACATCGATAACGAACCCATAGCGGGCTTCATGGACGCGATGGTCATGTCCTACACGTTCAAGCCGCCCGCGCAAATCGAGCAACTGCAGCCCGGCGACTCCATTACCGCCGACGTGGTCGTCGACGCCGACAACTACTGGCTGGAAAATGTGAAGATCACCGGACACACCAAACCTGAGGGCGCCAAGCCCACAGCGACCGTGCACACTCCCGAGCCCGGCGATCAGGTGCCGGACTTCAAGCTCGTCAATCAAAATGGCAGGTCAATCTCGCTCCACGAATATCGCGGTCAGACGCTGCTTCTTACTCTCATCTACACGCGCTGCCCCTTTCCTGATTTCTGTCCTCGTGTGAGTCATGAGTTCGCCGCGCTCGACCAGCAGATCCGGGCGGACCCCGCCCGGTACGGCAAGACTCACCTGCTCAGCATCAGCTTCGATCCCGCTCACGACACGCCCAAGGTTCTGCGCGCTTACGGCTTTTCGTCCACGGGAAGCAAAGACCCTGTGCTCTTCACCCATTGGGAATTCGCCGCGATTCCGCAAACCGAGTTGCCCGAATTTGCCGATTACTTCGCCCTCACCTACAACCAAGACGGGGGACTCATCACCCACTCTCTAAGCACCGCCGTCGTCTCTCCTGAGGGAAAAATCTACAAGTGGTATCACGGTGCCGACTGGCAGGCCTCGGAGCTCTTGCAGGACATCGCCACCGTCAGGCACCCAGCCAGTTGATCTGGCCCGGGCAGCCAACTCTGCCTCGGCCTGCCTTGGGAGGTAGTTGGCGCAGTTCGGGAGGGAAGCCAGCCAAGCGCGCGATGATTGCGTCGCCAACTACGCGACGCGTCGCGCGGCTCGCCCCGATCCTTGGCTGCGCAAGAAACGCTTGCTGAGGATGACAATCAAACTGCACCACTACCCCACTGCGAAGTAGTCTGGATCTTGATGGATATTGAGCCACTTCTGGGGTACTATTCACAGCTGCAATGGCCCCTTTATGATCGTGCAACGCGGTCGTACCCCAGGGTCACTCTTGCCATCGGAATCTCTCCCCCAGAGGTGTCCTTGTGAGCAGTACGCCACCGTCCAACGTGTCTCAGCTTGTCAAGCTCGGCTTTATTTTCGTGCTTTGCGCGGGAACGTTCTTGCTGCTGGCAGTTCCGCGGTCTTCGGCGCAGAGCATTTTCACTGGCCCGGTCGACGCGGTTGTTGGAGCTGAGCCGAACTCGGTTGTTATCGCCGACTTCAATGACGATGGCCTGGCTGACATGGCTACGGAGAATTCCAGCGCAAACTCGGTAACGGTGGTCCTGCAGAACTCCGACGGAACCTTCCAGCCACCGGTCAGCTACGCGGTTGGCAACTCTCCCGCCTCGCTGCAGGTGGGCGACGTGAACAAAGATGGGAAGTTGGACCTCCTGGTGGTGAATCTGAACGACAACACCCTTTCGGTCTTACTGGGGAACGGCAACGGCACATTCCAGGCGCAAAAAGTGACCACGATTATCGGGCCCATTACCGGCGCTACTTGCTGTCTGGCAGTAGCGGATTTTAACCGGGATGGCAATCTGGATGTTGCCGCTCCTGTGCCTGTACCAACGGAGCAGGGAGCTTACGGAGTGGCCATACTTCTGGGCAAGGGGGATGGAACCTTTCAAGCCCCGGTGATCTACCCCACGAATGCGAAATCTACCGTCATCGCCGCTGCGGACTTCAACAATGACGGGAATCCGGACATCGCGGCCGGCGGTTCCATCTTGCTGGGCAAGGGGGACGGAACCTTCCAGGCGCCGATCAGTGTGCCTCTCGTCTCGGGTCCGTTGGTGATTGCGGATTTTAATCAGGATGGCAAACTGGATATTGCAACCGGCGGCATAACGATCCTCTATGGCAATGGCGATGGCACTTTTCAAGTTCAAACGCTTTCTCTCCCGGGCACGCCGCTTGCCGCAGGTGATTTGAACAGCGACGGAAAACCTGATCTGGTCGCCAATAACGGCAGCACCGGCGCTAACGTGGAAACCCTGCTGAATGAGGGCGGTTCAACCTTCACAATTGTTCAGACTCTTGAAACCAATTACACCGCGGTGGCTCTGGCTGAATTGAAGAGCGGTCAACCGCTTGATCTGCTAATCGCAAACCCGTCCGGTGGAGAAATTGGAGCTGAACTCCCGGGAATTGTCTCACTCGTAAAGGGGAATGGGGATGGGACCTTCGCGACTTTTCCCACTTACACCGCCGATTCTGTGAGCGTGTTCGATACGTCCTTTGGAGCGATGGCCGCTGCCGATTTTAATGGAGATGGCAAGCCTGATTTGGCGGTTGGCGTATCTGTCTTCGAGAAATCTGGGGGGTATTCCGATCAGATAGGATTGCTTCTTAATAATGGCGCAGGGTTCTCGCCTCCGATCATGACTACGCTGCAAGGGGACTCCGGCATCCTCTATCCGGTCGCTGCGGATTTCAATGGCGATGGAAAAATGGATCTGGCGATCGTCGATGGCAAAGGGGTTGCCATTCTGCTGGGCAACGGCGATGGGACCTTCCAGCCGGAGGTGGATTACAGTGGAATTGGGAACGGGTCGACGGGGGTATTGCCAGTGGCGGTTGGCGACTTTAACCACGACGACAAAACCGACGTGCTCGGCATGGACTCAACGGGAGGGTTGGCGGTAATACTTGGCAACGGAAACGGCACTTTCGGGCTTCCGCTCAACTCTCCGGTAGGTGGTTATTCCACCTATCCCCATGCCATTGCAGTGGCCGATTTTGATGGGGATGGCAAGCTGGATGTCGCAGCTCTGGTAACTGGCCTGAATCCCCCGCCCTTGCTTCAGATTATGACAGGCAATGGCGACGGGACCTTTTCGATCGGCCCCAACTACCCTCTCGCCGCCGACGGTGCTGCAATTGCTACCGGGGATCTGAATGGCGACGGCATCCCGGATATTGTCGTGGCATTGCCGTCCTATATTGACAATAACGTCTTCCCTGGCTCGATCGTGGTGTTCCTCGGAAAGGGCGATGGGACCTTTCAAAACCCGATCACTACCGTTGCGGGCAACGGAATCAGCGGTTTCGTGGTCTCTGACTTCAATGGCGATGGAAAACAGGATGTCGCGATCACTAACTATGACTGGGCCGATATTTCTTTACTTCTGGGCAAGGGCGACGGAACGTTCGAAACCCCGATGCAAAACAGCGCAGGGGGCGGTGCCATAGTCGCTGCGGATTTTGATGGAAATGGAAGTCCCGATCTCGCGGTAGTCGGAAATCTCTTCGTCGAATTTGCCAACATTTCTGTTCTGTTAAACACCGGGAAGCATGGATCAGCGATGCTAGTTTCACCCGCTGCTCTGGCTTTCGGCAACCAGAACGTGGGCCAGGCAAGCGCCCTGCAAAGCGTTCTCGTCAGCAATACGGATTCTTCCGCTCTTGCCATGAGTGGCATTGCTCTCTCCGGGTCGCAGAGCGGCGACTACCAGCAAACCAATACCTGCGGAACCAGCCTCGCTGCCGGGGCTGCTTGCGCGATTAGTGTTACGTTTACTCCCCAGGCCGCGGGTGTGCGCACGGCGATGATTCAAATTACTGACAGCGCATTCAACTCTCCGCAGATGATCAGCCTGAGCGGCACGGGAACAGCGCCGGGTTTCACCTTCGGCCTGGGGTCGGGAGGGTCGAGCTCGTCGACTATTTCTGCGGGGCAGAGCGCGACATTCAACTTGGCGCTGACACCGGCCGGATCGTTTAGCGGGACGGTGAACCTGACTTGCAGTGTTACGCCGCCAGCGACGCCTGCACCGGTTTGCAGCGTACCCAACTCTGTGAGTGTGACGGGAAACTCGGCTACCGCTGTAACGGTCACGGTCAGTACCACGGCGTCCGGAACCGCAAGCAGTGGGCCGGCTATTCTACCTCCTGGGATTGGGCTCATGGCGTGGACTCTGGCTCTCGGAGTTTCTGGATTGCTGTTTGTCGGTAAAAGGCAGCGGCCGGGATTGGCAGCATCCATGATTGTTTTGGGTTGCATCGCTATGGCAGGGTGCGGTGGCAGCAGCTCGTCCTCATTGCCGCCGCCTGCGGCGACGGGAACGCCAGCGGGGACCTATACAGCTACGGTTACCGCGACCTCAGGGAGCTTGAGCCAGCAGGCGGCATTGACGGTGATGGTGCAATAAGGCGGCCTAACCCCAGGGCGCGCTGGGAGAGGTAGGTATCCTTGGTAGTGGTGCAGTTGGGGAGGGAAGCGAGCCCAAGGCGCGATGATTGCGTCGCAAACAACGCGACGCTTCGCGCCGCTCGCCCAGATCCTTCACTGCGCAAGAAACGCTTGTTCAGGATGACAAACAAACCGCACCACTACCCCTTGGCAATACAAATTGACTCGCTCCGCAATTCCCCCTAAGATGGCTCACGTTTCAAAAGACCGTACAATCAAGGGTCCGTCCTCGTCCATGATCGGCCAGACTGTCTCCCATTACCGCATCCTCGAACTTCTTGGTGGGGGCGGTATGGGTGTCGTTTACAAGGCGGAAGACACTCAGCTCGGACGATTCGTCGCCCTGAAATTCCTTCCCGACGATTCTTCCCAAGATCCCCAGGCACTCGAACGCTTTCGCCGTGAAGCCCGCGCCGCGTCTTCGCTGAATCATCCCAACATCTGCACCATTCACGAAATCGGCCAGCACGAGGGTCATCTCTTCATCGTGATGGAGTGTCTCAGCGGCGAAACCCTTAAACACCTGATCAATGGCAAGCCGATGGAGTTCGAGCGCCTGCTCACCCTGGCAATCGAGGTTGCCGACGCCCTCGATGCCGCGCACAGCAAAGGGATCGTCCATCGCGATATCAAGCCGGCGAACATCTTCGTCACCGATCGCGGCCACGCCAAGATTCTCGATTTCGGGCTAGCGAAAATTACCCGCGCCGCCCGCCCCGCCAGCGGCGATTCACAAACTCTGGCCGATGCTGCCGGTCTGGACCTCACCAGTCCGGGCAGCGCCGTCGGCACCGTCGCCTATATGTCGCCGGAACAGTTGCGGGGCAAGGAGCTCGACGGACGCACCGATCTGTTCTCCTTCGGCGTCGTGCTCTACGAAATGGCCACCGGCATCCTGCCCTTCCGCGGAGAAACGTCCGCAGTCGTCACCGAGGCTATTCTCAACCGTCAGCCGACCTCTGCCGTCCGTCTGGTTCCGGAACTTCCTCCCAAGCTGGAAGAAATCATCAGCAAGGCTCTGGAAAAAGATCGCGACATGCGCTGCCAGACTGCGGCTGAACTGCGCGCCGATCTGAAGCGGCTTAAGCGTTCTATCGATTCCTCCCGCACTTCGGTGGTGACCGAGCCGGCTCAGGCCTCGTCCTCTACCGCGGTAGTAGCATCCCCAACCGAGACCGCTCACCGCAAGATGCCGGCCGGCGTGCTGATTTTCGCGATCGGGTTGTTCGTGGCTGCGGCTGCTGGTCTGTTTGCGGGCAAAATGTTCTTCGGCGCCGCACCGCTAGAACCTCCGATTTACCGGCAGCTCACTTTCCGCCGTGGCAGCATCCGCTCCGCGCGCTTTGCCCCTGATGGCCAAACTATTCTGTACAGCGCCGCATGGCAAGGAAATCCCGTAGACGTATTTACCGCCCGTCCAGAAGCCCCGGAGTCCCGTTCCATGGGCCTCAGCCGCACCCAGCTCATGTCGATCTCTCCCAGCTCCGAGATGGCCGTGTTGCTCAATAGCAAGGCTATCGGTGCCTGGGTAAGCATGGGTACTCTGGCGCGCGCTCCGCTTTCTGGAGGCGCTCCGCGCGAAATGCTGGAGCAGGTTCAGTGGGCCGACTGGTCACCGGACGGCAGCAATCTCGCCGTGGTCCGCGATATGGGCGGGCGGAATCGCCTCGAGCTTCCCATTGGGAAACCTCTCTATCAAACCGGCGGCTGGATCGGACATCCTCGCGTCTCGCCCAAGGGTGACCTCATCGCATTCGCGGATCATCCGCAGCAGGGCGATGACAGCGGCTCGCTTGCAGTCGTCGATCTCGCAGGCAACAAAAAGCTTCTTTCCAGCCAGTGGTTCACGATTCAAGGTTTGGCGTGGGCGCCCAATGGAAAAGAGATCTGGTTCACCGCCAGCAGGTCGGGCACAGATCGCACCCTCTACGCCACGTCGCTTGATGGCAAGCAGCGCATCGTCGCCCGCCTCCCTGGCGCACTCATGTTGCTGGATATCGCAAAAGATGGACGCGTGCTCCTGGTCCGCGCCACCTGGCGCCGTGAATTGTTGGGCGTCTTTGCCAGCGACCCCAAGCAGCACGAGCTTTCCTGGCTCGACTATACCTTTCCCTCCGATCTCTCGGCGGATGGCAAGATTTTGCTGTTTGACGAAGAAGGCGGCGGCGGCGCTCTGGACTACTCCAAATCCGGTGGCTTGACCTATGCGGTCTACATTCGCAAAACGGATGGCTCGCCGGCGGTCCTACTTGGCGAAGGGGGCGCTGTGGCTCTTTCCCCAGACGGGAAATGGGTGATCGCGCAAACCCAGGAGTCGCCCTCCCAGTTCAGGCTCCTGCCTACTGCAGCGGGTGAACCCAGAGACCTCACAAAAGACAACGTCAATCACAGCTGGGCCCACTGGTTCCCCGACGGAAAACGCATTCTGTTTTCCGCCGACGAGCCCGGGAAGGGCGTTCGCTTCTATACTTACGACCTGGCCTCGGGCAAGAGCGTTGCGATTTCACAGGAAGGCGTCAACGGGACAGCGTTTGCGCTCTCTCCCGACTCGCAGCAGATCGCCGCCATCGGCCCCGATCAAAAGGGATATCTGTATCCCGTTGCCGGGGGCGAACCTCAGCTCGTTGCCGGCATTAGTCAAGGCGAGCAACCCATCACCTGGAGCGCCGATGGACGCTCGCTCTACATCTATCAGCCGGGCGAGCTACCCGCCCGCGTCTATCGGCTCGACGTGAAATCCGGACAGCGTACTCTCTGGAAAGAGCTCATGCCCTCCGATCCCGCCGGAGTCGAAAACATCGGCCCCATCTACATGACCCCCGACGCCAAAAGCTGCGTCTTCGGCTATCACAGAATGTTGGCGGATTTGTATTTGGTCGAAGGCCTGAAGTGAACCTTGGGCGGGCTTATGGAGGGACAGCCGCCTCGGCTGTCCGCCGAGCGCAGCACGGCAGTCTCGAATGCTGAACCGGGTGGTGATTTTTTGTGGTAACTCTTAGTTGCGATTTTGGGTGGCGCAGCCCTTCAGCGCTGCGCGCGCACTATGCAGGCTGGACTGTTGAACCTCTCCGCCCTAAAGGGCGAGGATGCTCAGGCTACGATTAGGATTACAACCCTTACGTTAGCGCCTGAAGGGTCGCACCGGCCCCACGCGTCTGGTTTTTAGACAGGGACTAACCCCATCACAGAAGCCCTTTATGTGCTTAGGCTTCAGATCCAGTTAATTACGAATAGCAAATCTGCCGGGAGGCTGTCTAGCCGATAGCCTACCAAGAGGATAACTACATACGGCCCGCTCTGAAGGGCGGACTTTTACGCCGCTAGGCGGATAAGCGCTTTAGCCCCTGAGGTGCCTTCGGCCAGCGGTGCTGCTAAATATCCAGATTCTTCACATCCAGCGCATTCTCTTCAATGAACTTCCGCCGTGCCTCCACATCCTCGCCCATCAGAGTAGTAAAGATGGTCTCGCACTCGGCAATATCTTCCAGCTTCACCGACAGTAAAGTTCTCCGCTCCGGATCCATGGTCGTCTCCCACAGCTGCGGAGCCGTCATCTCACCTAGACCTTTGTAGCGCTGCACGTCATACCCGCGGCTACCTTCTTTCTTCACATATTCGAACAGCTCGCGCGCCGTCGCCTTCTCCACCGGTTCGATCACCGCTCGATTCTTCGGCGCAGCCTTGGCGGTTTTCTTTCCGGACTTTTCATCCGGCTCCGCCGCCTCATCGTCCTCAGCTTCATCTTCCTTGCTCTGCGCCCCGGTCCTGGTTATGGCTTCCACCACAAACGGCGGCTCCAGATATGGCTCGATCTGCTTGAATTTCGAAATCAACTGCCGGCACTCCGCGCTGGACGCCAGTTCCCAGTTGATCACGTGCTCCGATCCCTGCGAGTTAACGAACCTTGCTTCCCACAGATTGTGCTCTTCGTCAAACACAGCTTCCACGCTCTTGAACTTGCGGTCTTTCTGCAGCCGCTTCAATTCCTTTTCCAGCTTCTCAATTTTCTTCGGTGGCTCTTTCTTGTCACCCTCAAAATCCGCGTGCTTCGAAAAATCCATCCGGGGCAGAAGCTCAGTGACACTCTCATCCCGCAGGCGCTTGTTTACCTTGTCGAAGAAATTGAGATATTCCTTCAGCACGCTCATAAACCGCGTCAGATTCGCACCTTCCAGCTTGGCCGCGCCTTCGCCATAACGCACGATGAGCCCGTCCGCCGCGCGCTTGAGCATCACTTTATCGAACTCGTCGTCGTCCTTGATGTACTGCATCGATTTACCCTTTTTGATCGAATACAGCGGCGGCTGCGCAATATAGATGTTGTTACGCTTAATCAGTTCCTGCATGTGCCGGAAGAAAAACGTCAGCAGCAGGGTGCGGATGTGCGATCCGTCCACGTCGGCGTCGGTCATCAGAATGATTTTCCCGTAGCGAACCTTCGTGGGATCAAAATCATCCTTGGCGATACCCGTACCGAGAGCGGTAATCATGGCGCGAATTTCCTCATGCGCCAGCATCTTGTCGTAGCGGGCTTTTTCGACGTTGAGGATCTTGCCCTTCAACGGCAGAATCGCCTGGAATCGCCGGTCGCGTCCCTGCTTCGCGGTTCCACCAGCGGACTCGCCCTCCACCAGAAACAATTCGCAGCGATTGGGATCGCGCTCGGAGCAATCCGCCAGCTTGCCTGGCAGACCGCCGGAATCCAGCGCTCCTTTTCGCCGCGTTAAGTCGCGCGCTTTCCGCGCCGCCTCGCGCGCCCGCGCCGCGTCCACTGCTTTGTTGATAATCTTCCGCGCCACGGTTGCGTTCTGCTCGAAGAACGCTCCCAGCCGCTCATTGATGAACGCCTGAACGATGCCGGCAATATCGGAATTCAGCTTACCTTTGGTCTGCCCCTCGAACTGCGGCTGCGACAACTTCACGCTGATCACCGCGACTAATCCTTCGCGCACATCGTCGCCCGTGAGATTTTCTTTCACATCTTTAAACAGTCCCATTTGCTGCCCGGCATAGTTAATCGTGCGGGTGAGCGCCATGCGGAAGCCGGAAAGATGGGTGCCACCATCGATGGTATTGATATTGTTCGCGAAGCTGAAGACCGACTCCGAATACCCGTCGTTGTACTGCAGCCCGATCTCCATGGCCACGCCGCTGCGCTCGGCTTCCATGTAAATGGGTTTATCGTGCAGCACTTGCTTGCCGCGATTCAAATGCTTGATGAACTCCGCGATGCCGCCGTTGTATTTGAAGTCCGCGTGCTTGGCCTCGCCCGTCTTCGCGTCGGTCGAGCGCTCGTCAGTCAGCGTGATCAGCAATCCCTTGTTAAGGAACGCGAGTTCGCGCAAGCGCTGAGCCAGCGTGTCGTAGTTATATTCTGTCGCAGTAAAAATGCTGCGATCGGGGAGGAAGTGGACTTTGGTCCCGCGCCGCTTGGCCGCGCCCGCCTTCTTCATCCTGCTGGTGGGTTCGCCCTTGGAATAGGTCTGCTCCCAGGTTGCACCATCGCGCCAAATTTCCAGCTCCAGTTCCTCGCTCAGCGCGTTCACGCAAGAGACGCCAACGCCGTGCAATCCCCCGGAAACCTTATAAGTGGACGAATCGAATTTTCCCCCGGCGTGCAGAGTCGTCATCACCACCTGCGCCGCGGAAACCTTTTCGCCATCGATATCCATGTCGTCAACGGGAATGCCCCGCCCGTCATCGATCACAGTGATTGAATTGTCGATGTGAATCGTGACTTCAATCTTCGTCGCGAAACCGGCTAAGGCCTCGTCCACCGAGTTGTCCACCACTTCATACACCAAGTGATGCAGTCCCAGATCGCCGGTCGAGCCGATATACATCGCCGGACGTTTGCGCACCGCTTCCATACCGCCCAGCACTTTGATCGAGTCGGCGTTATAGTCGTTCTTGCCGCCACCATTGCCAGCGATCGGGGTAACCATTCCGTTTTTTGTTTTGCCGTCTACGATGGGAGTGTTGATCTCTTTGGTGGCCATACCGCTCCGCGGGAGAGTGCCCCCGAATTTCTGTCGAGAACCCAAGCCAGGCGCGACCTGAAATTTCCTTCAGGCCGACTTCGGACTGCGCCCACGAATTCACTTCAAGTTATTGAAATGTCTTATACTTAGGTTCGAAGGCGACTGTTCGAATTATACCATGGAAGCGCGATGTTTTCGAGCCTTCAGAGGCCCCGAATCGGGCCAGTAAACCTCCCCTTTTGGACAGGGCTTCGGGTCGACATTGCGGTACGTTAGTCACGCCCGGCGGTCGGAAAAACTCAGCGGCTTCGGGTTTCAATTTCTGGCACCTCCAAGCGGTCCAGTCCCATCTAACCATGAGTCCCTGATAAGATATGAGGTACAGGAGTTCCGCCCGAGAATGCCAGTACCGGTTTCACAGATGTGGACTGTAGCCTCCTATGTCCTGCGCCAGAAACTCGCCGGCCGCAAGCAATACCCGCTCGTGCTCATGCTCGAGCCCCTGTTCCGTTGTAATCTGGCTTGCGCTGGATGCGGCAAGATCCAATACCCCGCCCACATCCTGAAAAAAGATCTCACGCCCGAAGAATGTTTCCGCGCGGCTGACGAATGCGGCGCGCCGATGGTCTCCATTCCCGGCGGCGAGCCGCTCATGCATCCGCAGATTGGCGAAATCGTCGAAGGGCTGGTCGCCCGCAAGAAATATATTTATCTTTGCACCAACGCTCTGCTGCTGAAAGAAAAAATAAGTCTCTTCCAGCCAAGCAAGTATCTGACCTTCAGCGTCCACCTCGACGGCCAGCGCGCCGAGCACGACCTCGCCGTCTGCCGTGAAGGTGGATACGACATCGCCCTTGACGCCATCAAAGAAGCCCTTAGCCGCGGCTTTCGCGTCACCACCAATACCACGCTGTTCGACGGCGCCGATCCAAAATCTGTCCGCGCCTTTTTCGACGACATGATGGAGCTCGGGCTCGAAGGCATGATGCTCTCGCCCGGTTACTCCTACGATAAGGCTCCTGACCAAAAGCACTTCCTGGGGCGCGCCCGCACCCGCCGCATGTTCCGCGCAATCCTGTCGAACCGCAAGAAGAACTGGCGCTTCAATCTTTCGCCATTGTTTCTGGAATTTCTGATGGGCAGGCGCACCTACCCGTGCACGCCCTGGGGTATGCCCACCTACAACATTTTCGGATGGCAGAAGCCCTGCTATCTCCTGCAGGATGGCTACGCGGAAACCTTCGACGAACTTCTTTCAACCACGAATTGGAGCAACTACGGCACCGAGTCGGGCAATCCTGCGTGCGCCAATTGCATGGTCCACAGCGGCTACGAGGCCTCGGCGGTGAATGCCACCTTCAGTTCGCTAGGCGGATTTCTCGCCACGGTGAAAGCCACGCTGTTCACCAGTTATCGCGATGACGAAGCGCTTCGCCTGCTGGAGGAACCGCAAGCCCCGGTTCACCCGCTCGTGCAGATCGCGGCGACCAACGATTCTCTGCAAGAAACCCGCGCCTGAGTTTCGCATAGAAGCTTATGACAGGAAAAGAATCCGGCCACTTCGATCACGAAGCTGCGCAGGCCGTGCCACATACCAATCCTGACGCGCTCGAACTGGCTCCTGGCACGGTTCACGAGAAACTCGAGGGCTGGATCCCGCAACTCGCCAGCGACGAAGAAATTCGCGCCGCTCTCGAAAAAGCCTTCGACTATCGCGGTGACGTAACCATCACCCGCAAAGACGGAGGGAAAATTGAAGGCTATCTGTTCGACCGGCGCGGGGCCGCGACGCTGAAGGATTCTGTGGTTCGCCTCTATCCCAAGAACGGCAACGAGAAAATCTCAATCTCTTACGCCGACATCGCCGCCCTCGCCTTCACTGGACGCGATACCGCCGCCGGCAAAAGCTGGGAAGCCTGGATGAAAAAATACGCCCAAAAAAAAGCTGCCGGCGAAACCAACATAGCCCTCGAGCCCGAACCGCTAGACTGATGTATTCCTCTCCAGCGGCGAAGGAACTTTCACGGAAGACATGCCGGCGGCCGTCGCTGCCTGAATACCCATAGCGGTGTCTTCGAAGACCAAACAGAATTCCGACTGTACTCCAAGCCTTGCCGCTGCCAGCAGAAATGCTTCGGGTTCGGGCTTACTCTTTGTGTAGTCTCCAGCACACACCATCGTATCGAAGCGATCAAGCAGCTGCAGCGCAACCAGAGATGCGGTCACCGATTCCCTCGTGCTTCCCGACACTACCGCGAATGGAATCTTCCCGTGCCACGCCTCGATCTGCTCCAAAACATCAGGAACCGCAGTGAGCTGCGGGAGTAGTTCGAAATAGAGCGCTTCTTTCCGACGCGCCACCGTTTCCACCGGCATACTCAGTCCATGTTTTTCGTTAAGCGTCGAGATAATCTCCGCTACTGGCATCCCACCCCAGGCGTAGAAGAGCTCTTCCTCAAATGCGCAATTCCATTCACCAAGCGCCTTCTTCCACGCTTGGTAGTGGAGCGGCATCGAATCAGCGATGGTACCGTCGCAGTCGAATAAATATGCTTTGAATAAGCCTTCGGGTAATTTAAGTTTCATCCGGCGGACAGGTTCCTCCCAATGACTTGATGATTTCAATGAGCTGTCGCTTTTGCACCTGCTCCAAACCCCAATCCCTGCACCAACTCCTCAACTTCATCTTCCGTTCCGCCAATAAAAGTCAGCGACACCAGATATCCATGCCCCAAAATCACCAGCGTGGACTGCCGCATTACCCGCGTCCCCACGTCTCTCTGAAAATCCCCCCGTACAACCGTCTTTGTGCCAATCTCCAACTCGTAGGGATCTTCGATCAACTCCAATCCGCGTGCTTTGGCGACCTCACTCACCGGACCAAAATATTGCGCCGCTTCTTTCAACCCCGGATAGGCCTCCACGCTCTCCGCCGCAATCAGAATTGAAGAATTCACATCTTCGCCCCGCGCCTCCGGCGGACGCGAAAATGCCGCCAGCAGGACGCGCCCACCTTTAGCCGGCTCACTCGCCGCTTGTCCTGCGTCAGTCTCCGCATCCTCATTCTTCTGCGCGTTCGTCTCCTGCGTCCGCAATACCCATCCCGCCGGAATCTTGCAGGTAAACCCGAAGCCCGGATTGCGGTATACGCCATTGCTTACCGATCCCGCATCCAGCCGGGACGCCGCCCCAGGCACGGCTTTGCGGGCATGTTGTGCGGAGGAAGATTGAGCGGAGGAAGACTGACTGGAGGAAGACTGACTGATAGAAGTCGGACGCGCTGCCGCAGGCTGCGGAGCGATACTCGCAGAAACCAACACCAGCACCCCTGCGAAAAGCGGAAGAACAACCTTCAAGCGGAAATCCATCACTGCAATGTTACAGGAGCATCCAAGGCCCCGGTTCTGGAAGACGGTTACGGCAGCGTGCGCCGCGGCGGCTTCCCGCTGTTCGACTTGTAATCAGCCGGGTACAACACAACCGATCGGTCGCGGCCTTCGCCATCGCTCTCCGTGCGCAGGCCAGGTTCATCGCGCAAGGCCAAGTGGACCATGCGCCGCTCCCGCGACGACATCGGAGCAAACTGGAAGGGTACACCCGTTTGCCGGACTTTCTCGGCAGCCACGCTCGCGGCCATACGCAATTCCTTCAACCGCAAGGAT
Organism: Candidatus Acidiferrales bacterium; assembly: GCA_035603035.1. Classification (GTDB taxonomy): domain Bacteria; phylum Acidobacteriota; class Terriglobia; order Terriglobales; family Acidobacteriaceae; genus Sulfotelmatobacter. The sequence continues at coordinate 26,822 of DATNLE010000428.1, read as the reverse complement.
CGCTGATTCTTGCAATCGAATGAAATCTTCTCGTGGTCGCCGGAGGCCAGGCGCAAAATCTCAAACGCTAGCAACTCGAGAGCGCGCAAAAGCTCTCCGCCGCGATCGAGGAGCAGCGCCGAATCCGGTCCCGAAAAGTCGACGTAGATTTCCGGCTTTTCCCATTCGCTCAGCGCCGGCGGGTCCACCACAATACGGTATTTAAGATGAAGGCCGCCGTGAGTAACAACCGCCTTCAGAAATTCGTTGATTCTATTGGCAGCAGCAACTTTATCCATAGAGAGAGCTCTTGCCTGTTCGCTCCAAGCCTTTAGCTTGCAGCCGATCTCATCACACTCCAAGCGGCGCAGTCCGCGCGGACTGCAATCGCCCAAATAATCCTGACCGGCATGGCGGGCGCGAGCCGGGAGCGGCAAACGGAAAGCTTGAGTTAAAAAGCCTCTTACTTATCTTTCTTTCTCGCGCGCTTCTCCAACATCTCACGCATCTCGCGGCCCAAACTGGTCCGGTTCATCACGGCCTGTTGCGCCATCTGAATCAAATTGGTCTCCGCATAATAAAGGTTCAAGCCAGCGGCGAGGTTGAAAAAAATGAACCCCATCATCAGAGGCATCATGAGTGTCATCATTTTCTGCTGCGCCGGATCCATGCCAGTTTGCGGCGTCATCTTCTGCATGGCGAACATACTGACAACCATCAGGATCGGCAACAGGAAATAAGGATCGCGCGCCGAAAGGTCGTGGATCCACAGCCAGTGCGCGTGCCGCAGATCGAGCGCATCCCGCAGCATGCTGTAATAAGCCCACAGAAAGGGCATTTGAATCAGCAGCGGCAAACACCCGCCCGCGGGATTCACGCCTTCTTTCTTATAGAGCGCGCTGATTTCCTCATTCATCGCAGCCTTGCGCGGGTCGCGCAGGGTGTACTTCTTATATTTTTCCTGAATGGATTTGATCTGCGGCGCGACCCGCTGCATCTTTAGCATCGACTTCATCTGCGTGATTCGCAGCGGAAGCAACGCGATCGCAATGATCAGCGTTTGGATCACGATGGCCCATCCCCAGTTGGGCACAACGTGGTTGTAGGTCCACTTCAGCCACAGAAAGAGCGGACGGGCGAGAATTTCCAGCCGCCCAAAATCGACGACGCCCCCCAGATTCGGGTTGCCGTTCCTGATGGTAGGGACCGGGACGGCGTCAAGCACCGCCAGTTCCTTCGGGCCAACATACATTTGCTCATGAGTTGGGCCGCTAAGGTCGCCAACCGCGGCGCCCAGAACGTCGACTTTCGCAACCTCGTTCGAGCCCGGCTTGGCGGGAACCTCCATGGGATTCCGCAACGTGATCAGAGCAGCCGATTGGGGGTTGTCCGGAATAAAAATCGCAGTGAAATATTGATCCCCGGTACCGGCCCATTCGAATTGGCCTTTCAAAGTATTGCCGCTGCTAATGCTCTTGACGGGCAGGCGCGAAATGTAGCTGGGAAAGATAAAAGTGCTGCGTTCAGTCGAGGCGTCGTTGTGGTAATCGATCCGAGCGGCCGCATAGGAAGCGGGAGTGCGTTCGTCGCCGAATCCCGCCGGCCACGCGGGCGCTGCCAGAATCTCGGCTCCTTTATAGACCACCGAGGTTTCGACCTTCAAAACGTATGTGTGATCAAAATCGAAAGTCTTCCGAACCACCACATCCTGATCTGCATACTCGAAGCTGATCTGGGCCGGAGCTGTGAGTCGACCATCGCTCGATGCCAGGTAAAGCGCCGAACTTAATTTATTGCGCAGGGTTTCGTCATAAGTCCACAGCAATAGCGGTTGGCCATACCTCTGTGCCGCAGCATTATCCACTAGCTCCAACGGCCCATTCTGCGCTTCATTATCGAACTTCTTCAGAATCCAGGATTTCACCTGCGCGCCGCGGTTAGTGAACGTGATTTTATAAAGATCGTTCTCAATGACGGTTTCGGTTTCCGACGAAGCCTGCTTGCCGATGGCAGCAGCCGGAGTGCGCGCCGCCGGTGCTGTCACAGCGGCAACCGCAGGCGGAGCTGCAACTTGCTCCGGCGCGGATGGTTTCTGCGGAGCAGCTGGGGCTTGCGGCATGTATTTCTTCAAAAGCGGTTGAAAAACAATCAAGACTACAAACGTCAGAAGAAAGACGAGCAGCAGCCGCTTCTCCGCGCCGGGTTCTTGTTGCGGATTCTTAAAGTCGGCCAATGTTAAATTACCGTTTCAAGTTCTGGGGGCGTACGCTCGCCCTTCTGCAGAGGCTCGTCCATGGTCCGGCGCACCACCGGGTCATACCCGGCCCCGGCAAATGGATGACAGCGGAGCACGCGGCCTAAGGCCATCCATCCCCCCCGCAGCGCGCCGTAGCGCTCTACTGCTTCCATAGCATATTCCGAGCAGGTCGGCACATAGCGGCACGCAGCGGGCAGCATGGGCGAGATCGCCCACTTATAGGCCCGCAACAATTTCAGCGTGACAAATTGGGCGCACTGCATCAATTCTCGTGTGGCGCGGGTGCCTCCGCCCGCGTTGTCGCCTTCCCTGACAATTTCTGTTCAATCACTACGAAGACGCGTTTCACTTCGTCCAGCACATCGGCGAAGTCAGCGGCCAGCAACGACTTCTTCGGATTGATCACCACATCTGCCGCTACTCCAGGCACCGGGCGAGACATGCGAACCGCCTCCCGCAATCGCCGCTTCATGCGGTTACGCTCGACGGCCCCGCCCAGCACGCGCCCCACCGTAAATCCCACCCGCAGCCCATGTGGCGCAGGCACCCTCGGCGGCGCCGCGGTCAGCATCTCCGCAGAAGCATTGACCTCCGGACGGGGCCAGTAAAAAACCGTCATCATCGCCGAAAAATGTCTGCGTCCCTGTTTGTAGACGCGCTCGAAATCCGCATGGCGCAACAACCTTGCGCTGCGCGGAAATCGTGCTGCCTTCTTTGGTGGCATTCTGGAATCCAGCCCGGCTAAGCGCACGGCGCTTGCCGTCATGCACTCAGTCTGCAACCGGCCGACTGTCTCAATCGTGAAAGTGAGCTGCACCAGAAAAGTCTACTCGCGAAATCCGGGCTTTACCGATACCCGCTTCCGTCCCTTGGCGCGGCGACGGGATATCACCTTTTTGCCGCCCTGGGTCTTCATGCGCGTGCGAAATCCATGTTTCTTGACTCGCTTGCGCCGGTTCGGTTGGAATGTACGCTTGGGCATGAAAGATAACTACTCCTAGTTCCGTCGACAGTATTAAGGCAAACGGTAAGTATAAATGAGCAAGTGCCATCATGCCAAACCGAGACCGATGCCTTCACAATATCTTTATCCTTCCATTGTTAGGAGGGAGGTTGATCGGGCGAATCTGCAGCTTCACATTGCATCTCGGCGAGTTTTCCCCCGCGACTCACAACTTTTCTCGCTTTTACACAGCATTTGAAAAGCAGATATGAAACTGTCCCTACCCAACGGTGCCCTTAACTGGTAGTCCTACTCTCGTGCCGTCGGAGCCAAAACTTAAATGGGTCCCTTTACCAGTTGATGGATCGATCGGTCCGCCACGGGGACTGGCCGATTTTCAAGTGGGATGGTTTTGGAATCTTTTTTGGGCCGCGCTTTCAAATTGCGAGTTTCCTGGCTATCTTCCTGCCGCCGCTACACGCACCACTCTCTGGACCTTCGCTGGAGCGCATCGCCGCGCACACTGGGACGCCAACTGTGCCCTGGTCATGGCTGCCTTCGAGCTCCGAGAGATCGCTGGACGGAAGATGCTGTGTCTACCTGCTTTAGTTGACATTGTGCAGGAACAAAATAAAAAACTAAGGAATCATCGCAGGGTTGATATCCGAAGTTCCCACATCGATTCACAGGGGTGCGGGGATCCCTCTCCCTCTCAGTCTGCTTTTGATTTTGAACTTCAACCATCCGGAGGACGTAAAGATTGTTATGCCAGGTCAGGAGAAGCAACCACAGGAATTCCATCTAACCAATACTCTCAAGGTAAGCGAGCGCAACGGGTCCAACAAACTCGCGACGTCCTCCGCGAAAGCCTCCGCCGTTACGGCGGCTAGGATGCTCGATTTCGTTCGGGAAATGTCCCTGGGGAGCGAAGACTTCAGTCAGCGCCAGTCCGACTACTGGATCTTCGTGCTACAGGACTACTCGCCGCCGATGGTTGAGCGAGCCTTCCATCGCTGGGTAAAGCAGTCGAAGCACATGCCTGTACCTTCAGAGATCATCAGCATGCTCGATGCCATGGTCGCGGAGGAGCAGCGGGATAGAGTCGCGGATAAAACCAAACTTTATTTAAACGAAATGCGAGACACCCGCCAAAGATTGGCTGATTCAGGCCAGCCTTGCGGCGAGGCGCAATACCACAACCTCATGAAAGAAGCGCTGGAAGTTGTGAAGAGCTTTCCCGCATTTCGCAATCCCAACCGACCGCTCATGCTCCGAGAACGTTTAGCGAGGGCCCATCCGATACCAGCCGCACCGCGAAAGTCAGTCGCCAAAGTCGATGCAGAACTGTTGACAGCCTGCACCAGAAGCTGGTGACCGTCGAACGCTGAATCACATCTTGAAAATGTCAAGTTGCAACCAGGCCAGTCGCGAAGTGATGAGCGCACAACAAAAACATGCGATCTTGCACCGCGCTCGCTGCAGTTACATCCTCGACACTTGACACAGGTTGCTTCTAACGTGCTGAATCAGCGGAAGGAAAATTTTTCTGCCAAGATTTTTGTGCGACGAAAAAAAATTCGTGCTACCATGCGGCACTGTTCAGTTTTAAAGTCTCATTCACCATGACAACCGCGCTCAGTACAGTAAGCGCATTCCGCAGTACACTAAAAGTTCCAACAGCAAGTCGGTAAAACGAACTTTTTAACGGGCGTCCTCAGCCAGCCGCCGGGACGCCGCCGCGGATATTTCATATTGGTTTTCACAACTATGTCAGTGACAAGCACAACACTCTCCCCCAATCCGTGGATGCGCATTCTCGATGCGCTGGAAAAAAAGATCAACCGACATTCCTACAATACCTGGCTGAAGCCTACGCACTACAGCCACTCGAGTGGCGGAATTCTGTTCGTTCGAGTGCCGACGCCAGAGTTCCGGCGCGAGGGCGACAAGTATGCCGACCTCATCCAGGAGGCCATCGATAATCTGGGCCTCGAATTTAACGACGTAAAATTCGTCACGCCGGAGGACGATCCCGCCGCGACCACGGTCCGCCACAACGGCGGTCTCTCGGCGATTCCGGTCGCCGCGGCACCGGCGCAAGCCCGCTTTGATTGGGATGGCGCAGCGCAACTGAACCCGCGCTATACTTTCGACGCATTCGTCATCGGCTCCGGTAATCAGTTTGCTCACGCCGCATGCCAGGCCGTCGCCGAGCGTCCGTCCAAAGCCTATAACCCTCTGTTCCTTTATGGCGGAGTCGGCATGGGCAAGACCCACCTCATGCAGGCCATCGGGCACGAAGTGAAGCGGCGCCAGCCGCAAGCAGCCATCTGCTACGTGTCCAGCGAGAAGTTCACCAATGACATGATCAACTCGCTGCGCTATGACAAGATGACCAGCTTCCGCGATAAATTCCGCGGCGTGGACGTTTTACTGGTCGACGATATTCAATTCCTCGCGGGAAAAGAGCGCACCCAGGAAGAATTTTTCCACACCTTCAACGCCCTCCACGACACCATGAGGCAAATCGTGATCGCCAGCGATCGCTCTCCCAAAGAACTCGCCGAGATCGAAGATCGCCTCCGCAGCCGCTTCGAGTGGGGATTGATTGCCGATATCCAGCCTCCCGACCTCGAAACCAAAGTCGCGATCCTGCAAAAGAAAGCTGAACAGGAAAAAGTGACGCTTCCCACCGACGTAGCCCTCTACGTCGCGCAAAATATTCGCTCGAATGTCCGCGAGCTCGAAGGGGCGCTCATTCGCTTGGTTGCCCACTCATCGCTGATCGGTGCCGAAATCACTCTCCCCTATGCACAGCAGGTTCTGAAAAATTTCATCGACTCGCAGGCTCGCAAAGTCACGATCGAGTCCATTCAGAAAATGGTCGCCGAACAGTTCGGGCTGCGTCTGGTCGAGATCAAAGCTAAAGATAATTCGCGAGCCATCGTCTATCCCCGCCAGATCGCGATGTACCTGGCCAAGCAGATGACGGAAGCCTCACTGCCCGAAATCGGACGCCAGTTCGGCGGAAAGCATCACACTACGGTTCTTCACTCCGTCGAGAAAATTGAAGAAGTCCGCAAGAATGACAAGGATTTGAACCGGCTGCTGAACAAATTAACCGAGCAATTGGGCGGATAATGCGGGTGATACAACGTCGGGACTGATTCTTGAACCGTTGGCCCGGTCCCCAAGGTTGTGACGATTGGACGGTTGCCGAAGTTCCCCCAAGTCTCCGCTCCGCTCACCTTACTGCTGGTTTTAGGGGTTTTGCATTTGATATAACGGAAGTGTAAAAGTAGCGGGCGGCAGGGGAGACAAAGTCTATGCCGGTGGAAGCGGCCGTTGCAGTAGGAACGATGGAGATTACGGTCAGCAAGGTCGAGTTGCTGCGGGAGTTGACCGCTACCCAGGGCGTGGTCGAGCGCAAGACCACCATTCCAATTCTGTCCAATTATTTATTCGAGGCTTCCGAGGGCAAACTCTCGCTCACCGCTACCGACCTCGATCTCAGCCTGCGCACCTCGTGCAACGCGAAAGTTAAGAAAGAAGGCTCCTGCACCATTCCCGCGCGCAAGCTCCACGACTACGTAAAGCTGCTGCCCGACGCCGACATCACCATCAAGCTCTTGGACAACCACTGGGTCAGCATCCGCTGCGGCCGCTCCAACACCAAGATGGTTGGCATGGCGAAGTCCAATTTTCCCAGCCTTCCGGTATTTCCCACCGCAGGCGTCGTCAAGATTCCTGGCCAGGTTTTGCGCAGTCTGATCGCCCGCACCGGTTTCGCCATCTCCAGCGAAGAGTCGCGCTACACGCTGAACGGCGCTCTAATGCTGCTCAAGCCCGAGTCCATCACCATGGTGGCTACCGACGGTCACCGGCTGGCTCACTGCGAACGCGGTGATGAAAAATTCGAAGGCGTCTCCGGCGAGATGAAAACGCTGGTGCCGAAAAAAGCGATGGACGAACTCAAGTCGCTGCTCGATTCCGCCGACGCAGAAACCGTCGAGTTCGCCAAAGACGACTCCACTCTTTTCTTCCGCATCGGATCGCGCCTGCTCACTTCGCGCCAACTCACCGGCCAGTTTCCCAATTTCGAAGCCGTTCTGCCCAAAGACAATAGCAAGAGCATCACCCTGAACAGCTCCGACCTCAACTCGGCGATTCTCCGCGTGGCGCAATTCGCCGACGAGCGCTCGCGCGCCGTTCGCCTGAAACTTGAAAAGGGCGAAGTGAAGATTTCCGCATCGTCCACCGAGACCGGCGAGTCCGAGGATTCCATCGAAGCCCCCTACGACGGCGAGACCCTTACCATCGGCTTCAACGCCGTCTACCTGGTCGACTTCCTCAAGGCGGCCGGTACCGCTGAAGTCCGGCTCGAACTGAAAGATTCTCAATCCGCCGGCCAGCTCCGCCCCGCCGAGGGCGACGACTACAAGTACCGCTACATCGTCATGCCCATGCGGATCTGACCCGGAATCCCTCGTGAGTGTTTTAGCTCGGGAAATGCTTATGGAGGACAGCCGCCCCCGGCTGCCTTGCTCAAGCAGAGGTCGACGGTCTCTGCGGCGTGGCCCCTGAACTGAGGCGCTACCAAACACCACTGCCCTTGACCTTCCGGCCCTCCTGTCATAGATTGGCGCTCATCCAAATTTGGAGGAGGCTTCCAATGCTAGACGGATTTAAAAAGTTCATCCTGCGGGGCAATGTAGTGGATATGGCGGTGGGAGTCGTCATCGGCGCGGCCTTCGCCGGCGTGGTCACCGGCCTCACCAAGGCCTTTCTCACTCCTCTGATCACGCTGATTAGCGGGGGCAGCGAAAAGTTTTCCGCTCTTCAGTTCACGATCGGCAAAACGACTTTTCCGATCGATGACTTCATTAACGCCTCTATCTCATTCGTGCTGATCGCGGCCGTGGTTTACTTTCTTGTGGTGCTGCCAGTTAATGCGCTCGTCGCCCGCATGAACCGTGGCGAGAAACCGCCCGACCCTTCCACCAAGAAGTGTCCTGAGTGTTTGAGCGAAATTCCCATAGACGCGCGCCGCTGCTCCCATTGCACACAGCCGGTCCTGGGACGAGCCGCGTAACCCTCGGTCTCCGTCGGCAATCAAGAAGGGCGGCAACCGGCTGCCCCGGTTAGTCCTACTTCGCTACCAAACGGGCGCCCAGAAGATGTTTATGACGGTTCGCGGGGGGTGAGAAGGCGCCTTCGCGCAGAAAGCCACTGCGAGGCATTCTGGGGCCCACTTCACCCATCATCCATAACACTCTCGAGCTCGATTTGCGCAGAACATATCCACGGTTTCGCCGGTTCCATCCCACTATTACCAACTGGATTCGCGCACCGTTTTACAGTTCGTTCAGCAGAGGGATACCACTTTCAGCGATCACGACCCTATTGGCGGCATCGGAGGAAGGCCTCTGCAGTGATTCTCTCCCACGTATTAACTCCGAAGATTCTTGCTCAGCGAGATTACGCCTACCAGCCCCGTACACAAATTTTCCCTCAGAAAACAGAAAAGCGGCCTGGAAAGGCCGCTGATCCAACTCGGAGATCTAAAACTGATAGCAGCCTTCCCTACCGCCCCGCTGCCGCTGCCGAGGTCATCATCCCGGCAATCTGCATGCCCTCAATCCGTGCCAGCACATTCTCCAGGCTCGCGCCCGTATCTGTGCACGCATCCACATAGGGATGCCGGCTCCCATCCGCGTGCATTACGAGCACGGGAGTTCCGGCCTGCGCCCTTTTCACCACATAAGGCAGGTGATGCCGGTCATTGCGTGTCAGGCTCGGACCCAGCACCACCAGGTCGAACGTGCTCTTTCCGATCGCCTCAACCACGGCCTTGCGCCCGACGGCCGTCAGCACGGCATGTCCAGCCTTTTCAAATGCCGCAGCCAGAGCCACCTGCGCCTCCGCGTCCCCTTCACCATAAAGAATCCTCAGCTTGGTTTTCCCCATTGCTCCCGTCCTGGCCCGGTACGAGCTATTCAGTACTGGCCACAGTCACGGTAGCAACCGCCCCGCCCCCTGAGAACGTCACCGAAGACCAGCAACGATCGGGACCCGTCGCTCCACCGGGATCGGCGGCCCGTCCGGTCAGCTACTGCCCAAAGCCTCGATCCATCCTAATCAAAAATCAGAACTCGAATCCCTCTTCCCCTTGCCGCATTTCAGCGCTACACTCTTGCCCCAGAGGATCTGCCATGCTCCGCACGCACTTCGTCGTCGCTGTTTTAATACTGGTCACTTCTGCGGTCTGCTCCGGCCAGCAGGCCGCGCCTTCGTCCACCGCTAGTTGTAATCTCGACGATGGACGCCAAATCTACATCCGCTTCAATCCCATTGCCTCGAAGAACGACAAGCTTCCAAACGGCAAGCCTTGGACTCCCGGCGGCGCTCCCATGACTTTATTTACCGAAGCCCAGCTTTCTTTTGGCGGCGCAACCATCCCTATCGGCGCCTACACTGTCTATCCCATACCCGCGAAAGACAAGTGGACCCTCGTCGTAAACAAAAATGTCGCTGCCGGCTCCTCCTATGACGAAAAGCAGGATATCGCCCGCGCACCCATGGAGACCGATCAGATAAGCCAACCCTCAAACGAACTGGAAGTAGCCTTTGCCCACGTAGGTGACAAATGCACCCTCCGCATCTACTTCGGCAAGAGCGCCTCGTTCGTGCCGTTCACCGCGAGGTAGGATGGCGAATCGGCAAAAGAAGTCTGAGCTGTGAGTTAAGAACTAAGCTGCGAACGAACAGTCAAATCTGTTACTAGAATACAGCCGTGATCCAGGGAGCGAAGGCCTGCGGCAAGTCGAGCTGCATTCGATTAGTTTCCGAATACGCTGCCCGGGCCAGCAGCTAGAACCCAGGTGCACCCTTACCTTTGGCTTGCCGCGTGCCCAGCCCAATGACCATTGCCATATCTTTCGGATACACTACATCGCGTCCGCGCGCCAGAAAGTGATAGTAAATCGACATGGCCGCGCCATACGATCCAAATCCGGCCGAGACCACTCGCGATTGCGCAGCGATTCCCACAACCATCCCTACCAACTTAAATCCTGAGGCTCCGCTGGCTGCGCCGCCTCCCGCTTCTCCTGCGCTTTCACCGCCGCGTCCCGCGTCGCGATCCGGCGATGCCTGCGATGCCGCCAGCATCACCTGAATTCCAGTCGTCAAATATCTCGTTCGCGGCGTTGTCACCTGGGCGCCACCTTCCTCGTCCAGCTTTAAATGCTCACCCTTGGCCACGGCCACGCCTTCGAGGTTCGTCTCCACTCTCTGGTCAATCCCATTTGGAGGCGTTACCTGATGAAATAAAATTCGCAACTGTCCATTGCGTCCCAGCCGTCGCGCTCGCGCCACCTGAACCACCGAGCCTTTTATCACACTGCCCTCCGGCAAAATCAAGTGATCTGACACCACCAGCGGCTCCGTAATTAGCGCCTCTACCCGATCCCCCATCTTCGCAGTCGCCGAACTTAACCCCGTCTCCAGCCGCGCATGCACCACGCTTCCAGTCGGTGGCGGAGCTCCAATGTTCAACAGAGCCTCCGGCTTCACTGCTTCGGTTCCAAAATCCAGCGGCTGCTGCAGGTTTGCATTGAAGCTGGTTCCCGAGTCGATGTATTGCGGATGCACCGGCAACTGTGCCAGCGCAGCGCGCTTCAATTTGTGCATCTTGCCCGGCTCGTGAATCTGCTTCTGTAAATCGCACCACTGCTGCCGGATCGCCCGCCGCGTTGCACTAACTTTTTTCGACGCTGCCTCCTGCACGCTATTTTTTGGCTCAGCCTTTGCATTCGCCGACACAAACCGCAGCACTCCATCGGGCGCCGGAGAAGCCACCGTACGCAGCGCCACCCGCCGACCGTCCCCCATCACCAGCTCCTCAAACTGCACATGAACCGTCCGCACCGGAGAAAAATTCCCGTTCGTCGCCTGCATCGTCCGGACCATCTTTGGCACCGCATCAATCGCCGACACTTTCCCGTTCACTACCGTCCCCACCGGAATCAGCAGCTTGTCAAACGCGTACACCGGCTCCGTCGTCTTCCCATGAATCGCTTGTCCCACCTCCCGCACCCGTACCTCGGAATCCAGCGCCACTTTGATCGGAGTTCCTGCCTCCACTGTCATCGGCACCACAACCGGCTGGGAGCCAGGGTTTTCAGTTGCCCGCTTGGGCGCCGTATCCTCGCTGTTCGGCTGCGTTCCCACAGGCGGGCGCGGCTTCAGCATCTGCCCCCCACTCACGCCGCACAAACTCGCCACTAAAACTGCTCCCAGCGGGGCCCTTAGCACCATTGCAACCCTCCTGATTATGCGTTGTCCGAACAATGGCGGTTAGTCCCAAATTAAGTCGCGGGGACGACGTGCGATGCCCCAAAGAAGAGAAAGCGGTTGTGTTTACTATGAAGTGCAACCCGGGATAATGGTTGTAAGATCCCGCTTCCCCGAATCCCAAATCTCTCCGGCGATTCTCTTCTCTACCCGAATCCGGGGCTACACCTAGCGCAAAATATCACTGCCTCGAAATCCAATTTTTTCTGCGACAATTCCCGAATGCGGTCCCTGCTGATCCTTCTCGCTGCCTCCGCCGCCCTGGCTCAGTCCGCGCGCCAAACTCAGTCCTCCAACACGACCGCTTCACTCCGAGGCGTAAGCGCCGTCTCGCAGGAAATCGCATGGGCCTCTGGCACTCGCGGCACCTACCTTCGCACGATCGATGGGGGACGCCACTGGATCCCCGCTCAAGTCCCCGACGCCGCCGGCCTCGATTTCCGAGGGGTCGTAGCTTTCTCTGCCGATGAAGCCTTCCTTATGTCCGCCGGTCCCGGCGACCAATCCCGCATCTACCACACCACCGACGCCGGCCAGCACTGGCAACTCCAGTTCACCAACTCCAACCCCAAAGCCTTCTTCGACTCCATCGCTTTCTGGGATCCAACTCGCGGCGTCGTCCTCGGCGATCCCATTGCCGATGAATCCGGCCAACTGAAATTCCAACTCCTCATCACCACTGACGGCAAAACCTGGACTCCGATCCCTTCCTCCCCACTCCCACGCGCACTTGAGGGCGAAGGCGCTTTCGCTGCCAGCAACACGTGCCTAGCCATCCTCCCGAAAGACGATCCCAACATTTGGTTCGCCTCCGGCGGCAAAGTCGCCCGAGTCTTCCACTCCTCCGATCGCGGCCGCACCTGGCAAGTCTGGAACACTCCCATCGCTCACGGCCCCGATTCCGCCGGCATTTTTTCCATCGCCTTTCGCGACCCGCTCCACGGCGTGGTTGCCGGTGGTGACTACAAACATCCCGATCAGGACGGTCCTAACCTCGCCTTCACCTCCGACGCCGGGAAAACGTGGTCTCTTTCCAAGCTTTTCCCGCAATCCTATTACTCCGCAGTGGCCTACGATCGCAAATCCCTCACCCCCACCGCCAAGTCTTTGGACGAAGATCAGGCCCACGTCCGACTGTTCCTCGCGGCCCCCAAGTCCCTCTATGATTTCCGCCCGCCCAAAGACCCCACCCGCATCAGACCCCCTAAGAAATCCAGCATTCAGTTCAACGCGGTCAGCCCTTATCCCAGCGGCGGAGCCGTGTTTGTTGGCCCCAAAGGCTCCATAGGAACGCTCCCCTGAACTCAGCGACAATTGCCCACATCAGGGGACGGCCGCCTCGGTGGTCTGGCCCAGGCCAAGCACGGCGGCCGCAACCAAATTTTAGGCAACAACTCAACTTTTCCCGCACCGCTGAGCGCTTACTGCACATCCAACCGATAGCCTATGTTCCTAAGTACTTCATCCGGGTTGTCCCGTCCGCACGGCTTTGGAGTACACTCTTAAAAACATTTCGCCAGTATGTTCAGCCCTCACCCCAATCTAGCCGACGACGTCAACCACGCAATCGTCCAATCCGAGATCGAAGGCGGAGTCTTCCTCCACGATCTTCCCCCCTCCACCATCCTCGAAATCCAAACTCTTCACCACTGCTACACCGCCGTTCTCCTCGGAGGCAGCGAAGCGCTTCTCTCTGGCCATCCCGAATTCTGTCCCAGTCCCGTGCACGTCGCTATCGCCGGTTCCACCTGGGGTGGTTCCATGCTTAAACTGCAATACGTCGGACGCGGCATGCACCTCGAATTCCGTCACCCCGAATATGCCACACCGATCGTCACCTCGCCCATCCAGGAAATCCGCGACTATTCCGCGGTCAATCCTGCGCTAGCCTGCGTTCCCTGTGTTACGTAGGATTCGAAGTGTCTGGGATGCGATAAACCGCGCCCATTGACTAACGCCGCGCATCCTTTTACTATCCCGCTACTGTCTCGAAAACTAGAAATTGGAATCCTAAGCTGTGACCATCACCACTCGCGAAGTCAGCCACGTCACCATCGTCGATCTCAACGGACGCATCACTCTCGGCGACGAAACCGAGCAGCTTCGCGACACGGTTCGCAAACTCATCGCAGCCGACAAGAAGAAAATCGTGCTAAACCTCGCCCAAGTCGATTACATCGACTCCTCCGGCGTCGGCGAATTAGTCAGCAGCTTCACCGCCGTACGCAACGCGGGCGGCGAACTCAAACTTCTCAACCTCACCAAGAAAGTTCGTGACATCCTCAATGTCACCAAGCTCTACACCGTTTTCGATATCAAAGAGGATGAATTCACCGCGGTAAAATCCTTCGATTACTTCTTCGCCAAGTAATCTTTCCCCACACGTTTCACTAAAATCTTCTGATCCTTGATCATCACTTCGTCCCCATTCATCAACCCTGTCGGGTAGCGATCCTCAGATTTTTTCAACGTCAATCAAAGGCTATGCCCACTTCCGTTCAGGATTCGTTCAATGCGCCCCATGACGATCGCGAATGCGGGCAGCGCATCCCACCAATTACCATCTTGATTCCCGATGGCGAGAAGCCTTATGTAGGGGCAGCCGCCCCCGGCTGTCCACGGGGCGCAGCTCGGTTACCGCCCCATTCTGATTTTCGAGCGTTTCCTGCGCACCAAGTTAGTCAACCCCACCGCAATGACCCACTCGGCACCTTGTTTGCACGCGCCATCGTAACGTCCAACCCACCCTCACGATGGAAACAATCCCTTTCACTCCACTCTTACCACTTTGATTCCCGCCAACAGGGCCCAAACCCTCCATCTCAAGCTGAACTAGACTCCCTCCTTCCCCTTCAGCATCTCCACGACCCGCTCGTAGTCATCCACCGTCGCATACTCAATCACAATCTTCCCCTTCCCATTGCGATCTTTAATCCTCACCCGCATGCCCAGGATCCGTTCCATCGCCAATTGCGCCGCGCGCACATTCGGATCCATCCATCGTGCGCCTCTAGTTTTCTTAAGCAGTTCGCCCGGCACTGTCTGTCCTGGGAGCATCGGCAAAAACCCATTCAGCCGGGCCACTCTGTCTTCAATCTCGTCCCACTTCAAATGCTTGGTCACCACTTCCTTCGCAACTTCGACTATGTGTTCTTCCTTTTCCAACGCCAGAATTTCTCGGCAATCGCTGAAAGTCAGCCGCCCCTCCAGCAGATATCCCATGACCTCCCGCGGCAGCCGCAGCAGCCGCATGTAATTCGCCACCGTCTCCCGCGACACTCCAACCCGTTCCGCAATCTGCGCCTGCGTCAGTTGAAATTCCTTGCTCAATACCCGGAACGCTTCCGCCTGCTCCAAGGGGTTCAGATCTTCCCGCTGGACATTCTCGAGCACCGTCATCTCCGCCGCCTGCTGCGGCGAAAGCCTTCGCACCAACGCCGGGATCGTCTGCTTCCCGGCCATCTTCGACGCGCGCAACCGCCTCTCGCCCAGCACCAGGAGGTAGCGGCCCTCCTCATCCGCCGGACGTACCACGACCGGCTGCACCACGCCGCTTTCTTTGATCGAATCCGCCAGCTCCCGCAGCGGCTCTTCGTCGAACACATACCGCGTCTGATACGGATTCTTGTCGATCAGTTCCAGGTCGATCAGGGCCACCATATGGTGCGGCGGTATGGTCTGCGCCTGCGTCGAAATCACATCAGAGGAAGGCTCGAACGAAGCCGGGGACGTTAGGTGTGAAGCAGGCGCATGGGGCGCGGGCGCCGCGGCCCGCGTTGCTCCCGGCTCACCAGAAGCCGTCGGTTCCGTGCCCTTGCCATCCCGCATACCCTTGTCATCCCGGGCGAAGCGGGGGCTCTTGTTTTCGTTCGCATGACCGCTGGCCTGAATGTCAGGATGCACACTGCCCGCGCCACTCGGCGTACGCGACTCAGCGCCCGTAACCACCCGCGGCCCCGGCAACAACGAGGCCAAGCCCCGCCCCAAAGCCTTCCTCTTCTCCACCTTCTCGTCCTTCTTCTCTGCCGCCACAGTCGAAGTCATAAGCCGTCCCCTTGATAAGTCTTGTCATCTTGAGCGGAGGCCTCCGCAACAGGCCGTCACAACCGCTCTGTTCATACATCGATGTTCGTCGGTCCATTAGATCGACGAACATCTATATAGACTAACGTCGATCTAACCCTTTACGCGCTTTTCGCGGCCGTTGACTCCCCCGCCGCCGCGAGATGCCGTCCAAGCAACTCCTTCGCCAGCCGTATATAGCTCTCCGCGCCCTTCGACCGCGGATCGTAGACCAGCGCCGGCTTGCCATGGCTCGGCGCCTCTGCCAGACGAATGTTCCGCGGCACCGTTGTCGTGCACAATTTTTCGCCAAAGAATTTTTTCAACTCGGCAATCACCTGCTGAGCCAGGTTGGTCCGCTCATCGAGCATGGTAAGAACCACGCCCTCAATTTCAAGCCCGGGATTCAACTCCACCCGAATTCGCTCCAGAGTATCCAGCAACTCGCTGATGCCCTCGAGCGCAAAGTATTCCGCCTGCATGGGAATCAGGACCGAGTCCGCTGCCACGAGCGCGTTCAGCGTCAGCAGGTCAAGTGCAGGTGGACAGTCCAGGACGACATACTGAAACCGATCGCGCAGCAGCGAGATCGCATCCTTCAGCCGGTACTCGCGGCGCTCGGCCTCCACCAGCTCAATATTTGCCCCTATCAGATTCTTGTGCGCAGGGATGATCCAGAGCTGCTCGAGCTCCGTAGTCGCCAGAGCCTCTTCGCCGGATGCGTCCCCCATGAGCAAGTGATAAGTCGACAGGCGGTCCGGATCCTTCACCAGGCCAAAGCCGCTCGATGCGTTGGATTGCGGATCGCAATCGATGAGCAACGTGTTCACTTCAGCCGCCGCAAACGACGCCGCTAGGTTGATGGCAGTCGTAGTCTTACCCACGCCGCCCTTCTGATTGGCAACAGCGATGACGCGTCCCATAAGTTATAGAGAAACCAGAGTGTCTGCAGCATAATGCGATTCGCATTTCGATTGCAATGAAGAACTGCTGTGCATAAAAGCAGAAGGCGGTGCAAAACGCGTCAATGTTCCGGCGGGAACATTGATCTCGCGCGGTTCCGCATGAATTTGTTACCCAGTGCATTGACAGGATCGTTGTTTTTGTCTTTGTTTTTGCGTTCCGACTGGAACATTAGAGCCAATATGCACCAGGCGTCTGCCAGCTGGAAGCTATTTGTTGATTTCGTGGAAATGGAAATGGTTTGTAATGTTCCGGCTGGAACATTGATGCATTGAAGTGTTTCGATGCATTGAGAGTGTTTCAAGGTGACTGACGCTCTCTAATCGCTCTCACTTACCACTTTGTAGCTGTTCTTTGGCCCCGGCCCGATGCAATCATCCAGTGCGGAGGCGATTTGGGGGTTTAATTTCCACTTGTTACTTCCCTGGTTCGACCCTGCCCACCAGAAGGACGCGGGATTTGGATCCAGGTATCGGCAGGGGAGTGTCCCAACCGACGTTCTGCAGAATTGATCGAGCAGTCTTGATTTGGGGCGCGGTTATCAGCAAGGCCAGGCGCGCGGCAGGGGCCAGAAGCCTGGCTGCATCCGGTAGAGTGTCTGCGAAGCGCTCGACCGCGCGCAGGGTGACCAGGTCGAACCTTTGCGCAACCTCTTCCGCGCGGACGTTTAGTATATTGACATTCGTCAATGTAAGGGAGCGGGCGACTTCGCGGAGGAACGTGGCTTTCTTGTGGTTCGATTCGATTAGCGTAAGGGCGATGTTTGGGGCCCAGAGTTTTATGGGAACTCCCGGGAAGCCCGCACCGGAGCCGATGTCGGCCACACGCGGAGCGGGGCTTTGCTCCGCCGAACGGATGAGGGCGGCGGTTCCCGCATGCGCGCCGGTGGGGAACAACTGCCGGGCGACGAAAACGGATTCTCCAAAGTGGCGGGTGACTATTTCTTCCGGATCGCGGATAGCGGTAAGGTTGATGCGGGAATTCCATCGAAGAAGTATATCGATGTACGTCGATATATCATTAAGTTCAGTTAAGGAGAGCGCCGCGGGGTTATCGTCGCTGCTCTGACTCGAACGTGGAGCGTTCGACAGGTAGGGGTGAAGCAGCTCGACGATGCGGGTGGGCAGCATGTTCGACCTACGATTGTAAATTGCGACCAGGACTAGGGAATCTTAAACCGCGAGCCGCGCGTCTTCGCCGAGGAGCCATCCAAGCGTCGAGCTGCGCTCGACGGACGGGGCGAGAGCGCCTGTCCCCACAACCTGCTGCTTCCACGTCTGCCGTTTGCACACGGCTCGTTGTTAGTGAGCTTGGTTAGTAAGAGGCGGATTGCTGGTCGGGGACGAAACTGTTTATGACGGCGTCGCGTATGAGGTCGGGAGGGAGGAGGCCTTGGGCGAGGATGAAGTCGTGAAATTTTTTCTGGTTGAATTTGGCGCCGAGGGTGGCCTCGGCGTCTTTGCGGAGAGCGATTAATTTTGTGTAGCCGTAAAAGTAACTGTTGGCCTGGCCGGGCATGCGATAGGTAAAGCGCTCGACTTCTTCCTGCGCGAAGGCACGGGAAAGGACGACGTCGTGTTCCATGACCCGGTAGGCGTCCTCGGGCTGGATCTTTCCGGCCTGCAGTTCGGGGTCGAGGAAGGCGCGGGCGGCGCGCTGCAGGCGGAGATCGAGCGAGATCAATTGCCCCTCGGCGGGCATGTAGGGCTTGATGAGATATTCCGAGTATAGGCCCCAGCCCTCCACGTTGGTACTGTTGAAGGCGTAGCGGACACGGGCCAAAGAGGTGCCGTGCTCAACCATGGAATCGAATTGCAGCTCGTGTCCGGGACGGGCTTCGTGAGCGGTGAGGGTCCAGGCAGCGGCGTCGTAGGTGAAGTCGTCGTATTTTTCAGAAGAAGTTTGGCCGGGTCCGGCGGGAATATTTAGCGGCAGAACGAAGACGCCCTTCTGCCCGGTGTTGTGCAGGAAGGGTGGAGGCTGCATATGGGGTGCGGGTTGTTGTGCGGTTTCGGCGGCGGTGGCGATGCGAATCCGAGCGGGCCGGTCGGGGAGCGTGACAATTTGTTTGTCGACGACGATCTGCTCGATCTGTTTCAGCCGCTTTTCGTAGAAGGGAAGGATGGCGTCGCCGACGAGTTGCTGCTTTTTTAGTTCGTGGATTACGTCGCGATAATCGCTGGACGGAAGATGTCTCTGCTGGGCGATCTGCGCAGCGACGGTTTTCATTTCCCCCTGAATCTCCAGGAAGGCTTGATGCGCCATGGTGGCGAGTTGGGCTGGAGGAATGTCAATGCCGTAGCCTTCGAGTGCGAGGGCGTACTCTTCGGGCGGAAGACGGAAATCGGCGCGGGCTTTAGGCAGGACAGTGGCTTTGGTCCAGGCGTCGTAGTCGGCGAGTTGAGCCTTGAGTTTGCTGAAAGGTTCCTGCCAGTTTTTCAGGCTGTATTTCTGCATGAGGGCGGCGATGCCATCGAGATAGTTGGAGTTTCGTCCAAGTTCAGTTTCGATCTCGGTTTTCGCCGGATAGATCACACCGGGTTTTGCGGCCTGTTCCGAGACGCGTTGTCTCAGAATGTCGGTGAGCGGCTTGTAGCCGGGCTCAAGGCCGGCATATTCGCGCATACGGACGACGGCAGCGGGCCGGCGTTCGCTAGGCGTTTGCTCGTCGAGTAAAGCATGGAGGCCGCTAAAGACCAGGCCGCTGGCATTCAGGAAGGGGACTTTGTGGGCGCGCTCGTAATCCTGCTGACGGAAGCGGAGTTCTACCTTCCGAATTACGATCTGTAAATCCTGCTCCACGGGCTTTTCCTTTTGCTGGGCGAGGGCGCTTTTTAATTCGGCGAGAACTGCGGCGGTTTCCTGACGCTCCTGATCTTCATCGGCAACAGTGGGCTGTGAGGCGAGGACGTCGTACTGGCTGAGGCCTTGGTCAGATCCGGATTCAGGGCGGTGCTTCATCTCGACCGCCAGGAGCTTGTTGGTGTAGACGTTGCTGACAGCAACCCAGCTCGGAGCTGCGGGCGCGGTTTGGGAGGCAAGCGGAAAAATCGAAAAGGCTGCAGCCAGGATAAGAGCAAGGTGGTCAATCATTGACTTTTTCACGTTCGATTCCCCCGTCAAATTGCTGGAGCTTACCGCCGGAACCGGCCGATCAGGTATAGCACGAGCGAAATCACCACACTTAATAGGAGCGAGGTGGCCAGCGGAAAGTATAGCGTAGTGTTTTTGCCGCGATAGAGCAGGTCACCAGGCAGGCGGCCCAGGGGAAGGTGCGTGCGGCCCAGCAGCATCAGCATCAAACCCGCAGCGACCAGGACGATGCCAACGAGCGCCAGCCATCTGCCCAATTCAGCCATGGATCGAATTGTCCTCGGGGTTGCGGGACTGTACCATTGAGTGTTTCCCAAAGCGCGCGCCTTTTGCAATAATTAGCCAGCATTGGTTCTGCAGGAGTGATTCCCGCAAAACAATTGGTTTGCCACTCCGACCATGCTCAATTTTGCAAATAAGCCCCCGACTTGCATCGATTCCATCGCCGCTTAGTCCTGAGTCCGAGCTTTTCATGGAGGTTTGTGGTGATATTCCTCAAAGCTTCAATTCTTCGCCTTGTCTTAGTCGCCTGTTTCGCGATTTGCGTTCTTGCCGCCGGCGCACCCTGCGCTTTCTCGCAGAATGTTCTTACTTACCATAACAACAATGCTCGCACCGGAAGCAATCCCTCCGAGGCTACGCTCAACCTCAGCAATGTTAATGCTGCTTCATTTGGGAAGCTGTTTACCTTGTCGGTGGATGGCCTTGTCGATGGCGAGCCCCTGTACCTGTCTGCGGTACCCATCCTGGGCAGCGGCACTCATAACCTGCTTATCGTGGTGACAGAAAACGATTCAGTTTATGCCTTCGATGCCGATACAGGCACGGGGATCTGGCACAGCCGCACGCTCAAGTCTGGCGAGACTCCATCGGATGACAGGGGTTGCAGTCAGGTCACTCCGCAGATCGGTATTACTTCCACGCCCGTTATCAGCCGGCCAAAGGGCTCCAACGGAGTGATCTATACCGTATCCATGTCCAAAGATTCTTCCGGGAACTATCATCAGCGGCTGCATGCCCTCGACGCCACGACGGGGAACGAATTGTACAAAGGTCCCGTCGATGTTGTGGCCAAGTACCCCGGGACCGGCGATGACAGCTCTGGTGGGTATGTCATCTTCAATCCGGCTCAATATAAGGAACGCTCTGGGCTGCTGCAGTATGGCAACACAATTTACCTGGCCTGGGCATCGCACTGCGATATTCGCCCTTACACGGGCTGGGTGATGGGTTACAACGCGACGACACTGGCCCAGACGACGGTGCTGAATGTAACTCCCAACGGCAACGAAGGCGCGATTTGGGGTGCGGGTGCGGGACTCGCCTCGGATGGTGCGGGCAACATTTTTTTCCTCGACGCCAACGGCGTCTTCGATACGAGTTTGAATTCTGGCGGCTTCCCGGGCAGCGGCGACTATGGCAATGCGTTCATCCGACTTACGACCAAAGGTGGACTGGCAGTCGCAGACTATTTCGAGATGGATAACGGAGTGGAGGAAAGCGATAGAGACACTGACCTGGGCTCGGGCGGAGCCTTGTTGTTGCCCGCGATGAAGGATTCCTCGGGCACAATCTGGAATTTGGCGGTCGGCGCGGGAAAAGACTCAAACCTCTATGTGGTCAATCGCGCCTCCCTGGGTAAGTTCAATGCGAAGAAGAACAATATTTACCAGGAGTTGGCAGGAGCGCTGCCCGGGGGAATCTGGTCAATGCCGGCTTTTTATAACGGAAGGCTTTATTTTGGGCCGGCGGGGCAGCCTCTTCTCGAGTTTGAATTTAAGAATGCGAAGCTGTTACCCGCTCCAGTCGCAAAGACCAGCAATGCTTTCGGCTATCCCGGTGCCACCCCGAGCATTTCAGGCAGTAAGAGTTCAAATACCATTGTCTGGGCGGCTGAGAATTCGAATCCCGCAGTTCTCCACGCCTACAATGCGAATACTCTGGTTGAGATTTACAACACCAGTCAGGCTGCCAACGGACGCGATCACTTTGGCGCAGGGAACAAGTTCATCATTCCGCTGATTGTGAACGGCAAGGTCTATGTGGGAACAACCACGGGCGTTGGCGTCTTCGGGCTGCTCTCTGCCTCGGCGGATGTGGGACAGAAATCTGCCATCACGGCTAGTGCGAATGGAATTGAATCGGTCACCGCGGCGAAACAGAGTACCACTTCCCCGGCGCCGAACCATGTGATCCCGTGAGCTAGGCATCCATTGTCGACTGGGTGGGACGAGGGCGCGGCGTGAGCCGCGCCCTTTCGATTGATGAAATCGTTACTCTCGCGCTGCCCTTCGTAGAGATCACTTGTCCGCCTGGCGCTTGCTGCAGCCTGACTTATGTTGCTTAGAGTTCCCCCGTGATGACCTTGCAGAGCTGTACATCTTTATCCGTATCCGCGTTTTGAAATGGACGGAGGGAAGGCTAAACTGCACTCGACCATGTCCGTTACAGATCAACTCGGGTTTAAATTCCAACCGCCGGAGCGGCGGGTGTGGACGGTTCGCGGTTTGGTGGCCGCAGTGCGAACGCTCGTGGAGCGGGAGTATTCCGATGCTTGGGTGGAGGGGGAGATTTCAAATTTTCGCGCTCCTGATTCAGGGCACCTTTACTTCACGCTGAAGGACGGAAGCGCTCAGATTCGTGCGGTGATGTTTCGGTCCGCGGCGCGGCTGCTGCGGTTTCGGCCAACCGACGGCATGCAGGTGATGGTGCGGGGGCGGGTAACGATCTACGAAGATCGCGGTGAGTTGCAGATTGCCGCGGAGCATATTGAGCCCAAGGGGGCGGGCGGGTTACAGGTTGCATTCGAGCAACTGAAGGCGAAGCTGGAGGCCGAGGGATTGTTCGCGGCGGAGCGGAAGAAAGCGATTCCCGCGTTGCCCGCTCGCATCGGGATTGTGACGTCCCCGCAGGCGGCGGCGCTGCGAGACATTCTGAACATTCTGCTGAGGCGGCACCATACCGCGAATGTAATGATTTATCCCGCGCAGGTGCAGGGGGAAGCGGCCGCCTTGGAAGTGGCGGGCGGAGTGCGGTATTTCAACCGGAGCCGCAGCGTAGAAGTAATTATTGTAGGACGCGGCGGAGGCTCGGCGGAGGACCTGGCGGCCTTTAATGACGAAGGGCTGGCACGGGCAGTCGCGGCGTCGGAGATTCCGGTGATTTCTGCGGTCGGGCACGAGACCGACTTTACGATTGTAGATTTTGTGGCGGACCTGCGAGCGCCAACCCCTTCAGCGGCGGCGGAGTTGGTGATCCGCTCGCGCGTGGAAGTCGAGAATCAAGCAGACGCGGCGCGGGAGCGGCTGGTGCGGGCGATGGAGCGGCGGCTGCTGGAAGCCCGGCATGCGCTGATGGAGCGGGCGCAGGACGGTGCCTTCGCGCGCATGATCGGCCTGATCCGGCAGCGGCAGCAGAAATTGGATGATCTCACTTACCGCCTGGAGCGCGGCGAGCGGCAAGTTCTGGAACGATTGCGGCGCCAGTGGGAGACAGTGTCGTCGGCGGTGAGGCATTACGATGCGCGGCGTGTGCTGGCGGGTATTCGCGGAGAACTTGAAGCGGTAACCGCAGCGACGGCGGCCGCAATGCGCAATCAACTGTTGCAGAACAAGGTTCGCCTGGAGCGCATGGGCAGGGCGCTCGAAATGCTTTCTCCGTTGGCAATTCTTGAGCGAGGCTATGCTCTGGTGTTTGACGGCACGGGACGGTTAGTGAAGGATGCGGCGCAAGTGCAGGCGGGGGAGGAAATTTCGGCGCGCCTGGCTCGGGGAGAGATTCGGGCAACGGTTCAGAAGACGACGGAGGATGTCAGCGGCCAGGAAGACCAATAAATCGCAAAAACGTTAAGGTTCAAGAGGAAAGGCGTTTCAGAATCGCCGATGCCAGCACTGCATTAGAATGAAGGGTTACAAGCGTGAAAACTTCGCAGATGAGGAGATTCGGTGACGCAGCTGATGGCGCCATGGTGGAGAGTGTCGTTTACCGTACTCGACATTCTGCTGGTGGCGTTGATCATCTACGAAGTGCTGGTGATGATCCGCGGAACCCGTGCGGCGCCGATGCTGGCGGGACTGGCGGCAGTGGCAGTGGCGTTTTACCTGGCGCGCATCGGCGAGTTGGTCACGCTGAATTGGCTGGTGAGCCACTTGCTTCCATATGTGGTGTTCGCATTGATTGTGGTGTTTCAGTCGGAGATTCGGCACATGTTGTCGGATGTGGGGCGGCGCGTGAGCTTCCTTCGCGGTTCGGCGGTGGAAGGAGATTCATACGACGACATCGTCTTGGCGGCAAATTTATTTTCACAGCATCAGACGGGCGCGCTGATCGTAATTGAGCGCGAGATCGGATTGCGCACCTACATCGAGAGTGGCGTCGCGATGGATGCGCGTCTGTCGTACGATCTGCTGGCCACGATTTTCCGGCCAAGCGCTCCGTTGCACGATGGCGCGGTAATCATCCAGAAAGACCGACTGGCAGCGGCCGCCTGTTTTCTGCCGTTGTCGATGAATCCAGTGCTCTCCACCCAGATGGGAACCCGCCACCGCGCGGGCATTGGTATTACAGAAGAGACGGACGCGATCGCGGTCATTGTTTCCGAAGAGACGGGCGCAATCAGCATGGCGGTCGGGGGAAAGATTGAACGGGACTTGACGGTGGAACAATTACGCGAGCACTTGAGCAACGAACTGCGGCGCTACATGTCGCCAGTGGCGCTGCCAACCGTGGTGCAAAACGATGAATCGGATGCGCACCTGGAGTCGCCCCTACGCGCGAGTTCCGCATTGGGCGCTGACGGGGATACTGATTCAGAATTGGAGCGTCCGCTGTGATGGACCTCGTGCGCCGCTCGATCCTGCATGATTTTTGGTTGAAAGCTCTGTCACTGTTGATCGCGACCGGCCTGTGGCTGGCGATTTCGCCCGATCAGGAGCCGGCGGAAGTGGCCATACGGGTTCCCATTGAGTTTCGTCACGTTCCACAAGGTCTGGAAATTAGTTCGGCTACCATACCGGAGGCGCAGATCCGGGTGCGCGGACCGGAACGTCTAATCCGTGACTTGCGTTCAACCGACGTGCACGCCGAACTTGAGTTGGTAGACGCGCAGCCGGGCGATCGAACGTTTGATCTGACGGCGCAACAGATTCGCCACCAGCGCGAGTTGCATGTGGTGCAGGTGGTGCCGGGGCAGGTGCATCTGAGTTTTGATACCCGGCTAACCCGCATTGTGGAGATTCATCCGCGAGTGACAGGCGTTTTTGTGGCCGGAGAGCAAATTGCCAAGGTGCTGGTGGATCCGGAAAAAATCACCATCATGGGGCCGCGCCATCACGTCGACATGCTGGACGCGGCCACCACCGATCCGATCGATGCCTCAGGAACTCGAACACAGGCTACATTTGTGACCAACGCATACGTAGCGGATGCCTTGGTCCAGGTAGTGCAGCCCACGCCAGTGCGAGTGACGGTGATCATGGAAAAGGCTACGCCTGCAGGGAGCGGGCATTAAACTGTTTTGTAGCTGTAAGTTGTCATCTGCCATCGCGCTTTTCAACTTCGACCGTTCAGCGCCTTAGAAGAATCAAGAAAAACTATGAGTACTCAAACCAGGCAGTTGTTTGGCACGGACGGCATACGCGGTGTGGCGGGCGACTTTCCGCTCACCAAAGAGAGCACGTACTTAATTGGGCGCGCGTTGGGGCATGATCTGATTCGACAGACGGCCACGGCGCAGGCAGTGATGGGCCAGGACACGCGAGAATCGAGCGCCTGGATTGCCGACCGCGTGGCGGGGGGGATGGCCGCAGTGGGGGTGGCAATGCACAGCGCGGGCGTGATTACAACTCCGGGAGTCGCCTACCTGGCGCGGTCGCGCGGATTTGCCGCGGGGGTGGTGATTTCCGCCTCGCATAATCCCTGGACAGACAACGGGATTAAAGTTTTTTCCGGCGATGGATTCAAGCTGACGGACGCCCGGGAATTGGCGATCGAGAAAGAAATCTTCGCGCTGCTGGGAAACCCGCGTGCCACGGACGATACCGCGCTGAAGATTGCCGAGCCCTCTCTGCCGGGAGAAGCAGGTCTGCGGAAGGCGTACATCGAGTCCTTGGCGGGCAGTGTGTCATCTGACTTGAGCGGGTTGCGAGTGCTGGTGGACTGTGCCAATGGCGCGGCCACGGCCGAAGCTCCGGAGTTATTTCGCAACATGCGAATCCAGGCAAGGTTCATTCACGTGGCGCCGGACGGGAAAAACATTAACGAAGGATGCGGCGCGCTGCATCCGGAAACTCTAGGCAAGACCGTCGCGGAATCAGGCGGGAAGTTTGATCTCGGCGTGACCTTTGACGGCGACGCCGATCGCGCTTTGTTTTGCGATGCCCAGGGCCGCGTGGTGAATGGCGACGGCGCCCTGTTGCTGACGGCGCGTGATCTGCACGCTCGCGGAAAATTGACTACCTCCACTGTGGTGGCGACGACGATGTCGAATATGGGGGTGGAGATCGCGCTGAAGCGATCGGGCATCGGAATGTTGCGTGCCAATGTGGGAGACAAATATGTTCTGGAAGAAATGTTGAAGACGGGCGCGACCCTGGGCGGGGAGCAGTCGGGGCATATCATTTTTCGCGACGGCGAGGCCACGACCGGCGATGGTCTGCTGACGGCCCTCAGAGTGATGGACGTGATCGTGCGGAGCGGACGGTCCTTGGCGGAGTTGGTGAGCGATCTGAAAGTGTTTCCGCAGAAGATTCAGAATGTGCGGGTGCGGGAGAAGATTCCGTTTGCGGAAGTGCCCGAAGTACAGCGGGCGATTCAAGCTGCCGAGCGCGACCTTGGTGGGAATGGGCGGGTGGTGGTGCGTTATTCGGGAACCGAGGCACTCGCGCGCGTAATGGTAGAGGCGGAATCGGAGGAGAAGATGCAGGCGCTGACAGCGGGAATTGCGGGCGAGATTCAGAGGGCGCTCGGGTTTTGAAGAAGAATGCCAACTACAAGAACGGCCGCAGATGCACAGATCCAATAGCAACTGTTTGGCAAAACGGCGGTGTCGTATTGGAGTAGGCTCTCCGGATCTACAACATTTATCGTTGCTCACTTCTAGAACAGGACCATGAATCTAATTCACGCCGGGACCAGTGTTCGCCACCGCAACTTTTGTTGGGCTACGTGTCG
>DATNLE010000427.1:0-31456 GCA_035603035.1 Candidatus Acidiferrales bacterium | reverse complement strand
ACTAACTACTGGCTTCACCTCTGACCACGTCCACGCCTGCCAGATGATGACTGAGGTGCACACTGTCTCAATCGTCGCGAAGAACAAGTACTCAGGAAGAGCGGGCGTCCGGGCACCGACAAGAGGCGGAACGAAGGTCAGGAAACCGTTTACAAAGGTCAAAATGGCACCCGCGATGATATTCGCCAGCCGGTTCGGTCTAGACGGAAGTAGTCGACACGCCACAATCATGGCGATGGGTATTTCCATCAAGACCGCTGAACCCATCAGAGCCCATCGTGGCAGATGCGGGGCGTCGACTAGGTTTGGCGAGCCAACAATCTCAAACAGGGCCACAACGTCCGCATACAGGTAGTTCAATAACGCGAAGATCCACAATAGAGACAACCGCTCCTTTGTGTCATGCATGTCAACCTCCTGGAAGAGCAATGCAGGATCTGAGGTGCGCTCCTGCGCTTTATACTGAGCATTTGAGCACTTTGAGAATACGGGCGAGAACATCAAAAGGATGCAAGGTACGAGGGAGTATCCGAAAATTTCTGTGATTGAGATAAACTCATGCGAGGTTCGGCCAATTAACGGTTGTAAGGCGATTGCACAAGTATGGGTGCTTTTCGTTCGCGTTTGGGCGGGATGATAAGTGTTAATTTTGATGTTTCGCCAATCATCGTTGTCTTCCCATATCCTTCAGTAGACTGTTCTCATACCTAGCAACACCAATCTAGCAACTGCATCTCTTGCGTCTTTTTTGGGCACTCATCCGTATTACGAGTATGGTGGGGGCGGCCGCACTATCGCTGGAGGGGCTTGTGGCAGTGGATGCGGATGTGGTCCGGCTTCGCCGAGGCGACCTGAACGCTCTCTCGGAACTGATTACCCGGTACCAGAATCGGCTGTATCGGTACCTGCTGCGCATCGTGCGGCAGCCCGCCGAGGCGGACGACCTGTTCCAGCAAACATGGTTGAGAGTGGTCGAGAAGATTCGTTCCTTTGATGCAAGTCGCAATTTTGACGCCTGGCTGTTCACGCTGGCGCGCAACCTGGCGATCGATCATTTGCGCCGGATTCGTCCGCAGAGCCTGGACGAGCCGCTCGCAAACAACTGGCATAGCGAAACCGTGGCGGACCGGATTCCGTGTAAAGACGACACGCCGCTCGATTACGCGCTCGCGGCCGAGCGCCGAACGGAGATCAGCGAAGCGATGGCAGGGTTGCCGACGATGTATCGCGAAGTCCTCACACTGCGGTTTGAGGATGAGATGAAGATTGAGGAAATCGCGCAGGTTACAGCGGTTCCGGTATCAACGGTGAAGTCGCGGCTGCGGCGTTCGCTGGAACAATTGCGTTACGCGCTTGAAGCGCGCTAATCGAGGAGCGGCATGGCAATGAGCGAGCACGACAAGATTCGAGAACTGCTGGCGTTGGCCGCAGCCGACGCGCTGACGAGCGCGGAAGAAAAGCAGGTTGCGGAGCATGTGCGGTCTTGCATCGCCTGCTCGAACGAATTGGGGGCTTGGCGGCCGATTGCGAGCGAACTCCGCCGATTGCCGACGCCGCAGCCTTCTTCGTTGCTGGTGCAGTCCACGCTGGCGGGTGCGGAGGCGAAGCTCACCGAACAGGCCGAGCACGATTGGAACCGCCGCGTAATGATTGTTGTCGTGGCTTTTGCGTGGCTGCTGACGATTGCGAGCTGGCCGGTTTTCCACGTTGTGAGCGGACGTTTCGGGAGCTTGCTCGAGCCGCAGTTCAGCCATAGGTGGATCAGTTTTGCCGCGTTCACCGCGCTAGGGTGGCTCGCGGGAGGAGTGGCCGCAGTGATGCTGGCAGTCCGTCAGCGCGGCGAAAGGAGGCTGGCATGAGCCGCTTCACCAAGGAATTGCGCGTGATTCCCAAGGCAGCGTGGATCGTTGCGTGGCTCGCCTATTTGTGCGTCACGGTGCCGTTGTTCCTCTTCGTGGCGCCAACGGATCCGGAGATGGGCAAATGGCCGCGCTGGGGTCAAGCGCTGCTCATTTACGGATTTCTCCTGCTCCAGGTGGCTTGGGTTGCGGTGATCGGATACATCTATGGCGATGCGAAGCGGCGGCAGATGCGGTACGTAATGTGGACGCTGCTTTCGATCTTCATTCCCAATGCGATTGGGATGATCTTGTACTTCATTCTCCGCGACCCTCTGCCGAAGCCTTGCCCCGGCTGCGGGCATGTCGAAAAGGCAAAATTCCCATTCTGTCCGCGCTGCGGCACTTTGCTGCAGCCAACGTGCCCGAAATGTGATAAGCCCGTTGAGCCCACTTGGGCGAATTGCGCGTATTGCGGACAGCAACTGCCCGAGCCGGCGACGCGAGCTACACAAAATCCCTCTGTGGCGATGTGACGCCGCGCCTTCGCGCGGTTTGCGGTCCGAGATTGACTGGTTTCGCTTCCTCCGTTCGCCTTGCCCCTCGTGCGCCGATTACCATTTCTATTTTTTGACTTGGACATTGTTCAAACCTAGCCATTTTGCTGTCCTTTAGGCGATTAGCCGATTGCGGGCCAACCAAGTATGCTTGGCAAGTGTCCTATCTTGACGAGTCCTATCTAGACCATCAACGCGAGCGCCGACGGCTGGCTGATACCTATGCCGGCATGACGGATGGGGAGTTGCAGCGCCTGGCGCGGAACGCGGAGTCGCTGACCGAGTTGGCCTGGGATGCGCTCGAAGATGAGATGGATCGCCGGCATCTGGAAGCTTCCGAGGAGCCGACGCCGGAACCTCGGCAGGAAATGGAAGTGCGAGAGCTTGTGACCATCCGGCAGTTTCGCGATCTGCCGGAGGCGCTGCTGGCCAAAGGCAGTCTGGAGTCGGCGGGCATCGAATGTTTTCTGGCGGACGAAAATCTGGTTCGGCTTGACTGGTTCATTTCGAATTTCATCGGCGGGATAAAACTCAATGTGCGCGTCGCGGATGTAGTGAACGCGCAGAAACTTCTCGACGAGCCCATTCTCGAAGGTCTCTATGTGCAGGGAGTCGGGCTGTACGAGCAGCCGCGCTGTCCCCAGTGCCAGTCGCTGGATGTGAACTTTCAGGAATTGGACCGTCCCATTTCTTACATGAGTGCGTTTCTCCACATGCCGATTCCTGTGCAGCGCCCTGGATGGCGCTGCCATACGTGCGATGCGGAGTGGGATGATGATGGAGCCGAGAGTGGCCGGGGCGAGGCGCATTCCTAGTACGGTCCACTGCAATAAATCGAAGATTTGAACCGCCTGGTCCGCGTGTTCCGTCGCGAGATGTTTAATCTGAGGATCGATGATCTTCGATGATCTGGTGCGCGCGAACGCAAGGCTTCACCCGCCCGCAACGGTCGGCAAGAGAGCCTCAGTCTCTTCGCTGTAGAGCAGATCGATCGGCGGCTCGGGAACAGCATGCTCCAGGATAAGCCTGAGGCCGATATCCACATCAAGCGCTTCAAAATCATGAACGCAATGTTGCAGTCCCTTGGTGATGGGAAGATCCCGCGACTCTACCATTATTCTATCGTTGGCCTTCGCTATGTGTTGTGCTGCCAGGAGCAAGGTCATCGATTTTCTAGTCGATGAAGACGTTGGAACGCCTGATGTCGTCTTTTATCCCCATCGAGGCCGGAAGCAGCGCGAAAAAAGTGCTCGATCTGGTGGGTACCTTCAAACTCGCTTGCACGGCTTCAGAGGATAGGGCGTTGCCGCTTGATTCTGCATTTTGTCCTCTTCTTAAAACAGGGATAATTCAGGTCAAGTTCCGCAACAAGTCGACTTGTGAACAATCTCGGAATGAGACTTCGGACGGAGGAACGAATCGCGGGATTTTACTTCGCGGGGTGATTCGGATGATGGGCTTTGCAAGCAGGACCGAGGTACATTCCAGAGTTAGTCAGAGGCAAAATTAATCGGTCTCTCTAGGAATTTTGGAACAGTGAAGAATATACCCGCTCAATCTCACTGAATCGGTCGAAGCCATCTCCTCACAGCGAATCCTTGAACTGTCGCGCACGAGGAAACGAGGATTATCAGACATTGCACATAAGGGGTCATGTCAGCAAGAATCCTGTCGACCTTCCACGCATATACCAGGGCTTTCAACACCTCATCGGGCACAACTTCTGTACACAAAGGTAAATTGAGAGAAATCTCACCCGTTACAAAGTCCCCTTGTGTTGACCCCGGCGGCAGGAGATTGCTGTCACTGGTCGCCTTTAGGCCGAAATCAATAACGCAGATGTTATCCGAAAGGTAGGTCACCTCCGCCACCACCCGATACTGGTTGTCACCCACGGGGACTGCTAAGCGCTGGCGCTCATAAGCAACAGTGAGCATTTCGCCACTCCAAAATGTGAGCGCGAACCAGTCGAAAATCTCGCCTGTGCCGCGGTCGGGCTGGCCGTCCTCTTCGAACCAGCGCGCAGTAGTGCAGGGTCCAATTGTCATTCATGAGAGGTCACGCTATTCCAGAGGAAACTCCTCCAAGAGCCGGGGATGCGTTTACCGAACCTCAGAGTCGGTTCCCAGCTTGGCAAAACCCTTCCGAATCACATCCAGCGTATCTTCCGCCAGCCTCAGCGCAGGCAGTTCGTCGCGGGTTAACCACCGCACTTCGGCGGCGTCGCTGGCGGCCGCGAGATCTCCCGCAACCCGGCGACATAGAAAATCAATCAAAACGTAGTGATACTGCACGCGCTGTTCGGGATTGCGCAGAATGCGGTCGTAGACGCCCAGGAGTTCGCCGGGTTCGACGGTGAGTCCGGTTTCTTCGCGGGCCTCGCGGATGGCGGCTTCGCGCACCAGTTCCCCGACTTCGAGCACGCCTCCGGGGATGGACCATTCAGCCTGTAGCGGCGGATGAAGACGCTTTACTAGCACGACACGTGCGCCTTCGATGATGATGGCGCCCACGCCGACTAGCGGGACTTCGGGGAATTCGCGTTTCATGGTGGAAGGATTCTAAAGCATGACATATGCCGCGGGCAGAACAGCAGGTCCCTCCACTCGACTCTCCCTTCCTTTCGGGAAGCGGAAGCTCCGGTCGAGATGACAAGTCGTTTTTGGCGACGTGGTTTTCTCTGCGTCTCTGTGACTCTGTGGTTAAATAGGGTTCGCTATGGCACTCGAAGAATACAAACGCAAACGTAAGTTCGAGCAAACACCCGAGCCTCCGCCAAAAGTTGAAAGCAAAGCTGGCCACCGGTTCGTGGTGCAGAAACATGACGCCACACGGCTGCACTATGACTTTCGCCTGGAGATGGATGGCGTGCTGAAGTCGTGGGCAGTGCCGAAAGGTCCATCGCTCGATCCCGCGGACAAGCGGCTGGCCATGCAGGTGGAGGATCATCCGGTTTCGTATTTCGATTTCGAGGGCATCATTCCGGAAAACAATTATGGTGCAGGCACGGTGATGGTTTGGGATGTGGGCACGTGGCAGCCGCTATCTCCGGTTCCGGTCGAAGGGAAATATGTTCCCGGCACCGAGGCTGAAGCGGCGGCGATGCTGGCGAAAGGCGATTTGAAGTTTCGTCTGGATGGCAGGAAATTGAAGGGCGATTTTGCTCTGGTGAAGATGAAAGGTCGCCGTCCCGGGAGCAAAGGCAACGAATGGCTGCTGATCAAGAAACATGACGATCACGAGGTTGAGGGCTATGACATCGACGAGTATGACGAATCGGTTCTCAGCAAGCGCAGCCTGGCGGAGATCGCAGGAGACTCGGGGTCGAAGGAGTGGAGAAGCCGTCCGCCTGGACGCGGCAAATTGAAGGCCGCATGGCTGGCGGACGCAGTGGCAAAACTCGACAAGAAAAATCTCGCCAAGAAGTCGGCGGTTAAAAAAAAACGAAAGAATTAAACGCGGAGGAACTCAGGGTAACCCAAGAGCAACTAAGGGCTGAAGCGAAGAAGCCTTCGATCGCACGCCCCGCCAAACCCAATACTACGAACCACTCTGCGTCGTCTGCTTTTCCCTCCGCTGCGGTGTCTTCCCTTGTCGCGGTAAAGCGGCCCATGCCAACCGAAATTTATCCCATGCTGGCCACCTCCATCGACGAACCATTCAACGGATGGGACTGGCTGTTCGAAATAAAATGGGACGGCTACCGCGCCATCGCTTTCATCGAAAATAATAAGGTGCGGCTGGTTTCTCGAAATCAAAACGAGCTAACGGCCCGCTATCCGGAACTCAAAGATCTTCCACACTACGTCAAGGCAAAAACCGCGATTCTGGATGGCGAAGTCGTTGCCCTTGACGAGCAGGGACGCCCATCCTTTAGCTTGATGCAGCAGCGAACCGGATTCCGTCCCGGCGGCCGCCGCGCCGCGAGCAATGCTGACGTTCCCGTGCTCTACTACGCATTCGATCTGCTCTATCTCGATGGCTATGATTGGCGGCGGGTTCGGCTGGAAGATCGCAAGAAGGAGTTAGCGTCGGTGCTGATCGCCGGAGATTCGCTGCGCTACTCCGACCACTACGAGAACGAAGGCGAGGCTTTATTCGAGATCGCGCGTGAGAAAGGACTGGAGGGGATCCTCGCCAAGAAGCGCGACAGCATTTACCAGGAGCGTCGCAG
Source organism: Candidatus Acidiferrales bacterium (assembly GCA_035603035.1). Classification (GTDB taxonomy): domain Bacteria; phylum Acidobacteriota; class Terriglobia; order Terriglobales; family Acidobacteriaceae; genus Sulfotelmatobacter. The sequence goes on along the minus strand of DATNLE010000427.1, from coordinate 24,887 downwards.
CGCCGAATGGCTGAAAATAAAAATCCGGCACCGCCTCGAATGCGTGATCGGCGGCTACACCCAGCCGGAAGGCAGCCGCGCGCATTTCGGCTCGATCGTGTTAGGCCTCTACGACAAACAGGCTCGCCTTGTCCATGTGGGACAGGCAGGCAGCGGGTTCAACCAAAAGTCACTAAACGAAATCTTCCAGCTGCTGAAGGAACGGGAAACGAAACACAATCCGTTCTACGGGGAGGTTGAAGCCTTGCGGAAAGTGACCTGGGTGAGTCCGGAATTGGTGGCGGAAATCGAATACACGGAATGGACCGACGGCACCAACAGCGGCAGCGGTCCCAAGCTACGGGCCCCAGTATTCTTAGGACTCCGCGACGATAAAGATCCGAAAGAATGCGTACTGGAAGAAGAACTGAGAACGGTGAAAGCTCGCCCTACTTAATATCCTTCATCGCCAGCATGGTCCCGTAATCGCGACCGCCGGGATCGACCGCGCGAGCCACGACTGCGGCGAAAGCATTTCGCAGCTCCGGATACTTCGTCACCAGCGTCTTCATCACAGTGATATTGCTTTGATAAGCCTGATTCGTATTGGAAACGTCGGCTGCCTGATATTTGACGATTAAGTCCAAGTCATTGCCCACCATCTCGGGAAAAAGCGCAGTGACCTTGTAAGTGGAGGCGCCCGCGGGAAGGTCCACAGTTTTTCCCTCCGCAGGCAGATCCGCTGGTTGTGATTTCTGAGATTCGTCGTAAAGTTTGTCGGTCGTTGCCGTGCTCATGAACGGCAACGGTGAAACCAGCGAACGAGCCTCCACGTAATAGAGCCACGCATTGTGTAACTGTCCTTTGGCTTGAAAGTCTCGCGCCCGCGCAATGTACCAATCGCTGTTGTGGCCGCCGATTTCTGCCGCCTTGATGTATAGGCCGCCCAGCTTCCATTCCGAGCCTTGCTGCTGCAGGATCATCGAGACCGTGTACGCGGCCTTAGACGACACATCCAGGATGACCACCCCATACTTTCCCGGAGGAAGACCGTTAAGGTAGAACGCAGCGCTGTCAGCTGTTTGGCCGTTCTTTCCGAAAACGCCGCAGTAAAATTCAGCGCGCGGGATAGGAGCCGTGCCATCGGCTTCCAGCAAGAACGGTGGGCGAGCCGTCGCCTTCGAACCAACCAAGGCTGATTGGTTATCCTTTACTGTGGTCTCAATCCCGGAAAAATCCGCAGCCAGGCTCGGGATTGCCGACTGTCGCATCGACGCCGTATCAGCTTTCGCCAGAAAGTCGAAATAGCGCTGGCCGGAGGTCACCAAAGCTGTCCGGCTGGCTGGCTCCATGTCACTCGATGTGGTGCAAGTTTCGGCCACCAGGGTCGCCGCGTAGCAAACCATCAGCGCCAAGAAAGCAAGAAACAAACTCGTTCGCCGAATCAGGGAGGATATCGTAGCTGCCAAGCAGCGCTTACTCAATCGTCGTCCGTTAAACACGATCGTTCTCCATCGCGAAAATTTGTACGCCGCGCGTGAACTCGTTAAGCGCAAGAGGTTGCACACACCTAAACGCTGCCCATATTCAGAGTCGGGCTGCAAGACTATAAAGTCAATACGTTCTATAAGGTAGGGATGATGGTGCGACGGTGAACTCAACCCCAGGGGGGTTCAGGCGGTGCTAGAATTGCTTTCAGAACCTTGCGATCTCGCGAATTGCGGTGATTGGAAATAGGAGTTGTCATGCGCTTTAACCTAAAACTCACGGGATTGATACTGGTGGGAGTGCTAGCTCTGCCGATTGCCGTACCTGCTGACACGCAAACCCCCCATCGCACGCACGGCAAGAAGAAAAATGTCCCACCCCCGCCCTTGCCCTCAGGCACGCAAGGACCGGTGCCGCAGGTTCCGCTGGACGCCATCCCGGCGATCGCGCCGCAGGTTAGCTACGAAAACGGACTATTGACGATTGTCGCGCAGAACTCTACCCTTGGCGATATTCTGCGCGGGGTGCGCAAGCATACTTCAGCCGATATCGAAATCCCGGCGACGGCCAGTGAACGCGTAGTGACCCACTTGGGTCCGGCGCCTGCCCGCGAAGTAATGGCGGAGCTGCTGAATGGATCGCGTTTCAACTACATCTTGTTGGGATCGCCATCCGATGCTAACGCCCTGGTGCGAGTCGTACTCGTAGCCAAGACGCCCGATGCGCCATCGGCTCAAGCTCAGAACAACAGCCCTTCTGCTGGAGTGGCGGCCAATGCGGTGGATGCCCCGGAAGCGGAAGCGACGGAAGAGAGCACCGACGATAGCGCCGATCAAAGCGCGGCTGAGGCTGAACAACCCGCACCTTCACCCGACCAGCCAGGGGTGAAGACCCCACAGCAATTGCTGCAGGAAATGCAACAGCGTCAATTGCAAATGCAGCAGCAACAGGCAAACCAGCCGGGAGCCTACGTTCCGCCGCCGAATATGCCAGCTCCGCACCAACCTCAGCCTCAAGACCAATAAGAACGGGCGGAGTCTTGCTCGTCGACGTCTAGGTTATTCAGGTTATTTTGTTGTCGGGGATCGTTATTGACGATCGGCAGCGGACGTCCAGGGTGATTGCGTGCCGGCCTGCATGCGAGCCGACCGGAGTGCGAGCTCACTCTCGGCAGGACTCAGAGCTTTCTGAAGCAGCATCATGTCATGCTCTACATCGTTTTCCGAAACCTTGGGTGGATTTCCCCGCCGCAGTTCTTCCCGGAGCCTTGCCTCGAGAATCTGCGCGGCGAACTGCCCAGAGGATTGCGTAAAAAAAATGTTGCCCTGAGCGACGCCTACGTTCACCACGTGGTCTGCGATTAGCATACGCAGTATTGGACGCCCATCCGAGTCAAAGGCGGGCGAGGCTTTGCTCATCATTCGGGCCAGTTTTTTTTCGCCGTAGGAGCCATTGGCCTCGGAAAGCTCCCCACTGACGAGATGATTCAGTTGGGTTTGGAAGGATCGTCGATCCTCGGCGCCGACTGGCGGTTCCAGCGCTCGATCGGCGTTGTAAACCTGCGCCTGTCGGGCTGGATCGAAGTGGGCCGCGCTCGTGCCGACGTAAACAGCTGCCACGCAGCCCGCAAAAACCGGACTCACCACTGCGCTTGGCACGATATATTTTTTTGACTTGAAGAACGACTCTACCACTCCATGCACCGCCGTGCTGCGCGCGGCGCTGCCCGGAACCTGCGGGATCACGTAACGCGAGAATTGCAATTCCGGATGACGCGAGCTGAACTTGACCATTGTCTTCGCCATCTGCTTGGGTGTCGTAATCGCCACGTCGGCAACTACGCTGCGGTGCAGCGCTTTCGGGTAATAGAAGTTGATAACGTCCTTCGCAAAATCGGCGCAATTGCGAGAGACCGTCCGGAACTGTGCTCGGTTGGGCGCTGAGTTGTACCGCTGAATGAAAGCCTGATCCTGAGTTGCGGAAGTTTCGATTTCGAAAGCGTAGTCTGCCCGGTCATACGCCGACCCTACCAGTTCATACCAATTTCCGCCCGGAGCTACTCCGCCATCCAGATCCGGCGCGACCGCTTCCAGATGTTTGCGCCGATATTGGTCACGTAGAAAAGCGACCATCTTAGGATCCGCAAACAGCGGAATATCGTCGACATGATCAACCCCATAAAGGTAAGGGATCAGCGGAATCGCCACCCAATCGTAGCTACCCACTCCGTTGTAGCGGCTGATGACAGCGCCAAGTTCTCCTGGAGCGCACTGGCGGAGTACAAGCGGCGTTTCCGCGCACACTCCGGAGAGATAAACAGCGACGTGCCCGGTAGCCGTGAAGAATCCCAGCTTGCCGTAAGGCTCCTCAAGCAACAGAGTGGCCGAGGCGTTTGCCAGAGACACTGACAGCATCACCAGTACAAATACCAGGCCGATCGAGCGCCGCAATTTAGTCAAAAAACGCATGTCCCTGCTCGCGGGAACCCCCTGAAATAAGAACCCCTTGGCACTACATTAGTTGCTGGTAATCGGGAGGGCCAGTTACCGAAGTCAGAGGGGCAACAAGGGTGGGTCAGTGACCTCTATTCTGCAGAAAAATCAGGAGATGCCCGGTTGTGGAAAGGGCTATGAATCTTCCCGCATCGAGAGTTCGCGAAGCCCGTCCCGCCCCCAGCTAATCGGCTGAACTTATTTTCCGGATGGCCCAAGCTGCGCTCTCAGCAATCACTTCATCTTCATCCGCCGCCAACCTCTCGAGCTGCGAAAGAAATTTCTTATTTCCGCTGTTGCCCATGGCGATAACGGCATTGCGCCGCAGACCTGCGCGTTTGGCACGGCGCACCGGCGAGTTCTTAAATGTGCTACGAAATTCTTCCGGACTGATCTCAGCCAGCCAGGTGAGCGCGGGATTCACCAACTCCGGACGCGCCTGAAATTCTGCGGCAGTCGTTGCCGGCGCTTTACGGTTCCACGGGCAAACATCCTGGCAGATGTCACAGCCAAAAATATGCCGTCCCATGCCGCAGCGAATGTCTTCCGGAATCGCACCCCGTTTTTCGATGGTAAGGTAGGAAATGCATCTGTTCGAGTCGAGCTGATAGGGGGCGATCAGTGCATCGGTGGGGCAGGCGTCGATACAGCGGGTACAGGTGCCACAGCGATCAGGTGCGGGCAAGCCGGGTGTGAGATCGAGTGAAGTCAGGATTACGCCGAGAAACATCCACGAGCCTACCTTTTGATTAATGATGCACGTGTTCTTGCCAATCCATCCGATTCCCGCATACTTCGCGACCACGCGCTCGACAATGGGACCCGTATCCACATAACAGCGAGTAACCAGATCGTCGCTCCCAACCGCATTTCGCAACGCAGTTTCGACTTGTTGAAGACGCCGCATCACCGAATTGTGATAATCCTGCTGACCCCAGGCGTAGCGAGAAATCCAGCTGCGTTCCTGGTTCTCTCCGGAATGATTCTGAACCTCGGTCGAATACGGTTGCGCTGTGTTGTAGTTAATGGCGCATACCACCACACTGCGGGCCCACGAAGCCGCGCGCGCCAGCGACGCTCGCTTCAGGCGGCCCTGCTCGTCGCGCGCTTCCAAATACCTCATCTCGCCGGCGTGGCCTTCGGCAATCCAGCGCGGGAAATATTCCAGTTCTGGCGAGTCCTCCACCGGCGCGATGCCCGCAAGCTCAAACCCCGCGCCGGTGGCGGCTCGCATTACAGCGCTCGTGATTTCAATGGATCGAAGCACAGTGATTAGGAATAAAGATCAAACTTTATCGGGCCGGTTTATCGGGGGCCAGGTTCTCGAATCAGCGCAGCCAGCCAGGAACTGCTGGAAATGCTGGGCGACCCCAACATCAATTTCACCGTCTTCGTGCAGAACAGCAACATGCCGGAATCTTCTACGCCTACTAAGTTTGTGACGCCGCCGAAGACGACAGCCCCTGTTACCAGATCGATAATATCCTGCTATCGGATTTCGTTCACCCGTCGGGTTTGAAAGTTTTCGGGCGGAGGGTTCCACTCAGTCGATCTCATGAACAAGATTCAGGCCCCGCCGCAGTTGTCAGCGGGAGGCTACATCGGCACCTTTAACGTTACTTCCGGCAGCGGGTGGCAGCAGACTACAGCGGAGAAACATCCCACGAGTCTGCGGACTCGCCGTGAACCACGCAATATTCCTCACAACTTGTGGGTCAACAGCCTGCACCAGCGCAAGATCGTAGGCAACGCGCAGATTTATCGGCAACAGCTGCAAAGCATCCAGCGAGGCGAAGCTGGCTAAAAACTTTCAGTGGGTCTTCGCTGGACCCCGGGCCCCGTGCGCAATGCGGGGCCTTTTTTAGAACCCAGAGATAGCGTCTTTATAGCCGTTCAAGAGTTCAAGAAATGTTAAGCGCAAACAATACCTGCAGGACTTCGAACCTAGGGGATAGTCAATCGCTTTGTCTACATCAGATCTTCCTTGGTTAGCGGTACCTTAGGATGTGTTCAGAAGTGCACATCCCCGGCATAGCCTGCAAGGTAGACTTGTCCTCGCAGTGAGGAAAAGATGAAAGTACTCCTGATCGAAGATAGCAAATTCCAGCGAACCGCAAATGGGCGGGCGCTCATCCGAGCGGGTTACGATGTCATCTATGCGGCGGACGGCGAGGAAGGCCTCGGTGCCGCTCGCGAGAACATTCCCGATCTTATTCTGCTCGATATGATATTACCCAAAATGTCAGGACTCGATGTCCTTCGGGCTCTCAAAGCCGATGTACTCGTGAAACACATCCCCGTCATCGTGCTGAGTGGTCTTGGGCAAGCGAATGAAGCCAAGCTCCTGAAAGAGGGCGCAACCGCATTTCTTATGAAATCAATGGAATCAGCCGAGAACAATTCAGTGGCCCTGATTCAAGCATTGCAAGGTCTGCTGACCGGGTCGAAAGCCTAACCGCGCCCGACCAAGGATGGTATCATCCGTTCGGGATCGCACAGGGTAGGTCCGCTGTTACTGCTACTTGGCCATAGAAATGGGAGGTGAGCGTAATCGCCATCTGATTACGTCAGCCACGGATATTGCACCCAAGGATATCGTTTCGTGCGAGGAACCGCCACGCCGACACGGCTCGACCGATGAGACAGAAGGTTGTTATATAAGGGGGAGAAGGCGTATAGCAATCCGAAGGCGCTTGCTTCCGCGTACGATGCCGATTGTGTAGCGCGCCTTCGGTCGGCGCAACATGCTTCGGATTTCCGTGAGAGTTAGGTCCTGAGCCGTGAGATTGTCGATGGATTCGATGACGTCACCTGCCTCGATTCCGGCTTCAACTGCGGCTGATTGCGGCACGATCCGGGTCACAACAAAGCGATGGTATTTCGGCCCGTCGGCCCGAATTCTCAGTCCGCTCTGATCGTATTCTGCCGGGTCTCCGTAGCTCCTATTCGGCGTGAGTAAGATCCGCTGGCCGGGACTGTCAAACACAACCGTAAACCGCTCCAAAAACTCGGCGCCAATCAATCCGGCATAATCTTTGGACGCCATAAGCCCTTCTACATCTTGCGCAAAGGTAATGGGAGGGTTCCCGACCGAATACGAACCGACTACGATCCGCTCGGCTCGCCCGTCCCTCGGCTGGGCGGTTCCAGGTTCGTACAAGAGCTTCATTGTCGGGGGCGGAATCTGGTGGGCATCGCTGAACGGCTTGTAGAGGTTTGCGTAGTAATTCGCCCCGCCGTCTATGAGAAAACTGCCGGACACGGGCATGGCCCCCGGCAAGGCAATGGTTGCGTCGATATATTGAAAGCCATGCTGGTCGATGCGAACAGAAAACGCGGTCTCTCTGCCGGATGGCCGATATCGGTTGGGCGCATACACCGATATGCAATGCCGCTCATAGTCCACGACCACGACAAAGTCGTCGAACAAAGCAGACCCAATGATACCGTCGACCTGGTGTCCAACGGCTGGCTCCAGAGACTTCAATTCGACCAGGACCAGATTGCGATGTGTAAGCTCCAATCCCGGCAAACTGATCTTAACGTCTCGCACAATTCCCGCTGGGCTTGCGTCTGACCCGACTTCGCGAGTCGTAGCGCTGTCGGTCGTTCGCAGCGCGCTCTGCCGAGCGTAATCGGGATCGACGACGAATCCTTGCGTTCCGTTGTCGACAATAAACCACCCCGGATGACCGTTCACCTTCCCATCCACCAGGACCAGTCCATCAGCCACCACCTCCACGGGGACGCATAACGACGATCCATCCGATGAAAACTGATAGGACGGTCGCGCTTGGGAGGGAGCCTGTGCCAAGGCGGAAGCCACAAAGAGGGCTATGATCGCTACCCCAACTGCCAAAGTCACTGAAAACCGCATCCGGGCTCACCCAAGGCGAAATGGGGATACGGCAGATATCCCCGTTATTGTTGGCCAGCATTCTACGTGATTTCGTGGATAAGACATACATCAGTGCAGGCGGAAGAGCTTGCGTGGAGGACACTAGCAGCTCGCAGAATCGATATTTTCGCCCATCCCGGGTGCCGCCGGCCTCCCTGAACGCAAGGTGTTGTCCACCTGCCGTGTGGGGTCATTACCTAGGTCATCTTGGGGAAGGTGATGTTTCGGTTCATCATAGGCAAGCTTGTGAGGCCGAGCGCCTCCCCGGGAAATCCTTCGATGAATATTGATGATCTGCTGCGGATTGCGACGGAACGCAAAGCCTCCGACTTGCATTTGAAGGTGGGAAACTATCCTCACCTGCGCATTGACGGCGAACTAGTACCGTTAACGGAACAGCCTCGGGTGAGCGCCGAGGACATGCTCACCATGGCCTTCAGCATGATGTCGGCTCGGCAAAAACAGAAATTTAAAGAGACCACTGAAATCGATATGGCCTACGGCGTGGCCGGACTGGGACGCTTCCGGGTCAATATTTTCCAGCAGCGCGGCAACGTGGGACTGGTGCTGCGCGTGATTCCAACCAAGATTCGCGCGCTCGACGAATTGTTTCTGCCCAAGGTGGTGGAGCAGATTTGCGAGATGCCGCGTGGTTTGGTGCTGGTGACGGGAGTGACTGGTTCTGGTAAGTCAACTACGCTGGCTGCCATGGTCGACCGGGTCAATTCCAGTCGCGCCGAACATATCATCACCATCGAAGATCCTATCGAATTTCTGCATCGCGACAAAAAAGGCTATGTGAACCAGCGCGAAATCGGAGTGGATACGCCTTCCTTCAGCGCGGCGCTGCGTGCATCTCTGCGTCAGGATCCGGACGTGATCCTGGTCGGCGAAATGCGAGATCTGGAAACCATATCGACGGCCCTGCATGCTGCCGAAACCGGCCACATGGTTTTCTCCACCCTGCATACGCTGGACGCAGTGGAAACCGTGAACCGAATCATTTCAATTTTCCCGCCCCCAGAGCAGAAGCAGATCCGATTGCAGCTGGCGGCAGTGTTGCGTGCCATCGTTAGCCAGCGTCTGGTCCGGCGCTGCGACGCTGAGGGACGCGTGCCCGCAGTCGAGGTCATGATCAATACGGCGTTCATCCGTGAGTGCGTTCTGGTACCTGAAAAAACGCGATCCATTCGCGACGCGATTGCGGCCGGAACGTCGCAATATGGAATGCAAACGTTTGATCAGTCCTTGTGGGACTTATTCCAGGCGGGGCTGGTCGCCTACGAAACGGCCCTCGAAAACGCCTCAAACGCCGACGACTTCAAGTTACGCATGCAGGGCATCGCATCGACAGCCGACCTTTCCCGGCAATCCATGCAGTCAGCTGGATTCGGCGGACGGTAACGTTCGGCTCCCGGTCGCTGGCATCCGGCTCCCGGAATTAGTGGCTTGACTTCTCCGGAGCGGGAAGCCTCTTGCTATTTTTTGCTATTCTCTTTTCCTCTCCAGTATGGTTAGCAGCATGCCGTTCTCGCGACCAAAGAAGAGGTCGTATTCCGAAGACGAGCTGTACGAATACGCAGTAGGAGCGCTGGCTAGGCGCATGCGTACGGTTGCGGAATTGAAACGTTTATTCCGGGCGCGGGTGGAAGACGCCGAGTCGGAATATGGAGAAACCCTGATCGAGCTGGTGATTCGCCGGCTTAAGGATCGCGGCTATCTCAATGATTCGCAGTACGCTGCTTATTTCTCCTCTCTGCGCCGCGACAACCAGAAGTTTGGGCGCAGGCGCGTGGTGACGGATCTGAAAGTGAAGGGTGTACACGGTGATGTGATCGAAAAGGCTGTAGACGCGGCTTTCGAGGGTGTGAGCGAAGAACGACAGGCACGCGAATATCTGCGGCGCAAGCGCGTCGCGAAGCCCAAGGATCAGAAGATGGCGGCACGGGTCTTCCGGCAGCTGGCTCGCGCTGGATTCGGTACCAAGACAATATTCAGCATCCTGAAGAGTTGGGAGGTTGATGAAGAAACTTTGAGTTCGCTGGAAAGCGAGATCGCCTAAGTTTCGTGATTCGATTCTCATGATTCTCCGCCGCGCTATCCAAAATTCTATTGGTCAGGTTGGCGCGCTAAGCTCACGGTTGCACTTGGCAAGAGTCGTCCGGATGATGCATACTCCATTTCATTCCCCAAATACCCGTTTTCAGGAGGAGCTATGAAAGTCAGTTTGAAGGCGATTTTCGCCGCCGTGTTGCTGAGCGCAGTGCCGCTCGCTCTGGCGCAGGATGTTAGCTCGGACGTGAAGAAAACCGCCAAGGATACTGGTAGCGACACGAAGAAAGTGGCCACGAAAACCGGCCACGCCACCGAAAAGGCAGCCGACAAAACTGGCGATGCCACCAAGACCGCAGCCGTGAAGACCGGCCACGAGACTAAAGTAGTGGCCAAAGACACGGGGAAGGGCACCGAGAAAGTGGCCACGAAAACCGGCAGCGGCGTCAAGAAAGGCACTGAGGCTACCGGACACGGAATAAAAAAGGCCGGAGAGAAGACCGAAGATGCGGTGAAGTAGCAGAAGCAAAACCGTTCATGGGTGGAAGGGCCACAGCGGTGCGTGGCCCTTATCGTTTTAGCCAACTTGTTGTGATTTGTTTTCCGTCGCTAAACCTCTGTGTCCCTGCGCTATCGTTTAGAATTGATCGTCCGCAATAACTGGCATTTTAAGTGGAATGCTGACTGGCTCTGAAATACGCCGCAAGTTTCTCGACTTCTTTGTGCTAAAGGGGCACAAGGAGGTGCATTCGTCGTCGCTGGTACCGGCGAACGATCCTACGCTGCTGTTCACTAACGCGGGCATGAATCAGTTCAAGGACGTTTTCTTAGGACTGGAGAAGCGAGACTACTCCCGAGCGACGACTTCGCAGAAATGTGTGCGCGCCGGTGGCAAGCACAACGATTTGGAAAATGTAGGGTTCACCAACCGGCATCACACGTTTTTCGAGATGCTGGGAAATTTTTCCTTTGGTGACTACTTCAAGAAAGATGCCATCGCCTATGCGTGGGAGTTGATCACTTCTAAGGAGTGGTTCGGGATTGCGAAGGAAAAACTTTACGTAACAATTTTCAAAGGCGAAGGTGGCGTCGAGCGCGATGTCGAGGCTTACGACCTGTGGGCCGCGCAGGGGGTGGAGAAATCCCGTATCTACGAGATGGGATTGAAAGACAATTTCTGGCAGATGGGTGATACCGGCCCGTGCGGGCCGTGCAGCGAGATCCATTACGACATGGGTCCGTCGGCGTCCGAGCAAGGTCACACGGATTGCGCGTTCACCTGCGACTGCGGGCGGTACGTCGAGATTTGGAATCTGGTGTTCATGCAGTTCGACCGGGACGCTTCCGGGAAGTTGAATCCGCTGCCCAAGCCGTCGATTGATACAGGCATGGGGTTGGAGCGGGTGACGGCAGTGCTCGAGGGCGTGATTTCGAATTATGAGACGGACTTGTTCACGCCGCTGATTAATCGCGCAGCGGAGTTGACCTTGGGTGCGGGCCTCAGAACCGCGGACTCCGCCGGACAGCCGAGGGCGGCCACACAAGCAGGCAGGACACAGAATGTTCACGCGGGCGCAGGCCAGGTGGGGACAGCCGCCTCGGTTGTCCCGGCCGAGCAAAGCCCGGCAGGCTCTCCCGGCCACAAGTCCGCAGCCTCGCTCAGGGTGATTGCCGACCACTCCCGCGCCGCAACATTTTTGATTTCAGACGGAGTGCTTCCCTCGAACGAAGGCCGAGGCTATGTATTGCGGAAGATTATCCGTCGCGCTATAACCCACGGCCGACATCTCGGACAAACGAAACCGTTCCTGCACGAAATGGTGTTCTCCGTTCGCGATCTTATGCAGGATGCTTATCCGGAACTGAAGGAAACCGTGGAGCGGGTGTCGAAGGTAGTGTTAGCGGAGGAGACTCGGTTTGCGCATACGTTGGGCACGGGCCTTGAGAGGCTTGAGCAAGACCTTAGGGAGGCGCGCGAGGCAAGCGACCACGTCACCACCTTGCTCACCCAGCCAGAAAATATCCTGCCACCGAGTGCGCCGGACTTTGCGATAGAGGACTTAGAGCGCGATCGGGAGAGGCTGTCAAAAGAGCTCGCGCTCGGCCCCGTTTATAACGGCGCGAAAGCGTTCAAGCTCTACGACACGTTTGGTCTTCCACTGGACTTCGTCACTGATGCGTGCCGTGATCAGGGCTTACGGTTTGATCAAGAGGGATTTGATCGGGCGATGGACGAGCAGAAGACTCGCGCCCGCGCGTCGTGGAAGGGCGCAGCCAAGCAGACTGCCAATCCCGCGTATCAGCAGCTTCCGAAGTCGCTTTTCGAAGGCTATCGTCAGACTCGCTCCGATGGTTGTGAACTGCTAGCTATCATTCACAACGGCCAGGGCACGCAGGAACTCAAGCCGGGCGACCCGGGGGAAGTCATCCTCGATCACACACCGTTCTATTCCGACTCCGGTGGACAAGTCGGTGATAAGGGATGGTTTTATTCGAACGACCACAACACCGTCGTCGCTGAAGTGACGGGATGCTATTCGCCGGTTCAGGGCGTGCGGGCGCATCAGGTTGTTGCTAAGCAGGCGATCCGCGTGGGTGACAAAGTGGATGCGGTGGTGAATGCTGACATTCGTCAGTCCACCATGCGAAATCATACAGCCACCCATTTGCTTCATGCTGGACTGCGTGAGGTGTTGGGAAAGCATGTGAAGCAGGCGGGATCGCTGGTGGCGCCGGATCATTTGCGCTTTGATTTTTCGCATTTCACGGCGGTCGAAGACGAAGAGTTGCAGGATATTGAAGACATCATTAATAAAGAAGTGCTGCGCAACCAGATTGTTGAGACCATAACTGACGTCCCTATCGAGGAGGCTGTCACTCAGTATCACGCCATGGCGCTGTTTGGGGAAAAATACGGCGACAAGGTGCGCGTGGTTCGCATTGGTGATTTTTCGACGGAGCTTTGCGGCGGGACGCATACGGGCGCGACCGGTGAGATTGGGCTGATCAAGATTCTGAAAGAAGGCAGTGTGTCCTCAGGCGTGCGGCGCGTCGAGGCCGTAACCGGCAAGGGATCGCTGGCGCACTTCCGCAAAGATCATGAGCTAGAAAAAGTGGTGTCGGCATTCGTTTCGCCCATCTTTGCGCAAAAAACGCGCAAAGATGGGGCACCCTCATCTGAAGAGGATTCGGCATCTCCCGCTGAGGCCCTCCGGCTCGAACTCGAAAGGAAAGATTCCGAGATCAAGCGCCTCGGGCGCGAACTGGAGCAGGTCAGGATGAAATCGGCGTCGGCTTCGATCGGCACTGCGAACCTTGGCGATAAAGTTAAAGAGGTCAAAGGCGTAAAAGTTCTTGCGCACCGCGTGGATAATTTGGAGCGGGCGCAGCTGCGGACACTGGTCGATCAGTTGCGCGACAAGATTGGATCCGGCGTGGTTGTGCTGGGGTCGGCTTCGAACGGCAACGTCTCGCTGATCGTGGGCGTGACCAAGGATTTGACCGGCCGGCTTCAAGCCGGCAAGGTGATTGGTCCGGTGGCGCAGAAAGTTGGTGGAAAAGGTGGGGGGCGTCCCGATCTAGCCGAGGCCGGCGGAAAAGACGCCGCAGCGCTGAATGCCGCTCTGGCGGAGGTGTATGCGGTTGTGGAAACGCTTTTGGGGACTTAGCTTTCAACCGTAGGCTGGTACACATGGAAGACCGCATCCGCTTCGTCGAACACCGGGGCAAACAAATCCTGCTGGCGGACATGTCTCACTGCCTGCCGCGAGAAGTCGAGAAGATCGCCCTGCTGGTCCCGTCTTATGTGACCAGCGAACCGCATGGCTCCGTGCTGTTGCTTGCCGACTTCACCGGGGCGGCGTTTGATCGCATCGCGATCGAACGCCTGAAGGAGAGCGCGGTTTTCGATCGGCCGCACCTCAAGCGTTCGGCATGGGTCGGAATCGAGAAATTGCCCAAGGTGTTTTACGAACACATCAAGAATTTCTCCCAGCGCGATCTGCCTGCCTTTTCGACCCGCGAAGAAGCGATGGACTGGCTGGTGAGCAACCAAGAGCTGCAGTCATCGGATCGCACCCTGGGGGACCTGCCTAAGCGCCGCCCTCCTCCATCCTAACGCAGGTGAGAGAGAATCCCCGTTGCTACTGCAGAATAGAATTCAGGCGGTACAACGGGCCCTAGATCGTCTCGCAATCAGCTTCTCCACTTCAGCGTGACCGGCCCGCTCATCGGATGCTTCATCTCCCTGCCGGTGCGTTTGGCTTCGAGATGAGCGGCCTTCAATTGAAAATACCATTTCGCGGGACGGTCCGCATCGTCGATCAGCATGAGATGCGGATTGTGCTTCAAGCCCTGGGACTGCAGTTCCATGGTGCGGCGATCTTGCTCAACGAATTTCGCGAAGACAAACTTCAGCAACTCCGTGCCAAAGGGCAGCCAGCGAAAAATGTTCCACGCTGCGACGACGTCGATGCGGCACTGATTGCGGGTGATCGGCGTTACTGTCGTTAGCGAAGAAAACCAGTACTTCCCCGCTCGGATTGTTTCTCGGCGCAGGTTGGGCAACACGAAGTCAATCGTCGTGGTGATGGAATCGGCGGCGGCATAAAGCCGCAGAAGCTTGTAGGGCGCGGAGTTTGAACTGGGTGTGTGCGCGCTCATGCGGAAGCCGTTGGGAATTGGCTCAAAGTTTTTCTGTTTTTCGTGAATGCTGTGGCGGCCGCGCCACCACCATGCTTGATGGACGAAGGGTCCGTGCGCGGGATCCATGAGTCCTATAATGCCGTGATCGATGCTGACCGGCATTTCCGCGGTGAGATAGGCGAGGTTGTAGTTGTCTTTTAATGTTTCCCCGGATTTCTCAGTCCCATATTTGTCGATCCGGGGCGCGGGCCCGGGAGCTTCGTCGCGCTTGCTGAATCCCGCACCTTGCGCGCCGGGATCGGGAACGTAGACCCAAACGAAACCATCCTGCTCTTCGCAGGGATAGCTGCCGGCGTAGATGCGATCGACTTTCAGGTTTTGATCCACGGTGAGGGAGGGGATGAGCTGGCACTGGCCGTTGTGCGCGTCAAATTTCCAGCCGTGGTAGCAGCATTCGACCAATTCCCCGTCAAACTGACCGTCGCTGAGCGGCATGCCACGGTGCGGACACGCGTCCCGCAGCGCGAACGGACGGCCAGCGCGATCACGCCCGATGAGCAATGGAATTTCAAGCAGCATGGCTTTATGAAACTGATTGCGGAGCGCGCGATTCGCCGGCAGAGCTCGATACCAGAAGCCGGTGAGCATCACTGAGTCGGGCGCCTGGCGCTGGGATGAATCGAATTCGGCCATGGGAAATTATCGATTTCTTGATCCTTGATGGAACCCAATATGCTAGCATTCGCAGGACTTTCCGGCGCACAGCAGGGCGCGGAGGAATCTCGAATGGAATTTCTCGGCCATTTCCGCAGGCTCACGCCTCTGCAGCGAAACACGTTCACCGCCTGTTTTCTGGGCTGGTCGCTGGACGCTTTTGACTTCTTCATTCTGACATTCTGCGTGAGCGCAATCGCAAGCCAGTTCCAGACCAAGATTTCGGCGGTCGCGGAAGCGATTTTCATCACCCTGGCATTTCGTCCGGTCGGCGCATTTTTGTTCGGACTGATGGCCGACCGCTTCGGGCGGCGTCCTACGCTGATGGTCGATATCATTGCCTACTCGGTGTTTGAGCTGGCGTCAGCCTTCGCTCCTTCCTTGAAAGTTTTCCTGATCACGCGGGCGTTGTTCGGAATCGCGATGGGAGGCGAATGGGGCGTCGGTGCGGCGTTGGCCTTCGAAACCCTGCCCGCAGAAGGGCGGGGATTCTTTTCCGGGTTGTTGCAGGAAGGCTATGCCGTGGGCTATTTGATGGCGGCTCTGGTCTATGGGACGGCGTTCCGTTTTGTCGGCTGGCGCGGAATGTTCGTGATCGGCGCCCTGCCTGCGTTTCTGGTCATATACATTCGCACAAAAGTGGACGAGTCCCCGGCGTGGGTGCAGGGTCAGATATCGAGAAACGCGAAGAGACGGTTGCACAAGGACATTTTGATGTACCTAGGCACTTTTGCTCTGCTTGTCGTACTAATGTTTGCCTTCAATTCCTTGAGCCACGGCACCCAGGATCTGTATCCGACATTTCTCACCAAGGGGCATCACTTCGAGCCGAAGACGGTAATGTTCATCACGGTTGTGGCTAATATAGGGGCGCTGCTGGGCGGGGTTCTGTTCGGAACATGGTCCGAGCGTATTGGCCGGCGCCGCGCCATTGTGATAGCCGCGCTTCTCGCGATTCCCGTGATTCCCCTGTGGGCTTACTCGCATACCGTCCCCATGCTTGCTCTGGGCGGTTTTCTGATGCAGTTCATGGTGCAGGGCGCGTGGGGAGTGATTCCCGCGCATTTGAATGAACTTTCGCCTTCGGCGGTACGAGGAACGTTTCCCGGATTCGCTTATCAACTGGGTAATCTGCTTTCGTCGCGCAACGTGGTGATTCAGGCAAAGCTGGCAGAAAACCGCTATCGCGGCATGTATCCGCCAGTTCTGGCCTGGACTGTGGTGATAGTGGCAACCCTGGTCGCCGTGGTCACCGGGAGCGGGCGCGAGCGAAAAGGCACAGATATGACGAAGACAGATTGAGCCGAATACGGACTGCGCAAAGGATTGGCATTCGGTACGGTACTGGCACAAGGGTAGCATTGTCATGGCGAGACTCCTGTGGTACGTTAAGTTTAATTTCACGCCTTCGTTAATACTTTCAAAGGGCCTTTAGACGTGTCGGGTTGTGCCAGCGCGTGTGCAGGAGCAGCGCCACTATGAAAGAAATCATGGATCCCACTCCAGCCAAACCAGCCGCCGACGAGGAGAATTTTGCCAACCGCAAGCTGATCCGCCCGGCATTGCCGCGCCTGGATCATAACCACGGCAACCATAATTCAAACCATAACCCTAATCACATGCCGGTGGCGGAGCGCCGAGATCGGCATGAACGTCCGGAGCGTGGTCACGACCGCGGACAAGATCGCGGATATGATCGTGGCGACCGTTCCGGGCTGGGAGGCGCTGGCGGACGGAAGACAGCTCCTCCGGAGCAGACCAACGCCGAAAACTTCTATTATCAGAAACAGATGCAGTCGCGGACGCCGATGGTGATCGTCCTGCGTGACGGGGAAGAAGTCCACGGCATCATTGAGTGGTACGACAAGACTTGCATCAAGGTGATCCGCGAGGGCGGCGAACCGAATCTGATGATTTACAAGCCGGCGATTAAGTATATGTTTAAGGAAGACGAGAACGGGCGGTAGTCGCTTGACTCATCCCGATGACGCGGCGCTGCCCCATTCGCTTCTCGTTCACAACTTCGGCAACACAATCCCTTGCTGCGACTGGTATTTGCCTTTACGGTCGGCGTAGCTGGTTTCGCAGACTTCGTCGGACTGGAAGAAAAGAATCTGGCACAGGCCTTCGTTGGCGTATATGCGGGCTGGCAATGGCGTGGTGTTCGAAATTTCCAGAGTGACAAAGCCTTCCCACTCGGGCTCAAACGGTGTGACGTTGACGATGATGCCGCAGCGGGCGTAAGTGCTCTTGCCGACGCAGATGGTCAGGATGTCGCGAGGAATTTTGAAATATTCAACGGAGCGGGCGAGAGCGAACGAATTGGGCGGAACGATGCAGATATCGGTACGAACGGTGACAAAGGATTTTTCGTCAAAATTCTTGGGGTCGACGATGGTGCTGTTGACATTGGTAAAGATCTTGAATTCGTCGGCCACGCGCAGGTCGTAGCCATAGGACGAGAGGCCGTACGAGATCACGCCCTCGCGGACTTGCTTTTCGGAAAAAGGATTGATCATGTCATGTTCGCGGGCAGTCTTGCGAATCCAGCGGTCACTCTTCAGCATGGAGCTCCTTGGGTGCAGTCATAGGAAAATTAAAAAAATATCAGCCCTGCCCAGAGGAGATTCCCTCCGGGGCCCGTCTTCAAGCTGAGATGAAAGGCTTCCTGCGACCGGGCATGACCGTCGCTTGGACAATAATGCCCCGCTCAGGATGACAAGACAGCATAGCTTGAAAGTGGCTGTCAGTTTACGGGAGAGATGCTCCCGTTGACAATCTCGGTTATCTCCCATAGCATCAATAACTTGAACCACGATCATCACACCGCATGCGGGAGCCGTTCGTGATTAAGCTCGACATTATCAACGAAGTGGTGGCCAGAACCGGAATCACCAAGACCAAAGCTGAGTTGGCGGTAGAAACCGTCTTCGAAAGCATGAAAAATTCGCTGGCCCGCGGCCAACGCATTGAGCTGCGCGGATTTGGCGTATTCAACGTTCGCCCGCGTAAGACCGGCATCGGACGCAACCCGCGCACGGGAGCCGAAGTGTCGATTCCTCCCGGCAAGGCTGTGCGCTTTAAGCCGGGCAAAGAACTGCAGTCGATTGATTGAGAAAAGCCGCCTCGGCCGCAAGTTCGCGGCTTCCGGGTCGAGGAGTGTGTGCACCTTCTTGAATTGTGCAGACTTCGCGACCGCACGCGCTTCCTTCCGGAAGTAGTAGCATCTTAAGGAAAGGCCTCGGTGAAATTGCGAGGCACAGGATCGCATGTCGGAAACCCCTCCTCCCTCAGTTTCTTCCACGTTTGAATATTACCGGCCGCTGCCGGAGTGGGTACCGAGTCCGCCGAAGCAACGCTACTGGTTGCATCTACTGCTGTTGCTGGCGACGTGCTTCACCACGCTGGTGATGGGCGCGCGCATGCAATACAACTTCCAGCACGACCGGCCGGCGCTGTCGTTCAGCGATGAACCGATCGTCGACCACTCGGGGCAGCCTGAGGCGATTCCTTTTTTTCCTGCGATATGGGTGCGCACCCATCCTGCGCGCCTGTTGGGTGGACTGCCCTTCATGGCCACATTGATGCTGTTCTTCCTGGCCCACGAGATGGGTCACTACTTATATTGCCGGCGCTATGGCGTCTACGCGACGCTGCCGTTTTTCATTCCGATGCCGACTCCGATCGGGACCATGGGTGCCGTCATTGTGATCCGCTCGCGGATTCGTTCGCGCACCGCCTTGTTCGATATTGGAATTGCTGGGCCGGTCGCGGGTTTTGTGGTCGCCTTGACTGTGCTCCTAGTTTCACTGGCATGGTCAAAGCCGATGCAGGCAGGCCTCGGCCAGCCAGACTATGAACTCGGCTATCCTCTGATTTTTAAGATTATCCACCGTTTGCTGGCGTTGAGTGGTGTGATCCGTCGACCGGCAGCCATGACACTGGGCGGCATACTCTTTCACCCCACCACGATTGCGGCTTGGGTAGGAATGCTGGCCACTTCGCTCAACTTGCTGCCCGGCGGGCAACTCGATGGCGGACATATTATTTTTTCGATTGCGCCGCAGGCCCACAAGCTGGTGTCGCGGCTGACGATTCTGATTCTCTTAATCATGGCGTATTACCTGTGGTTTGGATGGCTGGTGTGGGCCATCCTACTGTGGTTAACCAGTTTTCGGCATCCGCAAGTGGCGGAGTGGCCGCGGGTTTTGGGCGCGCGCTTGTGGCTGGCGGTATTTGCACTATTGATGTTGGTTGTCACGCTGACCCCGGCGCCGCTGGCGCACTCGTCTCTGCCGGAAGTTGTGCGGCAGTTCCAGGGAAAATAGTTTCTTGAGTTTCTCGACCGTGGCGTCTCCGGCCTAACAGCCAAGCAAAATTTAACTAACAAGACTTGCAGAGATCCTCCACTTTTTCTCGTATACTGCCCTATTCAATCGTTTCAATTAATGAGTTGAGGTGGTCTCGCTGTGAAACACACTACGCCCTTCCTCGCGTTTCTTCTGGGATGTTTGGCTTTTGTCAATACTGCCGTAACTCAAACCATCGAAGTTGACGTCTCCCATCCCACGAATCATTTCGTGCCCCGAGAAACTCTGGGAGCGGGCGTCGACCGCATTGCAGTGGAAGCGATCGACAAAGATCTGCTGCAGCCGACGCTGGAGAAGACTCTGGCGTCAGGCTGGCAGGCGGTGACGTACCGTCAGAACACCGAACTCGCCATCGAGGCCTGGCACTGGAATCCGCAAGGGACCTGGAGCGACGGGAGCAACGCTGGCGGCAGAGGATATTTCACCGGCTCGTCGACTCCCTCGGAAATGATTCGCTATTCCTACGGGTATGGACTGCCGCGGCGCGGGACTACGCGCAATGACGGTACCGACAACGTAGGATTCTCGCGGCTGACCGATGGCGATCTCAACACTTTCTGGAAGAGCAATCCTTATCTCACGCAACACTTCACCGCTGAGAGCGACGCGCTGCATCCCCAGTGGGTGGTGCTGGACCTGGCACAAATTCAGCAGGTGAACAGCATTCGCATCGCGTGGGGAGAACCATATGCCCGGCACTATGTGGTGCAATACTGGACGGGCGAAGATCCCATCAAGGCGGTGACGCGCGGAGCCTGGCAGACATTTTCCCAAGGAACTGTTACCGACGGGAAAGGCAAGACCGAAACCATTCGATTGAGCCGCAGTCCCATGAGCGTACGATTCTTGCGAATTTGGATGACAGAATCTTCGAACGCCTGCGATGCCGCCGGCGCGGAGGTGAGAGCGGATCCGCGGAATTGCGTGGGCTATGCCATCCGCGAGCTCTATCTCGGCACCAGCACGGAGGACGGCGCGTTTCACGATATTCTGCGGCACACTCCCGATCAGGAGCAGACGACGACGTATTGCTCGTCCGTTGACCCGTGGCATGAGCCGTCAGATCTGGGGTCGACGAAGCAGGCGCAGATGGGATTCGATTTGTTTTTCACCAGCGGCGTCACGCGCGGATTGCCCGCGATGGTTCCAGTCGCGATGCTGTATGACACTCCCGACAATTCGGCCGCCGAGGTTGCGTATCTGAAGAGCCGCGGCTACGCCATCTCCTACATTGAGATGGGCGAGGAAGCCGATGGCCAGTTCATGCTGCCGGAAGATTATGCCGCGCTGTACCTGCAGTGGGCAACTGCAATTCATCGTGTCGACCCGGGGCTGAAACTGGGCGGGCCGTCGTTTCAGGGAGTAAATAAGGACATCGAGGTCTGGCCAGACGCGAACGGAAAGGTCTCGTGGACAGGACGGTTCATCGATTATCTGAAACAGCACGGGCGCATGAACGATCTGGCATTCTTTTCTTTCGAACATTATCCTTACGATCCCTGCAAGACGCCGTGGGGCATGCTTTATGACGAGCCCGAACTGGTGAGCCACATCATGCAGGTATGGCGCGAGGACGGGATTCCGCCGGATATGCCGATGTTCATCACGGAAGGAAATCTGTCGTCGGGAGCGAGCGAAACTTATCAGGATATTTTTTCCGGTGTCTGGCTCGCGGACTACATCGGGTCGTTCTTGAACTCGGGCGGGAAAGGCGTTTACTTCTTTCACTATCTGCCGCTGCAAATGGAACCGGGATGCAACAGCTCTCCGGGCACCTTTGGAATGTTCACGGTCGATGCCAATTATCAGATTCAGCAGCCTCTGGCGCAGTTTTTTGTAGCGCAGTTGATCAACCTGGAGTGGGTGCAGCCGAGCGGCGGCGAGCACCAGGTGTTTGCCGCGAAAAGCGACTTAGAGGACGGTGCCGGCCACGAATTAATTACGGCGTATGCGGTGAGGCGTCGGGATGGAATGTGGGCCGTAATGGCGGTGAATCGTGATCAGCAGAATGCCCACCGGGTGCAAATTAGGTTTGAAGGGCAATCTCACGGCAGCAGCGGGTTTGCCGGTCCGGTAGAGATTTCAACTTTCGGCAGGGACCAGTATCAATGGCATCCCCCGCAGACGCGATTTATGGCTCACGCGGAGAATAGCGGGGAGCGAACCATCGTGGCCACTGGCAAGGGCTGGGCTGATCCCGATGGACCGATCGTCCATACGAAACGGAACGCCGAGAAGGACACAGCGTACGATCTGCCAGCCGCGTCAGTGGTGGTGATTCGCGGAAGCGTCGGCGGGGCAAAATAGGGACGCGCCGCTGCGCGTCCCTTACCACGCGCTCGAGTGCCTCCCTTTTTTCCGGCAAGCGGAACTCGAGGCCGCGATCTTTTCCGACCATCGGAGTGGCGAGCGTGGCTCGAGGAGAGATCACGCCGAAAGTAAGGAGCCTGTGGCATTCGCTTGACTAAACCTCGCGCAGTCATTCACATCAGCCACAGCGCATCTACATCCACGATCACTTGCGTTCGGGGAATTTTCTGCGCCGAGGCGTAAGCCAACATTGCACGCAGCGTTGTGTTCAATTTTTCACGGCTGGGTGACTTCAAAACGAAATGATAACGGTAATCGCGCTTCAGCCGCATAATTGGCGCGGTGGCCGGGCCCAGCACACGCACGCTTTCGTGTCTGGTCTGCTCAAACCATCTTCCCAGAGTGCCTGACCATTGCAGTGCTTCCTCCAGCTTGTTGCTGCGGATGAGCACATTGGCCAGTGCAGAGTATGGGGGATAGTGCATCCAACTGCGGAAGCGCAGTTCCTTATCGTAGAATCCGGCGAAATCGTGGTGTGCGGCGTATTGCACGGCATAATGATCCTGAAAGTAAGTTTGGAGAATCACTTTGCCGGGAGCCTGGCCGCGCCCGGCCCGCCCGGCAACTTGTGTGAGTAGCTGGAAAGTTCGTTCTGCGGCGCGGAAGTCGGGCATCCCCAGAGCGCTGTCGGCGCCTACCACTCCAACCAGGGTGACCCCGTGAATGTCGTGGCCTTTGGCAATCATCTGCGTGCCGACGAGTACATCGAGTTCGCCCTGGTTGAGCGCACTTAAAGTGCGTTCAAAATCCTGGTTCCCGCGGACCGTGTCGCGATCGAGGCGGGCGATCCGCGCCTGCGGGAACATGCCATGTAGCAACTCTTCCAGCTTCTCCGAGCCGGTGCCGAGAAAATATACGTATTCGCTGCCGCAATGCACGCAAGCTTTGGGCACGGGCGCGACATAGCCGCAGTAGTGGCAAATCATTTTGTGCTCGCGCTTGTGATGAGTGAGCGCGATAGCGCAGTTCTGGCACTCGAGCGTTTTCCCACAGGTGCGGCACAACACCACCGGGGAATACCCGCGGCGATTGAGCAGTACCATGACTTGTTCTTGGCGTTCGAGCCGCTCTTTGATCTCGGCAGCGAGTTTGCGCGAAATAACCTGCTCGCAGCCGGTCTCCTGGAATTCTTGGCGCATGTCGACAATCTCGACTTCCGGCAGGGGACGGCGCTCCACGCGATCGGGCAAGTCTACCAGCGTGTACTTATTTTTCTTGGCGTTGAAATACGATTCCAGCGATGGCGTGGCTGAACCCAGTACCACGACGGCATTCGCCATCTTGGCCCGGACGACTGCGACGTCGCGGGCATGGTAGCGCGGTGTCTCTTCCTGCTTGTACGACGAATCGTGCTCCTCGTCGACGATGATGAGCGCGAGGTCGGCAACCGGCGCGAAGACCGCCGAGCGCGTGCCAACCACCATGCGCGCTTCGCTATTCCTGATGCGATGCCACTGCTGGGCGCGTTCCTTGTCGGAGAGCGCAGAGTGCAGAATCGCGACTTCGCTGCCGAAGATCTGATGCAGATCGGCTGCCACCGCGGGCGTGAGGCCGATCTCAGGAACCAGAAGAATGGCGGAGCGGCCGGCCTCGAGCACGGCGCGCATGCCGGCGAGATAAACGGCGGTCTTGCCCGAGCCGGTGACGCCATGCAGAAGGATGCCAGAAAACTTTCGTGCTTCAACTGCTTCGCGTATCCGATTCAGGGCGGCTTGTTGTGCCGGGTTGAAATCAAATTCCAAGCGCGATGGCCGCGGCTTAATGCGCGAAACGGCGAACTCCGCAGGCTCTTCGATGATCTCAATCAGACCACGCTTGACTAGCGTAGTCAGAGTCGTTCGCGGGACCTCAAGCGCTTGCAATGTCTCGATGGGAACTCGGCCACCCGATGCGGCAAGAGTTTCGATGAGTTTCTGCTGGTTGTCGTTCAACTTACCGTCGGCCGACTTGAGCAGCGCGATCTTGCTGGTTCGCGCAGCGTCTCGAACGGCGGAGACATCTTCGCGGGCCAGCCACTTCTTTCGCACCATCCCACGCAAGATAATCTTGGAGACGCGCGTGGCGGAGCGCAGACTTTCTTCGCGAACTTGTGCGCTTTCTGCGGCCGCAATCTCTTGCGCAGCCAGATGATCGAGCACGCGAAATTCGACGGCTTGCTCTTCCGGAGTGCGGCGGGAACGGGCGGACGATCCCAACAAGCCAGCCAGATGCAGCGCTGTCCGGCCTTCCGCAGTAATGCTGTAGGCAACGGCGCGTTTGAACTCGGCGCTCAGCGGGAGCATGGTGCGGAAGACTTCGCCGATCGGCGCGAGATAGTAATCGGCAATCCAACGGCCGAGGCGGAGCAATTGGTCGTCAAGCACCGGAGTGAGGTCGAGTACGCTGAGGATTGACTTAATTGTCACCGAGGGTTTGCGGTCATGCAGTTCAACCACGATTCCGGTTAGTCGCTGCTGGCGAAAAGGCACGAGCACACGGCCGCCGACCAGTGGAGTGGTCTCGGCGAGGACACGGTAGGTAAAAACCATGTCGAGCGGCACGGGCAAGGCAACGTCGCAGAACTCAGACATTGAATAGGAGGATAACCTAGAGCCGATTCGTCATCTTAGGAACTGTCATCCCGAGTGAAACCAGGGTCGTGATATCTGCCGCAGGCGAAGCAACCAGGATCCCTGGTTTCACTCGGGATGACAGTTCTTGAACGGAAAACGCACTCTTGGCGGCAATTTACTCGGCAGGCTTTTTGGGAGGTTCGATCCCCAGATACTTCATGACCATCTGAAGATCTTTCCATGCCTCGGCCTTCTGGCGCGGATCGCGCAGCAAGAACGCAGGATGGTAAGTCACCGCAAGCCGCGCACCAGGCCATGAAGGGTCACT
>DATNLE010000362.1:0-9576 GCA_035603035.1 Candidatus Acidiferrales bacterium | reverse complement strand
ACTAATGTCCCTGTTGCAGGGACGATTCTCGGGCGTCGCGCTGAGCACGGAATCCCACACGAAGCCATTTCCCGTGGGAGTGTAGACGGCACAAGCCCCCATCGTGGGCCTCGACCGGCTCCGCTGCGCCGAAACGCCGGCGCTAATCTCACAATCGTGTAACTCTGTGCCTTTCTTTCGCTGCGCCGCTCGTTTACAATCCACTCGCCAAAAGTTTCTCATTCGCCCTTGCATGCTGGAATGAACTTCGCGGCACGTAAGTTCGCGGTTCGAAGGAGGCTCCGATGCTCCGCTTTCGCAAGCTGAATTCTTTTCTTGGGCTGGGCCTGTTGGTCACTTCCCTGCTTAGTTGCGGGACTCATGATTCCAACGAATACTTCGTATTCGTAGCGGCCAATCTGCAAGTTCCTTATTGGCAGGCTGCGGGCGCCGGTTTCGCCAAGGCCGGTAAACAATTCAAGGTACGCACAGATTTTGTGGGTCCGAACAACTACGACGCCAAGGCCGAGCGTGACGCCATCGATCAGGCAGTCCAGCAAAAAGCTACTGGAATTTTGCTCGGCGTGACCGATCCGGCATTTCTGAAGGACAGCGTCGACAAGGCCATTGCCGCTGGAATTCCGGTGATCACCGTGGATTCCGACGCTCCCGCGAGCAAGCGACTTTTCTTTATCGGCACCAATAACTATCAGGTGGGTATCACCGGAGGCCTCCGCCTGGCCCAGGAATTGAAAGGCAAAGGCAACGTCGTTGTATTCACCATGCCCGACCAACACAACATGCAGGACCGCCTGCACGGCTATCGCGATGCACTGGAGCGCACGCCCGGCATCAAGATCGCGCGCGTGGTCGATATCCAGGGCGACCCCCGCATAGCCTTCGACACCACCACGCAGATTATCGGCAAAGAGAAAGATCAAGTGGATGCCTTTGTCTGTTTGGAGGCGCAATCGGGGAAGGAGGTCGCCGGTGTCCTCAGCAGTTACCACGTCACCGGCAAGTTTGTGATGGCCATGGACACCGATCCCGAAACACTGGATTGGATCCAGAAGGGTGGCATCTTGGCCACCATTGCGCAGAAGCCCTATACCATGGCATTTGTCGGTATGCAGATGCTCGACAACCTGTATCATCAGAAACCGCCGTCGCTCGAGACGGACTGGTCGAAGGACAGCTTTGCGCCGATTCCATCTTTCGTGGATACTGGTTCTGCCCTCATCGACAAGAGCAACGTTGATTCTTTCCTGCAGGCAAAGCAGAGTGCGACCAGTCCCAAATAGTGGAAGATCACTCTCCTGTCGAGGCGGGACCACTCGTTGGCGCTTAAACTGCCGGGACGGGTGCATTCTCGTAAAATCGGATGGATTGTACGATGCGAAAGCTCAGGCTCTCATCTTTCCTGGCAAGTATCCTGGCTAGCATTTTTCTGCTCACGGTTGATCCGAGCGTCGCACTTGACCGGCAGCCCAGCGCCGACTATCACGCCCGCCGCGAAGCCTTAGCCAGGAAAGTCGGAGGCCTGGTGGTTCTGTTCGCGCCCATGGAGAGCGAAGGCCCTAACGATCTTTATGGCTTCCGCCAGGAAGACAATTTTTATTATCTTTCGGGCTTGAGCGAGCCTGGCATCGCCCTACTGATCGCTCCGGCTGTCGAAGGCACCTCCGATAAGCCCGCGCAACCCTACACCGAGATTCTGTTTCTTCCTCCGCGCAATCTGACGCAGGAAAAGTGGACCGGGCCCAAGCTCGGCCCGGAAAATCCCGAGGCATCCAAGGTCACCGGCTTTGACCATGTCCAAGACATGGCGAAACTACCGGAAGACGTTATGAAGTTGAGCACGGGCACACGTCCAGTTGTTTACACGGACGTCGCTTCGCATGATCAGAGTTCGGCAAGCGCCCAACCGCTGGAGTTTATGAAGGAGGTTAATTCGTTCCTGAGTTTTCACGACGTTAAGCCGATGATCGATTCGCTGCGCACCTATAAGGACGCAGGAGAAATTGCGCTCATCCGCAAAGCGGTTGATGCGTCCGTGGCTGCACACTTCGCGGCATTCAAAACAGTGAAGCCGAATGTAAGCGAGCGCGAAATTTCGGCCTTGATGCAATATGAGTGGGGCAAGCGTGGCTGCGAGCGGCCAGCCTACGCGCCCATCGTGGGCTCGGGTTACTATTCCACGGTGCTGCACTATTCGGATGATTTCAACCTAATGAAGTCGGGGGACGTTGTGGTCATCGATGCCGCTGGCGAATATTCTATGTACGCCTCCGATATTACGCGCACGCTGCCGATCAATGGCCACTTTACCGCACGGCAGCGCGAAATCTACGACATCGTGCTAGGAGCGCAACAAGCCGCCGAAGCGGCTTTCAAGTCGGGCAAGTCCACCATGAAGCGCGACGACCCGGACTCGCTCTACAAAGTGGCTTACGAATACATCAATTCCCACGGTAAAGATTTGTATGGCGACAAACTGGGAAAGTATTTTATTCACGGACTAGGCCATCCCGTCGGCCTTAACGTGCATGATGCCACCGATCCCGAATCCCGCTTGGGACCAGGACAGGTATTCACCATCGAGCCCGGGATTTATATTCCCGAGGAAAGCCTCGGCGTGCGTATCGAAGATGACTACTACGTGGATCAGGACGGCAACCTGATCAAACTGAGTGCGGCTCTGCCTTCGAAGGCGGAAGACGTGGAAAAAGAGATGGCTGGAAAGTAAACGGATAATTTCGTAATCGGGCGATTTCGCAATTTGAAACGGAGAGTTCCTAAATTATTTAAATTGCCGAATTGTCCAATTACAAACTTTCTACGAAATGTATTCCCTAATGTATTCGTCCTGCGAGTGGGCCAGTTGCTGAAGGTCGCCATCGAAGATCACCTTACCGTCGCGTAACATCAAGAAGGTCAAAGGGACCTCACAGCGTTTCCCGCTGGGCAGCGGCACCATACGGTTGGCTTGTTTGTCGAACTGATGCGTCGCCATTGTGAAAGCGTCCTGCAGGCGATGCGTCACCAATAAAGCGCTGGTCTGAAAAACGTCACGCTGCTTCACAATCAGTTCGATGATGGTGTTCGAAGTCACCGGATCCAGGCCTCCAGTGGGAGAGTCATAGAGCAGCAGCTCGGGCTGCGTAATAATCGCGCGCGCAATAGCAACGCGCCGCCGCATGCCTCCAGAAAGCTCCGAGGGATCGAGATCGAGCGTGTGCTCCAGCTCCACGAAGCGCAACGCTTCCCGTACTTTGCGATCAATATGCTCGTCGTAGATACCGTGTTCCTCCATCAGGCGATAGGCAACATTTTCGCGCACCGTCTGAGAATCGAAGAGCGCACTTTCCTGGAAGACCATTCCAATCTTGCCGCGCAGCTCAAACAGTTGATCTTCCGGCATCTGAGTAACATCTTGCCCTAACACGACAATGCGTCCGGAGTCTGGCTTAATGAGTCCGAGTGCCAGCTTCAGAATGAGGCTCTTGCCGGATCCGGCGACCCCGAACACAGCCTTCGTCTCGCCACGGGGTAGATGGAAAGAAACGCCGCGCAGAACTTCGTTGTCGTCAAAGGCAATGGCGACATCTTCAAAGATTATGGCGGGGGCGGAATCATCCCCCGTTGTCGCGACGGAGGAATCGAGTGGCAGAGTCGGCGTCGACATGGGATCAGTGATAGGAAAGCGTAGCCATCAGGAACCGAGTGACGATCAAGTCCATGGCGAGGATAAGAACGGAAGCCGCTACCATCGCCTGCGTAGTCGCGCGGCCCACACCCTGGGTTCCTCCGCGCGCGTTCATACCATAAAAACAGCCTATGGTGGCGATGATGAAGCCGAAAATAACCGGCTTGATCAATCCCATGAACACGTCTTGAAACACTAACGTTTCCCAGGCGTTGGCCCAGTATTGCCGGGCGTCCAACTGGAGCAAGAGTTTCGCGATCACAAGCCCTCCGACCAGGCCCACAAGATCGGAAATGATGGCCAGGAAAAATAACATGAACACCGTGGCGACCACGCGCGGCGTGACCAGTTTTTTCATGGGATCGGTGCCCAGCGCGCGCATAGCGTCGATCTGCTCGGTGACCACCATCGATCCCAACTCGCTTGCCATGCCTGACGAATTCCGCCCCGCAACCATCAGGCTGGTCAACACCGGTCCCAGTTCTCGCACCATGGAAGTGGAGACCAGTTGCCCCACCAGCGTGATCGAACCGAAACGCTCCAGCGTATTCGAGGCCTGCAACGCCAGCACAGCGCCAGTAAAGAAGCCGGTCAGCACAACGATCGGCAGAGATCCTACGCCGATGGTATCTGCCTGCCGCACCATGTCGATGATGTACAGAGGCTTGCGAAAGAGATTTGCGACCGCGTGCAAGCAAAACAGAATGTAATCCTGAACGGTCTGGACTTTTTCCTTGGCGAGATCGGTGGGCGAGGTCAGTTCCATGCTGGTCTGGAAAGCGCGGCGACCCGCGACACGCTTTTTCGAACTATAGCAGAGAACCGCCTGCCTCTTCAGGCCGTCGAGATGACAAGATGTTGCCTGGCGGGAGGGGAGTCATCCCCGCGTCTTCTTTTTTATTTCGATATTCAGTCGGCGGATCTTCTGATTCAGTGTGGAGAGCGGCACCTTAAAGCGCTCAGCGGCTTCAGTCTGGTTCCAGTTACACTTTTCCAGCATGTCGCTGATGATGCGTTTCTCGACGTCCTCGACGATTTCAAACAGCGATGCATCCGTGGGCGGATCGTGCAGAGTGAGAGACGAGCCGCGGCCCAGCAAATTGTCGGGTAACAGGTCGATGGTGATGTCACTGCCGGAAGACAGCACGACGGCGCGTTCAATCACATTTTCCAGTTCGCGCACATTGCCCGGCCACGAGTAGGACAACAGCGGACGTAAAGCCTCCGGCGTAATCCGCCGCACCGGCCGGTCGTTTTCTTCGGCGTATTTCTTCAAAAAGAATTGCACCAGCAACGGAATGTCCTCCCTGCGCTGCCGTAGCGGAGGCAACTCAATGGTGATCACGTTGAGGCGGTAAAACAGATCCTCGCGGAAGCGGCCTTCGCGCACCAGAGTGCGGAGATCGATGTTGGTAGCGGCGATAATGCGAACATCCACCTGAATTTCCTGTATCCCGCCGAGATGCATAAACCTGCGATCTTGCAGCACGCGCAGGATCTTAGCCTGAGTTTCCAGACTCATGGTGGCGATTTCATCGAGAAACAACGTGCCGCGATCCGCAATTTCGAACAAGCCCTTTTTGGAAGCGATAGCGCTGGTAAACGCACCCTTCACGTGACCGAACAGGGTGGACTCCAGCAGGTCGGTGGGCATGGAGCCCGTATTGACCGGAACAAACGGCCGGTCGTGGCGCGGAGAATTCAGATGCAGAGCTTTGGCAATGATTTCTTTACCGGTCCCGCTTTCGCCTTGCAACAGAACAGTGGAACGGCTATTCGCAACTTGAGCGACAAGATCGAAGATTTTCAACATCGGCTCGCTCTTGCCGACGATGTTTTCGAAATTGTAGCGCTGCTTGAGGGCGCGCTTTAGCTGTACATTTTCTTCTTCGGCGCGGCGCCACCCGACCGCGGCTCGCACATCGGCCAAAAGTTTTTCATTATCCCAAGGTTTCTGAACGAAGTTAACAGCGCCCCCCTGCATGGCGCGAACTGCATTCTCCACGGTGCCAAAAGCCGTGATCATGATGACCGGCAGTCCGGTTTCATGTGTGCGGATTTCAGCCAATACCTCCATGCCATTGCGCCCGGGCAATGTCAGGTCCAGCAGGATCAGATCGAAAGGATGTTCGCCGATGCGCTGCAATCCCGCTTCGCCGCTGGCCGCCGTTTCGACGGCGAAGCCTTCAAGTTCGAGCAAGGTCTGGAGAGATTCGCGAATCTCGGCCTCATCGTCGATGATCAGAACCGCGCCCGCCAGACCGGAATTCCCGTTCGCTGTCGCGCGCGGGATGATTGCCAATTCAGACATATTCGGCCTCAGTCCTCTGGTTGGACATGTTGGGTTTATCCATGCTCACGTAAAAATGTTTCGACCTGCTCAGTTTAAAGATGCCTCGTTCAAGGACGCTCAGTTTAAACATGGACCGCCTTCCTGCTCAGCGGGAAATCCAAGGTGAAAGTTGTGCCCGCCCCGGGATGGCTTTCCACGCGAATCTTTCCCGCGTGTTCCTGGATGATGCCGTAGGTAACGGAAAGGCCGAGGCCGGTACCGCGCGCCTGGCCTTCGCGAGGCAAAGTCTTAGTGGTAAAAAAGGGATCGTAAATACGTTGAATGTGCTCGGGTGCGATACCCGATCCGGTATCGGAAACGGAAACGCTGACACTCTCGCCATTCATGGTTGAAATGCGCAGTTTGCCGCCGCCCGGCATGGCGTCTTTGGCATTGAGAAAAAGGTTCAGAAACACTTGTTGCAGTCGGCCCGGATTTCCCTGGATCGCAGGCAACTTGGGGGCCAGAGCATTTTCCACCTCTACCTTAGCCACTCTGAACTGGTGTTCCAATAAAGCCAGGGTGTCGGCGATCACTTTGTTCACGTCCACATCGCCAATCTCACTGCCACTGGTGCGGGAAAAATTCAGCAGGTTGTTTACGATCTCAGATGCGCGGAAGGTTTGCCGCGTTATCTTCTCGAGCAATCCAGACTTTTGCGGGTCTCCCTGCAGTTGTTTGGAAAGCATCTGCGTGTAGGAGGAGATCACGGCTAGCGGAGTATTGACTTCATGAGCCACGCCTGCGGCCAGCAACCCGATAGAGGAAAGCTTATCGGCCTGGGAAAGCTGAGCTTCTAACTCGATGCGTTCCGTGATGTCGTCCATGATGATGAGCCGGCCGATGACCTGGAATTTACGCGTCACCAGGGGCGCGATGGCCACATTCACGGTGCGGACCTCGCCGGCAGGGGTTTGCAGGCGGAACTTGTAAAGATTGTGGATGCCAGGGTTCTGCCGCATGCGATCGAACTCGTCGACGAACTCTGGAGGAAAAATCGCCTTCAGCGGCTGGGTTAAAGTCTGCCACCGCGGAACTGCGTACATCACTTCCATCTGCGCGTTCCAGCTCTCGATGCGATCTTCCATATCGAGAGCCATTACACCCACATTGATAGATTCGACGATGTTCTCGTTAAAGTCCTTCAGGCGCTCGTACTCTGCCGCCTTCTGCTGCAACGAGGCGTAGAGTTGCCCGTTCTGAATGGCAATACCGAGATAGCCACCCAGAGTTTCAAGCAATTCCATATCTTCGCTGGAAAGAAAGTCACCTTGGGTGGTCTTGCCTAAGCCGAGAACGGCTATGGTCTTTTGTTGGGCGTGGCACGGGATGTAGTAATTGAGCTCCAAACGAGCAATGGTTAGCTGCGCGCCTGGACTCTCGCGGGGCACCTGGTGCGTGTTTTCGAAGAAGAGATGGCCCGCGGGCTCAGGTCGGGGTGCGCTCAGGAAGGAAAGATCGAGGTTGCCCGGAGGGGCAAGACCAAACGACTTGGCCAGCACAAATCGCTGTGCTGTCTCACCCGCCAGAAAAATCGCCATGCGGTCGACCCCGAGCGTGCGCGAGAGCCGATCGATCAGCGAGGAGAGCATCGCATCTAGATCAGTCTCCGAACTGAGTTCACGTCCGAACTCAAGCAAGGTGCGGCGATAGTCATAACGGGTGCGATAGAAAAATTGGTCGATGCGGTCCTGTATCCACTTACGTACCGGGTCGAACAAGAGCGCCGTAACCACCACGGCGAGGATCAACCCCACCGGACCGCTGCTGGGCTGCCGCATATGCACCAGTTCGGCGACGCCGGCTACCAGCCCGAAATACAGGCCCACTACGATCGCGGCGGCCAGGGTGTAAACCACACCGCGCTTGAAAATGAGGTCCACATCCATCAGGCGGTAGCGGAAGATGGCATAGCCGAAGGTGAGCGGAAGCAGCGCCAGTGACAGCGCGGAAACCTTCACGGTCGCGCCCGGCAGCGAGCCCATCAGATAGGGAACCACGTACAACAGCGAATAGGGGATGATGGCAAGAATGGTCCCGCGAGTGACCCACTTCAATTGCTGACGCAGAATGGTAGTGCTGGCACGGCGGTAGCTGTACCACAACACGCCAGCCGCAGCCAGAAAGAAGAGCGAGCCGTAGGACATCTCCATACGGTCCAGGTTCCAGCGCAGCCGCTCACTGGCTTGCAGCCAGCGCATGGCGCTGATGTGAGTCGTCAGCAGGATCGCTCCCGGCACATAAACCAGCGCCAGCAGCCAGGGATGCTTGCGCACAACCTGGCGTTTCTCCGGGAAGGTTAAGGCGAAATGAAGGAAGAGGGCCGGCTGCAATACTCCGGCTGTGATGTTGCCCCAATAGATGGTCCAGTCGAAGTCGTTTAACTTACCGGTGTACTTGAAGGAGTAGGCAATAAATGACACCAGGCAGAAGATATAGAAGTGGGTGGAACCCGGTGCCGTCCAGCGGCGCAGCAGGACATACAGCCCAATCCCAAGATAAATCAGCGCAATCAGCCGCAGCCAGTTGTTGAGCGAACGTTCCGCCGGAATGAGGATGACGCTGGAATCCAGCGCGACGGATTGCCGCACCAGAGAATAGGCCGCTTTGGACCACACACCGTTGCGGTAAAGCTGCCGCTCCAGACCGGAAATATTCTGGACTTCCTGTCCATTGATGGAAACCAGTTGATCGCCTGTCTTGATGCCGCTTCGGGCGCCAGGTCCACTGGGATCGACGCGATCAGCGGTGAGTCGGCCACCATGTTCGACCCACCAGACTCCGTCATCGGGAACCGCAGACTTGAGTTCGGCATCAAAATTGAAGCCAGCGAATACACCCGCAGCCACTGTCAGCAGAAACAGAAGAACGGCTACAAAGCGGACTTGGCTTTCCCGGTTCATGGGCTTCGGCGGCGGTCCCGAACCCTTCAGGGGTTGGATAGGCGTGGCCATCACGTCCCGCCGGTCATCCATGAGCAACTTCGCTGCCATGTTGTTTCCCGTCTCCGGAATCCTAAATACCCGCAACGGAAGCACTTCCGTGATTATAGATGGATTTTCGAACAGTGATTACGGCTTTTGGGAGGTTTCTGTGGAATTCTGTATGTTGAGATAATTCAATACCTTAACGAGGTGCATTCCAACTGATCTGCGGTATAACTTCTCGACTCGAGATTTGGAGAAGACCTCGGGTAGAAGCCGTTGGTGGCTCCCCCTTAACCAGGAAAAGCACGACCGCAACTCCAGCGCTCGCTCGGATAAGAGCGATGCGCGTTCGGAATTCCCCGAAAGCGAAAAGTCTAGCGCCCCCAGGAAGAAGCTCGACGCTCGGGCTTCGAGCTCAGCTAACCCAGGCCGATTTTGCATCTTCAACTGCGGAACCAGCAAGGTTGTGCTTCGCCGTGGCGCGCGACTCCGGGAAAATCCTACGAGGGCCCGGGGCACGGTGCGGCTGCCGGGCAGACAAGCTCGTATCGCGTTCATCAATTCGTCGTTGTCGGCGGGCTTCTGAAAAAATGCCGCCGCTCCCACCTGCAAAGCGTGTTCTTCAGCGAGTG
>DATNLE010000315.1:0-20202 GCA_035603035.1 Candidatus Acidiferrales bacterium | reverse complement strand
TGAGCGCTTCAAAGCCGAAAGAGGGTTGATGGGCTCAAGAACAAACCCGTTCCCGATCGCTAGCTAGCCCTGGTCGGGGGGCTCGAGTTGTCCGTTATCGCCGCCGGCGAAGCCGGTGGGCGCTACGGCCTGCGAGAACTGATCAAGCCCCTTGAAGCCGTTGAATGTTGCCGAAGCAAAGGAGTTGCCGGTTGGACGGGGAACAAAATTTGCCGGTAGCCGAGCGGGACTGTTGTTGCCGGAGATGCCGGGAATATCAAAGCTCACATCGACATCGGGACCCTGCACGACCTGGTTAATCGGGGCGTCGGCCGGCTTTCCTGGGTTGAATCTTGTGGCGCCGACGAACGACAACACTTTGGTTGAGGTGCTTACCTGCGCCAACAGAGCGCCGGAAACCAGCATCAGGCTGATCGCACAGCCAAGTACCTTGAAATATACCAGTCAGCAGCGATTGCCACTGCTTAGTTTCCACAGTACATAACATCCTTTTCCGGGTCGTCTCCGAGAAGCCTGCTTACGAGCAGGCTCGCGCTGATATTTCGACGATTTCGTCATACCGATGGAATAAGCCTGCGACGAGTACGGTTGTACAGAGTAGGGGTGCGGCTGAGAGAACTCGTTCCCTCTCTGTAAGTACCCCAATTCCAACAAAACGGAGCAAAGGCAAATTTATGCGTAAGATGTTGGTCGTCGCTGCGTTCATGTGCGCGAGTCTTCAAGCCCAGATCACATCGGGCTCTAGGACAAGGCATGAACAGCCCCCCACAAACACAAATCAGTCTGTCAACCCCGTTATCGAGTGGAATAGAACTCTTCTGGTAATCGTGCGGACTCCGGGTGCCCAGCCGTCGACCGTTCATTCGACGCGCAGCTTCGCGATTCTTAACGCCGCGATCTATGACGCTGTCAATAACATTGCCGGAAAATTCGATCCCTATCTGGTGCGTCTCGCTGATGTGGCGCCACAAACGTCTAAAGTGGCCGCCGCGGACCAGGCAGCGCACGACGTGTTGCTGTCTATTTATCCCGCGTTTCAGGCCACACTGGACGCCCAACTTCAACAGGATTTAGCCCTGATTCCTGATGGAAACGTGAAGAACGATGGCATCACGGTGGGTCAGACTGTGGCTGCTCAGATCCTGGCATTCCGCGCCAATGATGGCTCCGGCGCTCCTCAGCCAGGATTCACTTCCAAAAATATGCCGGGGTTCTATCGGGCTACGCCACCGGATTTCACCTCGGCCGACTTTACACAATGGGGCGATGTAATCCCTTTTGCTATCGTCAATGCGCGCGAATTCCTTCCCGACCCGCCACCGGCATTGACCGACAAAGAATACATTCGAGACCTTGCTGAGGTACAGAGCATTGGCGAGATCGACAGCACAACGCGCACGCCCGAGCAAACCTTGATCGGGAACTTCTGGGGTGGCAAGATCCAAAATTACTGGAACGAGATCACCCAGACGGCGGCCATCGCGCACAACCTGAACCTTGAACAGAGTGCACGCGTTTTCGCGCTAGTGAATTTTGGAATGGCCGACGCCACGATCTCGTTCTTCGAAGCGAAATACATCTATCACTTCTGGCGGCCGGTGACTCCGGCTGAGCTCACTGACTCCGATTGGCTGCCATTGTCGACCAAAACCGCGCCGGATCCCTCCTATCCCGGTGCTCACAGTGCTACCAGCAGCGCCGCCGCAACAGTATTGGCGTTTTATTTTGGAGACAAATTCACCTTCGATGTCACATCCGAGGTTCTGCCGGGAGTCACGCGCCACTTCACTAGCTTCTCCGCTGCTAAGCGCGAAGCAGGTTTAAGCCGAATCTATGCCGGACAGCATTTTCGCTTTGATCACTTAGCTGGCCTGCGTCTCGGCAGGGAGGTGTCCCGATCCATTGATGAGACTACGCTGCGTGCGGAGGAACACTAACACAGTGGCCCAACATTACGATCATTCTGCTAAGCCGGCGCGCCAATTGGCGCGCCGGCCCTTTGAAGCCAGGAACCGTCAACCCTGCATGGCGAAATATCGCCAGAAAAAGCGACGCACACGCATCCTTTCCTCGGCAAGAAGCCGCAACAAGGTTATCTAATTCAGTGGCAAGGTGTTCGGCACTGGCTTCAACCCCTGTCCCCAATTCACAGGCGTCGGAAATCCATCATCAACATCTTCGAGCACAGTTTGTTTCTGAGAAAAAAAAATCCTTCGGATCACGACGTGAGTATGCAACTGTGGCGCAGCATACCCGTTTACCCGGCGCGCACTGTCATGTTCGTACCGCAGGTCGATTCCGGTCTCGTTCGTCGCTCTGGGGTGCATAGGGTTTGTTGCCGCCATTGTGGACGCGTCAAAGTCTAACGATGGCACCCAAGCTACGCGAAGAATAAAGCTTGAGCCGCTAAAGCCTGACCACTACGGTCCACCTCTTCTCTCCCAGCTTCGTCGACAGCCGCCTTGACTCTCGCGATACTGATTCAGCTTTTCTGGTTTCAGCGTCTCTTGCAGGATGTCGGTTGACCCGTTCTTCATTGCCCGCATGCCAATGTTCATAGCCTTTTGCGAATCGTAGAAGAACAGGGTTACATCGTGAAGGGCATATTTCGCGGTTAACGACACGCTCGGCGCCGAGAAAGTCGCATCCCAGCCGGCGCGGTGTTCCATCGTGCTAACTGTTTCTGCCCGTTCGTTTAGGCACACCGCTCTGCGAGAGATTACAAAGCCGAAGCAGCTGTTGGGAGTGAAATCGTACCTGACCGTTGGACGTTAACAAGGGGAGTCGACCTTGTACCCTTGGCAAATTGACTGTATTCGAAGTTGGTTCGAGTCCGGTTGTTTACGGCACTGGTCGGAGCGCTCGCCTTGGCGTACGGACTGAAGCCCTCAGCGGCCCAGGCTGTGGTGCTGTCTCTACGGAGTATTAACCATCGGTTATCTCAACACGAAGTAAGAAGTTGGCGTGGTACCTAGGGCTTTCCTGAACATGGAAATGAAAGCGCTCGCTGTACTATACCCGGATTCCAGAGCCGCATGCGTCACCTTCGCGCCTTCAGCCAAGAGGCGCATGGCGTGCATAAGCCGAAGTTGCTGCCGCCATTTTCCAAACGTCATTCCGATTTCTTGCAGAAAGAGTCTTTCAAGGGACCTCTTGCTAGCACCGCTCACTCTGCAGAGTTCAGTAAGCGTTCGTTGATCGCTGGGGTCGACCATAAATATTTGTGCAATCCTAACGAGCCTTGGATCTGCCAGATGTGGCAGTTGTAGAGGCACCAGTTGCACGGTTTCCAGTTGATGAAGAATAACCGCGATCAAGTGCTCCTGCCATTTCACCCTCTTCCTCAACGCGCGCAAAGTACAGGCGTAGAGAATGAGTTCTTTTAGCAACGCTGAGACATTGATCACGCAACAGTCAGACGGCAACTCTTTTGCGAGCCCTGATTTCAAGTACAAGGTTCGCATTGCCACCGATCCTGACATTGTGATTGTGTGCGAGACCCGTGCCGGTATCCAAACCGCACGGTAGGGCGGGACAACCCATGTGCCATCGCGAGTGCGAATTGTCATCACCCCGTTCGACGCATATACCAGTTGATCTCGATCATGAAAATGCAGCGGTATCACGTAGCCGGCGGCATAGTCGCGGGTGAGCGTTGTGATCGCGGACCTACGGTCACCAGTTTGATCGAAGACCCCAGCTTGCCGTTTTTGCGACATCAATTGGCACATTATCGAAAGCGCGAAGGCTTGGCAATCGGTAAGTTGAGATCAGGTTTTCTCAGGTTTTCACTGTTTGTGGGAAACATGAACCAGTTACATCAATGGCTATGCCGTTCTGACCGCTGGCGCAGCACCGTCGCACAGAGACTTCCGTGGGCGATCGGTAATATCGATCTGGGACCGAATGTTTTGGAAATTGGCCCTGGCCCCGGCCTAACGACGGACCTGTTGCGAACCTCGGTACCCCGACTAACAACACTGGAGATTGAGGCAACATTGGCCAGTTCACTGAGCTCCCGCCTAAAAGGAAGCAATGTCCAGGTCATCGAAGGTGATGCGACCGGGATGCCTTTTGCAGAGTCGGAGTTCTCGGGCGCAGTTTCGTTCACCATGCTTCATCACGTTCCTTCTCAAGAACTGCAAGATAAGGTCCTAGCTGAAGTGTTTCGCGTTTTGAAGCCCGGCGGTTTTTTCCTGGGCAGCGACAGTCTTCAGAACTGGTTTATGAGGATCATTCATATCGGCGACACGCTTGTCCCCTTAAATCCCGATACTTTCGGCGCGCGATTGGAGAGTGCGGGTTTTGAAGTATTGGATGTGCAAACGAACTCGCAAGCTTTCCGATTCCGCGCTCGACGACCAACTGCGTCGCTGATCAAAACACGAATCGGACAATGAAACCAGCTGTGATGATTCGATCTGTGGAGGAGCAACATGAACAAACCGATCATGATTCTCAAGAGTAGCGCTTCGAAATCTATCTTTCTTGCGGTTCTATTCGGCTTGGCGTTCGCAACAAGCGGCTTTGCAGCGGCTAATGCCGATTCATGCGCTACGAATTCGGCGAATCGGCAACTTGACTATTGGCTCGGCAATTGGAAAATCGACGCCGAGGGCTCCTCGGGGAATGCTCACAGCACGGTGACTTTATCGCTCGACAAGTGCCTCGTCGTCGAGAATTGGGACAGCGGAAGGGGACATTACGGACAGAATACGTTTGGCTATAGTGCCGACGACAAGAGCTGGTATGGGATGTTCGCCGACAACGCGGGTCGGGTTCATGTGTTCACCTCTGGCAAGGTCGCATCCGGCACAGCGGAATTTGAGGGCACAAGTCGAGGGCCCAACGGAGAAAGCGTATTGAACCGGGTGAAAGTAATAGGGCTGAACCCGTACAAGGTCGAGCAGACTTGGGAAAAATCCACCGACAACGGCGCCAATTGGAATGTTGTGTTCCGCGGAGAATATTCGTGAGCAAATCCTTAAAGCGGTGATATTGAGAGGTATGCATAGTCATGAAGATCAAAACCTTACTATTCATTCTCGTCGTCTTATTGCTGGGAGCACGCGGTCTCGTTGCACAAACTGCTCCAGACAGTGCTCTGCTAATCCTTGCCAAAGAGGACAATACACTCCTTATCGTCGACCCTGCCACCCTGAAAGTTACCGCCAGATTGCCGGTCGGTCCTGATCCTCACGAGGTAATTGCCTCGCCCGATGGAACCACTGCTTATATATCCAACTATGGTGGCGGCAGATACAACACGCTCAACGTCGTCGATCTCGCTGCAAAAAAAGTTTTGTCGACCATTGATCTCGGTGATCTGCGCGGCCCGCACGGACTGGCGTTCGTAGGCGGCAGAGTTTGGTTTACGGCTGAGGTTGCCAAAGCCATTGGCAGCTACGATCCGGCAACCAAGAAGGTCGATTGGATCATGGGCACTGGCCAAAATCGCACCCACATGATCTACGTTTTCCCCGACCTCAACCGGATTGTCACTACAAACCCCGATTCCGCCACCGTCAACATTCTTGAAAAGACCGGCGGTGGCGCGGCAACGAAGCCGTCAAGCGGAGAATGGAACGAAACCATAGTTCCCGTCGGTCGCGGATCGGAGGGATTTGATATATCTCCGGACGGCAAGGAAATCTGGGTCGCCAATGCCGACGACGGAACGGTCTCTGTCATCGATCTGGCGAGCAAGAAGGTCATCGACACTCTCGCCGCCAACGTCAAAGAAGCGAATCGGCTGAAGTTTACTCCAGATGGCAAGCTGGTAGTTATTTCGATGATCAGCAAGCCCAACGTCGCCATCTTCGATAGGGTCACCCGAAAAGAGGTGAAGCGTCTGGAAGTGGGAACTGGCGCTGAAGGACTTCTTATGCAACCCGACGGATCGCGCGTCTACGTGGCCTGCTCACCTGACGGGTACGTCGCCATAATCGATTTGCACTCATTTGATGAGGTGGGCCGTATCGAAGCCGGACACGATCCTGACGGCCTCGCTTGGGTCGGCCACTAAATAATCCGGCCGCAATCGCTAACAAAACTTCCGACAAGCCGACTTCTGGCCCGGAACCGTTTCCGGTTTGCTTGGCAGTCAATTCTCAATGAGACGCCTGTTTGCGTCAGTTGATTCTGTACTGCCGGTTTGCCCGTGATCCAGGAGTTTCTGGAATCGATTCACACAAGCCCGCCTTACTGTTATCGATGCGCCAGCAGAAGCGACAGTCATCAGGGTTACAAAATATTTGACTTTACACCCCAGAGTTCGCTCAATGCTTCTTCCAGATTGCAAACGCCTTTTGCATGCGCGGATCGGTAAAGAGTTTCACGCAAACCTCGCGCTCGACCGGCCCAGCCACCACACATTGCAGGTCGGTCCGCCGGGCTACCTCTTTCGCCGGGATCCTAATCTGTGAAACGAACCGGCCCGCATCGGCAATCGTGGCACCGAAGATCAGTCGGTCTAGGCCCGACCAGAGAGCGCAGGCCATACACATCGCACACGGCTCGCACGTCGTATACAGGGTGTAGCCCTTGAGGGATCCCGAGCCCAGCTTTGCGCAGGCGAGTCGAATTGTCAGGGTTTCGGCATGCGCGCTAGGATCGTGGTCGGGACCGACGCGATTCACCGCGCGCATCAGCCGCTTACCGGTAGCCGTGCTCACAATGTCTGCGCCGAACGGCATCGGATGATCCGTGCTCAGCGTCTCCGCCGTGAAGGCAGCCACGGATCGCATCCGCTCGCGATCGATTGCGCTCACGCCATCCGCAGCCAACGCGCGTGTGGCCAGAATCCCTGTGTTGAAGGACGCCGCGGCAGCCTGCACCAGAAAACTCCGCCGATTTACATTCATGCGCTCGTCTCGATAGCGGCCATGCAGAAATCATACAGCCTGGGCATTTCCCTAACCAGAAACGACCGGCTCGCTTGTGATGAATCACTGACCACAAGCCGACTTCTGGCCCGCGTGGTTGAAAGTTTGTTCCGGAGCATAACTTCCGGATAGCGTGTCAACCGTCCGGAATCGTTGGCGGGGATAGAACTGGCTGTTGAGGCCAATCGCCCGTTAATGCAATTACGAGTAGTGGGGTGGAATTCTGGGAAAACCTACCACCGTTACTATTGCGGCAGCCCAACTTTACGTACGAGTTCGGCAAACCGTGGGTCGGAACGCATCAGATCGAGGCGGAAGTCGGTCCTCAGACTCTCGACCTGGTAGTCGCGCTCTTCGTAGGCGGCGTTGAGCCACCGAAAGGCTTCGTCTTTTTCTCCTAACTCGGCGTAGAAATCGGCGATGTCATACGCGGACCAATAGCTCGCCTTCCGCTGCGCTTGCCGGACCTCAATGCCTTTGGTCAGCGCGCCCTTCCAGCCTCCAGAATGAAAGCCTTGTTCCAGAGCAGAGGCAAACTCAGCATCCTTCGGGTTCCCATCCAGTTCCCCGAGGATCTTGAATTCTTCCACTGTCTTCGGGTACATACCTTTGCCCCAATAGGCGAAAGCCAAACAATTGTGGGCCTGGGCGAATGCCGGGTTCTCACTGGCCACTTTTTGGCAGGTGGCAATTGCATCGTCGTAGCTTCGTACCGCGATTTGAACCAATCCCACACTCTCAGTGATGATCGGGGACAGTGGATCAAGCTGGTGGGCGCGATTCATTTCGTCCAACGCCTCCTTCTCTCGGCCGCCAATCCAGCCAATATCCTGCCCATGCCATTGGCGGGCCGAGGCGTCGTTCGGATCAAGTTCAAAAGCCTTTTTGTACTCGGCCTCCCCCCCGGCAAAGTCCCAGTCAAACTCCATGTAGTTGGCACCCAGAACGGCACGGGGATGAGCCAGCGTCGGATCCAGCTCCAGCGCCTTGCGCGCCGCCGCATTCGACTTGGGAATGACATCGCTCGATTTCGCGCCATACACCGGATAAACCGTATACACATCGGCCAGACCCGAATATGCCAACGCGTAGCCGGGGTCCTTGGCAATGGCCCGATTGAAAAACGAAATGGCTGCCTCCAGGTCTGCGGCCGTTCGTTTATTCCAGGCGTAGCGTCCCTTTAAATACAGCTCATAGGCTTCGGGATTCTGTGTGCCCTGCTTGGTGACCGACTGTTTCTCGGAACTGCTCATCCCCGAGCGCAATTTCGCCGCCAGATCGCCAGCAATCTGCTGCTCCAGCACGATGATTTGCGTGCTCTTGCCGCTGTAGTGCTGTCCCCAAAGCTCCGTATTGTCGCGGACGTCGGTCAGTTCAGCGCTGACTTCCACGTTATCGCCGTGCGGCGTTACGCGCCCGCTGACCAAGGCCGACACGCCCAGCTCGCTGCCGGCCTTCTGCGCGTCTACATCCTTTCCTTTGTAGCGAAAGACCGAGTTGCGTGACTTCACCTTCAGGTCGGAAACGTGAGTCAGGCTGGCAATCAGGGACTCCGTGATGCCGTCGCTCAGGTAGTCAACGCCGGCATCACCGCTGACGTTAGCAAAAGGAAGAACGGCAATTGAATCAATCTGCGCTGCCCTACCAGGCCGCAGGTACCACGCGAAAGCAGCCACCAGCGCGACAACGGCAACGCCCGCGGCAATCCAAATCCAGGACTTGTTGCGCTTCGCCTCCGGCGCCGCCTGCACCGCGACTCTGCTCGATTCGCTTTGCCTCTTCAGACGCTTGAGGTCAGCCAGCAGGTCGGATGCATGCTGGTAGCGGGTGTCCCGATCTTTCTCCAGCGCCTTGTCAATGATCCGTTCCAGCTCCGGGTGCACTTCCGGGTTGAGGCGTGCCAGTTTCGCCGGCGCCCGGTTCAGGATTGATTCGAAGATCACTCCTGAAGTGTCGCCGCGAAACGGCAGGGTGCCCGTCGCCATTTCATAGAGCACCACGCCAAACGAGAACAGATCTGTGCGAGCATCCAATTCTTTTCCCCGCACCTGTTCGGGTGACATGTATGCGACCGTACCCAGTGCCGTCCCGGGACTGGTCAGTTGGGCGGGGCCGACGTCGGCCGTGGCTTCCAGCATCACTGCACTTTCAGGAATTCGCGCGCCGGTGGACGAAACCTTCGCCAGTCCGAAGTCGAGAATCTTGCCATGCTCCTGGGCCGTCACAAAAATGTTGGCCGGCTTGATGTCACGGTGGATCACGCCCTTGGAGTGCGCCGCATTCAGCGCGTCGGCTATTTCGATGCCCAGCGCGAGCACCGTCTCGCTTTCCATCGGCTTGCCGCCAATGCGATGCTTCAGCGTCTCGCCGTCGAGAAACTCCATGGCGATGAACGACTGATCCCCGCTTTTGCCGATTTCGTAAATGGTGCAGATGTTGGGATGATTCAGGGCAGAAGCCGCGCGTGCCTCGCGACGAAACCGTTCGAGGGCCTGCGGGTCTTGCGACATTTCATCCGGCAAGAATTTGAGCGCGACGAAGCGGCCCAGTTCGGTGTCCTCGGCTTTGTAGACCACGCCCATGCCGCCGCCACCAAGCTTTTCAACGATGCGGTAGTGCGAGATGGTTTGGCCGATCACTAGGAGACCCAGGTCCTCGGGTCGATTCATCTTACGGAGGCGGCATTCGCCAGTCAACGAAATGGCCGCTCTGGGGGGAGCATGTCGAAGCGAGGAACGCACGCTTTGAAGGGCAGGAGTGGAGATGGCGAGACAAACTCCCGGTTGGTCGGCAAACAGGAAGCTATCCAGAAACGAGCTCGGGGAGATCTCCTCGAAGCCGACTTCTGGTCCGGAAAATTCCGGTTTGCCCATGACTCGCCCGGAATACCACTCGGTGATCCTGTAGCGATATGCCCTTGATTTCGATAAGTGAACGCTGTTAGCGAACGGAGATGAGGTGGTGTTTTTCGGCCTTGAAGGCCATCGAGTCGTTGGCCGGGTTGCACTCGTTCGTCTACGACAGCAGGCTTGCCCCCGTCTCAATCGCCCCGTTCTTGCTCTGAAACTTGTGTATAGTTGTGGCCTATCTCGTGAATTCTGCGCAATGCCGACCTTGGAAAGGGTGACGAGTGAGACGTTCTCCGCGGTATTATTTGGTTCTTCTGTTCGTTACAACCTTCTTTCTAGTTCAGACCGATTTCTTGCTTTGGACACAGGGAAACTCCGGTGAGCGGATCTTCTATCATGCCAAAGTCTTTACCGGCGACTCACAGAACCCTTATGCAGAGGC
Source organism: Candidatus Acidiferrales bacterium (assembly GCA_035603035.1). Lineage (GTDB taxonomy): Bacteria > Acidobacteriota > Terriglobia > Terriglobales > Acidobacteriaceae > Sulfotelmatobacter. The sequence continues at coordinate 10,027 of DATNLE010000315.1, read as the reverse complement.
GGTTGCGATTCGTGGAGACAAGATCATCGCGGTGGGCAACTTGCCGGAGGTGGCGAAGTCTTTATCCGAGAACGCCGAACGCATCGATCTAGAGGGCAAGAGCCTTTTCTCAGGATTCATCGATTCGCACAGCCACTCGATCGACGGAGGGCTAGGTTTGATATCTGCTGACGCGCGCGAGAGAGTGCAATCGCTCAATGATCTTCCGCCATTTGCCGAAGAGGCGAAGAAGACGGGTAAGGGCATGCGCGGCGACATTCTTGAGATTCTTGGCCTGCCGCTTGAGTTCTGGTCGCACTGCGACGTCCTCAATACCGAGTTCAGCACCGGGGCTTACGAGAAGCAAAGCGTTCTTCTGCGCGGAATGGATGGGCACACGGCATGGGCGAATCGCGCGCTGTTGCAGCGCGCGGGCATAACGGCGAATTTTCTGAAGAAACTATCCGCGGGGGAGCGGAGTTACTACGGCGTGGATAAAGAGCTGCAGCCGAACGGCTTTCTGGTCGACGCCGGCATGGAGAAAGTCGAATCGCTGTTGCCTCAGCCCACCCCCGACAGGTTGCTGGCGGCCGGGCGTGCCGCTCTGCAATATAACTACAGCCTCGGCATCACGGCGTGGCTTGATCCGCTGGCCACTGACGATGTGTTGCAAGCCTACAAGTTGCTGGCCGACCGGGGAGAGCTCATTTCGCAAGTGGTGGCGTTTCCACAGGTGTTGGCGAAGGATCCCGCGGCGGAACTCGCGGCGGTGCAGAAGACACGCGCGCTTTACAAGACTGTGCACAATCTGCACGTGAGCGGGATCAAGGTTTTCGCGGATGGAGTGGTGGAGTATCCGTCACAGACGGCACATCTCAGCAAGCCGTATAAGAACACGGGGCGCAACGGCGATTTGATGTTTGATCCGAAGAAATTTGCCGAGCTGTGCGTAACGGCCGACAAACAAGGGTTGATCATTCACGTACATGCCATCGGCGACGGTGCAGTGAAGGCGGCGCTGGATGGGATTGCGGCGGCGCGAAAGTCCAATGGCGATTCCGGGCTGCCGCATACGCTTACGCATGAACAGTTCGTGCAGCCGGCGGATTTTCCGCGGTTCCGGGAACTAGGCGTGTTGAGCGCGTTGCAGCTTTTATGGGCGGATGCGAGTCAGGACACGATTGAAATTGTGAAGCCGTACCTGGATCCTGATGTTTACAAGTGGCAATATCCGGCGCGGTCGATCCTCGACAATGGCGGGATCATTTCCGGCGCGAGCGACTGGCCGGTTTCAAGCGCGAACGTATTCTGGGCGATTTATCAGGCGGAAACGCGCAAAGGACCGGAAGGAGTGCTCGACCCATCGCAGGCAATGCCACGCGAAGCAATGTTCTATGCCTACACGCGGAACTCGGCTCGCGCCATGAATCTCGATTCCATTGGAACGGTCGCCGCTGGCAAGCGCGCTGATTTGGTTCTGTTGGACCGCGACGTTTTGACGATTTCTCCGGAGGAGATGCGTGACGCGAAGGTGTTGTGGACGATGGTGGCTGGAAAGACGGTGTATCGAGCAAAGTCACGCGGGCCTGCGAAACAGGAATCGGTCAAGAGGAAAGCGCTCGCTGTTGTTGACGGCAAATTGCCCCGGTCACTTAGCGAATTGTCGCCAATGCGTAAGTAATCCGGGCGCCCTTCAGCGCTTCCTCTCACGTTCAAACGGGCTTGTGGGAAGTTTGAGGATGGCTTCTAGAGACTGACAATCCGTAAAGGCGAACGCCACTGCATTTCTGCAGTGGCGTTCATGGTTGCGGGGGGTGGATTTGAACCACCGACCTTTGGGTTATGCGATCTGACTCACCTTTCGATGAGAGTCGGACTGTACCTTCATCCACGAGGGATGCTCGCCATCCAGTCTCTACGCCTTCCCCTACCATTCCGGGGGCTTGGTTCGGTATTGCCCTATCGCTCGCGCGACGTAGGTTCCACCGACTTTGACGAGTGATCTTCCGGTGCATTGCTGCGCCGGACGCCCAATTTGCAAAAGCTCCGACAACTAAGGATACCCAGGAAACTCGAAGGAATGCTAAGGAGCGTGAGGTTATGAGCCCACAGGGAATAGGAATTACAACAACTTACAAGACGCGGGTGGCCCTCGAAAAACCTTGTAAGGAGCGTCAGGGAATCGTTATTGGACAGCTAAAGGACAGCCACGAGTTGAAACGAAAAGTCTGCAATTTCGAAGACGTTGGCTGCGCGCAAATAAATGAGAATAGTCGAAACGAGTTCTCGCGATCGGGTGGATTCGTCAGGAATCGGAGAAAGCGCGGCCTCTGCCGTGTGAAGGCCGAGTGTAATTGTGGAGCGGTCGTGTTGAGTCTGGAACAAGCCTCGACTGATCAGTGAGTCGATGGCGTTTGCTTTCAGCCAAGCACACAGCATTAATTCAACGATAGTCCATTTATGGTCCAGATTTGAGCCAAAACGGGCCGACCTCTGCCCTTATGGCAGAGGTCATTTCCGTTTCACGACTTCACCTCAACCTGCCCGAGAAACCGTCCAAAAGCTTCTCACGAGCGTGCGATGCAGCTTCTTCGATCAAGACCAAAGGCGAATCAAGCCGTTTTGCGAAGGTCCTGCGCTCGGCCTGAGTCGGCTGCCAGAGTAATAAGGTCGACCACATCCTTCGGGTGCGACACCATAGCCGCGTGGCTTGAAGGAACCGTGCGGACCGTCGCGCCCATCCTCTTGGCCATGAATTCCTCGGCTGTAGGTGGAATCATCTGATCGTTCGAGGAAACCAAGTACCAGGATGGAAGATGCTTCCACGCTGGCGGACCGGATTTCCCTGTGAACGAACTGATGCTTAGAGGCTTTTGTACCGCTGCCATGATGCGAGCTTCGGTTGGATCTACATCTCCAGCGAACGCTTGCGCGAAGCCGTCGCGATCAATCCAGAGGAATCCGTGGTCGTCGGGCCGTATCTGTGCGGCACCGGCCGGGGCCGGTCCTTGCTTGCTGAGACCTTCGAGGCTCTCACCTTCGTCCAGACCAAACGCCGCAATGTAGACCAGAGCCGTAACGTTGGGTGCGTCGTTCGCCGCCCCCGTGATCACCGCGCCGCCGTACGAATGTCCGACGAGCACAGTGGGCCCCTTTTGCATCGAGAGCAGGTTTCGGGTGACCGTGATGTCGTCCTCAAGTGAGGTCAACGGCAGTTGCGCCGCCGTGATGTTGAAGTCCTTCTTCTGAAGCAGCGTAATCACCTTGCCCCATGACGATCCGTCTGCCCATGCCCCATGCACCAGTACTACATTTATTTTCGTTTCCATATTGATTCTCCTGTTTTCTCGTTTAATCGTTTGACTTCTCTTGTTCTCGTAGGTCCCGCGATGAATTCTGTAGGACTGTGGCTGCGTTACAGGTTATGGCCAGAATTTATGGAAAACCGCTCAAGCAGGCGCTGCTATTTACTCTGATTCTTTCCCACTCCAAACGGCTCGTGACGTTCAAACCGCCGGCAACTGGAGCGCCGGCTGCCCGTAATACAAGCCGATCGCCTTGCAGATCAATCGAGCGGCACTGGCGTCCATGGATCAGATTTGGAAGGAGTGAAACAGAGGGTATGTGCGTGACCGTTGCCTTCTCCTCGTCGACTTCGTAGGTCCCGCAGTAGGCGATGTAACCGCTCCCGGACGCCCGGTATTCTTCAGGAGTTCCATGACGCCAGTCCGACGAATGAAAGGCGGGACGGCACGGCTCCATCAGCTGCGCAGAGACAAATCCATCCGCTGTGTAGATCAGAAACCCTTGAGGATCGGGACCGAATGGTTGGGTATCGTCGGAGTCTTCATGCTCATCTGTGTAGGTAACCAGACTCCATACTCCTGCGAGCCGGTTCGCGTAGCTCGATTCTTCTGAGCCAGGTGTTTCAGATTGCGAAGTATATGTGACGGCGTTCATGCGGCTTCTCCAAAGGTCTTGTAGTCCGTATAGCCGTGTTCCGCACCACCGTAGAACGTAGAGCGGTCAGAAGCGGTCAATGGCTGATTTTTCTTGATCCGCTCGACCAGGTCCGGGTTTGCAATGAAGAGTCTCCCGAAGACGATTGCGTCTGCGTGCTTTTGCTCGATGGCCGCGGCCGCGCTTTCGGGTGTGTAAGCAGCGGCAGACAGCAGCGGTCCGTCGAATACAGACCGGAAAAGTACCGCATTGTTTACAGCGTTTTCGTGCAGTTCGTCCGTTAGACCGATCTCAGATCCACGGGCTTCGATCAGGTGCAGGTAAGCAAGGTGCCTCTCGTTCAGCTCTCTGATCACGAACATGAAGAGATCTTTGGGCTTGCTATCGTGGATGCCACCATATTGTCCAAAGGGCGAAAGCCGCACTCCGAGGCGATCCGCGCCGATGGCAGCGCTCACTTCCGCAACAATCTCCAGGAGGAAACGGCACCTGTTCTCCTGCGAACCACCGTAATTGTCGGCGCGCGTGTTGGCCCCGTCTTCCAGGAACTGTTCAATCAGGTGGCTATTGGCTCCCTGCAGTTCTACTCCGTCAGAGCCGGCCTCGATCGCATTCAGAGCAGCCTGACGAAAGGTACCGACGATGGCTGGAATCTCAGAGGCTTCCAAGCCTCGGGGAACTTCAGCTTGGACCTGTTGGAAGTCTCTTGTGAGAGCTGGAATGTTCCCCAGAATCGCTGAGGGGGCAACGGGCACAGAGCCATCCGGTCGCAAGGAAGAATGCGAGTTTCGCCCATTGTGAGCGATTTGCATGATGATCTTTCCGCCGCGTGCATGAATCGCGTCGGTGACGACACGCCAGCCGCCAATTTGTTCTTTGGTATAGATTCCCGGATCGCTGGGGTACCCATGCGTATCAGGACTGACTGCCGTCCCTTCAGAGATGATCAGACCCGCGGAAGCGCGTTGCGCGTAATACTTGGCGTTCAGCGGGGTCGGCACACTGTTGACTCCCGCACGCATTCTCGTGAGAGGCGCCATAATGATTCGATTCGGAAGCTGGAGTGCCCCGAGCTGCAGAGGACTGAAGAGCGATTCTATGGACATTGTGAGCCTCTCACTTTATCTGTCTTCGCGGGTGACTAGAGAAGCGTGATCTCGCCCATGTCGATTCCAACGAGCAAAGGTTCTTTCACAAGCTGGTAATCGCCTTCGTACGCGTACACTCGACGCTTGGTCGGCACAATGATGCCGCTTACGTCACGGTAATCCGAGGCGTAATTGAGCCCCGTAGCACCGCCAAGAATGTCTACTGTGTAGTCGTGGCGGCGCAATAGTCCATCCGGTCCAAAGCACGAGATTTGTTCCTTTGAATGGCTCTTCACGTTACTTGGGAAGGTCACCTTCAGCCGCCGCCAGGTTTCGCCCTCCACTTGAATCGACGAAATCTCCTCAGTGGTGAAGCCGTCATGGGTGTACAGGAACGGGGTGTTTAGATAAGTCCACAATGCCTCGCCGACAAAGTACATCACTTGGATGTCGTCCCACGGCGTTTCTCTCTGTTGTCCTTCGAATGACTTCTCTGGGTTATCGCGGGCCTCGATCAGGGTTCCGTCGATCTTTTCGATCACAATGCGACTTGGTTCGAAGACTGCGCGCTTGTCCTGGCCGGGAAAGTCGACCGTGACACGTTCGTTCCGCGTCTCCGCCGTCAACACCACGTTCTTTAGAATGTCTCCCTTACCTTTGACAAACCAGATCGCGCCCGTAATCGACGCTGCAACCTTGATCGCATTCACCTTGTTCCAACGGTCGAGACCGCCGTGTGCTTTGACCGCTAAATCCAATAGTTCGCTCTTTGCTGCTTTTTTTGCGCGTCCGGTTTGCTCGACGAGCAGACCGTCTTTGGGATCCAAAATTGCGGCCGCTGCTTTCATAGTGAGTCCCCCTCTCAGAAAATGCTGTTCACATCTTCTGTGTTCATCCGGCGACCGGCTCGCCCAGGCGTATCCTTTCGTCAGGTCCGCGTTGAGACGAGTCTGAACTGTTCTCACTCATTCATTTCTGTTGGGACCAAGCGACGTGACCCTGGGATGTTCAGCCTACCAAGCAAATTCCCCCGAGACTGTATAGAAGAGATCACTTTGCTCTGTCTGGAAACATTAGGATCGGTCCCTAAACGCTCAGAAAGAACCGATGGTCGCTCCCGAACTGTCAGCCCGTGAGTCCGATCCGAAACCGTTGTTGTGAATGATCTCTTGAATGGAAGATGCGAATGACAGCAGAAGAAGGGCTCCGTGTGCACCGCACCATCTTTTACGGCTCGCTCATCAATCAGGACTTCGAGGCACTTGCCGACCTATACGCGAACGAATACATGCTGGTGAGGTCTGACGGCTCTGTCCTCAATAAGGAAGCCGTCCTACACGATCTGAAGCTCGGAGGTCTGACCTTCAAATCCATAGAACTTGTTGGCGAGGATGTTCGGATCTACGGAGAAATTGCGATCCTAACCGGAGAGAGCCAAACTCTTGCTCGTAGGAACGGCGAGGAACTCTCCTCGCGCTTCCGCCTCGTGGCGGTTTACACGGGCCACGCCGAAGAGTGCAAATTAATACACTTTCAAAGTACTTCGCTCCCGGCGGAACGGAGTGTTGCATCGTAGCATGTTGGCCGGCACGGACCTCCTCAATTACGGCGTTCGGAACCAGGATGGCAGGAGCTACGTCCCCGATCAAATCGAGTCGGTCGATGCGGAGAACAGAATGAGTAGTGAGGCGTTCACGACCCACTCCTCACTCACGGTTGATCTCGTCCTGCAGGTCCTCGGTGGTTACCTGCACAACAGGGATGCGCCGATGCGAGAGTTCGTCGATGAATTCCGCGCGGCTCGTGCCGGCGACTTCGGCCGCTTTCGATTGGGAGAGCTCGCCGCGCGAGTACCGGAGAAGCGCCGCCGCAACGCGCATCTCTTTCAAGAACTCGCTCGGCGACAACCGCAGCGCCGAGAGGGCCCCGTCCGGCACATCGAATGTTATTGTAGGCATTTCCTTTGCCTTCCGACCATCAGGATACCGCGGCGCTTACTAAGAAAACACTTGTGCAAAACATCATCGGTCCTCACGCAGCGGTTTCTTCCGACAAAATTCGTGATGCAGCCCACCGAGGACATCCTTGATTCTGATCCGGCAGGCGGCTGCTAACTCATGCCCTTTAACTTCCGGTTTCCGTGTAGGCCTGGCCTACGGAAAACATCGTCGCCATCGAGTAGCCACAGAATCAACAACATCGAGGTCGCTCTCGTGGTCGGATATCCTGCAAAGAGTTTTACGAACCCAGCATCTAACATTATTATTAGCGCCTTTCCAAGATCGGACGGAGTTTTCGGTAGGCACAGCTCACGCTGGCGAATACTTTGTTCAGCGAACTCGAAGATGCCGAAGCGAAGAGCGGATTGCCAGAGAAGGTGGACAGAGCCAGAATCTCGAAACTCGTGAGCGATACTTATATGCGTCACTGGACGGGCTGACCGACTCATGCTCGCAAAGGAGTGCGTAATGTCAGATATACCTCGCTGGGCATCGATTGTGCTGCTTCTCGTTGCCTTTGCCGCGAACGGGTCGCCTTCGTCGCGGATGAGCCGGGTTCCCGCAATCAAGTCTTCACTCAACGGTCCGACTGCTCTGGCTCTGGACAACAATGGACACTTGTATGTCATCGAGGGGGAGGAAGACAGAATCGCCCGTATTGATCTAGGTGACGGAACGATTTCTGTCGTAGCTGGCTACGGAAGGAAACCTGAGAAGGATTGCATTCATCGGGATGGTATCCAAGCTACGAAGGCCTGTCTGCAATACCCGACTTCGCTGGCAGTGGACGCATCCGGAAATCTTTTCATTAGTGAAATGTCTGGTTATGTGCGAAAGGTGGACTTTGGCAGCGGCTTGATCTCAACGGTGAATGGAAGCGGCCACTCCGGAGAAACTATTGAAGGCTCGTCCGCCCTTTCGGCAAAGTTTTGGAGCATTGATGGTTTGGCAATCGACGCCGACAACAATTTGTTCATCGCAGACATGCGCCAAGGCGGAATCTTCAAGGTTGACGCCAAAAGGGGAGTCGTCACCCGATTCGCCGGAAACGGGCAACAAGGCTTCAGGGGAGACGGAGAGTCTGCCTTGAATGCGATCTTTCGCAATGCGGCAACTATTTCGGTGGACCACGCTGGCAACCTGCTAATCGCAGACTCCGGCAGCTGTCGCATAAGACGAGTTGAACATTCAACGGGCATCATCCGCACTTTAGCTGTTACCGGAGAAGTGAATCAGGATGGTTCCTGTAAAGCGGGCAATCTTGGACCGGGGCCGTATCCGTCTGATGCGGTCGCGGACTCTACTGGGAACGTCTATTTTGTCGAAGGTGCAATGGATATTGTGAGGCGTATAGATGCCCAGACGTTAGGCCTCTCAACCTTTGTGGGCACTGGTGCTAAGGGCTTCCACGGAGACGGCGGACCTGCGGTTCAAGCAAAACTTGATAACCCGTCCGGATTAGCGATTGATCAGGACGGTAACTTGTACATCTCTGAATTCGTGAGCAACCGTATTCGTCGAGTGGATGCGAAAAGCAATGTGATCACGACGATTGCGGGAAACGGGCTGCCTCACCGAATCGACGTCATGATGTAGCAGATGGGCGCTAGCTGATGGTGCTCGCGGCGTTTCATTAGGTATACTGGGCGCACCACCTCGAACGCAAATCCCTCAGGCATTGAATTCATCGACTTGCGACCTCGACGGAAACACCCCTTTGGGGCCATCTCTGATTCCTCACGGCTTTCCGTGGCTATACTCTGTGCTTATGGTGATGCGTATCGCTGCCCCCGTCCTCTTTCTGCTGATGTCTCCGTTGCTTACCGCCCAAGGCAACGACGCAGCCGCGCAATCGGAAGTCCGAGATGCACTCGCGAATTTCGTTCTTGCATTCGACAATCTCGACTGGGAAAAGTTTCGCTTGTCATTTTCCGATGACGCGACCGTGTTCTACCCACGTGGGTTCCCCCAACGTTCAAACGGACGTGCTGAGTTTGAAAAGTCTTTCACAATCGTTTTCGATCAGATCAGGGCTGGGAAGACTCAACCTCCCTACATGGACCTCCAGCCAAGGGACATGAAGATTCAGGTGTTTGGGACGGTCGCGGTTACAACATTCCATCTGGATGACAGGATCGGATTTCTGAATCGACGAACTCTCGTGCTCAACAAGACCAAAGCAGGCTGGAAGATAGTGCACTTGCATGCTTCAGAGACACCACTGAATGAGGTTCGGCCGCACCCGGTGGCGGACATCAAATGAAAACGTAGCCTGCTGCTTGGGAGTGCACAAAAAGTTTCTCGAGATTTTGGAAAGACGCCGACTCCGACACTCCCATCCTCAGGCCAAGACGGTGTACGCGAGCCTGCGATAGCGCCTTCCGACCGATCTCAAGGAACCGAGCAAGTCGGGCAGAACCTCACCAGCTTTCCCAAATAGCATTCCGTGAATGAGGATACGTTCGCAGGCTCCTGCGGTCCCACGTAGGTCGTCCGCGCACGACCATTGACTTGAGCGACGAAGCTGGCGGCGGGCTCCACGACGCCTGAGATTCCCACGGCCACGAACAACGTATAGGCGTCCAGTGCCTCATAGATTCGATCCAATTCGAACGGCACCTCGCCGAACCAGCAGATGTGCGGGCGAACCCGACCGCCGCATTCGCACCGGGGCTGTCATTACCGAAAACCTCGTCCGCATACGATCACCATCTGCCAGAATAGCTGATCGAGGGAACTTTGAAGCAGCGAGCAAGGTGTTCTAAATCGCAAAGCGGCGAGTGCAAAGAAGAGTTCGTGGCCGGGATGAGATCTGGCCTTGGCTCGCGAACTCTTTGGTTCGCAAGACTATGGCACAATGCCGGAAGCCGTGATCGTTGACCCCGACGGACTAAGCCGCCTGGCGCTGGTAGCGATGGTGAAGTCCTCCGACCTGAGGAATCGCCACGATGCGCCCGCGTTCTGGCTTCTCCACGGCTCTCGATTCCGGAGCATCTTTGG
>DATNLE010000312.1:0-3072 GCA_035603035.1 Candidatus Acidiferrales bacterium | reverse complement strand
CTAGCGCCGCCATAGTGTCTCTCGCCGGGCAATCATTGGTCGCCTACGCACTCGCGGTGCTCGTTTCCGTGATGGCGTGTTGGGTATTCAACGTCAGCAGTGCAGCCCGATTGGCTGGCTCGACGGCGACAATTATCGCGCCCGGCGTCATCTCGACGACGGGGTCCGCGGAATTTAGCAAGGCGAATCCCGAATTTTCCCCTGCTGATTGGCTCCGGAATATTCCGCTGGGTCGCGTCGGCGCCACCGAGGACATCGCTGAGGTCGTCGCGCTGCTCGTGTCGGATCGCGGGAAGTTCCTGGCCGGCGCGAATTACGGTGTCGATGGTGGAATGACGGCGCGCTGAAAAATGCGCGGCCGCGAGCCGACTTGTTCGCAGCCCTCGCATATTCGGCGGAGAGAGATTTGGCCTGCGCCAAAAGCGCGCCTCGCACGCTGCTTCTGTTGGCGTCGCGGAGAAAATATTGCGCTACAATTGCCCGCATGCCCGCACCCAAACTCGTCAATATGTTCTCCGTGCCGTTCGCCTTCGGCGCGTACCCTGGGCACGTGGCGCTCAATGAGGCGCTGAAGCGCGTATTGTTCGCGATGGAGAGAAGCGGCTCTGCGGCCAACCCGGGGCCTCTAACCGAGCGCAACAAACCGGTATTCGAAAGCCACTTCAATCTGTTTCGCGAGAGCGACCCGGCCATTCAGGAATTGAAGGCGTTCTGCTGGGACCAACTACTCACACTTGTTGGCCAGCTGAACGGCTACGACGCCCCAACCCTCGGGCGTCTCGAGATCTATAACGACTGCTGGTTCCATATCACCCGGCGCGGCGGATTTTTCGGGCTGCACAATCACCCGAACGCTTCTTGGAGCGGGGTGTATTGCGTCGATCCGGGACGGAATGATCCGGACAATAGCAGCAGCGGGGCCTTGAGCTTTGTCAATCCGATGCTCATGAACTTCATGCACGTCGATGCGGGGAATGCCAAAATTCAGCCACCGTTCCGCAACCACATCACCACCTTCAGCCTGGCGCCCGGGGCGCTGATCCTGTTTCCGTCCTTTGTGTTGCACGACGTCAAGCCCTTTGAGGGCGAGGGCGAGCGCATTACCGTCGCTTTCAATTGTTGGTTCAAATTCCCAAGTCTCGGCTGAAGACTCATCAGGCGGCGTAGCAGAAGCGCCTCACTCAGGGATCGAGCGGCGGGAGCACACGAATTGCTCGTCCGGGATCAGTTTTCCCTGGTTCCGATTGCACTCGATCATGCACCCGGGGTAGCCAGGAAGTCGAACAGCGATTGCAGGTCGGTGCCTGTTCCGAGCGGCGCTGCACCTAGTACCTCGCCTACACTCCCGATCCGATTCAGCCAGTACGTTGGATATCCATACCAAACCGCGCCCGCCACATCCCACCCAGCAAATGCAACAAAGAGGATTTCACCTCGTTTGAATCCCAAGCTGTCCACACCCAACTGATACGCAGTCCGAGCGGGCTTATAGGAGCGAACCCTATCCGTGCTCAGGACATGGGAGAACAATCCGCGCAGCTTGGCCTTGGCCAGGCCGGACTCCAGCATGGACCCGGTCATGTTCGAGAGAATTCCCAGCGTCACACCGAGACGCTCAATCTTCGGTAGCACATCGCGTACGTCGGGCCACACAGCGAGGTCAGCATACGGGGCCATCAGCTGATTTTGCTTCTCGGTTGTAAGCGTAAGCCCCACTTCCCGTGCCGCGAAGGCCAGGCTATCCTCTGTGGCCTGCCAGAAATCGACGTAGCGATCGGCAAGCGCGCGCAGCCACTGGTATTCGAATTGCCGAGTTCGCCAAGACTGTATAAGGATCGCGCCCTTCTCGGGGTAGACCCGCTCTGCGGTTGCGAGCACGGGACGCGAATCAAACAGCGGAAATGCGTCGAATAGAACTGCTTTGATCGACCGCCGCGTCTGTGCACTAGTGGCTGTTGCGGTCACGCCGGTCCCGGCTAAGACGGCCCCCACGGAGCCAGCAATGAATGCACGCCGATCAAATGTCATGGGGATCCCGGTTGAGCGAAACAGTTCGATCTTTGAGAAGGTGCAAGGGTCTTCCTCGTTGGGCCTACGACACATGAGACCGCCGCTGAGTCGAGCTTATTTCAGTGATCGTGAACGGACACTCATTGAGCCTGAGGTGGCGACTTCCGAGGTGAATGACAGCCAATTGCACGACCAGGCAACGCAGCCGCAGCGCCGCTGCATAGGACGTTTCCTATAGTGATTGGGGAAACCAAAGGCTGTTTTAGCGTGCACTCGGAGATTATCCTTCGTTGAGGCCGACGTGCAGTTTTAGCAATTACGGATGCATGTATGCATATCGACGATCAGCTGCGCAAACCAAAGTTTCGTGCAAGCGCGTTTCTGGCTCTTATCCTTATCCCATCGCTAAGTTCGGCGGCCATTTATAAATGCACTGCCCAGGATGGCAGCATCACTTACACCGACACACCCTGTCCTGCAGATACGACGACGCAATATATCGATCCAGCGGCGCCCTCGTGGCTAAACGAGTCATCGCAGGACATGAATACTGCCCCGGCGATTACCGACCCAAAGTCCCAATCGCAGCCTGAGATCCTCGCCATCCTCTGCGCCAATGATGAATTTAAATTTTGGCTGAAGGCCCAGCGACACTCCTTGCCGGAACGGGACGCCAGAACGGCGAAATTTGTCCGCCTCAGCTACCTTTGCCGAAGGGCTCTTCACCTCCCGGATGTAGCGGCGCCGACTCCGTCAATGGCTCTGAAGCGCGTTCTTGGGCAGGAGATGCCGCGGCAGCCGGTTCTCTCGCGGAACTAGTCAGAAGGGGTTCGGTCGAGGGGTAATCAGCAAACGGACTTACCTTCCCACTAAGTCCGCGACGACGAGAATGAGTTCTCCCACATCGAATGGCTTCGCCAAGTGAGCTTGATAACCGGCAACAAGGGAGCGTTTTCTATCTTCTGCGCGCGCAAACGCGGTAAGAGCCAAGGCGGGAATCCGCTCGCGCCGAGACTCCTCGGCGCGCAATGCCCGGATGAGCTGATAGCCGTCCATCTTTGG
>DATNLE010000304.1:0-26276 GCA_035603035.1 Candidatus Acidiferrales bacterium | reverse complement strand
TTCAACCTGTGCCGTTACAAACACGATAGACGGCAACGGACGGTTCCGTTCCCTAAGCTGGTCTAATAGTTCAGTGCCCGGCAGGTCCAGCATATTGATGTCGAGGAGCAAAACATCGTAAGCGTCCGTGGCCAATTTCTCAAGCGCTTCGATCGCATCGTTGGCCGAATCAAAATGCTCCACGTCGCTCCTTGCCGACAGGACATTTTCCAAAGCCGTTTGGGCCAGGCGCTCATCCTCCACAATCAACACGAACATGGTTTATTCCATCTCTGTTCCGTCCGGCGTACACGTTTTGCCTGACCGCTCGGGACCGGAGCCTTAAGATTTCACCGATCTTCTTCGCATGGTCATGAATTCGCGTTAAGATCGGGCGTCAGTGACCATCCGTGTCCGCCGGCGTTCCGTCCGACCACTCGGGCACCGGAACCATGAACTCGGTCACTGGCTCGGCAGCACCACTCAAGTGTGGATTCACCATAACCGGGGAGTCAGGCGCGCCTGCACCCCAAGTGTTAGCGTCTTTCACGGGAACGTAAAACATGAGATGGGGAAGCCAGTGCCCGGCGCGGTCGTTAAGGCGCCCTTGCTTCGACACCCTATAGGCCTTCCCGCCAGGCTCGAGGGCCGGCAGTGCCCTTTTCTCGATCGCGTCCTTGATACCTTCCTTGACCGCAGCCATCGATTTTCCAGCCAGTGCAGATTTTGGCCTCATCAAGGTGATCGGCAGCACCGTTCTGGCAGCCGGCGGGTTGTAGCAACCCGGACCGCGATTGATTCGTTGATTCATTCTGGGGAACTAAAAGACCAATACATACCCGTATGGATGTCTCCAAAGCGTATTCATCATTGCGGTGTTCCCAGCGCCATCCCATCCGATTCGTCTTTGATCCGAGTATCGGTTGCGACCCAATTTAGTTCCCAAGTCTTGCTGCCATCCGGGGAGAATGACTGCTCAAACCGGCACGAATTCACAATGATGTCGGGCCATAGATTGCGAACCAAGATATTTTCGCGTTCAACGGCTTGGTATCCCGATGGTGGGCACGCCTGGGGTGCCCACCACCCTGGGTTCCTGAACCTCGAGGTAAGCTGCCACACTACCGGAGCGCACGCCAGCAAAAGCCGTCCGATCTCGTAAGCTTCTGTATGCTCTCCCTTCCCGCAGGAAAGCGAACAACTGGTGTTCGCAAATCCGCCCCAACGTCGAAAGGTATATTTGATCAAGGCCAACGATCTCAATACACAACAGCTAGCTTTTGCATCCACAGTGAATATCGCCTCCGGAGACATATCGGAGACATGTGGAGACCATGCTCTCCCGAAAAATCAGCCAACCAATTGGCTGCTACAGCGTCCGCAGCAAGAGTGGCCAAAGATGCTAGACTTCTCTGAAATCGGGAGTCTGCTGTGCATAACGGGAACCAAACAATTCGTTTTGGGGAATTTGAGGCCGATCTCCATGCCGGAGAGATTCGTAAGTCTGGGAGCCGCATCAAACTCCAAGATCAGCCCTTCAGAGTACTGCAGATCCTGTTGGAGCACCGGGGAGAGCTGGTCACTCGCGAGGAACTTCAGTCCCGTATCTGGCCGGAGGAAAGTTTTGGAGACTTCGATCATGCAGTGAATGTCGCGGTCGGCAAGCTCCGCGCTGCTCTGGGCGATTCAGCCGAAAACCCTTCCTTCATTGAGACGGTGCCACGTCGTGGTTACCGCTTTGTGGCCAGTTTGGACGAAGCTCCGGTGGATAGGCATCCGCAGCTACCCGTGGTCAACGGCGTTCGGCCCGGCAGAGCGGTATCGCTATTCAACCGCACGCTGCTGGCATTTCTCGCAGTCGCGATCTCCGGGATCCTCGTCGGCTCCGGCTTTTTCCTCGGTCACCGTTTAACCAGATCGCAGCCGCCAGACTTTGAGCCGCTGACCGTTAGTCGCGGCACGGTGTACTCAGCCAGGTTTGCGCCGGACGGCCACAGCGTCATTTACGCCGCCTCCTGGGACGGTGGACCAACTGAAATATTCTCCACCGACCCGAAAATCCCCGGAGCGCGAAGCCTGGGATTATCCGCAACTCAGCTGCTTGCGGTTTCCTCTTCAGGTGAAATGGCGGTGCTGCAGCCGGTCGATAATGGTTTCTTGTTCGCAGCCCGGGGAACTCTTGGCCAAGTCCCGCTGACGGGCGGATCTCCTCGCCAGCTCGCTGAAAGTATCGACTGGGCTGATTGGTCTACAGACGGGACGACGCTTGCGGCCGTCCGTAATGTAAACGGCAAACAGCGTCTTGAATTTCCGCTCGGCCATGTGCTCTATGAAACTGCTGGCTGGATCAGCCATCCGCGGATTTCGCCCAAAGGGGATCAAGTCGCATTCCTCGACCACCCGATCTATCTTGACGACCAGGGCTCCGTCTCGATTGTCGATCTGGGGGGACACAAGAGGGTTGTCTCTGTAGCCTGGGAAAGTGTCCAAGGGCTGGCATGGTCGGCCGATGGAACCGAGATCTGGTTCTCGGCCGCCCAAGTCGGAACCGAACGTCACATTTATGCCGTGGATCTATCGGGTCAGCAACGTCTGATCTTCCGTTCACCCGGAGGAGTTACCTTGCAGGACATCGCCTCCGACGGCAGAGTCCTTGTGAGCCGCGACGAACAACGCATCGGAATCATGGCTCTGGCGCCGGGAGCAACCACGGAGAGGGAGGTCTCATGGCGGGACTGGTCTATTCCCACTGACATCTCCGGGGACGGCAACACCGTGCTCTTCGACGAGCAGGGGGTTGAGTCTGGACCAACCTACACCGTCGCCGTGCGGGACATGCGCGGATCGCCCCCGATTCCTCTTGGCCCAGGAATGGCGGGCAGTCTATCTCCCGATACAAAATGGGCAACCACGGTTGTTTCCAATGCCCATCTTCTGCTGTTGCCGACCGGAGCAGGCACGGCCCGGCAAATCGATCAAAGCGACATTCAGCAGTACTGGTACGGAGGTAACTGGATGCCTGATGGTAAGCAATTCGTTTTTTCCGGAAGCCGGCCTGGGCATGCCGTCCAGTGTTTCGTTCAGGATGTAGATGGTGGCAAACCGCGTCCTGTGACTCCTGAAGGAGTTATGTTCTGTGAGGTTTCTCCTGACGGCAAAATGATCGCTGGAAACGGTCTCAATGATGGTGGAGGCTGGTTGTATCGCATAGAAGGTGGGCAGCCACGCCCGATACCAGGCTTGCAGGCGGGCGAAAGTTTCGCATGGTCCTCAGATCCGCGTTTGTTGTATGTGTATAAGTGGAAGCAATCATCAGTCAAGGTCTATCGCCTGAACATTCTGACCGGACAGAGGGAGTTTTTCCGAGAAATGACTCCCCCGGATATCGTGGGACTTCGTGGCATCTCCCAGATTCACTTCAGCTCTGACGGTCAAGCCTATGTTTACAGTTTTACTCGCCTCCTTTCCGAGCTTTATTTGGTGAAGGGACTGAAATAGGACTCACTCACGGCGCAAAATCTACGGACACGGCCAACCTCCCCGGCCCTGTACGAGCAGCATTTTCTATGCGGTAGAGGATGTCCGGGCACGAAGAGAAGAGTTTGGCTGCCCCCCAGGGATTCGAACCCCGATAGCCTGCTCCAGAGGCAGGTGTCCTAGCCGTTGAACGAGGGGGCAGTGTGGATCGCGCACTATGATTCTATGGTTTGAGAAGGAGCGCGGTCAACAATCTTGGCACTCTAACTTTTCCCTGCTGCAGGGATAGAATTGGCATCGTGGACAGCAAAGAGGAATCCCATGTCAACCGCTTTTGAAAACGTCACCACGCCCGCCAACGAGTATGCCGAGATCGCTCGCCGACCACTGGAAGCGGACCGATGCGCGCTACTCGTGGTGGATATTCAGGAAAAGTTGCTGCCACCGATTTTTCAGAAGGAACAACTGGTGCGCAACGCGAAATTATTGATAAGGATGGGGAGTGTGCTTAAGATTCCCGCGATTGTCAGCACGCAATACGCGAAGGGGCTGGGCGGGACTGTGCCGGAGGTCGCTGCCCTGCTGCCGGAAACGGAAGCGATCGATAAGAGTTTATTTTCCTGCTTCGGGAGCGAGGTTTTTTGCACGCTGCTCAAAAGACTCCCGGGAAGCCGCAACACGTTACTTTTATGCGGCATGGAAAGCCATATCTGCGTGATGCAAACCGCGCTGGCGGCGCTGCGGGATGGCTATCTGGTGCATGTCGCATCAGACGCGGTGAGTTCGCGAACCGAATGGAATTGGAAAATTGGTCTCGACCGGATGCGCGCGGCGGGCGCGGTGATTTCGTCGACTGAAATGATGATCTATGAGTTGATGCGCTCTTCCGCGTCTGAGGCGTTTAAAGAAATGCTGCCGCATTTGAAGGGATAGCTAGGATCAGTCTTCGGATTGTCATCCCGAACGCAGCGGGGACCTTGGTGTTTGCCTGCACTTCTGCCGCTATGGGGAAAAACCCAAGGTCCCCTGCTGCCCTCGGGATGACAGGCGTGTCCTAGTCCTAGTCAGAGTCTTTCTTCTTGACCCGCACGACTGTGATCTTGGCGAATCCCTCTTCGAAAGCGGGCGCCTTCAGTTTGGCTGCCATGCGGCGCATTACGTCTTCGGGAACGACCCGGTCGCGGCGCTGGTGGCGCTCGACGCAGACCTCCAGAGGTACATCAAAAAAGACCGCGTGAACTTCGTATTGATAATCTTTGGCTAACTTGATCCAGTGCTGGCGCTCTTGCGGTGTGAGGTTGGTCGCATCCACATAGTTGGTGGGACGCTTGGCGATGAGTCGCGCTTTTAGCATGGAACGCAGATTGGAGAAGACAAGGTCCTGAAAGCGCTGTTCGCGAACATCGTCGAAGAGCAGGGACCGCACCATATCGCTCGAGAGCGGTACGATGTTGTGGCGCTTGAACCAGGAACTCTTTCCGGAGCCCGGCAGGCCGATTGCCAGCACCACCACACCTTTGGGCGGACGTTGCGCGGGCGCAGGAATCGCCGGGGGCTTCAGCGCGGGTGCAACGGCGGGTTGGCGCGCTTGGCCTTCTGCTTCCTCTATATCCGTGGCATCCGTTATTTCCTCTCCAGTCGCTTCGGCCGACGGGGCGGAAATGGAGCCTTTCACCGCAGCAGGAGCAAATGCTTGAGCCACAGCTTGCTCGCGTCCTCGACCGCCCCGCCCTCGTCCGCCGCGGCGCCGACGACTTCGACCGGCTGAGGTGGATTCGCGCGCGCCAGTCTGCGTGGGTGCCATTGCGGCTTCGGACGGAGGTTCCTGGGAAATTGGACTGGCATCGGACCCTGATCGATCTTCCGGCGAAACTCGGTCTTCGGGCTCATCAGGACGCTCGTCGGAGCTATGCGATGCCTTATTCCCAGCCTCCAAATCCGTCGCTGGTGCCTCGTTGGCTTCAAAATAAGCCGGCTGTAGAGGAGGAGGAGCAGGTTGATCGGATGAGCCTGCGGGAGTCTTTTTGCGGCGCTGCAGGCGGTCGCGCATCCATTTACGCATGCAAGGCTTTTAACACAGAAGAGAGTGCGGGATCAATCCGCGAGCCTGCAGAAGAACCAGTCCCGATAGCCGCCCAAATATTGGCAGGATGCATCGCGGATTTCAGATCGGAGCCACTAGAATGGCAGACATGGCAAAACCGATTCCATCCACCATTCGCGGCCAGAAATACATCTCTCTGACTACGGTTCGCAAGAACGGAACGAAAGTCGCTACCCCGGTATGGTTCGGGGAGGACAGCGACAAGCTTTACGTGATGACGCGCAGCACGATGGGTAAGGTAAAGCGAATTCGCAACAATCCTCTCGTGGAGGTGGCTCCCTGCACGATGCGCGGGACTGTGACGGGCGACAAACTCTTTGCGCACGCGCGCATTCTGCCGCCGGAAGAGCATGGGCACGCGCGGCAGGCCATCAACCGGAAGTATTGGGCAGCACGGCTGCCGCTGATTTGGCGGAGAACCGATACTTATCTGGAATTGAGTTTTCCTTAATCGCGAAGTCAAGAAGCGTGCAGTCATGCACCGGCGTATACTGTACCCTGCTCGGGAACAACTCTCTTCGCTCTTCGCTGCTTTGCCATTATTTACGCCGATTCCCTCTCCTGCTAACATCATCTGTTCTGTAGCGCCAGTCGAGTAGATTCTGCTGTCGCACTCATAAATAATTTCGGAGGAAGCATGGCAATCAAAGTTGGTATTAACGGTTTCGGACGCATCGGGCGCAATGTTCTGCGGACCTCACTCAACGATCCGAACCTCGAATTTGTGGCAGTCAACGATCTCACGGACCCGAAGACGCTGGCGCATCTGTTGAAATACGATTCTATCCTTGGCAATCTGCCGAACAAGATCAGCGCCGGAGCCGACAGCATCACTATCGACAACAAGACAATCAAGGTATTTAAGGAACGAGATCCAGGCGCCCTGCCGTGGGACACCGTGGGTGCGCAGGTGGTCGTCGAGTCGACCGGACATTTTACCGACGCCAATGACGCGAAGAAGCACATGCGCGGGTCGGTGAAGAAGGTGATTATTTCCGCCCCTGCAAAGAATGAGGACATCACCCTGGTTCTGGGCGTGAATCATGAGAAATATGATGGCGGCAAGCATCACATTGTTTCCAACGCTTCCTGCACTACGAACTGTCTGGCGCCGATCGCCAAGGTAATCAATGATGAGTTCAAAATCATCAGCGGGACGATGACCACGATTCACTCCTACACCAACGACCAGGTCATTCTCGACTTTCCGCACAAAGATCTGCGACGGGCGCGGGCGGCGGCGATCAACATGATTCCTACCTCCACCGGCGCCGCCAAGGCCCTCAAACTTGTGATCCCGGAACTGGCGGGCAAGGTCGATGGTTTTTCGATGCGTGTGCCCACCCCGAACGTTTCCGTCGTAGACCTGGTGGTGTGGGTGGACAAAAAGACGACCAAAGAAGAAGTGAATGCGGCGCTCAGAAAAGCCTCCGAGAGCGGTCCGCTGAAGGGTTACCTGGGCTATGAGGAGAATGAACTGGTGTCGTCGGATTTCAAAGGCGACGGGCGATCTTCGATCGTAGATTCGCTCATGACTTTGGTTGTGGCCGGGAACTGTGTCAAGGTGATTTCCTGGTATGACAATGAGTGGGGATATTCTTCGCGTGTGCGGGATCTGATTCATTACATCGCCAGTAAAGGTCTGTAGAATGCTGCCGGCATCTTCCCGGCTTCACGAGGGCGGACCGTCCGCCTGACAGCCGCCGGGAACAGCGGCGCTACTTTATCACCCTAATCAAGGACGACCAGCCCATGTCCAAGCTTTCCATTCGTGATCTCCCTCTGAACGGTAACCGTATCTTTATGCGCGTCGACTTCAATGTTCCACTAGAAGACGGGCGGGTTATGGACGACACCCGTATCCGCGAAACCCTGCCCTCCATCGAATATGCGCTGCGGCACGGAGCGCGACTGATTCTCGCTTCGCACCTGGGCCGGCCCAAAGGAAAACCGAATCTGAAGATGAGTCTGAAACCGGTTGCCGAGCGGCTGCGTATGGTCCTCGATAAGGAACTGGCACGCGGCGAAAATGTGGGCTTCAGCCCGGACTGTGTGGGTCCCGAGGCGCAGGAAGTCGCTACGCAGCTCGAAAAAGGTCAGACATTGCTGTTGGAGAATCTTCGCTTTCATCCGGAAGAAGAGGCCAACGACCAAAACTTTTCCAAGCAGTTGGCGAGTCTTGCTGATTTCTTCGTCAATGATGCGTTCGGTTCGGCGCATCGGGCGCATGCCTCCACCGCAGGCATAACCAAATTCATTTCAAAATCGGCGGCCGGTTTGCTGATGGAAAAAGAGCTTCAGTATCTGGGCAAGGCGCTGGAACATCCCGAGCCGCCGTTTATCGCAATTCTGGGCGGGGCAAAAGTCAGCGACAAGATTGGCGTGATTCGGAATCTGATGGGCAAGGTCGACTCCCTGATCATTGGCGGCGGCATGGCTTATACGTTCCTCAAAGCTCAGGGACAAGAGATTGGTAAGTCGCTCATCGAGGCCGACAAAGTCGATCTGGCGCGGCAACTGCTGGAGGAAGCCAAGCAACGAAATGTCACGATTCTTCTTCCCATCGATCACGTCGTCGCCATTAAGCCGGAGGCCAATGCTGTTGTGCAGAGGATCGGCGACGGCCAGCCCATTCCTACGGACCGGATGGCTCTGGATATTGGTCCTAAAACGATCGAACTGTTTTCGGAGGAAATTTCACGGGCTCGAACGATTGTGTGGAACGGGCCAATGGGAGTGTTTGAGGTTCCGGGATTTTCCCGGGGAACCTTTAAGGTTGCGCATGCGGTGGCGGAAAATGTTGGGGCGATCTCGATTGTCGGCGGCGGCGATACCGTCGCTGCAGTTCACGCCGCCGAGGTCGCCGATAAGATCACGCACATTTCCACAGGCGGTGGAGCTTCGCTGGAGTTTCTTGAGGGCAAGAAGCTGCCCGGGGTCGAGGCACTGACGGACAAGAAATGATCGGTCGGGATACGGGCTTGCACGATTTTACAATTCGACTCGTGCTGGAACGCGACCGCACGGTTGAGCTCCACGGTCCAGCCGACATCACCAGCGAGACCAGCGATGCCATCGTCAATGCAGCAAACTCGTCTCTTCTGGGCGGAGGCGGGGTGGATGGAGCCATCCACCAGGCCGGCGGGCCTGCAATTCTCGCGGAATGCAGGCAGATTGTGAGCAGGATTGGAAGCTTGCCTGCCGGACAAGCGGTCATCACTTCAGGCGGAAATCTGCCCGCAAAATACGTGATCCATACCGTCGGTCCGGTCTATCGCGGCGGAGAACAAGGCGAACCCGAAAAGCTGGCGAGTTGTCATCGCGAATGCATTCGCTTAGCCGATGAGCACGGCTTGCAATCCTTATCGTTTCCCGCCATTTCGACCGGAGCTTATGGATATCCAGTGTCGGAAGCCGCGGTCATCGCGCTTTCCTCTACGCTTGCGTCCCTGGATGCAGCGAAAAACTTAAGAATGATTCGCTTTGTGCTGTTCGATATCGCCACTTTGCGAGCCTACACGCGAGTCGTGGAAAAGCCGGGGAATCTAGATTTGAATTCCTCCTACAGAATCGAGAAGAGATCTCCATGAGAAAGAAAGTCATCGCCGCCAATTGGAAGATGAACAAAACCTCGGACGAAACTCGCAGCTTCTTTCGCGATTTTCTGCCTCTGGTCGCCGACCAGAGCCGGGACGAGATTGTGGTTTGTCCGCCATGCACCAGCGTGGATGCCGCGATTGCAGCTGTCCGGGGTTCGAAGGTCGCCATTGGAGTGCAAAATGTCCACTGGAAGGCGGAGGGAGCTTATACCGGGGAAATTTCCGCTGTTATGCTGCTGTCCCTGGGCGTGACCCATGTAATCGTTGGGCATTCCGAGCGCAGGCAATATTTTGGTGAGACCGACGATACCGTCAATTTGCGCCTGAAGAGCGCCCTCGAAGCCGGGCTGACCGCGATCTGCTGCGTGGGCGAAGTGCTCGAGGAGCGCGAAGCCGGGCTGACCGACGATGTGTTGCGCCGGCAGTGCGTGCGGGCATTCCATGCCATCTCGGCCAAGAAGGCGGTCAAGATGATGGTCGCTTATGAGCCGGTGTGGGCCATTGGCACGGGCAAAACGGCCACTCCCGAACTGGCTGCCCAGGCCCATGCCGTAATCCGGCGAGAAGCCGCAGAAGTGTTCGGCGAGGAATTCGCGGCTAAGCTTCGCATCCTCTATGGAGGATCGGTGAAGCCGGACAATGCCAGGGAGTTGATGGCGCAGGAAGAAATCGATGGCGCCTTGGTGGGCGGCGCGTCCCTCGATCCGAAATCGCTCGCGGCGATTGTGAAGTATTAAGGTGAAGTATGGAAACCTCTCTTCGTCGCAGGCAGGTGATGGCTCGCCCCTGTTATCTCCACTTTCCTCAATCCTCGTCTCAATCTGCTAATCTTCTGTTCGCGTGCTCGCGCAATTCTTGCTCGCAATCCTGAAAAGGGCAATCGGTTCGAAGGAAAGAGCGTGATGACGGAAACTATGCGTCCTCAACCCAGCCGGCCTTTCCGGTGGGTCGTGCTGGTCTTTATCAGCCTCGCTATGTTCGGGAACTACTACGTATACGACTGCATCGCGCCGATTGCCGATTTGCTGGCCAAGCAACTGGGATTCTCGGACTCGAATATTGGGTTGCTGCAGGCCATCTACAGCATCCCCAACGTCGTCATGGTATTAATCGGCGGCTACGTAGTCGACCGGATCGGGACGCGCAAAGCGATTTTGATTTTCGGGACGCTGTGCTTTTTCGGGGCCGTGGTTACGAGCCTGTCCGGAGCTCTCACTGTGATGGCAAGCGGACGTTTGATTTTTGGCTTAGGCGCCGAATCGCTGATCGTGGCCGTAACCACCGCCGTAGCCAAGTGGTTCCGCGGCAAGGAACTGAGCTTCGCTTTCGGAATCAACTTAATGATCTCCCGCGCTGGCTCGCTCCTGGCGCAGCAATCGCCGTCCTGGGCGGGGTTTGCCTACAACTTCTGGCGCAATCCTCTGCTGATCTCGGTGGGATTCGGAGCACTGTGCATCGTGGGCGCGATTGTCTACTGGATTCTGGAGGTCTACGCCGAGAAGAAATATCAGGTCGGCCCCGCCGGAGCCACCGACAAAGTCGTCTTCCGCGATATCAGGAGCTTCGGGCTCTCGTACTGGTATATCGTGGCACTCTGCATTACGTTCTATTCGGCCATCTTTCCCTTCGAAACATTCGCCTACCAGTTTTTCATGGACGCTCACCACGTAACCCGCGAAGCCGGCGGTGACCTGGTCGGTATGCTGACCCTTTTCACCATGTTCGGAACGCCAATTTTCGGTTTGTTCGTCGACAAACTGGGCAAGCGGGCACTGCTGATGATGTTGGGATCGTCGCTGCTCATTCCCGTTTATCTAATGATGGCCTACATGCGGTCGGCCAGCTATGTAACGGTCTACCTGCCCTCGTCGGCCGACGGTCACTTCGGGTTTGTGGCTCACCATCTGCCTCCGATCCTGCTGCTCACGATGGCTATGATGGGTATCGCCTTCTCGCTGATTCCGGCAGTTATGTGGCCGTCCGTGGCCTACCTCGTCGAGCAATCGAAACTGGGAACCGCTTACGGATTGATGACCATGATCCAGAATATTGGACTCGCCGGCTTTAATCTGGTGGTTGGCTGGGCAAATGACCACAGTCACGCGGGGCCTAACAATCCGAACGGCTATAACCTTGGGATGTGGATTTTTTCGATCCTGGGATTTCTAGGGCTGACGTTCGCCTTTCTGCTGCGGCGGCGTGAATTGGGACCACATGGACATGGCTTGGAGACCATCACCACGGCCAAGGGTGCGGCTTAACTTCGGCAGAAAACTACCATTTTCCGCAGATCGCATCTCTTTCCTGTGGGCGGGGTTTATTGCAGAGTGGGGGAGGGTGCATCCAAACGACGGAATGCAAAGGCTTTCCGAAGGCTGGTTAGTTCTACGGGACTCAGGGCAGTGCATCCAAAGTTCGGTAGAAATACTCTGGTATTCTGGAACAGCTGGAGCGCCGTTATCATTTGCTGAAGGCACGCAAATCGTACAACACAAGCTAGTTATGCCGCATCCGAATGAGTGCGGCCCGGAAAAGACTATTTGACCGAGCCACGACAGAAACCCAGCACCGAACTTAGCGAGGCCGATGCCATTGAAAGGGCCAAGCAAGGCGACGCAGAAGCGTTCCAGGTGCTCTATGACAAACACAAACGGCGGGTGTATTCGCTGTGTTTGCGGATGACCGCGAACACAGCCGAAGCGGAAGATTTGGCTCAGGAAGCCTTCTTGCAGCTCTACCGCAAGATTGCGACCTTTCGCGGTGAGTCAGCGTTTTCGACGTGGCTGCACCGGTTGTCGGTGAATGTGGTTCTAATGCATTTGAGGAAGAAGAGTCTTCCGGTGGTTTCGCTTGAGGAGACTACGCAAGGCACCGAGGAAGATTCGCCGAAGAAAGATTTTGGGGCGGACGATGTGGCATTGGTCGGCTCGCTTGACCGGCTGCAGTTGCAGAGGGCAGTGGACGACCTCCCTCCCGGCTACCGAACGATTTTTGTCCTTCACGATGTGGAAGGATACGAGCATAATGAAATCGCTGACATGGTGGGGTGTTCGATCGGCAACAGCAAGTCGCAATTGCACAAAGCGCGCATGAAATTGCGCGACCTGCTCAGGATGAATAGAGCCGAAAAGGCCGGGAAGTCTCGAGCTGGTTAGATACAGAGGTATGAGAGAAGCAAACGAGGAACATTGGTGACCTCGGCAGGGGCCTTAGAGCTGCGGTGAGCGTTAGATCGCAGGAGATTTGGGGAGAGTTCGTTATGAATTGCGTTGAGCTGCAGCAGAGCTTGGCGGACGTGGAAGACGGAAGCACACCGGAACAGAGCCGGCATCTGGAGACGTGCACGGCGTGTTCAGAGTTGTTGGAAGAATTGAACCTGATCGTAGCCAGTGCAGGCGAACTGCAAGCCAGCGACGAACCCAGCCCCAGAGTTTGGAATTCCATTGAAGGTGTTCTGCGCCAAGAAGGGCTGATTCGCCCGCAGCCTTCTGGTGGAGCCTTCATTGTGCCCTCGTTTGCCGCTCGCTGGGGCCGGGCGCGGTGGCTGGTACCAGCGGCCGCGATGTTGCTCTTGTTGGTGGGAATTTACGAACGTCGGCAATCACGGCTTGAGTTGTCGAGTGAACAGGCGACCGTGGTAGCGCCACTTTTGAATCCCTCCGGACTGGATGACGAGGATCTGATCCAGGAAGTTGCCGACAATTCTCCGGCGATGAAAAGCCAATATGAAGAGAATTTAAGGCGAGTGAATGATTCCATCCGGGATGCGCAATCTGCGGTCAATGAAAATCCTAATGACCAAGAGTCACGTCGGGCGCTGATGGATGCATACCAGCAGAAATCCATGTTGTTCGAGATGGCGATGGACCATCCTCTGCGGTAAGGTCGAAGGTTTCTCGGGAAAAGTTTAAGGGGAAGCGCGCGGGAGCGAGCTCGGGGGAGAGTCAGCTATGTGGAGTAGGCACGCGGCAAGGCTGGTGACGGTCTCCGTCATTCTTGCGGGGACCCTAATTGCTGAAAATAAGAAGGAATACCACTTCACGGTGGGACCGCGAGCGGGCGTATCGGTGATGAACCCTTATGGTTCGATTTCGGTCAAGCCTTCGCAGAATAATGTGGTCATGGTCACGGCGATTTTGCATTCCGATAAAGTCGAGGTCGATAATAATCAGAGCGGTAATCGAGTGGACATTCAATCGCACTTGCTGCCTGGCGCCGACGCCAGCTCCGGACGAGTGGATTACGAAATCCTGGTGCCGGCTGATACCAGCGTGACTCTGCATTCCAGCACCGGGACACTGCACGCTGAGAAACTGCGCGGGGATGTCAGTCTGGAAGGTCCAGGGGCGGATGTGGAAGTCCGGGACATCACCGACGAACATGTACATGTGCACGTGAAGACGATGAACGGCGCGGTCAATCTTGACAACATCAAAAATGGGCACGTCGAGGTTGATTCGCTCAGCGGAGTCGTTACCTTAAACGGGGTGAATGGCTCGCTGGTGCAAGTGGTTTCTACCAGCGGCAGAATCAATTATATCGGGGACTTCGGCAACAGCGGAGAGTATCGGCTGACCAGCCACAGCGGCGATATCGAAGCCACCATTCCCGAGTGGACTTCCGCCGATGTCAGCGCTCGCTCGGTTCGCGGAGAAGTGCTGGATGACATTCCTCTTCAACCCAAAACCCACACCTACTTCCCCCTCGATAAGGGGCGTGCCTTCGCAGGTACCGTTGGCCGCGTAGCAATGTCATCTACAGTGGTTTTGCGGACCTTCAGTGGTAAGATTCATCTCAGAAAACGCGCCGATAACCAATAAAGAAAACCAGGCGGCGAGCACGGCGGCGTCTTGGAGGTCGGCCGAATCGCGGAGGTTTGAAGTGCCTGCGACGGCCTGATATGACCGGTCTTCTGCCGAAGGTGCGCGCTGTGGTCCTGGTCGGATTCATGGGCGCCGGCAAAAGCACCGTGGGCCGGGTTCTGGCCGAGCACTTGGGATGGACCTTTGAGGACCTCGACGACCGAATTGAACTACGAGAAAAGCGGAAGGTAGCGGAGATTTTCCGTAGGTCCGGAGAAGCTGGGTTTCGTCAAGCGGAGCATCGGGCTCTGAAGGATTTGCTCGAGGCATTGCGCAGCGGCTCTGAAAAAGTAATAGCCCTGGGCGGTGGGGCTTTCGCCTACGAATCCAACATTCGTCTGATCGACGCAATGAAAATACCAACCGTTTTCCTCGATGCTGGAGTCGAAGAACTTTGGGGACGCTGCCAAAGTCAGTCAGAACGGCAGGGAATGGAGCGGCCATTGCTCGGCAACAGTGAAGGCTTCCGGGCGCTGTACGAAAAGCGTCGACCGCTCTACTTGAGAGCATCGTTGAGACAGGAAACAGCCGAAAAGACCGTTGAGCAGATCGCGGCGGAGATAATTCAAGCCTTAGGGCTGGGTCTACCCCTCGGAAGGCTAGGAGAAAACGAGTGACACTGATCGCTCACGCAAGATGCATCGCCTACATAAGATGGGGCATAGTAGCGGTTATGGCCGGTTCAGCTGGAACCTACGCCAGCGACAAGAAAGATAATCCGAAACCAGCCGCCGTGAAGATGGTCGATTCCGGTTCGTTCGGAGTTTTCGTCAGGGGCCAACGCGTTGTCACTGAAAGTTTCAGCGTTCAACAGGACAATGGCGTCAGCATCGTGAAATCCCACCTTCAGGAAACTGCGAATTCGGCCGCGGCTGGTCAAAGATCCGAACTGCAGATGACGGGCAGTGGAGAGTTGGTTCGCTACGAATGGAATGATGCCGGCGGTTCGCTGGTCGTCACGCCAAAAGACGAATTCCTGCTGGAAAAAATTACCTCCGGGTCCGCCTCCAAGCCGGCAGAGCAGCCGTTTCTGATGCCGAACACCTCGGCCATTTTGGACAATAACTTTTTTATTCATCGCGAAGTGCTGGCCTGGCGTTACTTGGCAACCAACTGCCACACTGATGGCGGTACTCTAAAGTGTCAGCAGGGGCCGGTCGAGTTCGGTGTGCTGGTGCCGCAAGATCGGACTTCCATGCGAATCCGTGTGGAACTAGCGGGAAGAGAGAAGATCACGATCCGTGGAACGGAACGCGAATTGTGGCGACTGAACCTGAACGGAGAAGCCTTCGCCTGGAGCCTTTGGATAGATGAGAAAGATCAGTTCAAGCTCATACGGGTTCTGATCGCAGGCGATAATACCGAGGTGCTGCGAGATTAACGATCAGGACTTGCCGAGTGCGGTTGCGCGCAGGATTTGATTCAGGGTTGACGGGAGATGCAAGTTGCCTCTGGCGGATGCACGTACGGCCCGGGTTATTATCACCATGCTGCTTTTCGCACTGGGCCTGGGGTTCCTCTACGCGGCCCGGCAAACTCTAGTAGCGTTCCTGTTTGCCATCTTTTTTGCCTACCTAGTGAGTCCTTTGGTTTCGTACTTGGAGAAACTTCTTCACGGGCGGGGACTCGCCATCGGCGTAATTTACGTGTTACTGCTGGCACTGGTGGTGCTATTTTTCGTTTCCACCGGACCGCGGATCGGACGCGAAAGCTCTCGCTTAGGCCAATCGCTTCCAGCTCTTTCCCGTCTAAGCTCAGGGCAGATCGCGGAACAACTGGGACAAGAACACGGCTGGAACGCCCGACTGGTCGAAATCATTCGCGACTACCTGGCCAGCCACAGCGACGAAATTGAGAAGCTCGCCAAGAACGTAGGGCTCCACGTAGCGGATGTCGCAAAACAGGCGTGGCTACTGGTAATTGTTCCCCTGTTGTCGATTTTCTTTCTAAAAGACGGTCGCGCCTTCAGCCAGATTCTGCTCGACTTAGTGCAGTCGCGTCCGCAGCGCGAACTGTTGCAGGGCGTTCTAAGCGACTTAAATCAGATGCTGGCGCATTTTATCCGGGCGCAACTCACCTTGGCCGCGC
Organism: Candidatus Acidiferrales bacterium; assembly: GCA_035603035.1. Taxonomy (GTDB): domain Bacteria; phylum Acidobacteriota; class Terriglobia; order Terriglobales; family Acidobacteriaceae; genus Sulfotelmatobacter. Next base: position 10,167 of record DATNLE010000304.1, on the reverse strand, counting down.
TCACGCTGGTATGTTATTCGGCGGTTCTAGGAATGATGGGGATGACCTATGCCCTGGTGCTGGGAACATTGGGAGGCTTGCTCGAATTCATTCCGGTTGTAGGACCTCTGGTAGCCGCGATGGTCATCGTAGGCGTCGCCCTGTTGACGAGCTACCCGCATTGGCTGGGGCTGGTGATTTTCCTGGGCATCTGGCGACTGATTCAGGATTATGTGACCTCTCCACGAATTATGGGCCACAGCATGGAACTGCATCCCCTGGCGGCAATTTTCGGAGTGATGGCAGGGGGCGAAGTTGCAGGTATTCTGGGAATTTTTCTTTCCATCCCAGTGATGGCAGGTTTGCGTATCGTATTCCGGCGCTGGCGGCTGTATGCGGAGAAAAGAAAATTTGGCCCGCTCAATGAGTACGCGATCGGAGGACAGGTTGGGGTTAAGAAGTAAAAACCTTCTCAGGTCTCCCCTCTAAGACTTCGTTCTCCGGGTTTGCGGTATCAGCTTCTCTGGGGTGACATTTTTGTCGCCGCTCCCGGTGATTTTTCCGCACTTAACGTTACGAAGAAATTACGCGCCCACGTCGGGCAGAACCGTGCTGATGAACATACCGGAGCCGCGTTCGAATCCCGCCGTGCGAGTAAGACCAGGGATCACGCTCACCTACCAGTGGAAATGCCGGGTGCTGGCGTAATCGGAAGCACCGCTGCGGAGGCAGTCCCGCATAGCTCTTGAAAATCATTGGGTTGGACCAGCGCATCGGGTAAGTGCCGCTTGGGAGTCGGCCAAAATTGTGCAGCGTCGTGAGCGTGCCACTTGGGGTGATCTTGAAGACTCAGCCTTAGCCGATGGTCCCGCCCGCAAGGCTTGTCCCGTAGAAGTTGCCGTCGGTCCCCTGGATCAGCGCCCCTCCGAATTCGCCACCCTTGTGCAGAGTGAGCCGCCATGAAAGTCCCATCTCTTTTGGCGCAGTTCTAATAACCAGACGGGCATGTGTGTTTGGGCTAAGGAGTTGTGGCGAAGGCAAACGGACTTAAGGACAGGTTGGGATTCTGCAGAGTGTTGCAACCTTGGGAGCAAACATCGCACCCGCACTGAGACAACATCATTCCAGATCAATGCTCAGAACCTGGAATGATGTCGGTTTTCGGATCCAGAATTCCCCGCAGTTTCACCTTCTCTCCCACGAAAGGGCTCGGCAATTCCTGATTGTCCAGGTGATAAACGTTGTCCTTCGACGCCAGCACGAATTTCCCGCCCAGGTGCTGAATGCAGTACGGAGAACAAGAGGAACGAGTCGACCCCATAACTCCCGACTTTGACTTCAGCATCTCTGCGTGCGACTTGGTAAGTGAGTGGACATTAAATGCGCACTGTCTATGGGAAATTTCGCCATCGAACGTCGCTGGCTGCTGCGCCTCGGTGTATACCGACAACGACAGAGCGAAACACACAACCCCGCCCAGCACTGTGCTGCCTTTCATAGAATCGACCTCCAACCACTACTGCGTCACCACAAACCTCATGAACATGCCTTCACGGTCTTCGCTACAAATTACGGTACAAACCACCACGTATTCGCCCGGCTCATCGGACGCGATCAGCGAAAACTCTTGTGTGCCAGCTCTAAGCAACAAATCCCAACCGGGTACCTTTGACCTCTCCTTGGCGCGTAACAGCGAAAACCCATGAATCGATCCGTACCGGTTCCACGACTTTGCTTTCCGTGCTGTGATCCTCAGGACAATCGGCTCACGGGTTTTGACCGAGATCTCCGGGGTTTTCTCGCCAGCAATCTTGTAACGGCTATCCTTGTCTGCCAGAACCTCGATGACTCGTGTTCGACTGCCAACCGGGATCTGAGCGAAACACCCACCATTTGCCACCGATCTTCTGCGCTCCACCGTTGCTCCCCTTGTTACTGCGTCATGTAATAGAGGATGTAGCCCATGTCCTCGTCTGTGATGGTAGCTCGGACTCGCATATGGCGCACCATGGTGGCCATCATGCGCGGAGGAAATTTGTGAGGCGCGGCATGACAACGATTACAGTTCGCCCGAAACCTCTTTTCTCCCTCCAAGCGCATGGCATCAGCGTCTGCCGAGCTATAAACCGCAGGTTCGGTCGCCGTGCGCGCCCGCGGTGCTGCAGTGACGGAAGCTCGCAGCCGGCGGGGCTGGAAGAGCAGTGCAAATCGCCTTCCCAACGGGGTGCAGTGAAGGTTACTCTCGGCAAACTGCTCAAAGCGGCGGATATTGTAGAATTCCAAGTATCTTCTCTTTGAACCAACAAACTCTTATGACTAGCAAAATATGAGCAACAAAATTCCCGTTGGAATTCTGGGTGCCACCGGCGTCGTCGGGCAGAGGTTTATCCAGATGCTCGAGCGCCATCCGTGGTTCGAAGTGGCTTGGCTAGCCGCTTCCGACCGGTCTGAAGGCAAGACTTACTCGGACGCCGCGCGCTGGCGTTTGAAAACATCGATTCCGGCGAATGTGGCCGAGATGGCTGTTTCCCCGGCCACGCCGGAAGGCGCGCCGAAGATTATTTTCGCGGCTCTCGATGCCGCGATCGCTGCCGAAATGGAGCCGCGCTTTGCCGAAGCCGGATGCGCCGTGGTTTCCAATTCCAGTGCACTGCGCATGCAGTCTGACGTGCCCCTGGTGATCCCGGAAGTCAATGCTGAACACGTCAAGTTGATTGATGGGCAGGCTTGGCGGAAGAAATCCGGCGGGTTCGTTGTCACCAATCCTAATTGTTCGGCGATCGGCTTGGTGCTGGCGTTGGCACCTCTGCAGGAACGATTCGGACTGGAGGCGGTGATGGCGGTGACCATGCAGGCCGTGAGTGGCGCCGGCTACCCTGGCGTGGCCTCGCTCGACATCCTGGGTAACGTGATTCCCTATATCCGTAACGAAGAAGAAAAAATGGAGGAGGAAACACTTAAACTCCTCGGCAAACTGAACGGAACAAAAGTTATTCCCGCAGCCTTCGCCATGAGCGCGCAGTGCAACCGGGTTGCGGTGGAGGACGGGCACACGGAATCGATTTCTGTGCGCTTGAAGACTAAAGCCAAGCGGGAGGAAATCATTGCCGCCTGGAACGACTATCACAGTGAGCCGCAGGAGTTGAAACTTCCCAGCGCTCCGGAGCGTCCGGTGGTCTACATGGAGGCGGTGGATCGTCCACAGCCGAGGTTTGATGTGGACATGGGCGCGGGCATGACAACGGCGGTGGGGCGCTTGCGGCCGTGCGGGGTGCTGGAGTGGAAGTTCACTGTGCTGTCGCACAATACCATTCGCGGAGCCGCCGGCGCGGCCGTCCTGAATGCCGAACTGCTCAAGGCCAAGGGCTACCTCACAGCTTCCAAGAAATGAAACCTGAGCCGCACCGCCGCAGTTCCGCCTGGAAGTCACGCCGATGATTGTCATGAAATTCGGCGGCACTTCCGTGGAAGATGCCCGGGCCATCGAGCGGGTGGCCGCCATCGTCAAAGCCCGTCTACCCCAAAGACCGGTGGTTGTGGTCAGCGCCATGGCCAGAGTTACGGACACGCTGCTTACCATGGCGCGCGCCGCGGGAGCCGGCGAACGCAAAACCGCTCTCAAGCTTTGTCGCTCACTTCAGGAACGTCACTACAATACCGCGAGCGAACTGCTGGGCACGGCGCTGTTTACAGAATTCCACTCGGAACTGGGAGGCGACTTCGAAGCGCTCGACGAACTGCTGCGCGGTATTTCCGCTGTCGGCGACTTGACACCTAGAACTACCGATCACGTTGCCGCCTTTGGCGAGATCCTCTCCAGCAAGATTGTGGCCGCGGCATTTGCCGCACAGGGACTGAACAGCGAGTTTGTCGATGCGCGCGAAGTACTGGTGACCGACAGCAATTACATGCAGGCTGTTCCGCAGGAAGAAGAAACCAACGCACGCCTGCAAACCAAAATCCAGCCGCTGCTCGACGCCGGGCAGGTTCCGGTTATAGGGGGATTCGTCGGCGCGAATCACGCTGGCATAACCACCACGATCGGACGAGGCGGTTCGGATTTTTCCGCTGCCATCGTGGGCGCGGGTTTGAGCGCGGAGCGAATTGAAATCTGGACCGACGTGGACGGGATTCTTACCACCGATCCGCGCATTTGTCCGGAGGCGCGGCGCATTAAGGTGATCAGCTTCGACGAAGCGGCGGAGCTGGCATACTTCGGCGCCAAGGTGCTGCATCCCGCGACCGTGCTGCCGGCGATCCAGAAAAATATCCCGGTCTACGTCCTCAATTCACTGAATCCATCGTGCGAAGGGACGAAAATTACCACTCATACTCCGCAAATAAAAAATATTTTCAAGGCTATCGCTGCCAAGAATCGCATCACTATTGTGGATGTGGCGGCACCACGCATGCTGTTGGCCCATGGTTTCCTGCGCGCGATCTTCGAGGCGTTCGATCGGCATAAAGTCGCCGTCGACGTGGTCTCCACCTCGGAAGTCAGCGTTTCGCTGACAGTGGATTCAAACCAGGCAATTCCGGCACTGGCGGCTGATCTTGCTAAGCTGGCAGATGTGAAGTACGAAGGCCGCAAAGCCATCGTGTGCCTGGTAGGCGAAAACCTTCGTGATAAACCGGGCGTTGCCGGGTTGGTTTTCGGCGAGTTGGCCGATAAAAAAATCCGCATGATCTCACAGGGTGCGTCGGAGATTAATCTGACCTTCGTCATCGAAGAAGATGAAGTGCCCGAGGTGATCCGGCGGCTGCATAAAACGTTTTTTCAGGACCTGGACCCGGAAGTGTTTGCCTAATTCCTTCCCGTCCTTCCCGGCCCTTTTGCACAAGCTCTACGGTTAGAGGGGTAACTTCATGAACATTCTCCTGCTGGGCCGCGGAAAGACAGGCTCGCTGGTAGCGGAAGTCGCACGCCAGCGCGGACATCGGGTTCAGGTAGCTGGTTCCGCCGAAAACGCCGGTGGCGCAGCCATCACGGCGGAGAAGCTACGCGACATTGAGCTGGTGATTGATTTCACTGCTCCTCACTGTGTGGTCAGCCATATCGAAGTCTGCGTTAACGCGGCGAAGAGCATGGTCGTCGGCACCACCGGATGGTACGGAGAAATAGAACGGTTCAAGAGATTGGTCGAGAGTCACGGCAGCGGGTTGGTCTACGCGGCAAACTTTTCGCTGGGCGTGAATCTGTTTCTCGATGTCGCGCGAACCGCCGCTGCCGCCTTGCGTCACGATTATACGGGACAAATATTCGAGCGGCACCATATCCATAAGAAAGATGCGCCTTCGGGAACGGCCATCGCGCTCCAACACGTTCTCCGCGAAGCCGGCGGGCAGGGCGACGATATCGAAATTACTTCATTTCGCGAAGGCGAAGTCGTTGGCATGCACGAAGTGGTGCTGGAATCCGACGCGGACAGAATTTATCTTTGTCACGACGCTAAGTCTCGCCGGGGATTCGCCGATGGTGCGGTGCGTGCGGCGGAGTGGGTCGTAGGCAAAAAGGGGTTTTACGATTTCAGGGAAGTGTGGCGGGAATTGTAGTTTTGCCAGCCGTTCACACGCGGCGTTATTCGCGTTATCTTAGTACCATGCAACTCCGCGGCTGTGGTACTGCGCTAGTTACTCCCTTTCATCAGGATGGCTCGATCGATGACGCTGCGCTGCGCAACTTGGTGGCGTGGCAAGTAGAATCCGGAATAGATTTTCTCGTTCCCTGCGGAACCACGGGCGAGACCCCGACGCTGACCCACGATGAATGGCTGCACGTCGTGGATATTACGATTGAGGTGGTGGCGGGGCGCGTGCCAATCATGGCGGGTGCGACGTCGAACTCCACGCACGCTGCTGTGGAAAAGGCCAAAGAAGTTGCCGCGAGGCCTGGAGTCGACGCCATCCTCACCGCCTCTCCCTACTACAACAAACCGACGCAGGAGGGCCAGTACCGTCACTTCAAGGCGATTGCGGAGGCGGTAAGCGACAAGCCGATTGTTCTTTACAACGTGCCCGCGCGCACCGGAGCGAACCTCGAACCGGCAACCCTGGCGCGGCTGGCTGACATTCCCAACATCGTGGGCGTTAAGGAAGCCAGCGGCAACATGACGCAGGTCGCCGAGGCTATCAACTCCGTGCCCGAAGCCTTTCTGGTTTTCTCCGGTGACGATTCCGTAACTTTGCCGGTGATCGCTCTTGGCGGGGTCGGGGTGGTTTCGGTAGCCGCGAATGAGATTCCGCACGAGATGGCGGCCATGACCCGGGCTGCGCTCAGCAACGAATGGAGCACGGCGCGCAGCATCCATCGCAAATATCTGGCGCTGATGCAGGCGAACTTCATCGAATCTAGCCCTCTCCCGGTTAAGGCCGCGCTGGCGATGATGGGTAAGATTGAGGAGAACTACCGTTTGCCGCTGTTGCCCATGCGCCGCGACACGCGGTCGAAGCTGCAAAGAGTTGTAACGGAAGTGGGACTCATAGCGAAGCCGGCAGCGCCGGGACCTGAAGCATCTGAATTCTATATTTATGAAAACTGGGTGGCCGGCCCGCATAAGATCGTGCTGCATCGCGGGTCGTGCGGACAGTGCAACCAGGGCAAAGGCCGGCCCGCGGGACACGATGCCAACCACGCGCGCTGGCATGGACCCTACGCGACGCTGGTTCACGGACGCGAGGCAGCACATGGGATGAACGGCATTCTCATTCGCAGCGAGTGCAAGTGCATCTGAAAGTTGCCGATTGTCGATTTCTGATCGTTGCCTTGCGATCCAATCCGCATCCAGTTTTCAATCAACAGTCAGCAATCAAGAATCAACAATTCCATGCAATCTCTGAAAACCTCCATTGAGCGTCTGGCTGCGCTGGGCGAAGTCGAACACAATCCCGAGGCACGTCCGGCATTTTTTGAATTTCGTGACGCCCTCACGCAGGGTAAAATTCGCGCAGCCGAGAAAATCGACGGGCGCTGGGTAGTCAATACCTGGGTGAAACACGGCATTCTGCTGGGCTTTCGGCTCGGCGAACTTACTGAGATGGGCGATGCCGCACTGACGTTCGTGGATAAAGACACCTTCCCTGCCCGGCAATTTTCCCTAGCGGATCGCGTGCGTATCGTTCCTGGAGGCTCGTCGGTGCGCCTCGGGGCATATGTGGCTCCTTCGGTAATCTGCATGCCGCCGATGTTCATCAATGTGGGCGCTTATGTCGAGGAGGGCACCATGGTCGATTCCCACGCGCTGGTCGGATCGTGCGCGCAAGTCGGCAAGCGCGTGCATCTCAGCGCTGCCGCGCAGATTGGAGGGGTCCTCGAACCGATAAACGCAGCCCCTGTCGTCATAGAAGACGACGTTCTGGTTGGCGGTAACTGCGGAATCTATGAAGGCACGGTGGTGCGCGCCCGGGCCGTGCTGGGCGCAGGCACAATCTTAACCCGGTCCACCCCGCTCTACGACCTGGTGCGGAGCGAGGTTTACCGAGCGACGCCGCACGCCCCGCTGGAAGTTCCCGAGGGGGCTGTGGTTGTGCCGGGATCGCGTGCGGTCAAGAAGGGCGCAGCTGCCAAGCTGGGAATCTCGCTGTACACGCCGGTGATTGTGAAGTACCGAGACGAGAAGACAGATCGTGGAATTGAGCTGGAAGATTGGCTGCGCTGATTGAGCATAGAAACACACACTCGAGGATGCGCCAGGTCTGGTGCAGGGAGCCGGCTAACTTCCCTATCCGATGGTGACCCGCAGCTCCCGCTCACCGTCGAAATCAACCTGAATTTGCGCCAGCTTGGTGATGGCAAAGTCAGCCTCGCCGAGGGCTGAGGCCGGATATGTACTGGCCAACGCGATCACTTTCATTCCAGCCCCATGCGCCGCACGGATTCCAGCGGGAGCGTCCTCAATCACCAAGCAGTCACCGGCATTCAGTCCCAAAGACTGGGCGCCTTTAAGATAGGGTTCGGGATCGGGCTTTCCGTTGACGACATCATCTGCAGCAATCATTACTTTCGGAGACGGTATCCCAGCGAGCTTCAGGCGCGCCCTGGCCAGGTGGTGAGTTCCCGATGTGACCACGCCCCAACGATCCGCAGGGAGCGCGCGGACCAGGTTGATCGCTCCAGGCATCACGACCACTCCGTCCCGATCCCCGGCCTCGCGGTTTTCCAGCTTGCGAGCTTCCTTCTTGGCGTCAAGATGGGGAGCTACAGCTTGAATCACCTCGACGGATCGAACGCCGTGCGCTATCGCAATCACAGTATCTTCGTCGATTCCCCGCTCGCGAGCCCAGGCTCGCCATTGCCGATCTACAGAACCTGTGGAGTCGACGAGAACTCCATCGAGATCGAAAAGGATCGCGGCACATCGAACTATAGTCATCCTTCTTTTTGTATCACAGCGATGGGAAGTCCAAGAAAACCGCGGTAATGATCTCGGTATGCGTGCGGCACGCAGTTGCCGGACTTAACCGGTTTGAGGCGGCAGAATCCGCACCTCGGACGGGGCCAAAATCTGCTGGCGAGACTGCAGCCGAATCTGCAGATAGCGCTCTCGGAAGTGAGCCTTGGCCCGCTCGCCCCAGGCGCGTACGAACCAGTAGTTTAGCCCAGCGCCTAAAGCAGAACTGACTAGCGGAATCATGCGACCTGCCCACTTCTCGACGACCTCGGCGCTGGCGCGGGCGGCAATCCGCTGAATCACGCGGGGAACAAACTTGTTGACCACTTCCTTTTCCAGTAATTCACGGCTGATGTCGACGCCAGCCGCGCTGGCAGCGGCGATCCAAAGTTCGGCGATTTCGTTGTCAGTGTTGTATTGAAAGCCGTACACCAGGCTCAGTTTCTGAATAGTGCGCATCGTGATGGCTGACAGGATCCCAAGATCAGGAATGATGGTCATCAAGCCGCCCAGCCCGAAGCCGGCGCCCTCGGCGGCAGCAAGTTTCATTCCCCCGCGAATAAGGTCGTCCGCCACCATATCGAGCTCGCCCACTTCTAGCGAATACACTCCGTGATAGCCGCTGACAGGCAATCTATAAGCGGTGCGCAGTTGCAGCAAAAACTTTTGCGGATCCACCTGTACGGTCGAATAGGCCCTCGTGAGTCCCTTCGTGAGGCTCTTCTCGACGCGGAGGCGCAACCACGACTTGGGCTTGACGCTGGCCATTGCTATAACCTTAGCTCAGAAACAGCCGGACCGCCATCCACCGCGGCGGGTAGAAACGAAAGAATCGCTCTGTACGGTATGTGACACAGTCTGCTAGCATCAGCAGTACTCCATGCCAACTGGAAAACTGCAGATCGTCCCCCTGGGGGGCCTTGGCGAGTTCGGTATGAACTGCATGGCCGTCCGTTGGGGTGACGACATTATTGTGATCGACGCGGGCCTCATGTTTCCCGAGTCCGAGCTGCTCGGCGTCGACATTGTGGTTCCCGATATTTCCTATCTCATCGAGAACCGCCAGCGGGTGCGCGGCATTATTCTCACCCACGGCCATGAAGATCACATCGGCGCGCTGCCATGGATTCTCTCTGAACTCAACGTCCCCGTGTGGGGGACAGAGTTCACGCTGGCGTACGTAGAAGACAAACTTGATGAGCACGGATTGCTCGAAGACTCTGACCTGCGCGACATGCGCGCCGGGGAGCGCTTCAAGGCCGGAGTGTTCACCGTTCATCCCATACGGGTAACGCACAGTCTGGTGGATTGTGTTGCGCTCGCGATTCATACGCCCCTCGGCGTTATCATTCACACCGGAGACTTCAAGGTCGATCCCACTCCCACCGACAATCATCTTTTCGATCTGCACTCCTTCGCCGAGTACGGTAAACAAGGCGTGCTGGCCCTGTTTCAGGATTCGACCAACGTTGAGCGCAAGGGCTACACGCCCAGCGAGCGCGCCGTGCGGCGCAAATTCGACGAAGTTTTCGCACACACGCAGCGGCGCCTGTTCATTTCCTGCTTTTCCTCCTCCATCCACCGCATCAGATTAGCCGTGGAGCTGGCTCATCAGCATGGACGCAAGGTGTCCTTCGTCGGCCGCTCGATGAACAACTCCGCTGAGATCGCCGAAGATCTCGGCTACCTGGAAATTCCCGACGGCCTCGTGATCAATCCCGGCGAGATGAAGAATTTTCCGCCGGAAAAAATTTGCGTGATGATCAGCGGCACGCAAGGCGAGCCTATGTCCGCCCTGTCG
>DATNLE010000301.1:0-19102 GCA_035603035.1 Candidatus Acidiferrales bacterium | reverse complement strand
CGCAGGCACACAACAGAACTGCATCCCCGGCAACCAGACCCAGAGCCCGGTGACTACGCCGTTCCTGGATCCGCTCGTGGTCATGCCGCTAACGCAAAGGGTCAAGTCGCTTACTCCAGCGCCCACCCTGAATCCGAATGTCGCGGCAGGCGAAGTGCGCGCAGCGGCCTTCCAAGCTCCGAATATCAGTCTCAGCCGCTTCCCGGTGGTGCCGTCGGTTCTGTACAACATCCACCAGCGGCAGTTTACGGTCCGGCAGACGAGCGATCCCGCCCTTGGACCCCAAACCCTATGGGGCTATGACGACGGCACCGGCCCGCGCAGCCCTGGGCCGACCTATCAGGCTTTTTACAACACGCCGCAGTTGACGCGCAATACCAACTCGTTGCCGCCATCGACCCAGGTCAACAATACCGGGTTTGGCATGCCTCAGGTTACGACCCACTTGCACAATGCGCACAACCCATCGGAGAGTGACGGCAACCCCTGCGACTTTTATCCCTCTGGAAATTTCTGCGATCAGTACTATCCCAACGTGCTGGCCGGATTCAACTCCAGCAACCCGCCCCACGGCGATATCAATGAGTCGCTGAGCACGCTCTGGTATCACGATCACCGCGTGGACTTCACCTCGCAGAACACCTACAAGGGCCTGATGGGCTTCTATTGCCTGTTCAACCAGTTCGATACAGGCAACGAAGAGACCGGCTTCCGTCTGCCCAGCTTCCCGCAGTTCGATATCCCGCTGGCCTTCGCCGACAAGGTCTACGACCCGGAGAGCGGCGAATTAGTGTTTGACCTGTTCAACCTGGACGGCATCCTGGGCGACAAATTCCTGGTGAATGGCAAAATCCAGCCGTTCTTCCAGGTATCGCCGCGCCGTTACCGCTTCCGCCTGCTCGATACCGGCCCGTCGCGCTTCTATGAGTTCTTCCTCACGAATCTGAAGAACCTGAGCGCAGCCATTCCGTACTGGCTGATTGGAACTGACGGCAATCTTCTGCCGAATCCCATTCAGGTCCAGAGTGTGCGCATCGGCCCAGCCGAACGGGTCGATGTGATCATCGATTTCACCAAGTTTGCCGGCCAGACGATTTACCTCGAGAACCGCCTGAACCAGGTCAACGGTCAGGGACCGGTCGCGGTTGACAGTCAATTCTTCCCGCAGAACGGCACCGACACGGAGTGCTCCCAGCTTGGGGTTCCCGTGACTGCCCCGAATGGCACTCAGAACACCAACGCGGTCCTGAATGCCGGACAGGGCAACCTCGTCCTGCAGTTCCAGGTAACCGGTCCCAACGTGCGGGACAACAGCGTGAATCCGGCGACGAAGCCCACTTACTACCAACTGCCCAGCACTAAGGTCGAGCCCAGGATCGTGCGCACGTTCAAGTTTGACCGCTTGAACGGCCAGTGGTCCATCAACGGCCAGTTCTTCGATTGCGGGTACGGGAATGACGGAACGGGTGGCGAGTCTACGGAGATGTTCCGCTTCACCGTGCAGCAGAACAGCGTCGAGCAATGGCTGCTCACGAACCTGACGGGAGACTGGACGCACCCTGTCCACATCCACTTGGAGGAACACCAGATCCTGAGCCGCAACCGAGTGGCTCCGACCGTGCCGGCCGACCTGGGGCGCAAAGACGTTACCCAGTTGCATCCCAACGAGCGGGTGCAACTATTCTTCCGCTTCCGCGACTGGCTGGGCAAATACCCCATCCACTGTCACAACGTGGTCCACGAAGATCACGCCATGATGGCCCTGTGGCACGTGGCCCTTCAGGGAGACGACATTCTGGTGCCGTAACGCTGACGAATCGCCTGCATTCCTGGGCCATTGAACCAATGGCGCCAGGAAGCAAAAAGGAGATGCTAGAGATGGCTGACATATCGAGAAGAAGAATATTGGGTTGGACGGCAATGGCGCCTCTTGCCGTCGCGGCAGGAGCTGCGGTCGGAGTCACCGGCACGGCAGCCTTCGCGAGCGAGAGACCGACGCAGTCGGAACTGGCCCGCCGGCGCATCCAGCGTCTGCACCTGCCTGACGTCCCGCTGATTACGCACGAAGGCAAGCAAGTCATGTTCTATGACGACCTGATCAAAAACAAGGCTGTCAGCTTGAACTTCTTTTTTGCCAAGTGCGATGAGATTTGTCCGCGGGTGATGGCCAATCTGGCCAAGGTGCAAAAGCTGCTCGGCGCCGACGTCGGCAAAAAGATCTTCATGTACTCGTTCACGTTGAAACCCGAAGAGGACGATGTGGAAGCTATCAGGAACTACCGCCAGATGCTAAACGCCCAGCCCGGCTGGACCTTTCTGACGGGTAAACCTGAGAACCTGGAAAAAATCCGCAGGGGTATTGGCTTCAGCTATCCCGATCCGGCCATCGACAAGGATAAAACCCAGCACATCGGGAATGTGCGTTATGGGAACGAACCGCTGATGTTGTGGGGAGCATGTCCCGGAATGGCCCGCACTCGCTTTGTGGCGGAGTCCATTTCCTGGATGATCCACCTGGATGCGCCGGGACCTGGGATTAAGAGGCAAGCCTGAGGCCCGGCGGGGGTCGCACGGCGCGGTCGGGGAACACAACAGTTTTCAATTCCGGGGGGCCGGGTCATTGCCTCGGCATCGCCGGAGGAAGGATTCAAATCATGAAAGGCACTGGAAAGTACGCTTCGCTTTTTGTTACCGTGCTGGCTCTAGTGGAACTCATGTTCCTGGCTATTCCAAAGGCGGCAGCCCAGCAGGATGGGCCTCCCAGCGGGGGGGGCCCGGAAAACACTTTCAACCCGCCGCCATGCGATTACAGCAACCAGTTCTATGCGGACAACGGTATTGATACCGCCAACCTAGTCGGTCGCTTCGGGGATAACAATGGAACCACACGGTTGACTGGCCCTCCGGCGACAGGCAATCAGAAGAACTATGTGGCGGACAGCAACTGCAGCGTCTTTGATCCCAACCGCAGGGATTTCCGCATCTTGGCGACCACGGGCGGCAACAACGACGATAACAACAGCCCATACACCTGTTCTGTCCCAGGCAACACCGGCAATGGCTTTCTTGATTGCCCCAACCAGTCGCGCTTGGAACCTGAAACCTTCCAGTTCATCTCCATCCTGGCCTTCGTGGACAACCAAGATGCCTTTAGCAGCAATTACTTGCGCAACGTAGGCTTGATTAACGGCGGTCTCGAAGGCGTCCAGCAAAATCCCGGTGAAAACATCTCCATTGGCCAAGAGTCCCTGGGTGAAGCTCCCGCTCAAACCCTGCGCGGCTTCGCCATGCAGGACATCGTCAGCAACTTTGAAGCCTATGCGTTTTTGCGGCAGATAACGCCGCAGGGTTTTGCTAGTGGTCCCTGCTCTCTCGCTATGATGCAGCAATTCTTCGGACCAACTGCTACGGTTCCGAGCCCTTGCTTCCCTGTGAACGACACTGTGGTCAATGGCCAGGTAATCTCGGATGTTGCCACCCCGAACCTCCGGCAAGATTGGAGGTTCGCCACCAACCGCAACTCCATTGACGGCAGCGATAACAACGATCCTGTCGGCACCCTGAGCGGTGCCGTCTCCAACGCACCCTTCGGTTACTTCTGCGACGACCTTCTGGGCATGTGGATCATTACCTATCTCTGGTTCACGGCACCCCCCAATGATACGGAGTGTGGCCCCGTATACCAGGCAATCGGTGCCAAGAACGGATTTAGCCCCGACGGATTTCCCATTATCTTGACTCCCTATGAAACCAACGTGGCGCTCGAGGGCCACGTGACGGCGAGCGGTCAGCCCCACCCGTGCGGAGCTGAAGCCCAGGAGGACGTGAATGGCGCGGACGGAGGGGCAGTCTGGCTGGTTTGTCCGGGCATTCCCGACCCACGCGCCGGCGCCATCGCTTCCGACGCGTTTCTCGACCAGGTGCGGAATTCCAGGGGCGTCCCGCAAAACCGTACTATGACGGTTAACTTCCTGAGCCTGCAACTGTTCGGAGTGTTTCCCAATCAGCTCACGCGGAGTCAGCTATCAAAGGTGATGGCAGCGGCAAACGCAGATAACCAGTTTCAGGGGCAGAAGTAGAAGCGGTTACCAGAGCTAAGAGTTCCCCTGGCACGGCTTAAGGCCTCGCCAGGGGCGGATTTGTCTCGGGAGTGAAAGAGGATGCCCTGGCCAAAGAGAAAGAGGGTTACTCGCCGCAATTTCATCAAGCTGGCCGCCGGAGCGGCGGCTGTTGGACCGTTTTTTGTATTTAGGCCTGACGCTTTCGCCAGCGGGAATACCTTGAAGGTCGCAAAATGGGCGCACTTCGTCCCCGAATTTGATGATTGGTTCATTAACGTAGTGGCTGCGCAGTGGGCCAAGCAGAACAACACCCGGGTCACAGTGGATGTGATCCCGGTGGAGGAAATTCGCGACCGCGCCTTCACCGAAGTCAAGGCCGGCAAAGGGCATGACATTTTTATCTTTCCGTGGCCTCCGGCCGAATACCATCACTATGCGATCGATCATACCGGGATCTACCGGACGGTTGCAGCGAAATACGGCGCTATCCAGCAAATCGCGCACCGCTCGACTTTCAATCCTAACAACAGGAAATACTTCGCTTTTGCCGATTTTTGGGTGCCCTCACCGCTGCATTTCTTTCAGGACTATTGGGCTCAGGTTGGCATGCCCTTGGGTCCGGTGCATTATGGCAGTCTGTTAAGCGGCGGTGCGAGGCTGCGCGACAAGCTGGGCATCCCTTGCGGTCTGGCGTTCAGCCCAACCTTGGAAGGCAATGTCACGCTGCATACCCTCCTCTACTCGCACCGTGCCTTGATCTTCGACTCAGGGGGCAATCTGCTTTTCAACAAAGACGCGTTTGCGGTCACGGCCCTGAACTACATCCATGCCCTTCATCAGGAGGCGGGAACGCCCGAGCAGCTCACTTGGGCGAGCGGCGGCAGCGTGGGCGCCATGCTGGGACATAAGAGCTCCGCCGCCATCCATGCCATCAGCCTGCTGCGCGCAGCCGAAAAACAGAACCAAGACGTGGCTCGGAGGCTTTGGATCCAGCCGCCATTGCCTGGAACCAGCGGCATGGGCGTGACCGCGCTCCCGCATGTCACCAATTGCTCGGTGGTGTGGAACTTTGCTCAGAACCAGGAGGGAGCCCAGCAATTTGTGAGTGATCTGATCGACACTTCCCGGACCGGCTACGAGAAAAGCTTAGGTGTCAACTTTCCCATTTACCCTAAAACTGTTCCTAATATTATTGTCCGGCTCTCCCGGGACCCGCAGGCCAATCCGTCCTCCAAGTACACGGCGCTCAAAGACGCCTTGCATTGGACTCCGAACCTCGGTGTCCCCGGATTTGCTACGCCGGCATTTATGGAGATCTTTAACACGTTTCTTGTCCCCAGGATGGTGCAGAGTGTTGTCAAAGGTGAGCGCAGTCCCGAAGAGGGTGCCGCGATCGCCTCCGCGGAGATGCAGCGTATCCTCGACAAGTGGAAACAGGTCGGTTGACCGGCAACCCCCGCAATTACGACTTAGTCGGTGGCAGAGCACAAACCCGAAGAAGTGCGGAAAGGAATATCGTATGAATCGTCAGACAGCCAAATTCGCCTTGCTTACACTCATACTGACCACCTCGCCGCTAGCTCTTCCGTCGGTCCCAATATCTTACAAGTCTCCCGAATTCACAATCCACGAGCCCTCTGGCAAGACCGCGCTGCTTTCCAGTCTTCAAGGTAAAGTGGTGGTGCTCGAGTTTCTTTTTATCAATTCTCAGCACTGCCTGCGAGTCGCTGAGACACTGAATAAGCTGCACGCCGAACTCGGCCCCGGCGGCTTCCTGCCGGTTGGTGTCGTCTTCGATCCGCCCAACGCGGCCAACACCGGCGCACCCTACTTGGCCATGATGGTGGACTATTTAAAGCTAAGTTATCCAGTTGGTTACTCAGTCAAGGCCGATGTAGACAAGTACTTGGGCCGCTCGGGGAGTGAGATCTTGAACATTCCTCAGATCGTGGTTATCGACCGCTCGGGCGTGATCCGCGCGGCCAGCGGGGGAGCCGGCGGCGATTCCCGGTTGGAAGATGAAAATTCGCTGCGTGCCCTGATTAACAATCTGCTTAAGGAAGGCGGACCTCCCGGACCCAAGAAGAAACAGCCCACTCTCAAGACGAAATAACTCAAGTAGCGGGTAAGTGGAATTCATAGTCAGCGCGAAAATAGACGATAATTGACATCGCGGTTGGCGGCCTACCTTAACTCGTGCGCAATAAATCGGCGGGCCGTATTTCGCTGAGCTCTCCGCCCATACTTGACCTCGCCCAGCACGTGCTTTCCCCTGGGGCCAGAGCTTGGAGAGCTCTGGCCCCTTTGCGGCATCATGTTTGTGCCGATGGACGGGTGGGCGCTACCAGCTTCTCCGAACCGGAGGTTGCTGGCGGGTGCGTATCATTTACTGCGGGTGTGTCTCCGTGCCGATGACGGCCACACTTTCCAACGCGCCAGCCACGTTGAGGCTGTTAGTGGTCAGCCTAACGGCCTCTCTCAACACCTTCGATGTTGCGGAGCCAAGCGCGGTCGCCGGACTGAAGTCAACGGTGAGCGCGCAGCTGCTGGCGCCTGCCAACGATGTGTTTGATGTGCACTCAGCCGCCTTACCGGAGGCGCCCTTGGGAAAATCCGCCGGATAGGTAAGAGCGGAAAACTGTAGCACTTTGTTGCCGATGTTCTCGACTTGCATCGTCTTCGGACTGTCCGCGCTCTTCGCTCCCACGCTTGTGGAGTCAAATTTCAACGACGGCGCAGCCGCTCGATCGACCTTCACCACTTGTTTATTGAAGCTATTGACGACATAGAGATTGCCCGATCCGTCGACAGCGACGCCGTCCGGAACGTTCAAACCACTGCTCACTGTAGTCTGCACACCAGCCGGGGTTACCTCGACGACGGAGTCGGTGCCGGTATCGGTGATATAGATGTTTCCCGCCGCGTCCACGGCCACCGCCGTGGGACTGATAAGCTTGCCGCCTACTGTGGTCTGTTTTCCTCCCGGGGTTATCTTGAACACTACTGCGTTAAAGGGGTCGGCGACGTATACGTTGCCCGCCGCGTCCACGGCCACCCCGTCGGGGGTGTTGTATCCTCCGCCTACTGTGGTCTGTTTGCCCGCCGGGGTGATCTTGAATACCGCGGGGATGAAGGGATCGCTCACATATACATTGCTCGATCCATCCACGGCGATGCCGGAAGGATAACTGAATCCGTGTCCCACCGTGGTCTGCACACCGTCTGGCGTTACCTTAAATACCGCCGGGAATTGACTATCGGTGATGTACACATTGCCTGCTCCGTCTACAGCCACGCCTTCGGGCACATCAAGCCCGCTTCCCACCGTGGTCTCGGTTCCAGCCGGCGTTACCTTGAATACTTCTTGCAGGGCAATGTCGGTGACGAACACATTACCGGCCGCGTCCACGGCCACACCTTCGGGGCTGATCAACTTGCTGCCCAAGCTGGTTTGCAAGCCACCCGGCCCAAAGACCAGTTGCGGCCCGGTGCCGACGCCAAAAACCGGCACCGTTGCCAACACCGTGCCCGCGTTTTCAGAGCGCGAATAGAACACCACTGCGCCCAGGCGCAGGCCCGTAGCCAGAGGCGTGAAGCCGACGTTGACCACGCAGTTCTTGGCCGTGGTGTAAGTCGTTGCCGTGCAGGTGCTCTTCGTAGCCTTGGCAAAGTCCCTATCCGCAATGCCGGTCGTCAGCACGGCGATGCTGCCCACTTTAGTCCCCGCTGCGATCGTGAAGGGGAGCGAAACCGTTGTGCTGGACGAGCCAACTGCCTGCGAGCCAATGTTCACACTACGCGCGGGCCCGGTGAAGCTCACCTGCGCCCGCGCCGCAATCGGCGACAGCAGGCAGGCCAGGGCTAGACGAAACAAACTACGCTGTAACCACCCGAACCGCAGCGGACAGAGAGGAGGGGCGAAAAATGGCGTCATCGAAATCTCCAGGGTTCTCGAATTATGAACTTCGGTTGTGGACATTGGTTTCGGCCAGCGTGACAAACATCAACCTCCGGCCGTAACCACTTCGTAGGGGCGCATCATCTGGTTGTCCTCGTGCTCCAGGTTGTGGCAGTGCCAGACATAGCGTCCGGTAAAGCCCTCGAATGGGACAATGATTCGAGTCACGGTTTGACCTTCAACACGAACCGTGTCCTTCCAGCCCATTTCATTCGCATCGGGAGGCGTGGCCGCACGTCGGTATCGCAGTGTGCCGGTGCTCATGTACTGGAAGGCGTCAAATTGGCGACGATCGAGAATTTGAAACCGCACCAAGTGCAGGTGAATAGGGTGCACATCGTCGGTCAGGTTTGCGAGTTCCCAGATCTCAGTGGTGCCAAGCACCGGCTTTTCGGTGATGGGCATATCCCAGTGCGTCTTGTTGAGCAACATCCCGGCGGAAGCCGACATTCCTTTTTTGACCTCATCCAACGTGAGAAATCGGGTCTTCACCGCGGCGGATTCCGCGATGCGCGGAACGGGACGCAGAGTAGCCGGTAACTCGCTCGTGTCGGAGACCTGCGACGCACTCACCCGAAACTCCATGAGCGTGAAGGCGTCGTCGGAGAACAAAATCCGCCTACCGCGATGCGGAGCGAAGTCGATGACCAGATCGGCGCGCTCGGCTGGTGCCAAGAGCAAGTGGCTTATCGCGACCGGAGCGGGAAGCAGTCCCTGGTCAGTGCCAATCTGATGGACCTCGACCTCCGGGGGTAGCGACATACGGTACTTACGCCCATTCGAGGCGTTCAGAACGCGGAATCGATACTTGCGCGGTTCCACTTCGAGATAAGGAAAGATTTTGCCGTTGACCAACGGTACTTCACCTAAGACTTCCGGCATCCATGGGTGCTCGGGGTCGGCAGAAGCCGGATAGTTCAGCTGGCCATCGAGGCCCAGATGGCGATCGAAGAGCACGATCGGGACTTCGTATTTGCCGTTGGGCAACTGCAACTCACGCTCCGCTTGGTTGCGAATCACGTGCAGGCCCAAGAGTCCGGCATAAGTGTTCAGCCGGGTAATACCCATCGCGTGGTCGTGATACCAGAGCAGCGCCGGCTCCTGCTGGTTGGGATAGTAGTAAGTGCGTGATTGACCGGGCACGTACCAGTCTTCGGGATATCCGTCGCTTTCAGGAGGTGCCTTTGCGCCATGCAGATGCACCACGCCACGCACTTCCGGGTTAGCGCGCTCGGCGCCATGCAGCGAATAGTCGATGGGGAAAAAATGCTGGGGCGGCAGTTCATTCACCCACTCAACGAGCAGCCCCTGATCGCTCCGCGTCTCGAACATTACGCCAGGTACCGAACCCCCGTAAGACCACAGGCGCGTCGCGGGGAGATCGCGATGCAGTTTGCTGGCGATGGCGCTCATCGACACCCGGTAGAACGGCAGGCGTTCACTGGATTTACCTGGCACCGCACGATCGCCCTGCGGCTGCGCGATCACCGGAAGAGGCAGCGGATCGACGAAGCGAGCCAGGCTGTTTGGGTCGAGGGTGGGGATCGCCGACCTCGCCCGACCCCTCATAGTATGGGCGAAAGCCCGCGGCACGATCACGGCCGCGGCAGCAATCGCGGATTGACAAATAAATTTGCGGCGAGTAGTCAGGCTATGATTCTCCACTGCTCGGACAATTCTGTTTGCAAAACGACTCGGCCTTCCGAGGACAGCAATTGAACTTTGTTGGTTCGACCGCCCACTCCTCGCCGAACAGAAGGCTTGTTGTCGAGGAGCATTTCTTCGGTGTAACAAGGATGCCGACGAATGATCGCGCCCGGCGCGGGCGGCTCTCATTCAGGAAGAGAATCCGGCGCTTGCTGGTCAGCGAACGCCGGATCCCTAAATCAGCTCGATCGGAACAAGCGCAAAGGATGTCTGCAAACAGACACGCTTCAGCTCATCCCCGACAGGTTTTCACTGAAACAAGTCGCTTAGATCCCTTGTTTTCTCGTCCGCAGCGGCTCCCAGCAGAGGACTTACGCCGAAAATCTCCTCGATCGTTTTCAGGGTGGAGCTATGGTCGTAGTGAATCGAATTGCTGTAAGCCCTCTTGCCGCCGCCTTTGGCAAATTGTGAAAGCACAAACATTCCGATCGGACCATCTGAGAACTTGCCGCTGTCTTCGGCCTCATCCCACGTGATAAAGAGAGCGCCACCGTCCTTGTAGGCTTGCGATTCGAGAATCATGGGCACATTTTGCGAAAGCCATCTATCCATGCGCAACGTATTATCGGCGGGCTCTCTGGCATCGCAGGGAGAAATACCCTCATGTCCTTGATGGCACAGGTTTGGATTAATCAGGATGTACTGTGTCGTGGTATGGTCGGCCAAATCGGTCGCCAGCTGGTAATAAGGCACCACGTGCTCGATACATTCGGTTGACTGAGGATTCAAGCCGTCATTGACATCGTTGAAGTACACCGTGGCAAGGTGTTCCACGTCAAGGAAGTTGAAATCGAGCGGGCAGTTGTCAAACACCGGGCTCCCAAAGTCAGGCTCTGCGTAATTCCTCCACGAAATACCCGCGTCTTCAAGAAGTTTGGTCAAGTGTTTTTCCGTGAACAGCTGAGGTTGGCCAGGCTGCGTATCGGCTAAGACGCCGAAGTTAGTTCCGGCTTGCAACCACAAATAATTCGGCTGGCTGGGGTGGTTGCCCGGAGGATTGAAATACTGCTCCGCATGCGCCGATGTTTTCATGAGTGTCCCGTTGATGTACGGGGCCAGAGGGTTGTCTTTGAGGTCGGGGTCGCCAAAGGAGGCGCCGGCATCGTCCCCCGTCCAGTTGTGATTCTCCAGGATGATCACAAAGACGGTTTTCACTTTGCTCATTTGTGACTGCGCAAACATTGGCGTTACGACCAGCAAAGACAGAATCGTCAAGATTCTTCGCATACTTTTCTTGAACCCCTAATTCGAAGTGTGCTTCTACCGAATCGTTGAGTCCTCTGACAACCTCGTTCCTCTTGGAGAGGCGCTCAACTGTTGGGAGCATAGCCAACAGTTTTCGACTGAATGTCTCTTGCAGATGAATACTTAATGAATTTACATTCACGGTTCCCACGCTCCCGCAACCAGCGCCCGACCGTGCGCGAGGCATAATCGCACTGAAACCTCTATTCATGAGCGTAGTAAATGCTCAGGCCCTTATTCTCCCAGTGGGGGGTAAAACCTGTGTACCGCTGGGTTACGGCTCAATCGAAATCGCGGGTAAACTATGTCGTATCCATCCCGACTTGTGCGTCATCAACGAGATGGAACCTCTTATAGCAAATGCAGGTAGGATCACTACTTATCCACATTCAACTGATACCGGTGATACCGTTTTGCGCGGAAATCCAGCGAATCAGGGAAACTATAGAAACTGTACCCGGAGATAGGAACCGTTTGTAACCCGCTAAAACGTAGGGTTATTCTCGCGACAAAATCGCGGCGGTTTGCTACCTGCGCTTGATGATGAATACCGTTTTGTCGTCAATGATATCGGCTTCGCCGATTTGCTGAAAGCGTTCATCGCGCCTGACGGCATAGTCAAGCAACGCGTTACAAATTTCGCGGGCTGGCTGGTCTTTGTGATTGCGCATCACACGCTCGAGCTGGGATCGTTCCTCGTCATCATTGCCGTCGTAGACTCCGTCGGTGTAGAGGAAGAGTATGTCGCCGGGACTCATCAGCGTGATCTCCGCCAAATCGGCGGAGTTCACCTGCCGTTTTCGCAGACTGATCGAGAAATATTTGTTGCGGTCTGGATGATCTTCGGGAATTTCCAGGCCTAGTGGCGGAAACTGCACCATGCGCGCCTGGCAGATATCCATAAACTTGCCGAACTCGTTTGAGAAAACCAGCGGCGGCGGATGGCCAAAATCAACGAAACGAAAAAGTCCTTCGGGACACATTTCGCCATAGAGCATGGTTGCGATTTCGCGCGCACTGTCTTTGGGATTGCGTCCGAGCGCATTGCGCGCGGTGACCGATTGCGCCAGCCGCAGATTGATTTTTTCAAAAAATCCCGGCGTAGTTTTTCCATAGCGATCAAGCTCCGCCAGCATTAATGCATGAAACGTATCGTGGACGGTCGATGCAATTTTGGCCGAGATAAGGCCGTGCCCCTGAGCATCGACCAGCAGCACGCCGGCCGTGGTCTTCAACTCTGGAAGATCCTCCGCGATACGCAACTGCTCGGAGCTTTTCGCTTTTCTGTATTCGAGAGGCGTTGATGGCTCGTTGTTCAGCCGTGTTTCGAGCCAGCACACATGGTCATCCACCATATTGCGCGCGGGTTGCCCAGCCGGCAAAGGGTCGAGATAGAGCTTCGCAAGTTTGAGCGCCCGGGCGATGCGGCCGTCGATGTTGTAGCGCTGCTGAAAGTTGATGTACTCGAAGAGGTCGCCGCCAACCGTCCCCGCGGGAATGGAGTTGCCATACATATCGATGCCCGCCAATTGCGGGATCGCGCCTTCGACCGGCATCAGGCGCTTGCGAAGATACTCGTCGATTGTGGGACTGAAGGATGATTGATTCATGGCCAGAAATTTGCGTCGCCTAAGATTATTAATAATTATCGGTGGTAGGCTTGTCTTGTGGCAAGGAACCGGCCAGCAAAATTCTGTCGATCGACGGGCAGGAAGTCCAGATCACGAACCCTGGCTGACTGTCCCCACCAAGAGGGAACCAACTTACTATCCGCATCAGTACAAACCCAAAGGGGCCAGAGATTCGCATTACCTAGTGCCTGAAGCGAGGGCTGATTCTCACAATCCAGTGCCAGAAAAGCCCCAAGAATCGTCATTCTTAGAATTAAGGGCCGCGCTACAGCTGACTTGTGCCATCAATGCTGGTCCCGTAGAATCACGTCACTTGGGAAACCCGCGGAATGGGGCAGATATCCAGATCAAAGGTAAAACGCGACTGGGCGCCGACTGAGCCGGCTTTCCGCAAGTTTCTCGATTGGCTCGACGAAGGCCACGACTCCAAGGGCGGGCGCTATCTCGAAATGCGTCGGCGGCTGGTTCGCTATTTTGACCACAAGCAGTGCGTCGCAGCCGACGATCTCGCCGATGAGACTTTGAACCGGGTTGTGCGCCGGCTCGAAGAAGAAGGAACCATCACCGACGCGACTCCGGCTCACTACTGCTACATCGTGGCGAAGTTTGTGTTTCTGGAGCATCTTCGTCTGGTTCGCCCCGAGGTGAACTCCGATGATTCTGAATTCGACGCCGTAGCCATTGCCGCCAGCAGCAATCCCCCACCGGACCAGACAGCTCAGAAAATGCTCGACTATCTCGATCTCTGCCTGCAGAAATTGGCGGCCGCAGAGCGCGACCTGATCCTCGAGTACTACCGCGGAGAGCAGGGCGAGAAGATTCAGCGGCGGCGGGAACTCGCTGAGAAACTGGAACTTAGCACCAATGCCCTGAGCATTCGGGCGTGCCGGATTCGAGACCGGCTGGAGCAGTGCTTGGGCAGGAGTTCGGCAGGATCGTGAAAGGTTTTGGTCGCTTATCTCTTAACTATATAGTGGAGCAAGCCGTGACATATAACCCCGATGACCGGCTTCTGACTCAGTATCTTCTCGGCTCGCTGCCGTCGGAAGAAATCGAGCGCCTGGACGAACTGAGCATTGCCGACGACGACTTTGCGGCAAAGCTCGACTGTGCCGAGAAAGATCTCGTCGATGCCTACGTGCGCGGCGAACTTCCGGCTGCGGACGCCCATCAGTTCAAGTCTGCCTACCTGACGTCGCCGAAGCGGCGAGAGAAAGTCAGGTTTGCGGAGACCTTTCTGTCTTTTCAGCGACGAGCGGCCACTCGACCCGTGGTGGTCCGCGCAGGAGTCACACCAAGTGAAAAGCATGAAAGTGTCTGGAAACGGATCTTGGGAGGAGCCTGGTCCGGAACCTCGCGGTCCTCGAATGCCTGGTTCGCTGCGCAATGGGGATTGGCTGGGGCCGCATTACTGCTGCTGATCGCAAGCGGGTATCTGCTGAACACGAATCTGGGATTACGACAGCAAGTGAGCCGGTCAGACTCGGAGCGCGCTTTGCTCGCTCAAAAGGAGCAACAACTCGAGCACCAGCTTGCCGCCGGGCAAGCGGCTAACGCTGCCAATCCAGGGACGGAGAAAAACCATCCTCAGCCATCGATCGATCAGCTCAAAGTGGCGGCGTTCGTTCTGATGCCGCCGCTGCGTGGCTCCGGTCCATCGCCCATAGTTTCCTGGTCGGCGGGCACCGATCTTGTAGTTTTTAAATTGGAGCTGGAATCGAGCGATTTCGCTACTTATCAAGTCGCGATCGAGGATTCGGCGACCCGGCAGATCGCGTGGCAGGGCGCCAGCCTGAAGCCTTTTTCGGAGGGCAACAGCAGGACTGTATCTTTCGCAGTTCCGCCGAATCTGTTGAAGCCAGCCAATTATCTGGTCGAGCTCAAGGGGATTCGCCCTAACGGAACCGCGGAACTGGTGAGCAGCTATCCTTTCAGGAGTGTGATAAAGTAGCACTCCTCCGGCGAGCTTGGGGCTCCCCGCCAAGCGCTCACTCAGGGTCTCGCGATGCGGCGATGTGGTTTCTGGTGCTCTCTCGTTGATCTTCGCATTTGTGTTGCCGGGATGAGTCTGGTCTCCGGGCTGGCGTTCCCTGCTATTTTTCCCACAGCGCTCGCCCAAACTTCGCCAGCATCTCAATCTGCGCCTCAGAAAACTCTGACTACCCTGGAACAAGGCAAGCAGATTGAGCGCGAAATCTCGGGGAAGAACGCTGACGGCTACGAACTCCCGCTGCAGCCCGGACAGTTTTCTGAGGTCGAAGTTGAGCAGCACGGGATCGACGTTGTCGTCGATGTCGCCGATGCCGGCGGCAAAGTCCTGGCCCAGTTCGATTCTGAAAGCAGGATTGAGGGCCGCGAACAGGTCGGCGTCGCCTGCGACACGGTGCACTATCAACTCATCGTCAAGCCCAAATACTCCAGAGCGCCGGCCGGGCGCTATCAGATCCAGGTCACCGGAATCCGCCCGGCGACAGAACAAGACCGACTGCTATTCGAGGCTCATACTCTCAGCCTGCAGGCCCAAAAACTAAATGACAGCGGCAAGTACGAAGACTCGCGGCAGCTCTACGCCCGCGCCGCCGAAGAGGCTGAGAAGGCTCTGGGGCCGAAAGATGCTTATACAGGGGAATTATTAGTCAGACAGGCGGACCTGGAACGAACCGCCGACAACCGGGCAAAAGCCGAAGAACTCTACCTGCGTGCCATCGCAATCGATGAGGCCTCCCTGGGCCGCGAGAACCCGCAAACGGCATTGGCCATCGAACGATTGGGGAACCTCTACAACTGGAGTGACGATTATCTGCAGGCGGAGCCCCTGCTTACCGAAGCGTTCGCGATCACCCAGAAAACTCTGGGCAGCGACCATCCCCGCCTCATCCAGTGCCTGTCGGATATTTCAGTGCTGCATATCAACCGGCATGACTACCGCCGTGCGCTGGAAGACCTTCAGCGTGCTCAACCGATTGCCGACAAAAGCCTTGAGCCCGACGATTTTCTGTCCATCCTAATCCTCAACAATATGGGGAACGCATACCGTTCGCTGGAGGACTACGATCGCGCAGAACCCCTGATCGAGCGCGTCGTAGAAATGATCGAAAAGAAGTATGGCCCAGACTATCCTCGTCTCTCCAATCCCCTCATGAACCTGGGTATTTTTGCCCGAAGAAAAAAACAATACGCGCGTTCCCTCGAGTTGCTCTGGCGCGCTGAAGCCATTCGCGAGAACAGCTACGGCGCGAAAAACTCAGAAACGGCGCGAACGCTCATCACCATTGGCAACACTTATCGCGTCCAACAGGACTATCCGAAAGCGCTCGAAACTTACGCGCGCGCACAGGAGATCCTGAAGGCCGTCGCCGGTCCTTACGATGTTCTGCTTCTGCTTACCTACGTCAACACCGCGACGACGTATGCGGCTTCCGGTGATATGCCGCATGCGGTCGACTATGAAACGCGGGTAGAGTCCATGCTGGAAAAAAGCATTGAACTGAATGTGCTGATCGGCTCGGAGCGGGAGAAATTTGAGTACCTGAGGGATGCGTCGGAACGAACCGATCGCACGATTTCGTTCAGCGCCCTGCTGGCCCCCGACAATCCAGCCGCGGCGGATCTGGCCGCGCTGGTCGTGCTGCAACGAAAAGGACGTTTGCTCGACGCTCTGTCCGGCACTCTCGCCGCCTTTCGGCAGCGGCTGAACAGCGAAGATCAGGTGCTGCTCGACAAGTTCACCCAAACCACGGCGCAACTGGCCAAGCTCTCACTTCAGGGGCCGGGGAAAACAGCGCTCGACGAATATCAAAAACATCTGAATTCGCTGGCCGAACAACGCGAAGCACTTGAAACCGACATCAGCCGACGCAGCGCGGAATTCCGTACCCACGCGCAGGCGATCACGCTCGCGGGCGTGAAGTCCGCCATTCCGGGTCAAGCTGCTCTGATCGAGTTCGCCGCCTACCGTCCCTACAACCCAAAGCTTGATGAAGAAGAGACTGCTTTTGATGAGCCCCATTACATCGCCTACGTTTTGCGCCAAAACGGCGAGGTGCGTTGGAAGGAACTCGGTCCGGCGAAGGTGATCGACGCGGCGGTAGCCTCGCTCCGAGGAGGGTTGCGCGATCCCCAACATAAGGATGCGCAACCGCTCGCGCGTGCCCTGGATGAAAAAATAATGCGGCCGGTGCGCGAGCTCGCCGGGGATGCTACGCAGCTTCTCATTTCGCCGGACGGGCAGCTAAATCTGATTCCTTTCGAGGCTTTGGTCGACGAGAAGCAGCATTATCTGGTGGAGCGCTATTCCATCAGCTATCTGACTACCGGGCGCGACCTGCTGCGGCTGCAAGCGAAGCGGTCGAGCCACAGCGGACCAGTTATCATTGCTGACCCAGTCTTCGGCGAGCCAGGGTCCATGGAAGCCTCCACCGCACAGCCAGCCCGGCAAAAGAACACTCCCCGGCTCGCGGTCCGACGGAGTGTGACTCCCCCCGACGATCTTTCGAGCATTTATTTCGCGCCTCTGCCGGGGACCGCGCTGGAAGCCCGCGCCATCCAGTCGCAGTTCCCAGAAGCACGGCTGCTTACCGGGAGGCTGGCCAGCGAATCCGCGGTCAAACAAATGAACGCGCCCGACATTCTTCACATCGCGACCCACGGATTTTTCCTCGCGGACGCGAAGCGAACGCAAACCTCAGAACACGCGCAGGAAAACATGCGAGGCGCCAACCCGGAGTCCGGCGAGCAAAACCCGCTGCTCCGCTCCGGGCTGGCTCTGGCCGGCGCCAATTTCAGCCGTACCGGTCCGGAAAAAGGAATCCTGAGCGCTCTCGAGGCTTCGAATCTAAATCTGTGGGGGACCAAGCTGGTTACTCTTTCCGCCTGCGACACCGGCGTGGGCGAGGTCCGGAACGGCGAAGGCGTGTACGGACTGCGCCGGGCTTTCGTTTTGGCGGGCACGGAATCGGTGGTGATGAGCCTCTGGCCGGTGAGCGACTATGCCACTCGCGAAATTATGGCTTCTTATTACAAGGGCCTGAAGAAGGGCCTTGGGCGCGGCGAAGCGCTTCGCCAGACCAAGCTCGCCATGCTGAAGCGCAAAGACCGCCAGCATCCCTTTTATTGGGCAAGTTTTATTCAGTCCGGGGAATGGGCAAGCCTTGACGGGAAACGCGACTGACATTCCCGAACTTGCAGCATGAATTCCTTCGTTCATAAAAAATGACGTGTTTCCCTGTCCCCCCGGGCAGGAAAACACGTCTGAGTGATGCGGTGGGTTGCATCTTGGAGGCGGTCGTCTTTGCCGCCTTTTGTTGATCTGTTCGAATCCGTGATCTGCTGCAATCCGCCGAGACCGAACTGCCCCGGCCCTCGAATGCGAAGGCCAGGTCAATCGGGCAATCCTTTACGGTTTGTCGGGCGCTGAAGACCTCTCCAGATTGTGAGCAACCGGCGCCAGTTTGGCAGCGCGGGCTGCCTTCACCGGCTTCATGACACGCGGGTGACGTGCCCACGAGATGCTCTTTTCCGGCGGAGCATTGTACAGTTCAGGATGCCGATAGAATCCACGCTCTTTCTCCGACTTCATCTCTTCGACCGGAATGCGATGCGCGTTGGCCCAGGCGTCCTGCCGGATGCCCGTGACCTGCCACGAGACTTCCACGTCGGGTTTATCGGTTTTGATGGAGAACTGATGATTCGCGACCTTGCTCGAAACGATGGCCTGGGCGAACTGGCCGAGCACCGTAAGCTGGTAGCGGAAGTCGCGGTTGAGGGTTTCGAACCACTCCGGCAGTGTGATAACAGCCTCACCCGCCGCGTTGGTGGTCACGTTGCCGTTGTAGATGTTCATCATGTCGGGCGACTCCACAAAAGAGTGATAGAGGTACTTGTTGGCCGGATCAAGAGGATGGTCAATCTTGAACGAACCGCTATCCTTGGAGAGGGCGCCTTCGACCTCTACGTTGCCGATAAATTCCCCCGCTAGGACGCTGCCGTTGGCAATCACCGCATAGGGAGCTATACCGACCAAACCGGCGCTGCTCGCCGTGGTGTCAATGCCATAGATTGCGATCGAGTCTTCCGCTGAGTTCGTACCATACACCCCGAAACCGTCCGGGCCGCCCGAATCACCCTCAACTCCGTTGCCGCTGTTGCTGTCTCCAAAAACCCCATCGCCCGACACGCTGGTGCCGGCGACGCCTGAGTTCGTATCGCTGCCCCCCAGTATGGCTGCGTCCCCGGAAGCGTTGGCGATGATCGCAAGGCCGGAGTTAAGGCCGGAGTTGTTGTTGTTCACGTTGAGCGCGATTGCGTTGATGCCGCCGGCGCTGAAGCTGCCCGTGGAATCGCGCTTGACGATGGCGTTGGCCGTGTCGGTGCTGGTAGGAGCCGTGTTCCATTTCAGAGCCAGCGTACCGGCGGTGGTGACCGGCGAGCCGCTCACGCTGAAGTCGGAACTGGGAGCGCTGAGACCGACGCTGGTAACAGACCCCTTGCCTGCGCCCGGG
>DATNLE010000276.1:0-31362 GCA_035603035.1 Candidatus Acidiferrales bacterium | reverse complement strand
GCTACATCCGCGATTTCGCCAAGCGCCGTAATCCCGATGGGAACATGAACCGGCTGTATGTGATCGAGAGCACGCCGAGTTCGACGGGAGCGAAGGCGGATCATCGATGGCCGGTTGTAGCGACTGGGATCGCGGACGTCGCTCATGCTTTGGCCACGCTAACGGAGGTTGGAACGGATGCGACCGGAATAGGCGGCAAATCAGAAGTGATGAAGTTCTTTATGTCGATCCTCGGCGATCTGGAAAACCATCGTGGTTCGAGCCTGTTCGTCGCCGGGGATCACCAGCCTCCGTTGGTTCACGCTTTGGTTCATGCGATCAACGCAAAGCAAGGCAACGTTGGCAAGACAGTTTTCTACAGCGACCCGGTCGACGCGAATCCCGTCAACCAATTCGAATCGATCAAGGATCTGGTTGCCGACATCGATGCAGGGAAGGTCGATTTGTTGGTCATTCTCGGCGGCAATCCAGCCTACGATGCGCCATCCGATCTTGGATTCGCAGATGTTCTGAAGAGCAATAAAGTTCCGCTGCGTGTGCACTTCGGTCTCTATCAGAACGAAACTGCCGAGCTTTGTCAGTGGCACATCAATCAAGCGCACGAACTCGAAGCCTGGGGTGACGCGCGGGCTTACGACGGAACCGTCAGCATTATTCAGCCACTGATTGCGCCGCTCTACAGCGGCAAGAGTGCGCTGGAATTTGTCGCCTTGCTCTCCGGCCAATCCGATGCCACGGGCCATGACCTTGTTCGCGCATACTGGCAAAAGCAGCACGCCGGCGCGGATTTCGACCAATTCTGGCGCAAGTCGCTGCACGACGGCTGGATCGAAAGCAGCACCTTTGCGCCGAAGGAATTTACGCGAATAAAAGATCTATCTGCTGGAATTGCTGCCGCATCGCCCGCCGACCCGCATGCAATTGAGCTCAACCTCCGCCGTGATCCCAACATCTACGACGGACAATTCTCCAACAACGGCTGGCTGCAGGAATTACCCAAACCCATGACCAAGCTCACCTGGGACAACGCCGTCCTCATCGGTCCCAAAATGGCGGAGCGCCTGCAGATTAAAGTGGAAGACGTCGTCGAGCTGGAATTGAACGGCAAGAAAGTCACCGGCCCGGTCTGGATTCAGGCCGGCCAGCCCGACAACTCAGTCACCGTGACGTTGGGCTACGGCCGCAAGCGAGCCGGCCGCGTCGGTACTGCCCAAGGCTTCGATGCCTACGGGTTGCGCACGACCGCTGCGCCATGGATCGCGACCGGCCTACAAATCCGCAAGACCGGAGAAACGTATAAGCTGGCATCCACGCAGGGTTACCAGACAATGGACACGCCTGATGGCGGCCATCGCCCGCTGGTCCGCGAAACCTCGCTGGAGGAATATCGCAAAGCCCCCGACTTCGCGCACGAAGAAGAAGCAGAGCCGGCGCCGGGGCTCACGCTCTACAAACCCTATCCCTATAAAGAAGAAGCGTACGCCTGGGGCATGACCATTGATCTGAACTCCTGCGTGGGTTGCAACAACTGCATGGTGGCCTGTCAGTCGGAGAACAACATTGCGGTTGTAGGCAAGGAGCAGACGGTCATTGGCCGCCACATGCACTGGATCCGCGTCGATGCTTATTACCAGGGCGACCGCGACAATCCCAAAGCATTCTTCCAGCCCGTGCCCTGCATGCAGTGTGAGAACGCTCCGTGCGAAGTGGTCTGCCCGGTCGGCGCCACGAATCATTCGAGCGAAGGCCTGAATGACATGGTCTACAACCGCTGCGTGGGCACGCGCTATTGCTCGAACAACTGTCCTTATAAAGTGCGGCGCTTCAACTTCCTTCTGTTTCAGGATTGGGAGACGCCGCAATACAAGCTGATGCGCAATCCCGACGTCAGCGTGCGCAGCCGCGGCGTAATGGAAAAGTGCA
This sequence comes from Candidatus Acidiferrales bacterium, assembly GCA_035603035.1. Taxonomy (GTDB): domain Bacteria; phylum Acidobacteriota; class Terriglobia; order Terriglobales; family Acidobacteriaceae; genus Sulfotelmatobacter. The sequence continues at coordinate 29,439 of DATNLE010000276.1, read as the reverse complement.
CCTATTGTGTGCAGCGCATCAACGAACACAAAATCGACGCTGAAACTGCTTCGGTGCGCGAAGGCAAGGAAATCAAGATCAATGACGATGAGCTGAAAACCGCCTGCCAGCAGTCCTGTCCGGCGGGCGCAATCATATTCGGTAACATCAACGACCCGAACAGCAAGGTTTCAAAGCTGAAGGCACAGTCGCGCAATTACAGTCTGCTCGGGGAACTCAACACGCGCCCGCGCACAACTTATCTGGCGGAAGTCAGTAATCCGAATCCGGAGCTGAAAGGGTGAAGGCCGCAGAAAGTTCGCGGGGTCACAGGAATTTGCTTTGGGCAGGGCGCGGCTTTAGGCGTGCCCTGAGCAGCCGATTTGAGATGGACTTTTGCTCCTGAAGGGAAGCTGGCAGAAGAGCATGGATGAGCAATACAAGACGACGGTCGATGCGCAACGCGCACCGGTGATCGAACCCGGCTACACCTTCGGCACCGTCACGGAAAAAATCAGCGCCATCGTGCTGACCCGTCCTGCTTCGAACGGCTGGTTCCTGGGATTCGGCGTCGCTTTCATGCTCACGATGATGCTGCTGTTCGCCATCGGATACCTGTTTCTCAAAGGCATCGGCATCTGGGGCGTTACCATCCCCATCGGATGGGGCTTCGCCATCGTCAACTTCGTGTGGTGGATTGGAATCGGCCACGCCGGAACGCTCATCTCCGCCATCCTTCTGCTGTTGCGGCAGTCGTGGCGTAACTCCATCAACCGCTTCGCCGAAGCGATGACCCTGTTTGCCGTCGCCTCGGCGGGAATTTTCCCCGCCATCCACGTCGGCCGGCCGTGGCTGGCGTACTGGCTCTTTCCTTATCCCAACACGATGCGGGTGTGGCCGCAATTCCGCAGCCCGCTGATGTGGGATGTGTTCGCCGTTTCTACCTATGCGACCATCTCCGCCTTGTTTTGGTTTATAGGTCTGGTACCCGACCTGGCAACCCTGCGCGATCGCGCGACTCATCCCGCGGCCCGGCTGATCTATGGCGCGCTTTCCCTAGGCTGGCGCGGATCCGCGCGCCACTGGCACCGCTATGAGACTGCCTATCTTCTTCTGGCTGGATTGGCTACGCCGCTCGTGCTCTCGGTTCACACGGTAGTAAGTTTTGATTTTGCCGTCGGCATCGTTCCCGGCTGGCACACTACTATTTTTCCGCCTTACTTCGTTGCGGGCGCGATCTATTCCGGCTTCGCGATGGTTCTGATGCTGGCAATTCCCATTCGCAAGATTTACGGCCTGGAAGATTTCATCACCGAGCGTCATCTGCAGAACTCTGCAAAAGTGATGCTGGCCACGGGATTGATCGTGGCCTACGGTTACGGAATTGAAGCCTTCATGGGTTGGTACAGCGGCGATCGTTACGACGCCTTCACCATCTGGAACCGCCTGCACGGTCCTTATGCCGTCGCCTACTGGTCACTTCTGAGTTGCAATATCTTCATTCCGCAACTTCTCTGGGTCCGCAAGCTACGCACTAGCCCCGTGGCGCTTTTCCTGGTTTCTTTTGTGATCCTCGTAGGCATGTGGCTGGAGCGCTTCATCATCGTAGTCGTCAGTTTGCATCGCGACTTCCTGACGTCGTCCTGGGGAATGTACTATCCTACGCGCTGGGATTGGATGACTTACATCGGCACCATTGGCATGTTCCTTGCCGCGATGTTCCTGTTCCTGCGCCTGTTGCCTGCGATCTCGATTTTTGAAATGCGGACTCTCCTGCCGGAAGCGGAGGTCAAGGCCGAATGAAACGCGATCCGGTATACGGCATCATGGCGGAGTTTGCTTCGGCTCAGGCCCTGGTGGACGCCGCCAAGCGCACGCATGAAGCTGGTTATCAAAGAATCGATGCCTATAGTCCCTTTCCGATCGAAGGCCTGGCGGAGGAGATGGGCTTTCACCGGAACTCGGTTCCCCTGGTAGTACTTATTGGCGGTATCGTCGGCGGCCTGACTGGCTACCTGATGCAATACTGGATGTCCGCCGTCGACTACCCCCTGAATATTGGAGGAAAGCCGCCGCATTCCTGGCCCGCATTTATCGTCATCACTTTCGAAATGACGATCCTGTTTGCCGGCGTCTCGGCCGTGCTTGGCATGCTTGCGCTGAACGGTCTGCCCATGCCGTATCATCCCGTGTTTAATGTGCCGCGGTTCGCGCTGGCCTCGAAGGACCGTTTCTTCCTGATCGTGTTTTCTTCCGACCCTAAATATGATCCGGCGGGCACACGCAACTTCATGGAGGGACTGGCGCCACGCTCGATCTCGGAGGTGCCCAGCTAAAATGTGCGCTCCGCAAGAAAAGCCATGTGGGGACCGCCGGCTGTCCGGCCGATCGAAGCTCGACAGTTTATCTCTTGTCACGATGCTGCTGGCGGTTGCCCTTTCCTCCGCCTGTCGTATCGACATGCACGTGCAGCCCCGCGTGAACCCCTTGGCCAAGAGCGATTTCTTTCCCGACCAGCGAGGCGCGCGTCCGCTGGTCGAAGGCACGGTTGCACGGGGACAGCTGCATGAAGATAGCTACTTCTACACCGGGAAAAACGGCAACACGCCCGGCGATTACATGCCATTTCCCGTGACCAAAGAAGCTCTCGAACGCGGGCGCGAACGCTACGACATTTATTGCGCTCCCTGTCACTCGCGGGTTGGCGATGGCAACGGATTCATTCCGTCGCGCGGATTCTCTCGCAAGCCGCCATCTTTCCACGACCAGCGGCTTCAGAAAGCTGCCCTGGGATACTTCTTCGACGTGATCAGCAACGGCTTTGGCATCATGCCCGACTACTCCGCGCAGATTCCGCCGCGGGATCGCTGGACCATCGTCGCTTACGTGCGCGCGCTGCAATTGAGTCAGAACGCAACCAAAGCCGACGTTCCAGCCGGGCAGAACGTGCCCTCGGACCCGCCGGCGTTTCAAGCGGAACCGGGCTCGGGTGCGACTCTTCCGGTGATCGCGCCTGAGGCTGCCGCCAAAGAGATTGGGCCAAAAGAGGAACAGAAATGAGCGCCGCTTCCACTGTACGTCTCGATCTGACGGCGCCGGAAGTAGTCAGAAAAATTTCCCAGCGCTCGCTTGTGATCGGCGTTATTTTCTCGCTGATTTCGGGCGCACTGGCGTTTGTCCGTCCCGATGAATTCTATCGCGCCTACCTTCTCGGCTTCATGTGTTGGCTGGGCGTCGCGCTCGGTTCCATGGCGATCCTTATGATCCGCCATTTGACCGGAGGCGGTTGGGGCACGGTGATTCGCCGCATCCTGGGCGCGGCCATGCGCACGCTGCCGGTCTTGGCAATTCTGTTCATCCCGATAATTATCGCAGTCGGGCAGCACCGAATTTACCCCTGGGCAATGCCACTTGAGTCCATCCAGGATACGCACATCCGCGAGCATCTGGAAAAGCACAGCTTTATCAAGGCGAGCTATTTGAACTTTTCCGGCTTCGTCATCCGTGCTTTCTTTTATTTCGCCATCTGGAACGTGCTCTCGTTCCTGCTTTCGAAGTGGTCGAAGCAAACCGACCATGCCGGCGCTCCCGACAACTCAGGACGCTTCAAGGCGGTCGCCGGTCCTGGTCTCATCCTCTATGGATTCACCATCTCCTTTGCCGCCATCGACTGGGTCATGTCTCTCGATCCCAGTTGGATCTCGACCATCTTCGGCCTGCTCATCCTTATCGGTGAAGTGCTCTCCGCCATGTGTTTCGCGGTGGTGGTCGAGCGCATCCTCTTCAACTACAAGCCCATGTCTGAGATGTTGACCCCCGACTTCGTCCACGACCACGGCAAGTGGATGCTCACCTTCATTATGGTCTGGGCCTATTTCTCGTTCTCGCAGTGGCTCATCATCTGGGCCGGGAATTTGCCCGCGGAGATCACTTTTTATCTGAAGCGCTTAAGTAATGGCTGGGGATCGATTGGACTCTTTTTGGTACTGTTTCACTTCGCCATTCCATTCGCATTGCTGCTGTCGCGCCCATTCAAACGCGATATTCGAAAGCTGGTATGGCTTGCGGTCTGGATGATGCTAATGCGGTATCTCGATCTGTTCTGGATCATCGAACCGAATTTTTCAAGAACTCTTAACATCACCATCGCCGACATCGTCGTGCCGATCGCCATCGGCGGAATCTGGCTTTGGTATTTTTTCCGTAACCTGGCTGCGCTGCCGCTGTTGCCAGCCTACGACCCGGACGCTCACGAAGTTCTACAACCGGCACATCAGTAAGCGCAGACTATGAGCGATGAGTTCAAACACGAGGACACCGCGGGGCACGAGAGCTTCGAGCACCAGGATCTAAAGCCCGCCGGGATCGTTTACTTCTTTCTGACCCTGGTCGTGGTGACAGTGCTCTGCATGTTCGGTCTCAAAGGCCTCTATGCCTATCTCGACCGCCGCGAAAAGGCTTCGCAGCCAGAAGTGAATCCGCTGGTTGCCAAGGTTCCCGAAGATACGCGCAATGTCGCTCCCGGATACCCCCAGACCGCCTTCCCTAGCCCCAAGCTGGAAGAAGACGAGCGTGGTCAACTGAACGGGATCAGGATGGAGGAAGAGAAAACGCTCTACAGCTACGGCTGGGTCGACGAAAAAGCGGGAACGGTGCGCATTCCGATCGAGCGCGCTATGGATTTATTGCTACAGCGCGGACTGCCGGTGCGCCCGCGGGGCGCGGCCAATGATAGCCCGGCCACTGACGGTGCGACAAACAAGAGTAAAGCATTGAGCGACAAGGGTGAGAAGAATTGAGCTGTAGAAAATCCAACTCGAGTTTCCCGGTGCGGGTTTTGCTGGCACTCTCGCTTTTGGCGGTTTCCGCCAGCGCCCAAATCAATAGCGGCGTCATGTCCCCTCCGGCGAATACGCGACCTCCCCGTCTCGAGAACGTCGGTATCGAGCAGCATCTTAACGCCCAGGTGCCCCCGGATCTTATCTTCCGCGACGATGCCGGCAAAACCGTGAAGCTCGGAGATTACTTCGGGCGTAAACCCCTCATCCTCAATCTGGTTTATTACAACTGCACCATGCTGTGCGGCGAAGCTCTCGCCGGACTCGCCAGTGCGATGCGTCTGGTGAAATTCGATGTCGGCAATGAATTCGATGTGGTCACCGTAAGCTTTGATCCGCGTGAGACTCCAGAGATGGCCGCGGCCAAGAAGGTCGACTACGTCAAACGCTATGGCCGAGCCGACGCCGCTGCGGGCTGGCATTTCCTTACCGGCCAGCCGGACTCGATAAATGCGTTGACGAAGACTGTCGGCTTCCAATATCAGTACGATGCCAAGAGCAATCAGTACGCGCACGCCACCGCCATCATGGTGCTGACGCCGCAGGGCCGTATCTCGCGCTACTTTTACGGCGTGGATTTTCCGCCCAAGGATTTGCGCCTGGGACTGGTGGAAGCTTCGCAAGGCAAGATCGGCAATGCTGTGGACGCCGTGCTCCTCTATTGCTATCACTACAATCCCGAGACGGGAAAGTACGGCGCCATGGTCGCAAATATCCTGCGCCTGGCGGCTGCCGCAACCATTCTCTTGCTGAGCGGTTTGATTTTTATTTTGTGGCGGCTGGACCGTTCCGTAGCGAGGAAGCCGGCAACAAAGACAAGGTATGCTCAATAATTTCCCATTATGGCCGCAACAGGCTTCCACGTTGGCTGGCCACGTGGACGCGCTCTACATTTTCCTGCTTATCGTGACCGGCATGATGGCTCTGCTGGTCTTTGTCTGCATCATCTTTTTCGCCGCCCGTTACCGTCACCGTCCCGGCGTCCGGGCCGAACAGATAGAAGGTTCGAACGCTTTGGAAATTACCTGGAGCGCGATTCCGTTCCTTATCTTCATGGTGATCTTCGTCTGGGGCGCGCTCGTCTACTTCAAAGAGCGGACTCCGCCCACCGACGCCAGTGAAGTTTATGTCGTGGCAAAGCAATGGATGTGGAAAGTGGAACACGCCGAAGGGCAACGTGAAATCAACGAACTGCACGTTCCCGTGGGGCGTGACGTGAAACTGATCATGACCTCGCAGGACGTAATCCACAGCTTTTACATTCCCGCTTTCCGCATCAAGCAGGACGTCCTTCCAGGCCGTTACAGCGTGGAATGGTTCCGCGCCACCAAGCCCGGCATCTATCATCTATTCTGCGCTGAATATTGTGGTACCCAGCACTCCGGGATGGTTGGCTCAGTTGTTGTCCAGGAACAGGCGCAATATGAGGCTTGGATGAACGGCGGTTCCACCGGCCCGCTTTCCGCCAGCGGAGAGAAAATCTTTGCTGAACTCGGCTGCGCGACCTGCCATCGCACCGATACGCCAGGGCGCGGGCCGAATTTACAGGGCGTTTTCGGCCAACCGGTTCAACTCGAAGACGGACGCACCGTCACTGCGGACGAGAACTATCTGCGAGAATGCATCCTCGATCCGGGTGCTAAGCGCGTTAAGGGATTCCAGCCGATCATGCCCACGTTTCAGGGGTTGGTCAGCGAGGAACAGGTCAATGCCCTGGTCGCCTATATCAAATCGATCTCCGCGAACAAGCCGCTGGGCGGCGCGAAGGCGACTGCGAGTGTAGTCGCGCCGCGCCACGAGCCAGGTGAGACAAAAGCTCAGGCCAGTGAGCGCGTCCACGCACAACCGAACGGAAGTCAGGTGCAATGAGTATGAGTATAGCCACCCCGACAGTACAACCCGTTGAGCGCGAAAACTATCTGAACAAGGAGTACGGAGTGTGGTCTTGGCTGCTCACCACGGACCATAAACGCATCGCCCTTCTATATCTCATCTCGATCACATTCTTCTTTTTCATCGGTGGCTTTTTTGCACTGCTCATCCGGCTCGAACTACTGACTCCCGCGGGCGACCTCGTGCAGGCCGACACCTACAACAAACTCTTCACCATGCATGGCATGGTCATGGTGTTCTTTTTCCTGATTCCCTCAATACCGGCCGTGCTCGGGAACTTCCTCGTGCCCTTGATGATTGGCGCCAAGGATCTTGCCTTTCCCCGCATCAATCTGCTGAGCTGGTATCTCTACATCATCGGCGGCGTGATGATGTTGCACTGCATGCTCACAGGGGGCGTCGATACCGGTTGGACCTTCTATGCGCCGTATAGCACGTCGTTTACCAACACGAACTTAATTGAGGCCGGTCTGGCGATTTTCGTGGTCGGATTTTCTTCCATCCTCACTGGCCTGAACTTCGTGGTTACCATCCACCGCATGCGCGCGCCCGGCATGACATGGTCGCGTCTGCCGCTATTCATCTGGGCGCACTACGCAACCAGCATTATTCAGCTTTTGGGTACACCGGTCATCGCCGTCACCATTGTGCTGGTGGCTGCCGAACGCGCTCTGCACCTCGGAATCTTCGATCCCAAACTCGGCGGCGATCCCCTGCTTTTCCAGCATCTTTTCTGGTTCTACTCCCACCCCGCCGTCTACATCATGATTCTGCCGTCGATGGGCGTGATCACCGAAATCATTGCCTGCTTCTCGCGCAAGCGCATCTTCGGCTACCACTTCGTAGCTTTCTCCTCCATCGCAATCGCGGTCTTCGGCTTTCTGGTGTGGGCTCACCATATGTTTGTGGCTGGAATCTCCGTCTACTCCGCTCTTGTATTTTCTTTCTTGAGCTACGCCGTGGCGCTGCCCTCCGCCATCAAGGTCTTCAACTGGACAGCCACGCTTTACAAGGGTTCCATTCACTACGATGCGCCCATGCTTTACGCCTTCGGCTTCCTGGGACTTTTCACCATCGGCGGCCTCACGGGATTATTTTTGGCGGCTCTCGGCATCGATGTCCACGTCACTGACACCTACTTCGTCGTCGCCCACTTCCACTACATTATGGTCGGAGGCGCCGTGATGGGCTATCTCGGGGGAATGCATTTCTGGTGGCCCAAAATTTCCGGACGCCTCTATCCCGAAGGCTGGGCGCGACTAGCTGCGCTGATCGTTTTCATCGGATTCAACCTAACCTTCTTCCCCCAATTCGTGCTGGGCTACATGGGAATGCCGCGGCGCTATTACGATTACAGCCACATGCCGGAATTTCAGGTGTTGAACGTGCTCTCGACGGCTGGCGCCACGGTCCTGGGCGTGGGATATTTGCTGCCCATGGTTTATTTCCTCTGGTCCATGCGGTATGGCAAGCCGGCATCCGACAATCCGTGGAATGCCGCTGGGCTTGAATGGAAGACGGCCTCTCCGCCGACCACCTTCAACTTTGACGCGGAACCTGTCGTGACGTGGGAAGCCTATAACTATGAGGAGTTAGACGCGCCTCACAAGGAGGGGGTGCCCGTTGCACGATAGCTCCACAACCGTTGTTCATGACCGTAACGGCGAAGCGCATGCTGCGCACAACCCGGCCTTGCTGCACCACTTCGCGGAACCGCAGCAGCAGCGCGACGCCGCCAGTTTGGGAATGTGGGTCTTCCTGGCAACGGAAGTCATGTTTTTCGGCGGCCTCTTCTGTGCCTATCTGGTTTACCGCCAATGGTATTTTGGAGACTTCGCCGCCGCCAGTAAGTCCATCAATATGGGCCTCGGCGCCACCAACACCGCAGTGCTGATCTGCAGCAGTTTGACCGTAGTGCTCGCCGTGTGGGCCGCGCAAACGGCTCGGCGCAGCCTGCTGATCGGTAGCCTCGCCCTTACCATGCTGCTCGGTCTCACGTTCCTTGGCATCAAGGGCATCGAGTACAGAGATAAATTTGTGGAGCATCACGTGCCCGGGGCTTCTTTTAGTTTCGAGAATGAGCCAATCCCCGGGCATCCTGGTCAGTACGCCAATGCCCGCCACGCGCAAATGTTTTTTTCTCTCTACTTCGTCATGACCGGCCTGCACGCGCTGCACATGATTATCGGCCTGGGGATTTTTCTGTGGCTGTTGATTATGGCGTGGAAGGGACGATTTACCCCAGAGTGGCACACTCCGGTTGAGATTGGGGGGCTGTACTGGCATTTCGTCGATATCGTCTGGATTTACTTGTTCCCCTTGCTTTATCTGATCGACCGGCACCCGTGAGGCTTGCATGTCAGCACATTCATCAGCAACATCGTCGCCTTTGAAAATGTACTTTGGGGTATTCTTCGCATTGCTCGTCGGCACCGGTCTGACGGTTTACGCCGCGACGCTCGATCTGGGACGATATAACGCAGTAGTCGCTCTGGGGATCGCCACCATCAAGGCAACTTTGGTCGCGTTATTCTTTATGCACGTCTGGCACGCCAGCGAAAAGCTGACGAAGCTGGTCGTGGTCGCCGCACTTTTCTTCCTGCTGCTGTTGCTCGGGCTGACGATGTCTGATTATGCGACTCGCATGTGGAGCTAGTCTCCACCTGCGCTCGCGTTCAATCTGCGGTATACTCGCGCCGACCGTTTAATTCACTGCCCGGCGTGAGGTGATGTATGGCGTTCTGCAATGCTTGTGGCGCAAGTCTGGCCCCCGGAATCCGATTCTGTAACAAGTGCGGTGCCGCAATACTCGCTTCATCGCCCGCGCCGAATGTTGCGACCCCCGTCATGGCTGGATCCACCATTCCTGCGGCTTCCGTCCCTGCGGCGAACGCCGGGCAGGGAAGCGGGGCGCTCAAAGTCATTCTCATTGTGGTGGGCGTGATCGTTCTGTTGGGAATTCTGAGCGTCGGTTCGTTCGCGTTTTTTGCCTGGCGCATAGCGCGGCACGCGCACGTCCGCCAGGACGGCAACAACGTAAAAGTGGAGACTCCGTTCGGCAACGTTGAAACGACGCAAGACCCGCACGATGCTGCGCGCAATCTGGGAGTGGAGATCTATCCCGGAGCGGAAGTCCTGAAGGATGGTTCGGCTTCTGCAACTTTTGCAGGAGTTCATACCGCGTCGGTCAGTTCCGAGAGCACCGATTCCGTGGACAAGGTCGCCAGCTTTTACAAAGGGAAATTTCCCAACGCCATGGTCACGAGTTCCGACGCCGGCCGTTGCACGATCATCGCCAACGATCGCAAAAGCATGATTACCATCAATATTGAAGCTGAAGGCGGCAAGACGAAGATTCAGATTACCAATGTGTTCCGCAAGTCTGACGCGGCAGATTCGTCTTCGAACTGATCTTCGAAACAACCAGAGACCGCGGCATGTCAGACTCATTTGCAGAACTCGCGCAGGCCGCCAGGTCCGCGCAGGTCGACGCTTTGGGGCTGGCGGAATCTCTGCGTAAGAAAATTCGCGGGGAAGTCAGGTTCGACCGCGGCACTCGCGCTCTCTACGCCACCGACGGCTCCAACTATCGCCAGGTTCCGATTGGCGTTGTAGTGCCCCGCGATCCCGACGATGTTCTCGCCACCATCGCCCTCTGCCGCGAGTTCGGCGCGCCACTGCTCTGCCGCGGGGGAGGCACCTCCCTCGCCGGCCAGTGCTGCAACGTTGCCGTCATCCTCGATTTTTCCAAGCACATGGCGAGGATTCTGGAAGTCGATCCCGTCCGCCGCATCGCTCGCGTGGAACCGGGGGTTGTGCTCGACCATCTCCGCGCCGCTGCCGAAAAACACCATCTCACTTTCGCGCCCGATCCCGCCAGTCACGATCGCTGCACCCTCGGCGGTATGATCGGCAACAACTCCTGCGGCGTGCATTCGGTCATGGCCGGCAAGACCGACGACAACATCGAAGAACTCGAAATCCTGACCTACGACGGCGCGCGCATGAAGGTTGGCGCCACGGCCAGCGGGGAACTCGCACACATTCTTGATCAAGGCGGACGCCGCGCCGAGATTTATGGCAAATTGCAGAGCATCGCCACTACCTATGGCGATCGCGTCCGCCAGCGGTTCCCAAACATTCCGCGGCGGGTCTCCGGCTACAACCTCAACTATCTTCTGCCCGAAAACGGATTTCACCTTGCGCGCGCACTGGTTGGTTCCGAAGGCACGTGCGTCACGGTTCTCGAAGCTACCTGCCGCTTAGTCGAGAGCCCGCCCGAACGCGTGCTGCTGGTCGTCGCCTATCCCGACATTTATCAAGCCGCCGATCACGTGCCAGAAATCATGGCACACAAGCCCATCGGACTCGAAGGCTTTGACCATCTTCTTGTTGGCTATACGCGAACCAAAGGGATCAACTCCGAGGGCCTCGCGCTTCTGCCTGATGGCGGCGGATGGCTGCTGGTCGAATTCGGCGCTTCCACCGCGAAGCATGCGGAGTCTCAAGCCCGGGCTCTGATGCGGGCGCTTAGCCACAGTGCCACGCCTCCCAACCTGCTCCTCTATACCGACAAGCCCCAAATCAAGCGCGTGTGGGAAGTCCGCGAATCCGCGCTGGGCGTCACGTCGCACGTGCCCGGCCAGCCGCTGTACTGGGAAGGATGGGAAGATGCGGCGGTCGCCCCCGAAAAACTTGGAGGATACCTTCGCGATCTGAGCGGGATGATGGCCGCTTACGGATACAAAGGCTCCCTTTATGGCCACTTCGGCCACGGCTGCGTGCACACCCGTATCAATTTTGATCTGCAATCGAAGCAAGGAATTGCCAAGTTCAGGAAGTTCATGGAAGAGGCGGCCGATCTCGTTGTGAGCTACGGGGGTTCCATTTCCGGCGAGCATGGTGACGGTCAATCCCGCGCGGAACTGCTTCCGAAAATGTTCGGTACCGAACTGGTGCAGGCTTTTCGCGAATTCAAGTCAGCGTGGGATCCGGAATGGAAAATGAATCCCGGCAAGCTGATCGAGCCCTACAAACTGGATGAAAATCTGCGCCTGGGCCCTGCCTACTCTCCTTGGGAACCGAGAACCGTCTTCCAGTTCACGGCTGACCATGGAAGTCTCGCCGAGGCCACTTTGCGTTGCGTAGGCGTGGGCAAGTGCCGCCGCGAAGAAGGTGGCCTGATGTGTCCCAGCTACCGGGTTACGCGCGAAGAAGAACACTCCACGCGCGGGCGAGCTCACCTTCTATGGGAAATGACGCAAGGCGCAGTCATCCGCGACGGCTGGCGCAGCGAGGAAGTGAAGCGGTCGCTCGACCTCTGCCTCGCCTGCAAGGGATGCAAAAGTGACTGCCCTGTTGGCGTCGATGTTGCGACCTACAAGTCCGAATTCCTGTCTCATTACCATGAAGGCCGTTTGCGCCCGCGTACCGCCTATGCATTCGGCAATATCGATTTGTGGGCCCGCGCGGCATCGCACGCACCCGGTCTTGCCAACCTTGCCACCCAACTACCGGTGCTGCGCGATATTTCCAAGCTGGTCGCCGGAATCCCCAGACAGCGTTCTGTTCCCGCCTTCGCTCCAGAGACTTTCCAAGCATGGTTCCATCGCAGGCGGACAGCTGGCGCTCGAGGTGCTCGAAAAGATGGTTTGGGGTGGCGCCGTGCTGCAAGCGCTGCCATTGAACCTTCCGATTCTGGAAGGGTTCTGGCCCCTGCGGACGCCCGCCCCGTCCTCCTGTGGCCTGATACGTTCAACAACTATTTCCATCCCGGCACCGCGAAAGCTGCCGTCGATGTCCTTGAAGCCGCCGGCTTCCAGGTCCTCGTGCCAAGAGCCCATCTCTGCTGCGGACGCCCGCTCTACGACCAGGGCATGCTCGACCGCGCCCAGGCTCTCCTGCTTCAGATCCTCGATGAACTCTCGCCCGAAATCGAAGCTGGCATTCCCGTCGTCGGCCTCGAACCAAGTTGTGTCGCCGTCTTTCGTGACGAACTTCTGAACTTACTTCCGCACGACCATCGGGCTCAGGCCCTGTCGCGCCAGAGTTTCCTTCTCAGCGAATTTATCGAAATCCACGCCCCCCACTTCCGGCCGCCAAGTCTCAATCGCAAGGCTATCCTCCACGGCCACTGTCATCAAAAATCTCTCATGAAGATGACCGCCGAGGAGGCCGTCCTACACCACCTGGACGTCGACTTCCAAAGCCCTTCTCCCGGTTGCTGCGGCATGGCCGGTTCGTTTGGCTTCGAACCCGATAAATACGACGTCTCCATCGCCATCGGCGAACTCGAACTCCTACCCGCTGTCCGTCAGGCCCCGCCCGACTGGCTGATTATCACCGACGGCTTCAGCTGTCGGGAACAGATCGCCCAATGCACGCCGCGCCGCGCGCTTCACCTTGCCGAGGTCTTGCAAATGGCAGTGCGGGAGACACCCGCGCCGGAATCCGGACCCTATCCCGAATCGGCCAGCGTCCGCCTTAATGAAGCTAAAGTACTTCATTCTATGAGACGCGCAGGATTAGGTCTGGCGGCCGGGGCCTTGACCGGGGCAGTGCTGTGGAAGATGTTAAGAAGTCGCTCATTTTAAGTCGTTTAGCGGTGTTTGCGGCGGGTTTCTTTCCCGCTGTCACTCGCCAAATTACCCCACATCTGGGACAATAGAACTCTCGCCGCCCGTCCCGCCGTGTTAGGGATCGTTGCGTTATGGATCGTGAAACCACAATCACCGCCCCGGTCATCGGGAAAGTTCCTGCCGAGGCCCTGCCGACATTAGTTGCGGTGAAGCTCCCGGACGCTCCCCTGTGCGGCTCTGTCTTGGTGATGATCCAATTCGACGTCTGCGAAGAGATTCGGCTCGACGAGCTGCGGAGCATTCTCGACGCACGAACCGTCGACACCAGCTTTAAACACATGGCTCCCGGCTATGTCCGCTTCCAGCGTCCTCCGGTGGAAGAAGCCCTCGAACCGCTCGTGCTAGAAAGTGGCGAGCGCCTCCAGGGAGAGATTAAATACTTCGACTACGGCGTGGTCAGCGTGGTCTTCGAGCTGCCATTCTCGGGCAATTGGGACAAGCTGGTCCAGCTTTCCAGCCGCTGGGTTTGGGATACCAACTTTGAGAGCCTCGCGACTCGCATCGTCAAGCAGAAACTTGGGCGCGCCGCCCCCGCGCTGGTCAAGCCTTACACCGCCGAGTGGTTGAAGGAAGACTATTTCATCTTCCATCTGCGGGACATTGCAGGGGCCCCCTCTGGCGCAGACCTGCTGGCATCGCAGGCAGATTGCATTTCTCAAGTCGTACGCGGTGAGAACCAGCCGCTTTCCGACGGCGAACGTCAGGAAATTCTGCAGTCGCGGATTTCCTACTATCCCGGTGACCTCGCCGTGATTGGATGGAATGCTGCCTTTATCTACGACAGTCCTTCCGGCGCCGAAACGGCTATCCAGCTCCTGCAGTATGCCAACTCGCAGTTGCTCGAGTTCCGCCACTATGACGAACTTCTTACCAAGCAGCTTGAAGATGTCTACGACTTCCTGGAGCGCGGAGGCCGCGGACTTTGGTCGCGCTGGCGGACCGCCCGTGCCGCCTCCAAACTCCACACCGTTCTGCTCGACGTGAGCGAATTGACCGAGCGCGCCGACAACGCCATCAAGTTTCTCAGCGATATGTTTTCCGCCCGACTCTACAAACTCGCTGCCTCGAAAGTCGGCGTGCCCGACTACAAAGATCTCGTCCAGCAAAAACTGCAAACCGCCGAAGAGCTCTACCGCTTCATGGTGGACGAATTCAATCAAAGCCGCGCCTTCGTGCTCGAACTTATGGTTGTCATCATCTTGATCATCGAACTCGTCTACTTCTTCCGCGGCAAGCCTATTTAGGAGTTTGCCTCAAAAGGGCACGGCTGAAAGCCACACCGGAACGCTAGCTTCTCCCACAACATTGTCATTCCGAACGCAGCCGGAGCGCCAGCGATGGCTGAGTCGAGGAACCTGCTGCCTGCCTGCGCCACCACCGCCCAGACGAACTCGAACCACTCCCTTATCCATCAATAAGGACTGCTCAATCCTTCCAGCGTGATCATCCGAGCGCAGCAAACCGATTCGCCTCTTGAATCAATTTACGAAGTCGACGGATCCTCGAAGTTACATCAACGCGTAAGCGTCGGGCTGACGTTTACCATCAACTGTCCCATCCAGTTCGCCATGGAACCAATTTTCGTTCTGGTGGATTACTTTCTGTGTTCGTGACCGCCGCAATCGCCATAGCGACACGGCTATCCACAGCACCCTGCGCGCTCCACGAGATTTCAGGATACGGCCTGGTTTTCCCAAGTGTCCATTCAAGTGATACGGGCGGGTATGCCCAAACTCCGTTAGGGAAGTTGATGTCGATCAATGCGCGGCTGGGCCCGCGCGGGAGCGTGATCTGACCAGAACCAACGTCAAGCTAGGGCAAGTCAAGGTAGAGCGCGTAAATCTCGTCCGTACTAAGGTTGCGGACGAAAAGACCAGAGCCATCCAGGCTAATGTTGCTCCAGCCAAAGGCCGGTTCGTTCGAGTATCGGAGCAATCCTTTCAGATCGACGAGGAGTTCTGAGTGAGTTTGACCTACCTTAACTCGCCGAAAGGTTGGATGGTCGGTGTTTGTCGTGTCGTAGTAAACGTAGCTTCCATCTTGCGACCAGTTGGGATAACCAACAATCCCTGGTTCGTTGATCCAGTCTGACCACTTCTGAGTTTTGAAATCGAAGAGGAGCAGTTTTGAGGAGTCGTGGCTGAGCGCCGCCAGGTACTGACCATCGGGCGACCAGCGGGGACTGAAAAACTTCTCCGATCCGGGAACGGGAGAGATTTGGTGGGTGGCAAGATCGACGATGAAGATTCCAACCCACTGCACGTTGGTGGCGCGCCCGAAGGCCAGTTTCTTCCCATCCGGAGACCATGTCGGATCGGTCTCGCCTTGATCTTGGGGGAGAAGTTCCTGGGGCGTGCCACCCTGGGCAGGAATCAGGAAAATCTTAAAAGGCCGACCTGGAAGGGCATTTGTGTAGGCGATCTGTGTACCGTCGGGAGACCAGCGAGGCAGGCCAGCCTCACTCGGCGAGTAGGTCAGCTGAACACGGTCGCTACCATCGGCACTGCAGCGCCAGATACTGGCGTCTGGATAAGACACGTAGGTAATCCACTTACGGTCTCGCGAGTAGTCCAGTTCGCCTGCCGAAATTCCGGAAAGAAAAGGGACAAATTGTTGCGCCTGACGATCGTAACGTACGAGCTCGGCACGGCCCTGGGCCGCGTCCACAAAGAGTTTCCTACCATCCGGGCTCACTGCCAGTGCGTCGAAGGACAACGGGCCGTTAGTCAACGGTACGGGCACGGCAGAACGTCGGTCAAACAGCCCAGCCGATTCGCGCACTGCCCAAACGTTTCGTATCGAACCGTTCGAACTCAGGAAAAAGAAGTAGCGGCCATCCGGTGTCCACTGCCCGCAGCACCCGTCGGCTGGGCCATGTCCGGGTGAAAATACGGCGTGAAGATCGCTGCCATCCGGCCGAATCTCCCACAAAGAGTTCTCGGACTTAAAAATGGAGAAGCGAATGCGAGACCCATCCGAGGAAAAGCGAGGGAACCAAACGAAGTCCGAAACAGTGGCTAGCTTTCGGGGATCGGTGCCGTCGGCGTTTGCCAGATAAAGCTCGGAGCCTTTGCCGAAGACGAGATGCCGTCCGTCAGGCGACCAGGAGCCACCAACGCGATTGCCGACAACATCAGCTAGACGGCGAGGAGCCCCTGAGGGGAGAGGCAAACTCCAAAACGGGCCTTCCGATTCTGTCCCCACCTGCTTGCTCACAAGGAGCTTCGTGTGATCGGCAGAGATGTCAAGGGCAGCTACATTGGCGAACGGAGTGACAACCGGCGAGCCTTCTCCGCCATCGGTCGATGCTTGAACAATCTGGTAAGTGGTGCCTTGCTCGTTTATGTAGAGGCGGGAGCCGTCAGTTACCAGACCGGTCTTGGGAATGGCATCGTGGGTGAGTTGGGTGGTGTTGAGTACTCGAGGCGGTCGTGGTGGGAAACTGAGCCAGGCAAATGCCGCGGTAAGGACAACGATCACGGAAACAACCGCCACGGGCCAGAGCCAGCGAGGTCTTCTGGCCGGCGCTGGAACAAAAACAGTTTGGATCTTTCCGGAAGTCGTGTCCCGCCTGAGACGCTTCAGATCGACGCACAACTCGGCCGCGTTCTGGAACCGGACGTCACGATCTTTTTCCAAAGCCTTGTCGATGATTCGCTCCAATTCCGCTGGCAATTCAGGATTCAAGCGAACGGCGGGCGTTGGCGTCGCATCCAGAATGGCCTTGAAGATCACGCCTGACGTGTCGCCCCTAAACGGAAGCATGCCCGTACACATCTCGTAGACCACCGCCCCGAAAGAGAACAGGTCGGTACGAGCATCGAGTTGCTTCCCCCGAACCTGCTCCGGCGACATATAGGCGACGGTGCCCAGCGTGCTGCCGGGAGAGGTGAGATGTTGCTCGGAGTCGATGGTCGGAGCGCTCATGGCGACGCTCTCTGGCTGCGACACCTTGGCCAGCCCGAAATCGAGAACCTTGGCCTGACCTCGATTGGTCATGAAGAGGTTTGCAGGCTTGATGTCGCGGTGGACGATTCCTTTCGAGTGTGCTGCGTCAAGGGCATCGGCGATCTGGATGCCAAGATCGAGCACCATCTCGATCTGCACCGGCTTACCCGCGATAACGTGCCGAAGAGTCTGTCCTTCCAGGAACTCCATGGCGATGAACGTTCGCCCATCGGCTTCGTCGATTTCGTAGATAGTACAAATGTTTGGGTGATTCAGGGAGGACGCGGCCTTGGCTTCCCGCCGAAACCGGCTGAGGGATTGCGCGTCGTTGGCGAGTTCGTCGGGAAGAAACTTCAGAGCGACGTAGCGGCCCAGCTTGAGGTCCTCCGCCTTGTACACAACACCCATCCCGCCCCCGCCCAACTTCTCCACGATGCGGTAGTGCGAGATGGTTTGGCCGACCATTGGCGCGAATCTTACGTCTGCGGGACGGGCAAGTCAATGAAGGCTCTGGGGTTGGCGGTCGCTTGGAAGAATAGCTGTTGTAAAATCGCGCCTAAGGAGAACCTCAGTGAGACACTCGCGTCAGTCGGACTCCAGGGCGGCGATACTGCTGCTGGTTGTGGCGGCTGGCGCTGGCCTTGCTCAGGCCCAGACCAATATTCAGAAGTCAGCCGCTATCGCCGGCCGCGTAATGTCTGGGCAACGCAAGGCTGATGCGCCATCGCTTCAACTTCTATTGCTGATGGATGAAGACGCCAGTGAGGGGAATCCGGTTGCCATCGCGCTTCACCGGGAAGTGTTAGGCAATGGCCCAAGGCATATCTGGATAATGAACAACGGAAGCGGATAAGCAATCCCTTTCCAGCAGGCTCCCTGGTCAAGCAAACTCCAACTCAACTCCTTAGCTCTCCATCGGATTACCCGATTCGCTGCCGCGGTGTCCACGGCATGGCGTCCACCGACGGGAAAAATCTAATCGTTGATTTTAAAAAAGGAGACCGTCCCGCCGATCAATTGCTGCCTGGCCAGTGCTCCTGGCTCGACCGCGGACTGCGCGCCAACGAACCGACTCGAATCGCTGACGGACGCCCCAGCGCCGACGAACGCGCAAGGCAGCGGAGCGCATAAACGCCGGGGACACTTGGACGTTCTGGGTGGTTAATGACGGGACTTCGTTCAAGGCCACGGCATCCGCCAAAGGCACCCGAGTCAAAAGCCCTAGCACTTGCCCATCACTCGATCAGCTGTCTTCCTGCGCCATCGCCCGCGACCGCAGGCACCGCCAGCATCACCGTCCTTTCGCCGCGCTCTCCAGACACTCAGGCAGAAGCGCGCGCTGTATGAGGGCTAATGCTGATGGCAGAATCTCCTTGGGGGAACAAAACTGACCGGTAGCTTCCTCTGCCTCTGGCCGGGAACATCAGGTATCCTAGCCATCGTCGAGGAGAACTGCATGCGAGGCCTGAAGGACAAGCGAGTCCTGATCACCGGAGGAGCCAGCGGGATCGGCGCAGCCACCGCCGCGCGCTTCCTGGAAGAAGGTTCGCGGGTCTGTATCCTCGACCGCGACGCCGCAGCCTGTGGAGCTATCCGTCGGCAACTGCCGGGAATCGCCGAGGCCATCATCGCTGACGTTACCGACCTGATGCAGGTGGAAGCCGCGCTTGCCGACGCTGTACGAGTGATGGATGGAGTCGATGTCCTCGTGAACAACGCGGGCATCAGCGTGCGCCACAAGTTCCTCGACATCACGCCCGAAGAATGGGACCAGGTGATCGCCGTGAATCTGACCGGCGTTTTCTATGCAGCCCAAACGGCCGCGCGCCACATGATGGAAAATTACACGGTCGAACGCGGCTGTGGTGTGATTCTGCAAACCGCGTCCACCAATGGCATCGTGGGCTATCCCTACTACGCCGACTACAACGCCACCAAAGCCGGAGTAATCGAGTTGACGCGCTCCATGGCTCTCGAACTCGCTCCCCAAGTTCGGGTGTGCGCCGTAGCTCCCGGATACGTGCTCACGCCCATGCAACGCGCCGAATACACTGACACCATGCTCGAAGAGGTGAACCAGAAAATTCCACTCCGCCGCCATGCCAGGCCGGAAGAGATCGCGGGGCTGTTCGCATATCTCGCTTCCGACGACGCGGCCTACGCAACCGGGCAGGTCTATACCATGGACGGCGGCGAGACCGCCGGAGGACTGGCCAGCCGATGAGCACCACTGTCTTCCTGGGAGGAGGGCGCATCACCAGCGCACTGGTGGCGGGCCTGCGTCGAGCCGGACACAAAGGCGTCATCGTCGTCCATGACCGCAACGCCGAAAAGCTGAGAGCATTGCGTCGCGATTTTGGAGTTGCGGTCGAGCCTGACCTCCGACCCGCGGTTTCACGAGCCGACATGCTCATCATCGCGGTGCGGCCGACCGCGGTCGCGGAAATGCTCGAGGAAGTTGCCGGCTACGCTGGCGCCTCGCGACGGCTGGCGGTTAGCTTGGCGGCCGGGATTCCCCTCAAGAAACTGCGTCCACGGCTTGACGCTCGGGTGCGCTGGGCACGAGCCTTGCCAAGTCCGATCTGCCGCATCGGACGCGGCCTGACGGCGGTGGCATTTGCCCGCAACGCCCCGCGCGCCGACCGCATGCGAGTGCGCGAATTCTTTGAGCAACTAGGTCTAGTCCTCGAGATGGCGGAGAGTCGCCTTGATGCCTTCAACGCCGCCTATTCGCCGGCCCACGGCTACCACGCGCTGGCAACTCTGGCCAAAGCGGCGCAGGATACGGGATTGGACCCGAAGACGGCGCTCACGGCTGCGGCCCATGCCTTCGCGGATGCAATCCTCTATTGGAGGGAGAGCGGCCAGAACGTCTCCGACCTCCGGCAGGAAGCGGCAACGCCTGGCGGGACATCCGCCGCGACACTGGCAGCCATGGACGCGGCCGGCTATAGGATGGCTATCGAGCGAGGTCTCGCAGCCGGTATTCGGCAAGCGCGGGCAAATGCGCGCCACTGATGTTCCAGAGCTAGCGTCCCATAGCGCTAGCTTCTGATCCACCTCGCTGCCAACCGTCCCAGACGTACAAGACGGTAAAAACCGAACAGAGATTTCGGAAGACGAACCACTTCCCACTCGCCGGGCCCGGGAGTAAGAGTCAGGCGTGCGAGAAATCGCAGGCGATCCAGTGGACGCTCGCGCAGCCGCATCATTAGCCGAAAGTACGATAACTTCTCTTCTTCGTAAGTAACGCCCGCAGCAACCGATGCGGCAATTCGTTCAGTGAAGTCCAGCGCGGCGCGATCTGCGAGGACTGCATCCTTAATGCGCGCCGGCATAGGCGTTGCAAGAAAGCGATGCATCAATCGTAACGTGATATGAAGAATGCGCTGGATACCAAGTTCCTGGGATTGAGAGTGAATCCAATCCCAATTCAGATTCTGCCGCTTTATAATCTGCGCAATGTCGCACAGCCAGATCAGCCGTCCCCAAACATGTTTCGCCGCATGCGCGGAAAGGATCAGCAGCAAGTCTTCAGGAGAAGGCGTTTTCATATAGCGGTCAGCAACCGAGACGGTCACGGCGCGCTCAAACAGTCCGTTCATATCGAAGTCGACAGCGTAGAAGCGCGGCTGAAGCGCCCACTGGAACTCCAGCAGATTTATCCCCGCGGCACTGTCGAAAGTGCATTCGTATCCCGAATCGATGTAGTTGCGCTCCGCATCCTCGGGAATGAGCACGCGTGGAGTGTAGCCCAAAGCGCGAACCGCGCTCTCGATGCGCGTTACATCTTGTCGGCGGACGAACAGGTCCAGGTCGCCGGATTGCCGCAGCGCCATGTCGCCGTAGTACACCTTCGACAGGACGACGCCTTTGTAAGGGACGACATCGATGCCGAGACCTCCGAGACAATCGAGAACACGGATCAGTTCGCGGGTGAGAAAAAGGGACTTGTGAATGTTTCTCTCATAACTCTGGCGCAGCGATGCCAGCACAGCGGGCGGAACGACATCGTGGAGAGGCGCGAGGTTTTGATAGAGCAGCGAGATGAGGCCGTGTTGGTCCGCGAGGCGAAGGGTGGCGATCCAATCCAAAGATTGAGGCAGGAGTCGTCGAATGTGGTTAAAATCAAGGTCCTGCACATCCGGAGAGCTTGCGGCCAGTAAGAGACTCCATTCGGGAACAACTTCGACACTTGGCGCGGACTGGCTCACGGACTTGGAGCAATCTTAGCAGGCAACGTAGCGACGTTGACCGCAGGGGAAAGTGCTTGTCGCCTCACGCGAACCGACCACGTGTTACTTCCGTCACCTGAATGCCCTTATTCTTTAGGACGCATCAAGCCCCCGTTCTGTCACACTAGCATGTTGGCGGTTCCTG
This sequence comes from Candidatus Acidiferrales bacterium, assembly GCA_035603035.1. GTDB lineage: Bacteria > Acidobacteriota > Terriglobia > Terriglobales > Acidobacteriaceae > Sulfotelmatobacter. Next base: position 7,763 of record DATNLE010000276.1, on the reverse strand, counting down.
GTCCGCAATATGGAAATACTTACACCGAAGACCATGCGGCGCAGCACGCGATTACGTGTGCAGATTTCTCTGCTAGTCACCAGCATGGATCGCAGGCATCCGTTGTCGGCGCAGTGCGTTGCTGTGATAGTAAGTCCGCAAGGCTGCGGGATCCGCGTGTCGCAGGCCTTGCCAATTGAAACCCCCGTACTTCTGAGTGAACTGCCAGGCGGGGGAAGCGCATCGGGTCGTGTAGCGAATTGCCTGCCCTTGGGCAAGGACGCGAAGAGCTTTTTGATCGGAGTGTCGTTGTACAACCAGGGCAATGTATGGGGGATCGCGGATCCACCGGAGGATTGGAACTGCCTCCCCGATTCGGGCGCTGCACCCAGCGGCGCCGAAGACAAGGCAAAAAAAGGCAAGAATGCTTGGCCCTACAATCGGTTCTCCGGTCAGGGCGAGGCTCATCCGCCGCGAAAGTAATTGTGCCGTTCGCTTTAGCGGTCCCAACAGACAATGGTGGTGGTCGCCTCCCGTTCTTTCGTAACCTCCGGAAGTAACCGACGTAGTGCCATAATTCAGACACCATGTCGCAGACCCCAGAGCCCGGCGCCACTGAAATCGCCTCGGCGAGTGCGCCGAGCGAAACCAAGCGCCCTTTTCGGGTCAAACTGCGAGGCTCCGTACTGGCCTTGATTCGTTTGCCCAACCGGCGGCAGATTCGAGGCAAACTGCATCAGCTTTCCACCACCGGTGGGCTGGTGAACGTCGAACAGCCACTGGACGAAAAACTGCAGGTGGAGTTGATCTTTCACCTCGGGGAAACGACAATCCGCGAGAAGGCTGAGATGATGTTCCCCATGTGGGCCACACAGGGATGGCTGCAGCCCTTCCGCTTCATCGACCTGCCCGAGGAGCGGAAAAATATCCTTCAAACGAATCTGCTTGCCTTCATTCAGCAAACGCAGGAGTGACGCAAAGCCCCCCGAGTTACCAAAAACCAGGTGGACGAGGGCAGCACGATTTCGAACGTACTGCCTTCATCAGCCGCAATCCGTTTCAGAAGTGGAACCCAAGTTCTGCCGTCAGCGTGCGCGGCGTCACGTAGTGCGTTCCGCTGAACGTGGAGAGGAAGTTATACAGCGCGTACTTATTGGTGATGTTGATGGCGGTCACTTGCAGACTCACTTTGTGCTTATCGCCCCGGAACAAATTATCGTGCCCGATCGCAATGTCGAAAAGACTTCGAGCTGCGATCCGCGGCGGATTCTTGTCGTCGTTCTCCGTGTTCGGTTTAGGCACATTTAACAGCGTAGACCCGTACTGTGACAGGGGACATGGATTCGGGAGCGCCACGGTTGGTGTTGCCCGTTGCGATCCGCAGAACAGCCCAGCTTCGAATTCCTCATCTGCGGTCAGCGGAGTCCCGAACGAGTCGGTCATCGCAACCGCCGGAGCGCCAGTGGAATCTACAGTCGTTTGGGCGCAGTTACCGCCGTAGCAAGGCGTCTGCCCGGCTACCAGACCGCTGTCGTAACGCCAGTTAAATCCGATCCAGGGCCCGACCTTCCACGGCTGGTACTGCAAATGCGTCGTTAGGTTGAATTTCTCGTCGTGATCGATACGGAACGGAGTTGAGGTCGTTGATCCCACTGCCACCGCCGGCACAGCGCCAGCTCCGCCGATTTGAGGCGTGAAAAATCGCGCTGCGACGCTGGAGAAAACCGCCAGCGCCGAGAATCCGCGGTAGTTCGGCACGCTCACGCGGCCAGCGTATCCTGGAATTTTCGACCTGTCCCACTCGATGGGAAAGGTAATCGGAGTGTTTCCCAGGATACTGAAGTCGTATGCGTTGTGCGTGTACTTCCAAATGTACTCGCCGGAAAACACCACATACCGGCCAAAAGCCTGCTGTATTCCAGCGTGGAACTCATTGCGCCAGCCGGGAGAAAACGGGGTCAAACCTGAGACGGTACAGCCCAGAAGCGGATTCAAAACATCGTTGGCGCATCCGATGCTGGACAGAACAAGGTTTTCATTGAACGGAGTCTCCAGCACTCGCGCATACGACACGCGAAGAACTGTGTTGGTCCTTTTGACATTGTAGGCGACGCCGACACGGGGTTCGGCTTCTTTGTGCGTGGTCAGGCCGTTATAGAAGTCGCCGCGCAATCCCAGATTCAAAGACCAATTTCCCTTAACGATGCTATCGCGGGCGTACAAAGCAAGCTCCTTTACGTCGGTGTGGCCATTGAAAGTGAACAAATGACCGCCTCTCGTCAGATCAAAAGGTGGCAGCACGGCGCAGGGATCGGGAGCAGGATTTCCGTTCGGGCAGCCGAAAGTGACTGGAAGCAGCGTGGGATCGACGATGCCGAGCGCGTCCTGTTCATCGAGAAACGTCTGCTGATAGACCGCCCCGAGCTTTAGGTTATGAATCCCCCTGACGTAGGAAAGGTCTGACCGCACGCCCGCGTTGGTGAGCTTTCGATCCTGTCCCACGGTCTCTCTTTGCAGATTCGTAGGCCCAAGATCGGCGAAAGGGTTGCCGCTGGGATAGTAGTTGAATTGGTCGCGGCGAACAAAAGCGCCCAGGGTGAACACGGCGTTTGAACTCAACAACCGGGTCCATGAGGGCGCGATGTTAAAGGTTTGTATTTGCGAGCGCTGGTCGGTGGGTCCGACCACGTTGCCATTGGGATCACGGCCGCCGTCAGCCACCACGACGCCATTCCAAGGAGTGGCAAACTGGGAGTCGAATGTATTCGGGGTCTGGAACCAAGAGCGCGTATAACCGAAGTTCAAGTGAATTGAGTCTGCCGAGGTGATCTGATAATCCACGCGGTCGAAGAGATTCTCTTCGTTACCCTTATCGTGCATTACCGCGAACTCCGGCGGGTCTAAGAAACGCCCGCTGTTCAATCCGCTCGCCGAGATGAAATTCCCCCAGTTCTTGCCGCCATAGCCAAGATCAAGCGTAGCATTGGAAGTCCCAAATGATCCGTAGGAAGTTGTGAAACTTCCATGCGGTGTCGTCTCTCCCTGTCCGGAGCGGGTCGTGACATTGATCACGATGCTGGTCTTGTCGCCGTATTCGGCGGGCGGTGCCCCGGAGATAACTTCCATCGACTGGATCGATTCCAGTGGAATTTGGTTGGAGAACACCTTGCTTTGCTGATCGGTAATCGGTTGCCCGTCAACCGAAAACGAATTTTCCGCGTGGTCGCCCAAGCCATGGAACAGTCCGTTCGAGTCGGCTGAGATACCTGGCGTGGCGAGCGTGACCAGCGAACTGACCGATGAAGATTGGCTCTCCAACGGCAGCTTGTCGAATAAGTTCCGGTCTACATCCGTGTGGAAGGTGGAGTCATTTTCGATCAAGTCCCCGCCTTCCGCCTCGACCGACACCTGAGTGGTTGATCCCGAAACCTTGAGACTGATCGCAACGCTGACGGGAACGGATGAGCGCGGCTCTACGTCCTGTGCGTAGGACGAGAAGCCTGTCGCCGTCACGGTCAGATGGTAGGGATTGAAAGGAACATTGGTGAAGGCAAATTTTCCGGTTGCGTCCGTGGTAGTAGAGCGATCAAAACCGCTCACGGGATTACGGATGTCAACATTGGCGTTAGAGACTACCGCTCCTGTAGGATCGACCACGCTGCCGTTGATGGAACCAGAATTTCCAACAGACTGCGCGGAAGCGGAGAGACCCAGTACTAAACAGAAAGACACTGTCAAAGCCGCGTGAAGCGACTCCTTGCGTGCAGCGTGCATGATTCCTCCATGGAATTGGTCGAAAAGATCAAGAGAACGGTTCACTGGGAAACGAACCGGGCCTGTACTCGGCAACAAAGCTGATCTTTAGACCGCAGGAGGCGGACGGACGTATAAGGCAAACGCTATCCGAAATTGTTTGGCGGAAGTGGGCTTCGGCCGGTGCCGGACTACGCGACGGAATACCGGCTTGGGGGTCGGGGAAGCGTTGGTTGGAGATGCGGAGTGCGCCGCAACGCAAACCTGGCAGGTAGCAGACTCATCCTGACTCGAATGACGATGCACGGCAAAGGCGAATGCCGACCACAAGGTCAGCATCAAAGAAAGCCATGCTACGCGTTTCGAGATTGACTGCATGTTACCCGGAGTCCTTCAATCGAATTTACAACGAAAGATAACGTCGGCGCAATCACGATAAAACTATTGATGCCGAGAATGGAAGAAAAGAAGCACCCTATCATCAAACTGTTTTCCCAAGTTCCCTGATTCTCTTAAGCTGGGACATAGGGCAAATTTGGGGTGACCCGTGAATGGAATGCTGTGGCGTTAGGTTAGTAACTAAAGTTGGCCCCGTAGCCCAGCGGTTCGAGCAGTGGACTCATAATCGCGGGTGGTCGCTGTCAATTTTTTCCGATGTTGTTGAGAAATCGGACGGTTGGCTTCAACACCCGCTGCTTGAATTGGTGTGGTTTTACTTGGGGATTTTGTTGGTTGAGTGGCACAGTTCAGCCACAGTCGCCCGTAGCGGGTGGTCGGCTCCCCCAGCTATCCCAGTGCCACCTTACCCATCCCCCGCAAGCCGGTGAACTGGGATGGGCGGCCTTCCCCGGCACTGGAGTCCGCCATTGCAGATGCAATCGCGACTGCAGAGCGGATCATGGCGAAGATTGATACCAATGGCCGACAAGGAGCACGGGATAGAATTCGTGTGTTCTTTGCAAATTTGGCGACGGGAAGCCCCATGTACGGGAGAACTTCAAAGGACACGCATTTGGAAACCGTGTGCTGCGAGATGGACATGGGGGAGTTCTCCTATCAGGAGTTTATGAAAAAGCCGCGTCAGTATACAAAGGTCTTTGTTGAGAACAAGGCACCTCCTTCCACCGCGGAAGCTTGTTCAATACAAAGGCGGGAAAGGGTTCCAGCGCCCATCAGTGTAATCGCGATGCGGTCCGGTCGGCTTAGCAGATCACGTTTGAGATCAGGATGGCCAATAGATATACGGTTTATTGAGGGAACCTAATTGGTACCGAAAACTCTCCGGGTCGGTTGTCGCTTGCAAACCAGAGCTCCCCACTACCAATCGCGCATTTGTCGTCTGGAAACCTAAAGTGCAATTCGTAGTCTTCTTTGTCGTTCCCTTTCAAGCTGATTCGGTCTGATCTGTCCGTGGTGTTGGATTTCAGGTGGAAGGAAATGCTCTGAACAGGCCATTCCTGGCCTGCCATGAGGAGCCGGAGCGGGGTGATTTTCATCGACACCTGAGCGCGATTCACGACGGTCACGAGAGCCCACAAGTACACGATTGGCCCTTGCGACGAATGTTGACTTCCGGTGATCAGTATCGGACCGGGAGTCCCGTCGAAGTTGAAAAACAGCGGGGCTGCCTGTTCCTTCAGTCGCTGCTCGGCTTCCCTCGCGTCCCCTTTGCGTTTTTGTTCAGCATTGTCCGCTGCGCGTGCCGCGTGCTCTTCGTTGCGCCACCTAAGTTGAAGCAGATTGAAGAAAATGCTGATTAGAAGTGCTAGACCAAGGATGAGTAACCCCATGGCGGTCATGTCGCTATCCCAACGCCTTATGCGTTGTAGTCTCGATTGAGTCTCCTGCGGGCATCATTGGCTGGAGGAATCGAGTCTGCGTATTGCAGCAGGCTCCGTAGTCTCTACGCAGCTTTCCTGTTCCCCGCTCGTATCTTCGCCCAGCGTGCCCGCTGTGCCGCCGCGATCTTTCTCCGGGCTGAAGCCGACATCGGATGACCCTTTTTATGGATTGAGCCTGCGACTACGGCTGGCTGCGATTCCTTCCGAGCATTCGTCCACCTCGCCTTCTGCGCCAGCGCCATTTTCCGCCGTGAAGCTGCCGATACAGTTCGCTTCGGTTGGCTTGTTTGGCGAGATGATCCGGAACCGCGTAGCGACTCGATCACAGAAATCGCTTGGCCCAGCTTCTCTACGTGCAACTGCGCTTCCCGCTGCTCCGCACGAAGCTGCTGAAGCGCACTTCCTAGATTTGCCATAATCCCCCTCAAGATTTACAGCGTGATTGCATAACCAAGTATAACTAACCCACGGTACCAAGAGCCGACATCAGCCAGAGCAGTTCGGATACCAGGGAAGGCGACCCAGGCAACGCAGCGTACTGGTATGGTGGGGCGGCGGGGAAGCCTGTTTGCCAGTAGCCACTGGATGCGGAATGGCTCGGCATCGTGAGAGATTTGTTGGCATTGATCGACCTTCACTTTTCGTGATTGCGAGTTCGGATCAGACTGTGAGGAGTTAGGCTTCCATCCGCTAGACTCAGGAACATGACACCTGTGCGCATCCTTACTTGGAATTGCGGGATGGCTCTTGCTCGGAAAGCGCCGAATTTATTGGCGCTCAATCCGCACATAGCAATCGTTCAGGAGTGCTCCAAGAAGTCGGTGGATGTTCTCCACGGCTGCGGTCTCTCCGGCCTGTGGTTCGGCGCCAATCCAAACAAGGGGTTGGCAGTCTTTTGCAGCGCACAGTTCAAGGTTAAAGCAGTGGACAAACTCTTCGGCAAATGGGTGGTTCCCGTTCGGGTTCATGGCGCAGGAGTGGATTTCAACTTGCTTGCGATCTGGGCTTGCCCGGTGGGGACAAGGCGTGCCGACAATTACATCGGGGAGGTTCACCGCTGCCTCGTGAAACATCGTGGGTGGTTCAGCAACGCACCCGCCGTCGCCGCGGGAGACTTCAACAGCAATGTGCAATGGGACGCGAACCGCCCCGGACGGAATCACACCGAGGTAGTGCGTCTATTCGAAGGGCACGGCCTAATCAGCGCGTATCACGCGCATCATGGGGAGAAGCAAGGAACCGAAACGCGCCCAACCTATTACTTTTACCGTCATAGGGACAAGCCCTTTCACATCGACTACGTATTTGTGCCGACAAGTTGGCGGCTGAGTTCAGTCGAGGTCGGGTCGTTCCGAGAGTGGGGACACCTCAGCGACCATGTTCCGCTGGTGGCGGATGTGAGCATCGGCGGTAGCAATGGCAGCAGCAGGAGGTAGAGTCGCCGCCACGATCAGCGCCTTGGCTGATGCACTGCGGAACCGATCCGACCGGAAAGGCGAAGCGCAAGCCGAGCGATTCCAAAGAAAACCGTTGGCGTAACTTCCACATCGATGAGATCAGAAAAACGAGATTATAAGATTGACCCAATGCCGAGCGCAGGGCACTGCGCTGAGTCACGTTGCTATTCTTCTAAGATGCACAAGGAACTGGAGCAACGGTTGGTCGAGGGTGGCCTCATTGGTTCCATACCGAAGGCGGTTCGCAAGCACCGCCATGTCTTCGGGCTTCCGGCACGGCGACGGATGGTGCGACATACTGTCACGTCTCTGCGAGGACTTGGAACCCATGTGAACCACGCGAATGACGCGATCTGCCAGCGCATCGAAGCCGCCGAATAGGAGTCCTTCCATACCGGGGAGGTTTGCGGGCAGCCAGGAACACTGCGGGAAGGCGATTGGATTAAGTCCCAGCGCGACGAGCACGCGAGAGAACACGGAGTCGGCCTCTGATCATCAGTCTGCTCGGCGTTTGAGCCAGAGTGATCTCGACCTTGGATGGCATACAAATGCGAAGTTGAGGAAACGCATGGATGCTTTACTGCCGTTCCATGACTCCGTAGTTGTTCGGCACGGGCTTGAGTACCGATCCTAGGCCGTGGTGCTCGCGGGAATGAATCTGCATCGCTCGTGCGGCCTGGGTACGCTGACTGCCGACGCTCTTATCGAACCCATCGATGCGCTCAACGTGGGA
>DATNLE010000271.1:0-2196 GCA_035603035.1 Candidatus Acidiferrales bacterium | reverse complement strand
CAGCGCTCATCGTCCGCCGAACGGGAGCGGATGAACGCCGCCGATGTGACCAAAGCAGCGCTGATTACGACGATTCCCAGCCAAAACCAGAGGAAAATTTTGAAAAAGAGGCTATGCATTTATTTCTCAGCAGCGACAGTGCGATGAGAAAGAACGTACAAGTACCCGATCCCACGCACGCCCTTGATTCGCTCCGAGCCATCAGACCGGGCCCCCAGCTTCTTGCGGAGATTGCTCACGTGCGTATCCATGCTGCGATCGAATGGGGAAAACTCCCGCCCCAATACGAGCCTCACCATTTCCTCGCGCGAAAGCACGGAGCCCGCCGACCTCAGAAAAGTCTCGAGCAAATCGAACTCGACCGCCGTCAGGTCCAGCGGTTTGCCGCCGCGGCGCGCCGTGCGAGCTCCCTTATCAAGCTCGATATCTTCCACACATACGCTATCCGTTGCTCCGGGCCTTGACGCAGCAGCCTCAGGGCGGGCGCGGCGCAGCACGGCTTCGATTCTCGCCGAAAGCTCGCGCGGGTTAAATGGCTTCGGCAGGTAGTCGTCCGCGCCCAGTTCAAGCCCCAGGATGCGGTCCTGGTCGTCACCCCTGGCGGTTAACATTAGAACGGGAACACGAGACTTGGCGCGAATGCGGCGCAGCACTTCAAAACCTTTCACGTCTGGCAACATTACATCGAGCACAACGATCGAGTGCGCGCCGGAAATCGCCGCTTCCACACCGCTCAGGCCCGAATGAACCGCCTCGACGAGGAAGCCTTCCTGGGCCAAATATTGGGAGAGCAATTGACAGAGCTCGACGTCGTCGTCTATCACAAGCACCCGGTGCTTCGAAACTTTGGTCACACCCTCACCAATCTTGATTCTCGCGCTATCGCTTGTGGAGTTCAACGTGTTCACAACCTGCCAATAGTAGTTTTTTAGTTCCTCATATGGCGTAAAGATTTGTGAAGAAATACGCCCGATTCCTTGACAAATCTTTGCGTTGCGACAACGTAACTCGACCTTCGCTCGAACACTCGTCCTGTACCTTTGTGGAGTACGGCACCGATATCTTCGAAGGAGCGACCCATTGCAACCACTGGTTTCTGAATTAGCATCCGCGAACGATGAACTATTACTCCAACTGGCGAGGCAGGGAGAACGCGAGGCAATCGAGCTGTTGTTTTCCCGCCATATGCCTATTTTGAAGCACACGGCGTTGCGTTTCCTGCGCAATGAGGCGGAAGCCGAAGATGTTGTCCAAGACACCCTGACGTCCGCATTTGTGCATCTTTCGCAATATGAAGGCCGCTCCCAATTCCGGACGTGGCTGCTGAGCATACTTCTCAATGCTGCGCGTACCAAGGTGCGGAGCCGCAAACGGGATCGAAGCCTCTCTCTCGAGGAACAGTTGGAAGGCCCGAACGCAGACCCTATCATGAAGATTCGCGATCCCCGGCCCGATCCCGAGCAGCTGACCACAGCGCGCGAAAGGCGAAGAATTGCACGCCAAGCCCTTGGCGACCTGTCCCCCGAGTTCAGAATCGCCTATTGCCTTTGCTACGTGGAGGGTATGTCTGCCCCGGAAGCAGCGGCCATTCTCGGCGTGAATCGTGAAACGTTTAAAGTTAGACTATTTAGAGGGAAGAGGAAGCTGAAGATAAGGCTAAGCGCGCGGAGCGGGCAATCGCACGAGGCGGTATCTCGCGCACGCCTGAATACGGCGCATGCGACTCACGCATAAATCTGTGTAACCAAACAGCAATTCCCGGAGTCTTTCGAAGGAGCCCGCCGGAAGGCAATTCCCTCAATCGGGTTGCCGCCCACGGATTAGCAGTGGCCATCTGAGTACGTTCCACAGTCTGCAGGCAGGCGCCGCCCCTATATTCGGCGGAAGAGGATGAAATGGCCGATTGGACGTTGAAGACAAATCCTGACGACAGCACGACTTTGCCGCCACCTGCCGCCCCGCCTGCGTCTTCTGTCCCGCCAAGAACCCAGCGGCCGACAGTCAAGCGCCACCGGTGGGTCTGGGTGCTGGTCGCCGTGGTAGCAGCGATCGTTCTCTTTATCTTCTATCGCCATCATCAAGCTGTGGAAGAGGCACAGAAGGCGAAAGCGAACGCCGCGCAACGCCCTGTGCCCGTGGTGGTAGCGACGGCGACGAAGGGCGATATTGGGGTTTACGTACAAGCTCTCGGGACGG
>DATNLE010000253.1:0-1036 GCA_035603035.1 Candidatus Acidiferrales bacterium | reverse complement strand
ACATCTTAGCCAGTCCCGTGCACTCAGTCTACCGCTGGAAGGGAAAAGTAGAGTCCGCGAAAGAATTCCTGCTCATCATCAAGACCACCCAATCCCGCTTCGCCAAATTGCAAGCCGAAGTGAAGCGCCTGCACACCTACGACGTCCCCGAAATCATCGCCTTGCCCATCGCAGCCGGCGCCGCAGCCTACCTCACCTGGATTTCAGAATCGACTTATTCACCACGAGGCCGAAATCAATAAGAGCCGCAATCCTGCTGTTTTCCGCTAAGGAGCTGATCGGGAATCGCCGCAAATTTCGTTGCGACGTAGCTAAGGCGCCGCGATATACTCCATCAATGATGGCGTCTCCCTATAAAGTGTATGTGGTCGTTGATCGACAGTTCGGAGAAAGACTTAACGAACTTGAGCGAGGCGCACCGGTATGGATTGTGGACAGCCCCTATAACATGCCAGTTGCAAAGCGTCTATGGCAGAGCCGACCTCATGAAAGCCATTTGAGTGGAATTACGAGCTTTGCAGACTCAGAGTCTTCGTCTCCCGAGGAACTATTCCTAGAGGAACTTGACATGATTGACCTTCACCACGGCGCCCATTCGGCGGCTCCGCCTTACGCTGTCCTGCAAGTAATTGGGGTGCCGCCAACCGCGAGAATCAAAGAAGAATTGGCAAAGTACGGCTTCCGTGAATTTCAAGACAATGTCGTCGGTTTCGTGGCCAAACGGGAAGGAACTTCTGCAAATAGTGATTAAACTCTCGCCAGCTCCTGATCCAAATCCGCATCAAATCTTCCACACCCTCGATATCGACCGACCTCCGCAAGCCGTTCGGTTTTCGCTCATAGACAAAAACTCGGCATGCGCAGAGGCACGCCCAGGCTATTTCTTTTTCCCCAGCGTGACGACGGATTTGGTCGTCTTCCCGACGGCGCCGCCAGCGCCACCTAGGTCAGCGGTAATGTAAGGTTCTTCGGAGGTGCCGGCGACGTGTATGGGTACGCCGGAGCCGTTGCCGGACTTGCCTCCCGAGCCATTTAG
>DATNLE010000245.1:0-3895 GCA_035603035.1 Candidatus Acidiferrales bacterium | reverse complement strand
AGCATGCCCCTCCGTGCGCAAGGAAGTCCTAATACTGCTAAGCGCGGGCGGACGCCGCCGCCGGAAGAGACTTTCGAGGAGGCTAGCTTCCTCAAAGCTCTCGGAGAAAGGCAGAAGCAGGTAAGCGTCAAACTGATGGATGGGCAGACCGTCAGCGGGTGGATTGAATATTACGATAAGCACATGATTCGGCTGACGCGCGAAGGTGTACCCAACCTGTTCATTTTCAAGCACGAGATTATGTACATAGCTGAAGATGGCGGCTCCAAGCGGTGAACGGGGCTGCGGCATTCCGGCTTCGGCTCGCATAGAACCTTGGTTTCGGTACTAATTGTTCAAAACCAAACCCAGAGGCCCGAAGTCCGAAGTCCGAAGCCGACTATGCCGTCCAACAACGACAGTTTCATTCCCGCCATGTCCGAGATCGCGCGCGAGGCGGGCGCGCTGCTGATGCACTACTTTCACCAGCACCTAAAAATTGAGTACAAGGGCGAGGCCGATCTGGTCACGGCTGCGGACCGGGCTGCCGAGGCACTGATTCGCGATCGGATACGCGCGCAGTGGCCCACCCACGACGTCCTTGGCGAAGAGCAGGGGCTGAGCGACCGGGGCAGCGACTATCGCTGGTACGTCGATCCGCTCGATGGCACGACCAACTTCGCGCACGGATATCCGGTTTTCTGCGTCTCGATGGGGCTGGAGTATCAGGAGCTGGATCAGCGGTCAGCCGGACAACGGGCAAGCCGCATTGCTGCGGTGATCTACGATCCCACTCGCGACGAATTGTTTACCGCAGAGCAGGGAAGAGGTGCACGGCTGAATGGTGAGGCGATTCACGTCTCGAAAACCCCTGCGCTGAAGGAAAGCCTGCTGGCCACCGGCTTTCCCAGCCACAAGCGACATAAAAATCCAAATATTTTTTTCTATCACCAGATCACGCTGCACACGCATGGGGTGCGCCGTGCGGGGTCGGCGGCGCTCGACTTGTGCAACGTCGCTTCCGGGCGCTATGACGGCTTCTGGGAGTTCAATCTTAATCCCTGGGACACCGCAGCGGGTGTGCTGATCGTTGAGGAGGCTGGCGGCAAAGTGACGCGCTTCGACGGTTCACCGTTTGAACTCAATAGCCGTGAGACCGTTGCCTCCAATGGCCTGTTGCATGACGCATTGCTCGCCGAGTTCCAAGAAATTTTCGCGGGAAGGGGCATGGAATCTCTGCCGGATCCGCGCGAGTATAAGAGATAAGCTTGCCGCAACTTGCTTAATCTTGATCTGCCATCCGCTATCCGCAATCGCGCTACAATAGTCCGGGAGCGGGTAGCCGCTACTGCCTGTCCCTGAATTTCGGATCCCACAGGCTGAACGTGATCAACTCTCTTCTAGAACGCAAAATCGAAAAACGGCCGGACCAGGTCCGGCTACAGGGACGCATTCTTTTTTTAACGGAAGATCCTGACCTCATCAGGCGGCAACTTGGGGGTGAAGATTTGCCATGGGATACGAAAAATCCCGCGGCCAATCCTAAGCTTCGCGATGACATCTCTACCGACGAGATCACTCCGGCGCACTACTGCTTCTACTTCGACGAGACGCTGGGCGAGATTCCCTACCTCGGACTGAAGTGTGGCAGCTCCACGCCCATCGGGCGGGGTGACGTGAAGCGTGGCGGTTTTGTCTGTGCCGTCAGCGGTAAACGACGCGGCAAAGGATCGAGTCGGGAACAGTCGCCTTATGCGGAAATGTGTGCGGGAATCCGCGTCGTGATTGCCGAAAACATCGAGCGTATCTACAAGCAGAATTGCCAGAATCTTGGAGTGCTGACCTCGACGAATTTTTCCTTGATTGATCGGATTCGCGGCGGAGAAGAAATTCCGCTGAGCGAGTTCACGGCGGGCGAGGATGAAATTACGCGCCAGGTCATCGAATACGGTGGCCTTTTTCCATTCAACGTGGCCCGCATGCAGAAGAAGGTGTTTCTGCCGCCGATCAAGAGTGAGATGAAATTGGAAATGAACGGAGATGGTCGCAGATCCACGAGGCCGCCCATGACGGTGGCGGAAAAAATCTTTGCGAACCACATGGTGAACGAAAAGGGAGGAATTGGCGTCGCCAGTGTAAAGCCGGGGGACACCGGATTCGCACAAGCCGACTTGCGCTTCAGCCATGAGTACGTGACGCCGATGGCTGCCATTTTTTTCGAACGCTACGTCGGCAAAGACGCCAGGGTAAACGATGCCTCAAGCATCATCTTTTTCCGTGACCATCTGACGTTTCTCGATGAGGTAATTTCGGAGGAGAAAAAGAAGCTCGGATTGCTCGATCTTGCGACCCAGCTGAAACTGAAACAGCAGGACTTCGCCGTTAAGCAGGGAATCAAGCTCCATGGGGAGTTGAAAGACCGCAAGGGTTCGGAAGGCATCTGCCACTCGATCGTGCTTGAGAGCTACGCGCTGCCAGGACAACTTAACATAGGCTCGGACTCGCATACTCCTCATGTCGGCGCAATTGGCTGCGTCGCTTTCGGCATCGGAACCACTGACGTGTTCAACAGCTGGATCACGAAAGATGTCCGCGTCAAGGTGCCAGAGTCGGTGAGGATCGTAATTCGAGGCCAGCGCCATGCGAATGTCACGGCGAAGGATTTCATTCTGAAAATTCTGAGCCTCGATTATGTGCGCACCGGCAAGGCACTCGCCAAAGTGATGGAGTATGCGGGCGAAGCGATTGAAGGGCTCAGCGTTGACGAGCGCGCTACCATGACCAACATGGCGGCCGAGATCGGTGGATTCACCGGCATCGTCGCGCCCGACAAAAAAGCGGTTGATTTCCTGGTTGAGAGACGCGGTATGGATCGCGCAAAAGCCCAGGCTATGATCGAGGGCTTGTTCAGCGATCCTGATGCCAGGTACGCGCATGTGATCGAGCTCGACGCCTCCGAGATTCGACCGATGGTCGCGACCCCGGGCGACCCCGGCAACGGGAAGTATGTGCGCGAGCTCAACACGCCTGTGCCGATCGAAATTGCCTATGGAGGAACCTGCACCGCCGGCAAGAACGAAGACATGGATATGTACGCTGCTGTATTGGCCGATGCGCTGAAGCAGGGCAAGCGCGTGGCTGACTCGGTGAAATTCTACATTCAGTTTGGATCGCAGGAAACGCGCGAGTACTGCATTCGCAAAGGCTACCTGGAGGTGTTTCAGAAGGCCGGCGCACACGTGATCGAGCCGAGTTGCGGAGCCTGCATCAACGCCGGACCCGGAGTTTCGACTCGTGCGGATCAAGTGGTGATCAGCGCGCAGAACCGCAACTTCCCCGGTCGCAGCGGTCCAGGACAGATGTACTTGGCCTCGCCGCTGACCGTTGCCGCAAGCGCGGTAGCGGGCTACATCGTGGAGTACGAGCCGAGCGAAGTATTGCTCGAAGCCTAGACGCCCGATGGTCTGTAAGTGGTTGAATTCAGGCGGGGTGGCCGAAATAAGCCACTGTGGAACCTGCAACTTTTCCGTGAGTGGTGAGTTCAAATAGATAGGTGCTTCTGGAGAAAGATCAGGAGACCTGAGATCCGGTAGTTCAGGGTGGGAAGGGCGGATCTGAGACAAGGGGGATTCACCATGCGGTACATAAAATATTTGGCTCTGGTAAGTGTTCTGATGGTTCCACTGGCCTACTCACAAGCGCAGGTGAGTGTGGGGGTGGGGATTGGGCCGGGCTATGTGGGCGGTCCGCCGGTGTGCGAGTACGGCTACTACGGCTATGCGCCCTACGCTTGTGCGCCTTACGGCTACTATGGGCCTGATTGGTTCTCTGGTGGAGTGTTTATCGGCGCCGGCCCCTGGTGGGGCTGGGGTCGCCCGTGGGGAGGCTGGGGTTTTGGCCGTGGCTTCGGCTTCGA
>DATNLE010000241.1:0-1621 GCA_035603035.1 Candidatus Acidiferrales bacterium | reverse complement strand
ACCCATGTTCAGGGACGGCGCATCGAGTTTGCGGTGCGGGCGACCGATGGGGACGAGGAGATTGGAGTCGGTACCCATGAGCGCGTCGTAGTAGATCGGGCGAGGCTGTCGGAACGGTTGAAGGCTAAGGTCGGCTAGCGTTGGGCAGAACGCGTGAGTGCATGGAGAGCTCGAACGGCCCGGCCGGGAGTATCTGATTTTTTGTGTGTTTGAGCCATACTTTGCAAAGGAGCGAGAGTATGGCGATCAAGAAAGAGATTTTAGACGAGCTGCTGAAGGATAAGGATCCGAAGACGTTGTTTTCTTCGGATGGATTGCTTGGCGAGCTAAAGAAGGCTTTTGCTGAGCGGGTTCTGAACGCTGAGATGGACCATCACCTCTCAGATTCGACGCAGGGTGAGGTTGCAGAGGGCGAGAAGCCGGCTAATCACCGCAATGGCTACAGCAAGAAGACGGTGCTGACGGAGAACGAAGCGATCGAGCTGTCGATTCCGCGGGATCGCCAGGGCAGCTTCGAGCCGCAGCTGATAGCGAAGTACCAACGACGATTCCCGGGCTTCGATGAGAAGATCATCTCGATGTACGCACGCGGCATGAGCGTGCGGGAGATCCAGGGGCACCTTCGTGAGCTGTACGGCATTGAGGCCTCCCCGCAGCTGATCTCAACGGTGACCGATGCGGTGCTCGAGGAAGTCGGCCGCTGGCAGAACCGGCCGTTGGATCCCTCCTATGCGCTGGTGTTCTTCGATGCGTTGCGGGTGAAGATGCGCGATGAGGGCACGGTGCGCAACAAAGCTGTGTACCTGGCGATCGGGGTAAGTCCCGAGGGACGCAAAGACGTCTTAGGGATTTGGATCGAGCAGACGGAGGGAGCAAAGTTCTGGCTGCGGGTGATGAGTGAGATCAAGAACCGCGGCGTAAACGACATTCTGATCGCCATTATCGATGGATTGAAGGGTTTTCCGGAGGCGATCAACTCAGTATTTCCGCAGACTCAGATCCAGACCTGCATCGTGCATTTGATCCGTAATTCCCTGGATTTTTGCTCCTGGAAGGACCGTAAACCGGTCGCCAGGGAGCTAAAAACCGTCTACCGCGCCGCCGATGCAGAGGCCGCGGCGCTGGCGCTGACGGACTTCGAAGAAGGACCCTGGGGCAAACGCTTCGCGGCGATCACAGCCTTGTGGCGCCGGCACTGGACGCATGTCATTCCCTTCTTTGCCTATCCGCCTGAGGTCAGGAGAATGATTTACACCACAAATGCTATTGAGAGCCTGAACGCAAAGTTGCGCCGCTCGGTGCGCAGCCGCGGTCATTTCCCGAGCGATGAGGCAGCGATGAAACTGATCTGGCTACAATTGCGCGAGATCACCCAAAAGTGGAAGATGCCTGCTCGCGAATGGAGTGCGGCAAAGACGCAATTTGCCGTGGTGTTCGGCGATCGGTTCGAGGTCAATCGTTAAATCAACTGGGCTCAGCACACAAAATTTCTGACAGTCCCGCCCGGCCAGACGAAGAGGGGCGGGTGAAGGCCTCCACCTTCACCCGCTGTCTACATAAAGATCCTCAATACCACGCCGGCACCGACCGTCTTGCCACCCTCACGAATGGCGAAGCGCTG
>DATNLE010000231.1:0-1149 GCA_035603035.1 Candidatus Acidiferrales bacterium | reverse complement strand
CTGGTTCACGACCCGCACCA
Organism: Candidatus Acidiferrales bacterium; assembly: GCA_035603035.1. Classification (GTDB taxonomy): domain Bacteria; phylum Acidobacteriota; class Terriglobia; order Terriglobales; family Acidobacteriaceae; genus Sulfotelmatobacter. Next base: position 1,129 of record DATNLE010000231.1, on the reverse strand, counting down.
CACCCGGCGTCTGTTGAGCGACCACCTCGGCCTCCCGGCTCTGCAGGCCCTCCGACACGATGCCGTTTAAGTACACGACCTGGTCGATCGTTTGCACCTGTATTGAATCGGGCATCGCCAGCCCGGGATGCTGATCGATGGCTGTCTGTACATTGGCCGTCACTTTCGCGTCGCCCGCAGAATCGCTTGCCTGCTTCCCAAAAGTTGCGCATCCGGCCAGGGCGCCGCCCAGGATCACGACCGGCACCAATCCGTAGAGTTTCAATGGCTTTTTCATTTCCGTTCTCTCCTCTGAATGTTACTGAATACACAGCGTCCCGCTGGATTCATCGGTCGTTGTGTCGAGAGCAAGTGTGATCAGAGGATGTTGCGCGCCCATTCCCGAGGCTGCGTTCGGAATTGCTTTTGAAATGAGTATCGCCGCCCTCCGTTACCGATGTAACGGCGACGTCATCCCCACAGACAGACAGGGCGCGTCCGACTCGTACCATAAGGGTATTGCCTAGGTGCCCTACCCGCTTGCCGATCTTTTCGAATGGCAACGTTGCGTTTGAACCCGGCTCAAGCGATCCTTACAATCTGCCGCGCTGCCGAGACATTAGAAGAACGACTCGATCTGAAGAATTGATTTTTCCCAACGAGAGGTTTTATGAAGCGATTCCTTTTGGCGCTCACGTTCTTTCTTGCCTTTTTTTCGGTAACCGCGCCAAGGAATGCCTCGGCGGAAGCGGCGTCGCCTGCACAGGCCACCGCCGCTCCGCAGAAACTCGATGACGAATACACGAAGCTCATCAAGGAATATTTGCAGGACTCACGCATTACCACCGAATTGGTGGATCACATGCCTGCGTCCGATTCAGTCCCGTCGCCATTGAAGTTCTTCGGGCGAATCCCGGGCACTCCTGGCGAGCTGACTTATTCGAAGGATATCAATCGCTACTACGAAGCGCTCGCTCAAGCATCGCCGCGCGCGAAGTTTTGGAAGATCGGGAAGTCCGAAGAGGGACGCGACCAGGTCCTCCTTGCCCTCGCCGATGAGGACACCATCAAGGATCTCGATCGCTACAAAGGCATGCTTGCTCAGCTCAGCGATCCTAGAAAGATCACGGAGGAACAGGCGCAAGCGCTG